>BTVY01000005.1:68717-200438 GCA_045863335.1 Candidatus Hydrogenedentota bacterium | reverse complement strand
GCAACAACGGCTTCGATACACCAAAGGCTATTTACAGAAAGTTCTTGACACGGGCTGTTGCTGTTGCGGTGCATAGTGTAGACATTCGCAATGAGAATCACCATCTCTGAAGAAACCAATTCATATGTCCATGATATGCCTTTCTCGCTTCAATTTGAGCAACCGGTATCGATATCGTACACTACGGCCTGTCCTTAATAGTGAAGAACGGCCGATTCTAAGGAAATTGCAGATTAATGGGTTTAACCTCCTTGGAGATATGTGCAGGTGCCGGCGGTCAGGCATTGGGTCTTGAGCAGGCTGGTTTCGATCATGTCCGGCTTGTGGAGATAGATGGTACCGCGTGCGATACACTTCGATTGAATCGGCCGTATTGGGAAGTATCGCAAGCCGACATCCGGACTTTTGACGGTCGTCCATACCGTGGCGTCGATCTCTTAGCGGGGGGGCTCCCATGTCCACCGTTCTCAATTGCTGGCAAGCAACTTGGAGAGGAAGATGAGCGTAATCTCTTCCCCACAGCGATTCGGCTTGTGGACGAGATTCGTCCGAAGGCCGTGATGATCGAGAATGTGCGCGGCATTCTTGGAGCCATCTTCGAAGACTATCGCCGATATATCGCAGGCGAGCTAAAGAAACTTGGGTATGCTACGGACTGGCATCTGATGAATGCCTCTGACTTTGGCGTCCCACAGCTCCGGCCACGTGTCGTGTTCGTCGCTCTCATGAAGGAATACCAAGACCTCTTTCGCTGGCCCATGCCAACAATGGCACCGCCTCCGACTGTAGGTGATACCTTGGCAGATCTTATGGCGCAGCGGGGCTGGAAGGGTGTTGAAGAGTGGCGGAGGCGCGCAAATGAGATCGCGCCAACGATTGTCGGAGGCTCACTTAAACACGGAGGTCCTGACCTTGGTCCAACGAGAGCGAGGAAAGCGTGGGAATCTTTGGGGGTAGATGGCCGCGGGATTGCCGATGAGCCACCGGAAGAGAGTTTTTGCGGGAATCCCCGTTTGACCGTCAGGATGGTAGCAAGAATTCAAGGCTTTCCTGACGACTGGCAGATCGCCGGGCGCAAGACTAGCTCGTATAGGCAGGTTGGAAACGCTTTTCCACCACCGGTCGCGAGAGCGGTAGCAACCCAGATGAAGGCAGCGCTCCAAAGCCATACAAATTTGAGGCTGATCGGATGACGGATGAAGGATTTCTATCCGAAGCGCGCGTAGCATTCCACAAAGCATTACTTAAGAATGTGCTGAGGACCGATCGTAACGGAGTCCCGTCAAATGCGGATAGACACTCGAAGCTTAGTGTAGATCTGTCCTTAGGAATTCTCTCACGACTGGGAAAGTCCTCGAAAGGTAACCGTATCGCAGGCCAGATGGCCGGTGCGAAGTTTGAACAGGTTTGTGCAGAGTTCATTGCAACTGTATTCCCCGCATTGAATCACCTTCGCCCTGGCTCTTGGGAGGTCTCGAGAGGAACCGGCGTCGGCCGGCGGTCAATTGCGGATTTCGACCAATACGACCACCTCGCGGCACTTGATGCGGCATTGAAGGCAAACGCTGATCTCGCGGTCGCGCTTGGTATCGACTACTTGATCAAGCCCGATGTGGTCATCGTGCGGGAGCCAGAGGATGACGAGCGAATAAACGGCCAGCAAGAACTCGTCGGTTTGAATGTTGCCCGTCTCACAAGCCTTCGGAAGGTAAACAATCCGAGGGCAATTCTTCACGCTTCAATTTCCTGCAAGTGGACCATACGCAGCGATCGTGCCCAGAACGCGCGTTCAGAGGCACTAAACCTCATGAGGAACCGCAAGGGAAGATTGCCCCACGTGGTGGTCGTAACGGGCGAACCAACCCCTAACAGGATAGCCTCGATCGCAATGGGGACCGGGGATATCGATTGCGTGTATCACTTCGCACTCAAGGAACTGCAGGAAGCAGTGGAGGAGAGCCACTACGAGGATTCCGCCGAACTTCTCGCTACAATGGTAAACGGTAAGAGGCTGAGAGACATCGCGGATCTGCCACTCGACCTCGTGATCTAAGATGGATAAGATCTCGCGCGCGCGCCGAAGCGAAAACATGCGCGCAATTCGCAGTACCGGCATGAAGCCCGAACGAATCGTGAGAAGCCTTGTGCACAAACTAGGCTTTCGCTTCCGGCTTCATAGACGCGAATTGCCAGGGAAGCCGGATCTCGTCTTCCCAGGAAGACGCAAAATCATCTTTGTGCATGGATGCTTTTGGCACCAACATCCCAGTGCCAAATGCAACGATGCTCGCCTTCCGCAGTCCAATCGCGAGTATTGGCTACCCAAACTCCGGCGGAACGTCGAGCGTGATTCTGCCAGTATCACAAAACTGAAAGCCTTGGGCTGGAAGGTCCTCGTGGTCTGGGAGTGCGAGACAAAGAATCCACAGAAGCTAGGGAACAAGATTCAGCGGTTCCTAATGTGACGCAGTCGGTTGGTGTATGAGTCGGCCATTACAATCGGCTCTGACTGGGTTGTCGTCATCTCATGGAATCAACCGGCGATGCATATCGCCCTCAGCCTCTATTCCTCCAGTTCAAAGGTCCCCGTCTTGCCGCTTGCGAAGAGGTTGACCAGGCGCATGGCGGCCACGCCGTCGTCGATGGTGACGGAGGGGGCGCGGTTTTCGAGGCAGGCGTTGGCGAATTCGATGAGTTCGCCGGCGTAGCCCTGGAGGTAGAGCGTGTTCTGGTCCGGGTTCGGGATGGCGAAGTCGGGCCGGAGCAGTTGCACGTCGTGCAGGTCGGAATGAAAAAGCCGCGTGGGACTGACGCGCCGGTGGTATTCCAGTTCGATGACGTTGCGCACGAGCACGAGTTCGCCTTCGCCGACGAGTTCCACGCTCTCCTTCACGCGCGGTTCCTGGCTGCTCGTGTTCAGCGACACCAGTGCGCCGCTTTTCGCAACGGCGGTGCAGGCATAGGAATGCTGGCCGCCGATCTCCAGGTGCTCGACGGTGATGCGCGCGAGGTCGCCCGCGAAGAAACGAATCAGGTCGAACGCATGAACCGACATGTACTTGAGCATCCAGGAGAGATCGGGCACGTTCCAGTGCGCGTACTTCACCGTGAGATGCGTCAGCCGTCCAAACACGCGCGACCGGGAGATCTCGTGGGCCTGCTGGTAGCGCGAAGCAAAGCGTTTCATGAACCCCACCATGCAGTGGCGGCCGTTGCGCCGCGCGGCCTCCTGGATCGCCAGTGCGCCGGCGAGGTCCGGCGCCGGGGGTTTTTCGACCAGCACGTGCAATCCGCGGTCGAGCGCCTTTACCGCCGCTTCCTGGTGCAACTCCGGCGGGCCGCACACGATGATCGCGTCCAACTCCGGGCCCTCGAGCAGGGCATCGACCGTGTCAAAGGCGGCTTCCGCGCCGAACCGGCGGCGCAACCGTTCCCGTCGTTCCGCGTCGAGATCGCATACGGCGACGAGTTCAATCGGGGCAAACTGCAACGCGGGATAGAGGTTCATCGCAGCGTGAGCGCCGCAACCGACAAACCCGATCCGTACTTCTCCTGGCATCTATGCTTCTCCGTTTCCAACCGATACACAACAAAACGTCCCGCCCTTAGGCGAGACAGGGTAATGCGAATCGCTGCGCGTCCCGCAGGACGCTACGTATCGAAATCGGTGTCTTCCGATTCCTCGTCGGGTTCCTCGCCGGTACCAAGGATCGACATGTCTTGGGAGGCCAAATCCATCACGGTCTGAGTCGCGAAGATGGGCGATTCCGTGCGGCAGGCGATGGCAATGCCGTCGCTGGGACGCGAATCCACGCGGAGAATCTGGTCGGTCTGTCCGGTTGCACCGCGTTGTTCGATATTCAGGTGGGCGTAGAAGGTCTCGTTTTCGAGCTTATAGATCGTCACCGACTTGAGTTCGCCGCGCAACCCAGTGAGCAGGTTGCAGATGAGGTCGTGGGTCATGGGGCGCCCTAAGTCGCGGTGTATCAACGCCGCATGGATAGCCTCCGCCTCCGGCAGCCCCACCACGATGGGCAGCACCCGGTCGTCGTGACGCAGGATCACCACCGGCTGATGATGGCTATCCATGCTCACACCCAGAACTTCTAACGGGACTTGGCTCATGCGCGCCCTCCTTCCAGTTCATCTTATAACGCGCAACCGCCGAATGTCGATTCCAGGAAATGTGCCCAAAGTAGGACGGGAACGAGTCCCGTCCAGGAAGTTCTAGTGCGCCGCGCACCTAGAGTTGGCCTCTGAGTTGAAGGCACAACACGCCATGAACAGACGCACCCGGCGATGGAACGAGAGCGAGATCTACTCCCCGTAGGTGTTCCGCACGCGAACCGATTTCAAGAAGTACAGCCACCAGATGGTGAAGTAGATGCCTTCGCGGATGGTCGCGCCAATCACCCCGCCGATCCCGCCAGCAACCATCTCCACGGGCAGGCCGATGAGCATCAGGATGGCGACCGCTTCGATGAGGACGAAGCCCGCCAACCGGATGATGAGGTACTCCTTCACGCGGCGTTTGCCCTGCGGGTTTCCGCTCCAAACGATGCATCCCACGACGAAGCCATAGGCAATGATCACGGCCATGCCGACGTTTTCAAAAAGCATAACGTTGGCCAGGCGCGGATACTCGGCGAATAGCGGGCTGATCTGGGTCCAGGTCGACAAGATATTCGCAACCGTGAACAGCGGCCCGATCATCGTGAGCGTGATGCAGTAAAACAAGAGCCAGCCGCCGATACCTTCCGGACCCGTTGTCACACGAGGCCGCGGAGGGGCTGTATACACGTTGCGCAAGTCGACCGCGGGAAGGGGCGGCGGATTCAGTCCCGGCAAAAGTTCACCCAGGGGCTGCCACGCGGCTTCGCCCGTGCGCCACGCAAGGTCTGCTGCCCGAATCATGCCGGACCGAGCAAACTCTTCCACCTGCTGCTGCGAGTACGGGCCCTGTTGAACGCCGTTCCGCGCGACGTAATAGACCATCGGAAGTCCCCCTTCAGCCCGCGTATCACGGGCGCGCATGCGACCCCTCTCCTAGGCAAGTATACCCCGAGTGCGCGGAATCCGCCAGAGCCACGGCTCACTTTGAAAAGAACTTCGTCGTGTCCCTGTCCCGGAGACAAGCATGGAGAAACCCGAGCCACCCCGAACACGGAAGTCTTAACTCCCTCCCCGTCCACGGGGAGGGCCGGGGAGGGGGTCTTAGGTCTTGAATCCGTGGGTGAGTGACAATGAGGTATCGTCTCTCCGGAAATCCCGCTTCACATCTTCTCCCATACCGCCAGGATCGACTTCCCAACCCGATACGCAAACAACGCATCCAAGACCCGCGAACACGGAACCAGCACTCGATCCCAAAACGTCACTTGGCGATTGGTGGGCAAGGATTGCCGCAAAAGACACCGGTTCGCCAGCGCCGCCGTGAGGCCGGCCGCATCGAGATATCGCAACCGCAACAAGCGCATCCCGGCAATACTGAAGGCCCTTAGCATACCGGCACTGTACCGGCGGTAGTGGCCAATCGCCGCGTCAAAAGGGCTGTACAACCATTGATGCGCCGGGGACAGCACGATGACCCGTCCGCCGGCCGTGAGAAGCGATGCGGCGTCACGCAATTCGGATGCATCGTCTTCAATATGCTCCAGCACATCGACGTAGATGACCGTATCAAACCACTGCGACGCGTCGATGCCTTGAATCGTCGATTCGCGAACCGTCACGCGCGATGCGAAGGCCGAGGCGGCAATGCGCTCACGGAGCCGCGCCGCCAACTTCGCATCGGGCTCCAGGCACACCCAGCTTTCAACGTTGGCATTGCACAGAAGAACCGTGTTGGCTCCGATGCCCGCGCCCACTTCCAGCACACGGGTGCCGAGGAAAGGCCGGACCTGCGCCATCCAATACGCCTTCCAATTCCGCGCCCGCGCGAAGTCGTCGAGTTCGCCGCCGGGATAATGAAACTCACTCATCGTGGGGATAACGCCGCGTCACGCGCGCCACGAAGTAGTGGTAGTCGCGAATCGGCAGGAAGCTCATGCGGTCACGGCCATGCAGGATAAAGACGATGGCCCCAAAGGAGAGCAACAGAAGTTGCGCCAACAGAACGCCAAGAATCCCGACGCCCACCATGGCCCATTGGGGCACGACCACCAAGGCGCTGGCTTGCAGCGCCAAGACCACGACGATCCCCGCGAAGAACAGCGCGAGCAGCGCGGCGCAAGCAAGCAAAAGGCGCACGCCGACCACGCCGCTGAAGACCGCGATGGAACTGAGCCCATGGGTGACCAGGGCGACGAAATTCATGGCGGAACGGCCCGCATACCGCACGCCCCGGCTGGTGGGTACGGACGTGTGCGGGATGTTCGCGTTGAACACGGCGGCTGCGTAATGGTTCCAGAGATCGGAAACCGCTACGAGTCGCGACAGGTGCTCTGCGGACAAGACGCTGAAATTGCCCACCCGCACCCGCGTGCTGGTCAGCGTCCACACGATGATCTTGTACAGCAGATAAAAGATCTTGAAGACGATACTCTCGGACCGCCGCGTCCGGTCGGCGAATACCACCTGCCGTCTATTCAGCTCACGAAATCGCGCCACGAGCCGCGGCACGTCCTCCGGCCGATCCTCGCCGTCCGAGTCCATGATGGCGACCGCGTCCAGCGGGACCTCTTCGTACGCGTACGTGAGCCCCACGCCGATCGCGCGCTGATGCCCAAGGTTGGTGCGGAGATGGACGATATCGACGGCGTCATACTGCCGGTACGTTTCGCGGGCGAAGGTCTCCGGCGCATCCACAGTAGACCCATCATCGACAATCAACACCCGCGCGCGAAGTTCATGCTCCGCCAGGACCTCGTCCAACTTCTGCAACAAAATCCCGCAGGCTTCCCAGTCCTGATACACCGGCGTCAACACCACCAGCCCGAACGCATCACCCGAAGTTCCTTCTGCTTCCCCTGTCGCCACTATGATCTCCTGAAAAGCTCTTGCCGACTCTCGCGAGGCGTATTCTAGGAAGACAAGGAGTGCGAAGTACAGATCGGAGGAACCGCAGCGGAATTGACCGCAAGACCACCGGATGCCACACTGTGGCGCCGGGAAGACGCAATCAACCAGGTATTCAGACCAAAACTGTGACAGACAAAGCCGAGCGAGATAGCGACGCGCGTCAAGCGACCGTATTCGTCCGCGTGTTGGACAAGGTCGCATCCATATTGGCGACGCTTGCAGCAGCCGTCGCGATTGGATACCTCTTGTGGTTCGCGGCAGGCATCGTAGGTAGCGGCATCACGGAGATTCGGGGCGAAGAGCCGCTGGTGATATCGGGCGTCATGAAGATTCTACTGGGTCTGCCCCTCTACACGGACCCTGAACAACCGCCTTTTGACCTGGTGCAATACACGCCCCTTTACCACTACCTCCTCGCGGGCGGATCATGGTTCGCGGGAATCGAACCGGGCCAGGCAAAGGCCATCACGAGTTCAGCCCGTCTCCTGTCGGTAAGCATCTCGACGATTCATCTCGTGATTCTCTTCTTGATCTTGCGCTATGCGTTTCAGGTACGCGGTGTCTCGGCGTTTGTGGCTGCGGCGGCGATCTGGACCATGCATGCACCATGGGAGTTCATGGCCCGTGGCGATGGATTAGCGTCTCTCTGTTTCACTCTGGCGATTGGCATCGCGTTTTATGCCCTTCGTCGACGTCACGTCGGGGTTCGGATCTATCTGTTCATTGCTTTCGCCTCTTTTCTCGGTTACGTGGCCTTCATGGCCAAACAGAACGGCGCGCAAATCTGCGTAGTGTTGCTCACGTATTTTCTCCTGCAACGGGAATGGCGGTGCTCAGTCGTCGTGATCGCAGCTGCCGTCATTCCCTTGGCGCTCACCGTCTGGTTCAGTCCCTTGTTGGTAGGCGAGCACTTCTTGGATCACGTCGTAGGCGGCCTCAATAATGGGATTCGGATACGCGGCGCGCTTGAGAAGGCTTATCTCCCTGTGTTTCTCGACCTGAACATGGCTGCGCTGACAGCCGTGGGGGCGTACCTGACCTGCTTGTGGTGGCCTGCCAAGAGCGATCCGTACCGGCGGTTCATTGCGGTCGCCCTTGCGGTCACATTCACGCTGGCAAGTTTGTCGTCACTCAAACTCGGAGCCGCCAGCCACTACTACAACGATTACATCAGCGTGCTCATTTTTGCCATTGCCTTTTGGCTGGGACCGATCGTCCGAGAACGCGTCGAATACGAACGGCCCATCCGATGGGCCATCGCCGTCTTCGCAGTTCTGTTTTTCGGGTGTTTCCTGTATTCGTTCCGAAATCAATATGAGAAACGGGATTGGACCCATTTCTCGAACTACGAACGCGTCGTTGTCCGCCTGAAAAAAGATCTGACCTCGCGTCCGGATGTCAGTTTCTTCACGATCGACCCCACGCTTGCGAACCACTTTCCCGGACGCGCCGTCATTCCGCAATATCCTTTGTCCGCCATCATGCACGCCCGGGGTGTGGTCGATTACCGTGAAGCCGAAGCCATGATGCAGAATGGGGCCGTCCGCTGGCTTTTTTTGGGCGACGGGCAGAACCCGGAACGCCAACTCGGCTTCGTTGGGATTGAGCCGGGGGCCTACACGCGCCAAGATGAATTGGACGGCTTCTCCATCTGGGTGTCCGCCGCGCAGGAATGAACGTATAACAGTCGCGACCGTATCAGCTTCGCTATCACGGGTGCGGTTTGGACGGTTTGTGTACGAACTCGGTTTAGCGGGTCGCGCTGACGCCGGTTGCTTTTGTACTTGCTCCGTGCTTTGATGAATCCGAATACGCGCTATTCGACCACGGAAGGAGCGCGCCAAATTTTCGTGCTCCGCACGGCGCAGCGATAACGAATTGAAATGGGGGAATCATGAGAACGATGCTGCTCACATCTCTTTTGGTAAGTTTGGGTGCCGCCGCTCAGGCTGACGCGCAAACCCTGCGCGTGCTGATCCTGTCCGGGCGCAACAACCATGACTGGCAAACGACCACGCCGTTCCTGAAAGCGATGTACGAGGCCAGCGGGCGGTTCTCAGCCGACGTGACCGACGATCCGGCGTCGCTGACCGCGGAGACTCTGGCGTCCTACGACGTGTTGGTGGACAATTGGAGCGCGTACCCCGACATGACGGGACGGCAGTGGGACGCGGCGGAGGAACCCATCCTCGACTTCGTGCGCGGCGGAAAAGGGTTTGTCTTGTTGCACGCCGCGACCGCCTGTTTCTCAGACTGGCCGGAGTTCCAGCAGATGGCCGGATGCACCTGGGGCGATGAATCGGGCCACGGCCGGGTTCACTCGTTTCCGGTGTACATCGACGATCCGGAACACCCCATTGCCCAGGGTCTGCCGCAGTTCATCACCGGCCCGGACGAGCTGTATCACAGGCTGACGCCGCATCCATCGATGCACGTGGTCGCCTCGGCCTATTCCGTCGAAGACCAGAAGGGCACGGGCCAGTTCGAGCCTGTCGCGGTGACGACGCAGTTTGGTGAGGGCCGCTGTTTCTACAACATTCTCGGTCACAACGTGGAGGCCATGAGCGGCGCGGGATTCCGAACGCTCATGCTGCGCGGCACGGAATGGGCCGCTACTGGCACCGTGACCGTTCCGGTTCCCGACGACCTGCCCACGCCGACGGTGAACGGAGCAGTCGTGGTCGGCGGGCACAGTTTTGATGAAACGGTGTTCCCGCAAATCTTCGACGCGCACGAGGGCGCTACCTACGAAATCCTGGAACAGAAGGACGACAGCGAGATCTTCGACAATGTCGAGAACTTCCCCTATAACGTCGTCGTGCTCTACAACATGAGCCAGAAGATTACGGACGCGCGCCAGGCGAACCTGCTCAAGCTGCTCGATCAAGGCGTGGGCCTCGTCGTGCTGCATCACGCCGTGGCGGCCTTCAACCAATGGCCGGAGTACGCTGACATCATCGGCGCAGAGTATTACCTCGAAGACACAGCGGACCACACGAAGTCGGTTTACCTTCACGACGTGGATTTCACGGTGACCGTCGCCGACCCCAATCATCCCGTCACGCGCGGCTTGGAGGACTTCGTCATTCACGACGAAACCTACAACAACTACGACATCTTTGACGATAACCGGGTCCTGTTGACCACCAGTGAATCGTCCAGCGCTCCGAGCCTTGCTTGGGTTCGCCGCTACGGCAACGCCAACGTGTGCTTCATCCAACTCGGCCACGGCCCGGAGGCCTTCACCAATCCCAACTACAAGCGCCTTGTCGCCCAAGCCGCCACCTGGGCCGCAAAGCAAGAGTAGGTATTCTCCACGCGCGAGTCGCTTCTGGGGCGAAACCGAAAGAACATCCCCCTTAATCCCCCTTCGAAGGGGGAGTTTCGCGCAACGCGCTGCGTTGCGCACCCTTCACCAACAACCGCAACCAAGCATTAGCAATCGTAATCGTCCAGCCGACGATGAAGAGCGCAATTCCCCCTTTGAAGGGGGATAAGGGGGATGTTCTTTACTGCCAAACTGCACAAAATACGGAGATCGGTAAGCTAAACTTTTCAACGGGGTGGTTGATTTTCCTGCCAGTTGTAGCGGAGGAGTTCGGCGCGGTGGCCGAAGTAGATCCCGCGCTCGTCCATGGCAAACCCGCAGTGGATGCCGTCCGGGTACTCGGCGAGCGCGGTGACTTCATACGTCGCCGGGTCGATACGAAACACCTGGTTCGACGACAGGCCGTAAAGCTGCCCGTCGCTTCCCTGGGCCAGGCTGCAGTCCAATACGGACCCCACGCCGAGTTTGGACCGATGCACGAAAGCGCGGCGGTCGATGTCGTACACCAACAAATCGTCGCCATTGGACACTCCGATGATGCGTCGATCGATGCGCAGCAGTGTTCGGATTGCGGGCGAACCAGGATAAGGCGCCTCTTCAACGGCCAGGCGTTTCATCTTCGTGTCGAAGGCAAAGAACTTCGCCTCCGTTTCGACGGGTTCCGTGCCGCCGCCGCCCTGTACGCTGGACCCGCCGAATACCAGTTGCGTCTCGGGATCGTAAGCGAGACTCACAATGGACTGGTTTCGGATCAGGTTGTGGTAGTTCTCGATGAGCCGATCCTGCGCCGGGTCCCAAACGCCGAGCGAGCCGCCATGCTTCCCGTACTCGGGATAGCTGCCGATATAGAGGCTTTCATCTGGGCCGTGGATCATTGCGCGAGGCCGCAGGTGGCCCGGGCCCAGCGGGCCGAGTCCGCGCGGATTGCTCGTCGCTTCGCGCCCGTAATTCCACGGTTGGGCCGGGTCCCATTTCGACAGGAACGCGCCGGGATACGCGCATACGTACAGCGTGCCGTGATGATCGAGCATGGAATAGATCTCGCCGCTCGTTTCCGTCGGATTGCCGGGGTTCTCCAGCGCGCCTGTCGCCGGGTCGTACCAGAACAACTCGTTGGGCATGGCCGTGCCGCCGTAGATGCGGCCCAGGGGACCATTGGCGACCATGAAAATCCCTGACCCCGCGCCGGCATACTCGAAGGTGCGCGCCTCAACGGTCCCATCGGGGTGGACCAAATCAAAGGTGCCGTCGATGGTCGGGTTATTCACCCGCCTCCCATCGCGCAAGGTGAGATGATCGACTGCAGCCGGTGGAGTGGTCACTTCCTCGACCGAGCGGTCGTCGTTCACACGCAGCGTCACGGATACGGGGCGTTTGATCTCGCCGTTCTCGGGGTCGCCGTTCAACACCTCCATGCGCGTCGCGGAAATGTAGGCGTTCCCATCGACCCCTTGCCACACGGACGCAACCGTCTGCGCGGGGTCGCTGCGGTATTCGTCGGGGAGTATGGCCTGGTGTTCGCCGGTCGCGGGATCGTACAAAACCGCATTCGCGCGTCCATAGCCGACACCGATCAGGATTGTTCCACCGGGTCCTGAACAGATGCTCCGCGAGTACATCTGCGAATCGTCCATGATGCCAAAGTCTTGCATCTCGCCGGTCGCGGGATCGAACGAAATCAGCTTCGCGGTGGGATAGGTGCAGCCGTAGATGAGTCCATCTTCGCCGTTGGCAAACATCCAGAGATAGGTCTCCGTCTCCGACGGGCGCCCGACAACCTGGATTTCCTTCTCCGGTTGTCTGGGATCGAACACAAGGATCTGTCCACTGTCGCCGGGGTCGGGTCCTTCGTGGGTGCCGAGATAGATCTTATTGTCCGGCCCCACAATAAAACCCCAGGCCCCCGTGCCCACCGGCGACTGGAACTGCTGGGATTCGCCCGTATCCGGATCAACTGCAACGAGAAACAGCTTGCCGCCGTCCTGGCGAAAGTTGAAGTAGATGCGCTCGGAGTCCTCTGCCGGACCCGGTCCGACGAGTACGCCCATGAGACCAGCCTTCGTGACTGGAACACCCAAGGACTCGAATTGCGCCGTGTCTTGGGCAACCGCGACGGAGGCCCCGATCAGCAGGAAGGTGAGGATAGCTCGCATACGGTGTGTGACTCCGGAAGGGGCCGGTTACTTCTCCATGAAGTAGCGGTGTCCCGCCACTTCGATACCGACGCCGTGAAGTTCCACGGCGATCAGCCGGGCATTGGAGTTCTTGATGTACTCGCCCAGATACACCTTCTCAAAGTTGATCAAGGCGGACGGGCGCGGCTGGCGTTTCGTGGGTAGCCCTACGATATTAATCTTCATGCGCGGCAAACCCAGTCGAACCCGTTCGGACTCCGAGAGCACCGGCAGTGTGTCGAGGTCGATGTCGCCGATGGGCGCATCGGAATAGTCCGGCGGTGGCATGGTTGCCACGGGAGGCTGCGGCGTATATGCGGCCGGAGGCTCGGCAACCGATGGCGCGGGTTCCGAAGGCGCGACAGGCTCCGGCACCACTTCCTCCATGACGGGAAACGCTTGCGGGGCCGGATCGGGCTCGACCCAGACAATGGGTTCCTCGGGCCCGGCCACTTCCATGGGACCCACTGCGACTACTTCGTCTACAGGATCCGCGGCCATCGCAGGTTCGGTAAGAATCGGGTCCGCCGTAACGGGCTGTAACGGCACAGGCGCCGGCATCATGGTCGGCACGGCTTCCACGGGCATGGGCTGGAAGGGGGCGGTCGCTACAGGAGGACTGGCAATCGGTGCGGCTTCCGCAACCTGCAGTCCGGACGCCGTTGTGGGTGCAGGAGCGGTCGTTGCCGCCACCGGAGTACTGCCCATCGCCCGCATCACGGCTAGCGCCGCCACTACCGACACCGTCACCAGCACGGTGGCAAGTCCTAGTCCCACGAGAACGAGGAGCGTCGAATTGATGCGGATAACTTCGTCGTCTTCCCGGCTCCGGCGACGACGGGTCAGGTCGCGCTCAGCCGCGACCGCCTCGATCTGTGCGCGCTCGGCCGCGTCCTTATTCTCGGACTTTTCGCTTTCGAGTTTCTTGAGCGCGTCGAGGATCGAACTCATGGGGCCTGATTCCCCCCGCTTCCGCTCGCCGCGCTGGGAACCAGAGGCATGCCACTCAGCGCAGGGGGCGCACTGCTGCTGGGCGGCGCGGCCGGAGCCTCCTCGGTACTTCCTTCTGCAACGGAATCGCTCTCAGGAGCGGCGGGTTCCGCAGGTTCTTCCTCCGCATCCGATTCTTCCGCCGGGGAATCCTCCGGCGGCGAGGCCGTACCCGGCGCGTCCAACTCTTCCGCCAACACAGGACTCGTGCCACTCGCGCTCGCAAAGGGATCGACAGGTCCTTCCGGCAGCGGAGGAGGCGGCGGCAAGGCTTCAGTACCCGGTTCCGCAGGAGCTTCCGACTCGGGAACAACTGTATTCGGAGCTTCGGCTACGGCGGTCGGCTCGTCGGGAGCCTCTTCCGCTTTCGGTTCCGCGGGAGGCGCTTCCGGCGCTGGGGCTTCCTCTGATTTCTCTTCCGGCTTCGGCTCCACTGGCGCTTCGGGTTTCGGCGAATCCACCTTCTTGGCCACATTGGTGGGCGGATCCGGCTTCGGTTCCGGTTTGGATTCAGGTTTCGGCTCGGGCTTCTCCTCCCAATCCGCGCGAAGATTCAGTGGCGGCAAGGGGCGCAACGCAGGTGTGGAAAACCCGGGCAGCCAACTGTAAAGCACCATGCGGGTGCGGCTGCCGAGAATGCCATCGACCTCGAGCCCGGTGTCCTTCTGAACCGCGGACACCGCCGACCGCGTGGCGCTGTCGTACACGCCGTTCGGTTTCTCCTTGTAGCGTCCGAGCGCGCGCAACTGCGATTGCAGGATGCGGACTTCCTCGCCGGTCATCTCCGGCCGTAGGATGGGCGCTTCGGGATTGGGATCTTTCCAGAAAAGAAGCGCCTCGCCCTGGTAACATTCCGCAAGCACATTCTTGGGAATCAACGTCGTGTCGGACTTGCTCGTCGTGAGCCGCAGCTCGTCAAACTCCACACCGGTCACGGCGGACCAAACGGACTGATTCTTTCCGTGCAACCGAACCAGCACCGGCAGATTGATTGCCTCGATCTGATCCGGCGTCAACTCCATCGCTTCACACAGAAGCCGGCTGTTCGCTGCAAAAGTCTGAATGCTCTCCACCGAATCGTCGGCCGGCAGATCCGTAAGCAGCCCGTGGTTCCATGCCCGAAGCATGGCGATGGCGGAGCCTTCCCGGCACTCGTCCGGATTCAACCGATCGATAAGCCCCGCAAACGTGGGGTCGAAGGTACCATCCGAGGCGGGCGTCTCCACCTGAACCGGCCGCTCCACGGCGGGTGTCAAGGCGAGGTCGCGTACCCGCGCTTCCGCGGTCGACGTCGTAGCCGTAACAGGATTCACGCCGTCGAACAACGCGCGCAACGCCGAACTCGACGAATCGTTCCAGTAATCCAACCCATACTTGCCCGCTACCAGAATCAGCGCCACGACAGCGAGCATCGTGGGACCCGGGATCAAGCGCCGCAGCCCTGAGGCCTTGGGTTCCTTCTTCTTCTTGACCTTTTCGCCCCGGATTTCTTTCCACGCCTGCTTGGCAATGGCGGTCGTGATTTCCCGCGTCTCCTTCGTGTAACCGATGAGAAGCGCGCGGTCGCAAATGGCGTTAATGACGCGCGGCGTGCCGCCGGAATGCTTGTAAATCACCTTCACCGCGCCAGGCGTAAAGTTGATGCGGCGGCGTCCGCCCGCGACCCGAAGCCGGTAGGCGATGTACTGCAGCGTCTCGTCCCGTTCGAGAGGATGAAGGTGGTACCGCGCCGTGATCCGCTGGTTGAGCTGGCGTAACTCGTCCAACGACAAATGTTGCATCAACTCCGGTTGGCCGATAAGCACGATCTGGAGGAGCTTCGTCGTTTCGGTCTCGAGATTCGACAGGAGCCGGATCTGTTCCAAAACGCCGGGCGTGAGGTTCTGCGCCTCATCGATCACCAGCACGCAGTTCTTGCCCTTGGCGTTCCGGTCCAGGAGATACGCGTTGAGTTCGTCGATCAGCTCCCGGACGGTCCCGGCTTTGGAGTCTATCCCGAAGTCCTCGTTGATCTTACGCAGGAGCTCCTCGGGCGAAAGGTAAGGATTGAAGATGAACGCGACTTCCGTGTTCTCGTCGAGTTCGTTCAGGAGCGTCCGGCAAATGGTCGTCTTGCCGGTACCGATCTCCCCCGTCACCATCACGAACCCGCTCCGGTTCTTGATGCCGAAAAGCAGGTGGGCGAAGGCCTCCTTGTGCTTCTCGCTGAGGTAGAGGAATTTGGGGTCCGGGGTCAGATTGAAGGGTTTTTCCCGCAGACCGTAAAAGGCTTCGTACATGCTTCCCTCGCCGGGCAGGCACAGGTGCGCCCCGCTCCTAATCCGTGACTAGCAAGGATAACAGGTGCCGATGGGGCTGTCAATCAATAACCCGGCGGCGATGACGCCCAAATCGGAATGACGCTGGCGCAATGCGCTATACTGGACTTCTACGCGGCATGCCGGGGGAGGCGTGCCGCCGGGGCGTTTCGATTTTTGGGGGTACGCGGGATGATCGTTCATGGTGCTACTTCGAAGTGCGTTCAGATTCTGGGAGCCGTCGCTTTGATGGCCGGGTGCGCGGTATCGGCTGCTGCAGAAGACATCGCTATCGTGCGCGATCAATTCGCCGCGCCTCCGGCGGACTACAGCACGGGGCCCTTGTGGGTGTGGAACGACTGGATGACGGAAAGCGAGATCCGGCAGACCCTGCAAGACCTCGCGTCGCAACATGTCATGCAGGCCTTCGTCCATCCGCGGCCAGGGCTCATGACGCCGTATCTCTCCGACCGCTGGTTTGAGATGTGGGCCGTCACGCTCGACGAGGCCGGGAAGCTCGGCATGAATATCTGGATCTACGACGAGAACTCCTACCCCTCCGGGTTCGCCGGTGGATTCGTGCCGGAGTTGCTGCCGGAATCGAAGGGACAGGGACTCGTCTTTGAGGAAGTCGCCGCGGTACCTCAACCCCTGCCGGAAGACGTGCTCGCCGTGTATACGGTCGCGGACGGCAACTTCACGAAGGCCGACGCGTCTTCCCCCTTGCCCGCGGGAAACTACATCCTGGCCAAGCGCGCGTGGGCGCAGCCTTCGCCATGGTTCGGCGGCAAGACCTACGTCGATCTTCTGCGTCCCGGCGTGACGGAGAAGTTTCTGGAAGTCACGATGGATGCGTACAAGGACGCCTTTGGCGACGAATTCGGCAAGCGCGTCCCCGGCGCGTTCACCGACGAGCCCCATCTCGTGCCCGGCGGCGACTATCACTGGACGCCCGACCTACCGGAGGTGTTTCAGAAGCGCTGGGGCTACGACCTCATGGAACACCTCGCGTCACTCCAGTGCGACCTCGGCGACTGGAAGAAGGTGCGCCACGATTACTACAGCACGCTGAACGAACTTTTCGTCGAACGATGGGCGAAACCCTACTACGCGTATTGCGAGCAGAATGGTCTCGAATTCACCGGCCACTACTGGGAACACGAATGGCCGCGGCTCACGCGCGTGCCCGACAACATGACCATGGCCGCGTGGCAACAGGCCCCGGGCATCGACATCCTCTTCAACCAGTACGCGGAAGGCGTGCACGCCCAGGTCGGCAACGTGCGCGCGGTGGTGGAACTCGCGAGCGTGGCGAACCAGCTTGGCCGGTCGCGGCGGCTTTGCGAAGCCTATGGCGGCGGCGGTTGGGATCTGCGTTTCGACGACATGAAACGCATCGGCGACTGGATGAGCGCGCTGGGCGTGTCCTTCATCAATCAGCATCTCACCCATTCGACCTTGCGCGGCGCTCGGAAAGGCGATTACCCGCAGTCCTTTTCCTATCACGCACCGTGGTGGGGCTCGTATCACGTGTTGGCGGACTACTTCGCGCGGCTCGGTCTCGCGGTATCCCACGGCCAGCAGATCAACGACGTGCTCGTCCTCGAACCGACAACCACGGCATGGATGTATCAGGGCCCCGGACGTGAACACAACGAACAGTTGGGCGAAGCCTTTCAGTCATTCGTGACGCAGTTGGCGAAAGACAACGTCGAATTCGATATCGGGTGCGAATACATCATGTCGCAATGGGGACGGGTGGAGAATGGAAAGTTGGTCGTCGGCCAACGCGACTACTCCATCTTCGTCGTGCCGCGCGGCACGGAGAGTCTCGACGATGCGACGGTCCGCTTGCTAGACGAATTCGTCAAGGCCGGCGGCACCGTACTGGACTTCGGCGACGTGCCGCCCGCGATGGTCGACGGCCGCGCGTCGGACCGCGTACTCGCGCTGGCCACGCACGAGGGATGGAAGAAAACGGAAGGTAGCGTGCTGCAAACGCGGCAGCAGTCCGAAGGGCCGTTCAGCATCACGTTGACGGGAGATGGACGCGGTATCGTCTATCACATGCGCCGTAGCTTTGCCGACGGCGATCTCGTATTCATCGTAAACACCAGCGATGCCGCGCAAGCGACGGCCGTGTTGCGTTCCAACATGAACGGCGTCGAACGCTGGGATCTGGAATCCGGCGAGACGGGAATCGCCTATCCCTTCGAAGCGCTGGAGAGCGGCGGCGTGCGCGCCTCGATCGAGTTGCCGGCCTGCGGAAGTTTGCTGTTATACTTGCCGAAGGATGCCGGCGTTGCCACGCCCGCACCCGCGGACGCGCCGCAGTGGGCCGCCATTCCCGCGGCAGGCGCCATGGCCGTGAATCGGACTTCGCCGAATGTATTGACCCTCGACTACGTCGATGTGCGCGTCGGCGACGAAGCCCGCGAAGCCCAGTATTACTACGCGGCGGCGGAGTTCGTGTTTCAGAAGCACGGTCTCGAACGGAACCCCTGGGACCATGCCGTGCAGTTCAACGATGAGTTGATCACCACGACCTTCCCCGAAGGTGGCGGATTCGAAGCGACCTATCGCTTCACCATCGACGGCGATGTGCCATCGCCGCTCTACGCCGTGGTCGAACGCACGGACCTCTATACGATCACCTGCAACGAAAAATCCGTGACGCCGTTGCCGGGCGAATGGTGGCTGGACCGCGCCTTCGGCGTGGTCGACATCACGGACTGCGCCGTCACCGGCGACAACACGCTCACCGTCCGCGCCGACGCGTTCAGCATGTATCACGAACTGGAACGGGCCTACCTGCTCGGCGACTTCAGTCTGCTGTCCACCGATTCGGGTTTCCATATTGTCGGCCCGCGCGATCTGGAAGCGGGACCCTGGGACCGGCAAGGCTGCCCCCTCTATTGCGCGGGCGTTGCATACACGCAAACCTTCACCGTCGACGCAACGTCGGGTTCGTACCAGGTGAAACTCCCCGCGTGGCTCGGCAGCGTGGCCAAGGTGCGCGTGAACGGCGAGGACGCCGGGATCATCTACCGCCGCCCCTCGACCCGCGACGTGTCCAGCCTGATTCGACCCGGCGAAAACATCGTCGAAGTCGAAGTCATCGGCACGCCCAAGAACACGCTCGGACCGCACCACGGCGCTCCGCCCCTCGGCATCGCGTCGCCCGGCATGTTCCGCAACGGCCCCATCCCCGGCCCACCCCCCGGTGCCGAGTACAGCACCATAGGCTACGGCCTCTTCGCGCCATTCGAGTTGCAACAGGCGGGGTAAAGGAAGTCGCGGCATCACGGAGCGCGGGTTTTCCAACCCGCGACGTCATGGATCGATTGGTCAGAAAGCCATCGCAACGACAGTACCGCCCGACATGATCCCCGTGCGGTAACAACGCGCTTCCACTGAACCGCGATCGTTGGCGAAGAAGCGGGTTAGAAAACCCGCTCTCCTGGGCGCACGTGTTCTCGGTCATCGATCTGGAGGATTAAGGGACGCCCCCGCAAGAACCCAACGCGTGTGGCACAGGTGCGCTCACCTGTGTTCTTCTACGCATTCGGCATGAACGCGTTTGATGCGCGCCATTACCGACACCAGTCTCCAATAATTGTGATCGGAGCACCACTTACCGCCCTTCCAACGCCTCCAAACCCCGCCGCGCGGGTTCGTAGTCCGGCTGGATTTCCAAGGCACGTACAAAATGCTTGCGGGCTTCGTCGAGTTTGCCTTGACCCAGGAGGGCGGCGGCGAGATTGGTATGGAGGACGGCGTCGTCAGGGGACTCGTCGAGGAGGGGGCGCAGACGCGTCTCGGCTTCGGCGTAGTTGCCGATGGCGACGAGGATGCCTGCGTAGTTCTCTACGGCTTCCCGGTTGGCGGGATCGGTTTCGACGGCTTTCGCGATGGCCCGTTCGGCTTCAGGGTAGCGGCCGAGGTTCATGAGGGTGACGCCGAGGTTGTTGTACGCCTTGCTATAGCCGGGGTCGAGTTCGACGGCACGGCGAAACGCGGCGATGGCGGCGGCGTGGTCCCCTTCGCGTTGACGGATGATGCCAAGGTGGTAATGGTTTTCCGCGAAGCCGGGGTCGAGTTCGATGGCGCGCAGCAAATGCGGCAGGGCCTCCGCGTCGCGTCCTCCATCGATCAACACGGTGGCCAGGGCCCGCTCGGCCACTTCGTTGTTCTCGGTGACGGCGAGGGCGCGCCGGAAGAGGGTCTCGGAGTCCTTCCAATATCCCGCCTGAACCCAGGTGCAACAGGCCAGGGCGGCGGCTACCGCAACACCCGCCACACGTGGAGCCCAAGGGGGTGCAGCGACCTTCGACGCCGATTCCGCGACACCCCAGGCAACCATGATGGCGAGGCCGACCATGGGAAGGTACATATACCGGTCCGCCATACCCTGGGTGCCAGCCTGAATGATGCCAATCACCGGCACCAGCATGCCGAGATACCAGAACCAGCCCACGGGCAGATAGGCCGCGCGTTTGCGCAGCAGGAGAACGCCCGCCGTGACTGCGAGCAGCAGCGTCCCCGCAAGACCCACGGTGAGCCCGGTCAACGACTCCCGGGGGTGGGGGTAGTAGGCCGCCAGGTGGACCGGCCAGAAGGTCTTGCCCGCGTAGGCGACATACGAATAGATGGCGTTCCTGACCCGGAGGTCGAGGGGAAGCGCTTCGAGCGAACTCATCGCGCTGACCTCCCGCTGCATCCAGAGCGTTACCAGCGCAACGACGAGGACCAGTCCAAAGTGGGGCAGTTTTTCGAGGATCAGGCGCGCGCCGGCACGAAAAACAGGCTCCGTGCATCGCTTCAAGGGCCAATAATCCAGAAGCAGCAGCACGCAAGGAATGGTGACCAGCATGGGTTTAGCCATCAGTCCGAGAGCCAGCCACACAAGACTCAGGGCATACTGCCCGCGCGAGCCCGTTCCGGCGTAGCGCGCGTACGCCAGAATCGTGAGCACCGCGAAGAGCGCGCTCAGGACATCTTTGCGCTCCGACACCCAGGCAACCGATTCGACGTGGAGTGGATGCAACGCGAATACCGTTGCGACAAAAAGGCTTGGGCCTACGTCGCCCGACATGCGTAATAGCGCCAGGAACAGCAGCACCGAGGCGACCCCATGAAGCATGACGCTCGTCAGATGGTGCCCCCACGCCGCATCCCCAAATACCTCGTAGTCCAGCATATGGGACAGCCAAGTCAGGGGCTGCCAACTACCGGACTCACCGTTCGTGAAGGCCCACGCAACGGACTCCGCAGACAGCCCTAGTTGGACATGGTCGTTCTCCGTCACATACAGCCCGTCATCATAGGTGACGAAATCCGCTCTAAGCGCCGGAAGATACGCCAACACGGCAGCCATGAAAAGCGCCACGGAGAGCATGACACAGCGTCGAGTCGTGCGTGCATCGTGGTGGTTCGTGCCGGGCGGGCAGTTCATCAAATCCCCTCGAAATGTCGCGCATGTCTCGTCTTGCGCACGACCAGACTTTACTGGAAAGCGGGTAAGGCCGCAATTGTTTTTCCGCAGAGCACCTAGAATGTACTGGACAGTTGCAAAGAAAAGTGCTAAAGTGGGGCGAAGGCTGGTATATTGCCAGTTAATTATGTGAGGCGGGCCGGAGTGAACGCGTGGCACGGGTAGCCAGGATGATTCCGCTGGGAAAGGGTCATGGCTACCCGCGGTATGCTGCATCTGTTTGCGTGGCGGATTGTTATGACAAGTCCGCATCCGCCGGAACGGCCGAAATGAAGGACGGTGAGAACCGTTTTTATCATGATGTGTCAGACCGCGCACACCCGAAGCGGTACGCGGGAGCGCTTCCCCGATTGCATTGCCCCCCTCAAGTGACCGTGGGGTAGTAGGAAACCTACAGGAGACCGCGGGTAACCATGGCAACGTCAGCAAAGAAAGCGAAGAAAACGCCCAAGAAGGCGGCCAAGGCCAAACCGAAGCCCAAGGCGGCCGCTAAAAAGGCGGTGAAGAAGCCGGCCAAAAAAGCCGTCAGTGCCAAGAAAGCCCCCGCGAAGAAGGCGGCCAAGGCAAAACCAAAAAGCAAGCCCAAGACGAAGCCTAAGGCAACTTCGAAGGCGAAACCCAAGGCCAAACCCAAGGCAGCAAAGACGTTGAAAAAGAAGCCCACGACTGGAAAGGCCCCCGCGAAAAAGTCCAAAACCAAATCGGCGCCCGCGCGAACGGCAGCGCGGACCGCTCCAGTAAAACCCGCGCGGAAACCTGCCGCAAAGGTTACCTCAAAGCCAGCGGCCAAGCCGGCGCAGAAGCCCTCGGCCGGGACCTCCGCCAGGAAGTCTGCAAGCCGTAAGCCCGTCCTCACACGTGAGTTCCTGCTGGAAGTCGCCACGACCATCCGCAAAGCCGTTGCCCCGCTGGTTCGCGCGGCGAAGGGGCGCGAGATCATCGGGAGCGCCACCAGCGGCGACGCCACATTCCAGCTCGACAAGGTGGCCGAGCGGGCACTGTTGAATTTCCTGAGGGACGCGAAGAAACCGGTGGCGTTCTATTCGGAAGACGCTGGTTACACGACCTTTACAAGCGCACAACCCGAACACTTGCTTATCGTCGATCCGGTGGACGGATCCCGTGCGGCGAAAAGCGGATTCGAGTCCTGCGTGGTTTCCGTGGCGAGCACGCGGGTCATCGAACGTCCCCGCATGTCGGACGTGGACAACGGGATCGTGATGGAAATCACCGGCCCGCGCACCTTCTATGCGCAACGGGGAAAAGGCGCGCGCATTTACGTGAGCGACGCCATCAAGAAGGCCAAGCTGTCCCGCAACGCCAATCTCGAACAGGTTTCGTGGTCCATGACGGTGCCCGCACGTCCAGCGGAACTGATCTTCCCGACGGCGGCGAAGCTCATTGACCTGTCGAGTCTGAAGGGCGGGTTCTTCGCCTGCAACAGCACCTCCTACAGCCTGACCCGCTTGTTGACCAACCAGCTCGACGCCTGTGTGGATTTCGCCAACCGTTTTCTGCGCGACATTCCGGATGCGGTCGAGGATCAGTTCATCAACGCGGGCCGCGGCATCGTCCTCGGTATCGCGCCCTACGACATCGCAGCTTCTTACCTGATCGCCATCGAGGCCGGATGCTATGTTACGGACGCATACGGGGAGAGTCTCGACGACGTATTGCTACTCGACAGCAGTATGACCAATCATCGCTCGCTAATTGCTGCTTCGAACAAGGAACTCCATGAGAAGCTGATGAGCTTCTTTGACATTCGCATTCAGCAGTTCGAGCAGTTGTTGACGAGGCGCTCGAAACTCGCCGGGCAATAGGGGCTGCAGCAGTCGTAACAGCTTCCGCAGACAAGTCGCGGTGTAGCCCGGCACCATTATTTCGTCAGAAAACGAAATAATGTAATCCAATATTTTACAATAAGTTAACCCTCTTTTATCTCTCATGCTCTCCAGCCTTGGCCTTGACAATCGGACATTGTTGCGCTATATTTCGTCATGTGACGAAATATAGGAGCAAACCATGAGGCGATTCATCGAGCTGGCACGCGCACTCTCCGACGAGAACCGGGTTCGCGCCCTGATCGCACTGAAGAACCGCGAACTCTGCGTCTGCCAGATTATGGCCATGCTTGCCCTGGCGCCTTCGACGGTGTCCAAGCACATGTCCATCCTGAAGCAAGCCGGGCTTGTGGATTCCGACAAACGCGGACGTTGGGTCTACTACCGCTTGCCGAAGCGGGGCCAGGATGAGTTCGTGGACCGGGCCTTGGACTGGGCATTCGCGTTGACGGCGGGCGAGGCCACGCCGGAAGCCGACGCGGACCGCTTGTGCGCATTTCTTTGCTTGCGACCCGAGGATCTGTACCCCGGCATCACCATCGAGGAAGCACTTGCGGACATGAAAACCTGTTGCGACCCCAGCGCGTGATTAGGGCTGGGGCTATTCTGGAATGGACAAAGGAGCCGGCGACAAAGCCGGGAAACCTGGGAGATTGTGAACTATGACGACCACAACGACAACCGATCAAGAACGCGTACGGGCGACCGTGCGTGAAGGCTATGGGAAGATTGCAGAAAGCGGAGGTTCCTGCTGCGGACCCGTGGCATCCTGCTGCGGAACCGGCAGCGGCGATGCGTTGGCCGCGCAGTTCGGCTACGACGAGGCGGAACTCGCGACTCTGCCCGAAGGGGCGAACATGGGTTTGTCCTGCGGCAATCCGACCGCCGTGGCGTCGTTGCGTCCGGGCGAAGTAGTGCTGGACCTTGGCAGCGGCGGCGGATTCGATGTGTTCATCGCCGGGAAGAAGGTCGGTGCCGAAGGCCGGGTAATCGGCGTGGACATGACGGCGGAGATGCTGTCCAAGGCCCGCGCGAATACCGCGACCTACGAAGAGCGCACCGGCCTGAAAAACGTCGAGTTCCGGTTGGGCGAGATCGAGCATTTGCCCGTCGCGGACAACAGTGTCGATGTCGTGATTTCCAATTGCGTAATCAACTTGTCGCCGGACAAACCCCAGGTGTGGCGCGAGATCGCCCGCGTGCTCAAACCCGGCGGTCGCGTCGCGGTCTCGGACATCGCCCTCTTGAAGCCGCTACCGGAAGCGGTGCGCGAGATGGTGGAGTCGCTGATCGGCTGCGTGGCGGGCGCCGTGCTGACGGAGGAGACGGAACGTTTCGTCACTGACGCGGGATTGACCGAAATCAGCCTGGAGCCGAACCCCGGGTACGTGCATTCCATGACCGAAATGAACGATCCCCTCTACAAGGAAATCCTGGCGCACCTACCCGAAGGCGCCCAGGCCGCGGCTTACATCACGAGCCTTTCCGTTTCCGCGCGCAAGCCCGCAGCAGCCCGCTGCTGCGGATAAACTTGAGTTCGAATCCGCTTTGGGGGAGACGCTTCCGTCGAAGCGGCTCCCCCGGCGCGGTTAATCTTGCGGCAACTATGCGTAAACGCGCTCATAAGCCCGCGCCGCCTCGGCCAGGTGGGCATGCTCCGGATTCGTCAGTCCTGGATCCGTTTCCAGGATCACCTGCGCGTCGCGGCGCGCGGTATCGAGGAGCCGCACATCGCGGATGAGATCAGCGACGCGCAGATCGCTGAGACCTGCCTGGCGCAGCCCTTGAAACTCGCCGGGACCCCGCAGTTCCAGGTCCGCCTCGGCAATGTCGAAGCCACTCGCCGATTTGCAGAGGACTTCCAGTCGTTTCATGCCCTCTTTCGTCTTCGGTTTGCCGAGGAGGAAGCAATGCGACTGTTCCGCGCCGCGGCCGACGCGCCCGCGCAACTGGTGCAACTGCGTGAGGCCGAACTGGGCCGCGTCTTCGATGACCATGGTCGTGGCGTTGGGACAATCGATGCCGACTTCGATGACCGTCGTGCTGAAGAGCACGTCGATCTCACCGCGTTTGAACCGGTGCATAACCTCGTCTTTCTCCGAAGAGGCCATGCGGCCATGGAGGAGTCCCGTGCGTAGCCCTTCAAGGGGTCCCTCCGACAATTCTTCAAAATGTTTCGTGACCGCGGTCAGTTGCTTCGCCGCCGACTCTTCGACGAGCGGACACACGTAATAGGTCTGGAATCCCTTTGCCGCCTGTTTTCGGAGGTAGCCGTACAGGTCGGGCACCTTGGCTGGCGTGATGCGGCGCGTCTTGACCGGCGTGCGTCCCGGTGGTAGTTCGTCGATGACGGAGATGTCCATGCCGCCGTACACGGTGATCGCCAGCGTCCGCGGGATCGGTGTTGCGGTCATGTGAAGAAGTTCCGGTTCGTACCCCTTCTCCACGAGCGTGCTGCGTTGCACGACGCCGAATCGGTGCTGCTCGTCGATGATGACGAGGCCGAGATTGTGGAAGCGCGTCTTCTCCTGGATGAGCGCATGGGTGCCGACCACGACGTCGCACGCGCCGGACGCGACCCGTTCGCGAAGTTCCTTTGCGTTTGCCGAGGAGCCGGTGAGCACCGCGACATCAAGTCCCAACGGCGCAAGCAGTTCGCGCAGATTGATCCCGTGCTGTTCCGCGAGGATCTCCGTCGGCGCCATGAGTGCCGCTTGGTACCCGCCGTCGCAAGCGGCCGCGATGGCGTGCAACGCGACGACCGTCTTGCCGCAGCCCACGTCGCCCTGCAACAGCCGCACCATAGGCCGGTGCGAACCCATGTCGTCGAGAATGTCATCGACCGCGCGCTGCTGACCTGCCGTCAAGGGAAAGGGCAGCGACGCCCGCAGGTCGCGCAGGCGCGGGCCGTCGATAACATGGCGGTTGCGCTTCACCTCTCGATGCCGTTTCGCGCGAACGCCCAGCACGCCGATCTGGATACCGAGCAGTTCCTCGTAAGCGAACCGGCTCCGCGCGGTGCGGGCCGTTTCGATCTCGTCCGGAAAGTGAACCTGCCGAATGGCGGTGTTCGGTTCGGGGAACGCATGCGCGTCGCGGAGCGTGAGAGGCAAGGTCTCCGGCAACGGCTCGACCGAATCCAACGCAGTGCGCACGAGCCGCCGCAACATCCGCTGGCTCACCCCGTCGGTTAACCGGTACACCGGCACGATGCAGCCGGAGTTAACCAGGTCGTCTTCGTCGCCGCTTTGCAGTTCGTAGTCCGGGTTCCGCAGCACAACGCCGTTCCACTTCCCCGCCGTGCCGGTGAAGAATCCCCGCGCGCCTGGTTTCAGTACGCGGGCGAGATAGTCCTGTCCAAACCACACCGCGCGCATCTCTCCCGAGGTGTCGCGCAACGTCACTTCCGCCAGCGACAACCGCCGCCGCAAACGCATCGGCCGCGACTTCACGACCTCGGCTTCGATCGTGCAGGTGTCGCCCTCGGCAATATCCGCGATGGCCGCAATGTCCCGCCGATCCTGGTACTCCCGGGGAAAATGAAACAGCAAATCGCGGACCGTGGCAATGCCGAGATTGCCCAGCAATTCGGCGCGTTTGTCGCCAACGCCGGGGATGGTGCTAATGGGATCGGCTTGCGATACCCGCGAAAGACTGCTGTTCGTCGTGGCGCTATTGTTCATTCATCACAGAAGGGGTTCATGCAAAGAGAATACATGTCGATACCGTAGATGGACCGCTACTCGAATGGCAAGCCGAAACCGATAACGGCTAACATTTCGGTGAATGTGGCGACGACTCCCATCGCTATCGGGGGGTACAGTGAACGTGTTCGCAGTCGCGCTATGGCGATGAGGCCAGTTTCGGCCACATCAAATGCGAACTCGAAGTATCCATCTTGCAGCGACAAGGGAGACCACATTGCAGTGATAACAACAACGGTTCCCCAATCGCCAAGTCGTGACGCCCGAAAGCCTGCAAACTGAAAACCCAGTATCATCGCGCTTGCAAGAGCCGTTTCTGCGGCGGCAGACAGGAGTACGAGACGAACCACTAAAGGGTGTGCATTGGCGTAACTGGTGTAGGAAAGCCGGACCGGAAGTTCCCATGCGACACAGCAAGTGATATAAGTGAGCGATATCACAATGACCATGCCTGACCATGAGACGATGGTACGCAAGCGAAGAGGCGAGAGTGAGAAGTACTGCCTCAAAGTAATGCCTTTCTTACGCGACGCAAAAAAGACGAGCATAGCGACCATCAGAAAAGCCAAGGGAACTGTCGTAACATCTTCAACGAAAGGGTTATCGAGTACGCTACGCGCATCGGCAACATCGAGGAGTTCTTCGAGGATGAACTCCGCGCCATAAAGGAAACCCAAGAATACTGCGATGATGACGCCCGCGGCTACAAGTAGAAACCCCGTCGTCGCCCAGAATCCCCACGGCGTTCCGGCGGGCAACGGCGGCGGCTCAGCAGTTTGAAGGCTGCCATTCCGATCCTCAAAAGCTGCCATGAGAACCCCCGCGTCGTGAGTTGGTCACATGGAAGTATAGCGGCGGTTCGCTGGTAGGCAAAGTTGTTGTCACTTTCGGATGGCGCAGCCGCCGATTACCACGAAGTCTATCGATCGTGCAACGCGCTCAGCTTGCCCGCGTGGATTTGGCAG
The DNA here is from genome assembly GCA_045863335.1 of Candidatus Hydrogenedentota bacterium. Classification (GTDB taxonomy): domain Bacteria; phylum Hydrogenedentota; class Hydrogenedentia; order Hydrogenedentales; family SLHB01; genus JAHDWY01. The sequence continues at coordinate 172,622 of BTVY01000005.1, read as the reverse complement.
ATGGCGAGGGCGATGGCGTCGGCGGCATCGTCGGGGCGGGGGCGGTCATCGAGGTTGAGCAGAATCTTGACCATGTCCTGGACTTGTTGCTTGGTGGCTTTGCCATAACCCACGACGGCATTCTTGACCTCGAGGGGGCTGAATTCGCCGATGGGTTTTCCGGCGAGTTCGCAAGCCAGCGCGATGACGCCGCGGGCCTGGGCGACGGTGATGCCGGTGGTCACGTTGCGCGAAAAGTAGAGCTTCTCAACCGCCACGGCATCAGGCTCGTACCGCGCAATGAGCGCCTGGCTCTCTTCGAAGATGGATCGCAGCCGCGTCGCGAAGGGTTGTCCCGCCGGCGTGGCGATAATGCCATGGGCGATGTGGTTGAGGCGGGTGCCCTTGCCTTCGACCACGCCGTATCCGGTGGTCGCAGTGCCGGGGTCAAACCCGAGGACGCGCACCCCGCTACTCGACGGCCGCGGCCATCTCCTCCTCGGAGATGTCGAAGTTGGCGTAGACGTTCTGGACGTCGTCGTGGTCTTCGAGGGTTTCCATAAGGCGCAAGACCTGGCCCACGCTGCTGCCCTCGACCTTCACGGTCGTTTTCGGGATCATGGTGAGTTCGGCGTTGTCCGTCGTAATGCTCATTTCTTCGAGTGCTTCGGCGACGGCATGAAGGTCGGCGGCTTCCGTGGTGATTTCGTACATGTCGCCTTCCGTGTCCACGTCTTCCGCGCCAGCCTCGACGGCTTTCTCGAAGATAGACTCGTCCGAGAGGCCTTCCTTGGGGACCGTGATAACGCCTTTCCGCTCAAAGTTCCAGCTTACGGCGCCGTTTTCCGCCATGCTACCGCCGTTCTTGGTGACGGCGTGGCGAATTTCGGCGACGGTGCGGTTCTTGTTGTCGGTAAGCACGTCAACGATCAGCGCCACGCCTGCGGGGCCATAGCATTCGTAACGCACTTCCTCGTATACCACCCCAGGAATCTCGCCGGTGCCCTTCTTAATCGCACGTTCGACATTGTCCTTGGGCATGTTCTGAGATTTGGCGGCAAGCAGGACCGTCCGGAGCCGGGGGTTGGCGCTGGCATCTCCGCCTCCGATTTTCGCGGCGACCGTGATTTCCTTGGCCAACCGGGAAAAGATCTTGCCGCGCTTGGCGTCCGCGGCGCCCTTCTTGCGCTTGATGGTGCTCCACTTGCTATGACCCGACATCGAAGTAAGTCTCCAACTTCACCTAATTAAACGATCACCAGACGGTATTCGACTCCAGAATACACGGTTTGAATTATACCAACAGGACAGGCCGGGCCGCAATGGGCCGAGTGTCGAAAGTCTCTGTATTCAGAACGTCCTCGGTTACTCCACCGGCTCCAAGGCCGCCAGATCATCGCTCATCTCATACGGAAAACGCCGCACGTTCTCCCCCGTCTTGTCACTGATATAGAGCCGCGAATCCGACGGCTGCCGGCCGTGGCCATCGGCCCAGAAGGCGTAAAAATCCGGGTGCGCATTCAACGGCCGCCGGCAGTAGGTGTGGTTATAGGGACTTCCAGACGTGAGTTGACGCTCCTTCGTCCAAGTCACGCCCTTGTCTGAACTGGTCCACATGGCGACTTCACCGCCGGGATTAAAGGGCTGTGGGCCTGTCTCGGTGGGGCCAAAGACTCGCCAGGTACCGTCCGATTCGATGTGAATGCTGCCCGTATCGTAGTTGTTGTCGGACTGGGTAATCGTGTGGAAGGCCCATTCGCTGCCGGTCCAGTGGGCGACCCGCCATTCCCGTGGCGCATGCTCCGGTCCGGGCATCCAGGACTTCGCGGTCACGTGCAGAATCACTGGGTTACCGTCCGTATCGTAGTTCACATCCTTCATGTAACACAGCAACCCTTCGGACTGATAATCGCGGACCAGCGCAGGATTCGCCGCGTCCCGCAACGGGGTTTCAAGCGTCTCGCCTTGCACGTTGCGCCAGGCCTCGCCCATGTCCGGCGTTTCGGCGTAATACAGGTTCGTACGCCAATTCAGCCCCTTGCGTTCCGTGTCGCCCATGAAGGCCTTGGGGTGGTAGTTGAAGGCCGTGCCCAGCGTTGCGCCGTCTGGTTTCGGCCAACTCACCTGATAGTGGCCTTCGTCGATAAGCGCCAACAGACTCCGATCCGACCACGTCTTCCCGTCATCGCTGGTCTGCCAATAGAGCGCGCGTCCGCCGTCATAGCTGGTCAGCAGGAACAGAAATCCTTTGCCCTTCAGGTGCCAAGGCTGGGGATAGGAGAAGTTGGTTTCCAGCACCATATTGAAGTCGTCGGTGTTGTAAGGCTCTTTGCTCTGGAAAATGTAGGAAGGGCGCCCTTTGCCGTGGGAACTGGCGAAGACCCAGATGTGCCCGTCGTCGTCGATAGAGATGACGGGATTGTCGTGCGCGTCGGAGGTCTTCTTGTCGATAAGAATCGTCGGCCGAGGAACCTGTCCGGTCGCATGGTCGTAGTACGAAACCATTTCCAACAGCGCGTCCTCGCCCTTCTTAGTACCGCCATAGACGAAGAAGGTCTTGTTCACCTCCGGCGCGTAGATGGCCAGCGGAATGTGCTTGGCGCAGTAGGTTCCCAGACCGCCGCTGTATTTGTAGACATACTCGTCGTTCGTCTTCTGGTTGTAATACCAAATCCCCCGGTAGCCCGTGTCTTTTGCGTACTCCTGCGCGTTCGCGACACCGGCGCACACCATCAGGACGATCCCGAACCCGGTCCTCACAATCGACTTCATTCCAAACTCCTCTCGTTAACGTTCCCCGACAGGTTTCACGGGCCGGGTTGCAGGCCCGGTATATTTGCTGAGCGGCCGGTAAATACGGTTATTGGCCGCCTGTTCCATGAAATGAGCGCACCACCCCGTCACCCGTGACGCCACGAACAGGGGCGTGTACAGGTCCAGCGGCAGTCCCAGAATGTAATACGTCAACCCGCAGGGGTAATCCACGTTCGGGTAGATCTTTTTGTCGTTGACCATGGGGTCCTTGATGGCATCGTAGATCGCCATAAGCTCTTGCTGACCCTTGTTTTCGGCGAGTTTGCGAAGTTCCCGCTCAAGGATGCGGGCCCGATGGTCGCCGTGCTTATACACGCGATGGCCGAATCCCATGACCTTCTTTTTGTTGGCGAGCGCGTCCTTGATCCACGCCGCTGCCTCGTCTGCCGTCTTGAATTGCTTGAGCATTTCCATGGCCGCTTCGTTGGCGCCGCCGTGGAGGGGACCCTTCAACGCGCCAATCGCCCCCACGATGGCCGACACCAGGTCCGACATGGTAGAGCAAATAACCCGGTTGGTGAAGGTGCTCGCGTTGAACTCATGCTCCGCATACAGCACGAGGGTCAGATCAAGAAGATGCGCGGACAACTCGTCGGGCTCTTCGCCATGAGACTGGTAAAGGATTTGTGCGGCGTGGGATAGCCCCTTCTTCGGAGCGACCGGTTCTTTTCCATTCAGCAGCCGGTACCGTGCGGCGATGATGCTGGCAATCTGCGCGGTCAGCCAGATTGATCGCGTACGATAGTCTTCGGCGTCGTCCACGGGATCGAAATGGCCCGCCATGGAAACGCCCGTCCGCAGCACGTCCATCATGGGTACGGCAGATGGAATCAGGCGAATGGCATCGACCACTTCGGCGGGCAGGTCGCGATAGCCATCGAGGGCATCTGAAAAGGCCCGAAGCTCTTTCGAGCTCGGAAGATCCTCGTGCAAAAGAAGATAAGCCACTTCTTCGAACGTCGCCTTCTCCGCCAGATCTTCGATAGCATAGCCGCGGTACAACAAGACACCCTGGTCGACGCAGGCAATCGTCGTCTCGCCGGCGACGACCCCCTCCAGTCCGGGCCGAATCTCGGTTTCTGTCATGACACAGATCCTCCACCTTCGTTACCACCCATGCGGCGCACGGCCGCGCATCCCTTGCGTGTTTATCGTGAGGGCGTCAACCCGTCACGTCCGATAGTCCAGCAGGCGATAGAGTTCGTCGCGGGTCTGCATCTTGTCGAGCAGTGGATGCTGGGTCCCCTCGTTGTGGAGCACGCGCAGCGCCTCTTCCATGGCCTTGACCGCGACACGTTGAAGGGTGACCGGGAAGATCACCATGTTGTAGTCGAGTTCCGCGAACTGCTCCACGGCAAGATATGGCGTCTTGCCGAACTCCGTCATGTTCGCGAGGAGGATGGAATCCACATCCTGGGCGAAGCGCGCGAACTCCTCCACGTCCTGCAGGGCCTCCGGGAAGATCGCGTCGGCGCCCGCCTCCAGGTACGCGTGGGCGCGTTGGACGGCGTCATCGTATCCGGTCACGCCCCGGGCGTCGGTCCGGGCGATGAGAAGGAAATCCTCGCTAGTCTTGGCCTCGGCAGCGGCGGAGATCTTCTCGCAAAATTCCTCCAATGGCACGAGTTGTTTACCTTCGAGGTGTCCGCAGCGCTTGGGGAATTCCTGGTCTTCGAGGTGGATGCCGCTGACGCCCGCCGCTTCCAGTTCGCGGACGGTCCGCGCCGCGTTCTCAGGTCCACCGTAACCCGTATCGGCATCGGCGATTATGGGCAAGGTGGTAACTGCTGCGATGCGCGCGCAATGAGCGACCGATTCCGTAAGGGTCATCAACCCCACGTCCGGCACGCCGCCGACACTGTTGGCAAGAACCGCGCCGGATACGTAGATGGCCTCAAACCCTTCACGCTCGATAAGCCGGGCGCTCAATGCGTTAGTCGCGCCCGGCATGGCGACCGTATGGTCGGCAAGCAAGGCGCGTAAGCGGTCGGATCGTGTTGCGGAGTCAGGATTCACGCAGCCACCCTCGCAGGTCGTGCAACGATTCCAGTCTGGGAGCGCCATGCAGCTTGACACCCCAAGGTTTAACCTGTCAAGCCGGGAAGCAGCACAGAGAATAACCTTCGCGCGGTGGTTGGTGCGCGCTCAATCCATCGGCCTGAAACATTCCAATACGCCATGGTAGAGCTTGTCAGCAAGTTCTTTTCGATCTTTGCCCTCCATGGGCGCCTCGCCAAAGGCGATGATGCCCGTGCACGACGGGAGCGCCAATACACGCAGCATGTTCTGTCCCAGCGTTTCCGGTTCCTGCCAGACGATTACGTCCTTGGCGCGCGGCGCGTGCTCGGGCGTGCCATACGAGAGCGCCGCATAGTGAACCGGGCATCCGCGTTGGACGGCCGGTTCCAGCAGAGGCGGTTTGAAGGGATGCACTTGCGCGTCCTGCGAAATGCGGCTCTCCGCAAAGATGTGGACTCCGTAGCCGCGATCCATGGCGTAGGCGATCTGCTCGTTCACCCGTCGGGTGTCGCGGATTCGTTCGCGATGGATGAAGATGGTGTTCATGCCCCGGGCGAGAAACCCAAGAAACCACAGCGCCCGAACGTCTGCCCGGGAGACAAACACGCATCCAGCCGTGCGTGAGAGCAGCACGATGTCGAGATAGCTGAGGTGGTTGGTGACCAGGAAATAGGGCGGTTTGGGTGGTGTTCCGGAAATCTCGATCCGCATTCGGAGAATCGCGGCGGCGCCCCGCGCCCAATGGCGCAAGAGAAAGCGTCTTCCTCGCTCGTCGAGCCGAGGCGCAAGGGGCGCTATGCACAGGACCACCAGGCGGACCGCGAACAGCGCCGCCGTCCATGCGATTAACAGCAACGCCCGCCACGCCACGCGAAACTTCATCGCCACAACTGCGTCCCCTCCTTCCCAATCGTGGCGTATCTAACCAGACACGACGGCCGCACGCAAACTTCTTTTTTTCCGGCGTACGCAAGGAATTGGAGGAACGGATCAAGAACCCAAATTCGGGATTGCGGGCTACGCGTCGGCCTTCGCGACGGGCATCTGTTCGGCCACAACGCAATCGCGACCGTTGTCCTTGGCCTGATACAGCAACTTGTCGCAGGCCGCAATAATGTCCTGCGACCGTAAACGTTGCGAGGCATCCACCCAGAGTGCGCCGATGCTGACGGTGATGGCGAACCGGTTGCCGTCCGCGGCTACCGGCGTGCCCTTGATACGCTGCCGGATCCGGTCGGCCATCGTCGTCACGTCCTCGAAGCGCGGCCCCGGCAGTATGATCAGGAATTCTTCGCCGCCGTAGCGGCCCGTCGAATCGTAAGGCCGGCATTCGGCGCACAGGCGTTGCGCCACTTCCACCAATACCTTGTCGCCGGTCACATGACCATGGTTATCGTTCACCACTTTGAAGTGATCCACGTCTATCATCATGACCGCGAGCGGCAGCTCCTCGCGAACGGATCGGTCCACTTCCTGGTCGAGCCGTTCCATGATGGCGCCGCGATTGTACACGCGGGTCAGCGCATCCGTGCGCGCCATCATGAAGAGTTTGGCGTTGGCCTCCTCCAGTTTCTCATGGAGCAGGACGATGCGGGTGGCCGCGCCAATGCGCGAGCGCAGTTCCTGCGCGTGGTAGGGCTTGGTGAGGTAATCGTCGGCCCCCGCGTCAAGGGCCTCCACGATATCAGAAGTCTTTTCCTTAGCTGTCAGAATAATGATGTAAGTGAACGGCCGGTCGCTCGCTTCGCGGATGCGCCGGCATAATTCCGGCCCATCGATATGGGGCATGACCCAGTCCAGAACCACGATGCGCGGCGCGTCCAACCGCTGCAACACGTCCCACGCCTCGGCGCCGTCTTTCACGGCGGTGACTTTGTGCCCCCACTTGGTCAGGTGGGTCTCCAGAATTCGGCGCGACACACCATCGTCTTCGGCGATGAGAATTTTCAAGCTGCCATCTCCGCATCAGTTCCGGCTCAAGGTCCCACGGCCGTTCTGATTCTACTGGCCGGGATGCGGAATGGCAACGAAGATCTCGCGGAAAGTCTCGCCTGGCGTGGGGGCCGCGCTCTACTGCGCAATAGGGCCGTGTTCTCAGACAATAAGCGGCAGTGAGTCAAACTGCTGCGTCAGAATCGGCTCGGGATCGACGGCGAACCAGTCGCGCAACACGCTTGCATACACGCTGCGGAAGTCGATCCCGTATTTTAGATCACCTTGATCGAGGTCGTCGAGATCGGGGAGGTTCCCGTGAATCCCCGCATTCACACGGTTGCCGATGAGAAACATGGGCGCCGCCGTGCCGTGATCCGTACCGCCGCTGGCGTTTTGCTTCACCCGGCGGCCAAACTCGGAAAAGACCATGGTTGTGACCCGATCCGCCGTGCCGTCGGCCTGCAGCGTCTCCTGGAATTTCCGGACACTCTCGGAGAAACGGCCCAACAGATTGTCGTGGGTCGCCACCTGGTTGGCATGCGTGTCAAACCCGCTGGTCGAAACGTAGTAGATGCGCGTGGCAAGCCCGCCGCGAATCATGGCGGCAACGGTCTGCAACGGATCCGCACCACGCCCGCCGCCTTTCAAACCCGCCTGTTCCGCCGCGGCATGCACTTCCTGCGAGCTCATGATCGCGTTGGAGGTCGTGTGGCGGAGAAAATCCAGGGTGGAATTCCTCCCCGCGTCGCCCCCATTCAACCGTTCGAAATTCTCCTTCGTGTCGGTCCCCTTTCCCGGTTCCCAACCATACTGCCGTGGATCGTCAAAGGCGACGCCAAAGCCCTTCTCGCCGTCAAACGCTTGGGGCCGCTCCCCTCCGATGGCGACGCCCGCTTGGGGACGCGCCGAACCCGAGCAGCAGTTGTCGAAATAGCGCCCGATCCAGCCCGTGCCGTAGAAGGTGTCTGAATCGCTCGCCGTATGCCAAATCTCCATGGACCGGAAATGGGATCGATCGGGGTTGGGGTAGCCCACACCCTGGATCAGCGCGACATTCCCCTGGTCGTAAAGGTGCATGAGATCGGCAAGCCGCGCGTTCAACGCAAGATCGTCGTTGAGCCGGAGTATCTTTTCCTTCTTTAGTCCGATCTGCGGGCGCATGCGGTAGTAGGTGTCGTTGCTCTGGGGCACGACGGTGTTGAGACCGTCGTTGCCTCCGCCCAACTGCACGACGACGAGGATACGGTCGTCTTTGAACCCCTCGATGGCCGGGGCCGCGACTTCTGCCGCGCGCGTCAGAAACGCGGGGGCCAGCCCGATGGACGAGAAGACGGCGGCGGATTTCAGAAAGCTACGGCGGGTTACGATGTTGACCATGGTATCGTCCTCAGGGGTTTAGCAAAGTTGGTATTCGGCCGTGCTCAACAACAGATGGAGCGACGCCATCAGATTCTTCGGCTTCACGTTGGGTCCGCGCATGACGCCGTCTTCGCCGCCCCGCACCTCAAGCGACGCGATGAGCACGTCGCGCTGTTCCTTCGAAAGCGGCACGCACAGAAAGTGGCGGGCCATGTCGTCCACGCATTCTCCGGCAGTTTCGAATTCGAGGGACCCAAAGAAGCGACGGGGATTCCACGGTTCAGGGCGACCGCCGGACTCATTGTTCTGTTGCATCATGTCGCCGCGCATGGCCGGCTCCATCTTGGGCGCGCTGTCCAACGCGGCCTGCCCCATGTAGGCTTCGCGACCGGATTGCGGACGCTGCCGGACAATCATCGCCGGAAGGTTGTAGCGGATCAGCAGCGCGTTTGCGTTGATCCACGCGCGATTGCCGTCCCAACCCTTCACGTTCGGCGGATAGAAGAGGTTCTGGCCCAGCCGGGCCGTCGCGCCGGCCATAGCGTTGTACGGCGGATCCCCGAATTCGAGGTCTGACGCCAGCTGCACGACGAATTGCGCCGGGCTTTTGATCTGGCGCCCCACTGCTTTCTCCCCATAAAACGCGCGCGAGAGAAACATCTGCCGCAGCATGGGCCGCAACTCATAGTTGTGGTCGCGCAGCGTCTTTGCCAGCCCTTCAATCACTTCGGGCTCGGGATCCTCGTAGGCAAAGTAACGCCACAGCTTGGTCGTAATGAAGGTCGCGGCCGCGGGTTGTTCGAAGATAATGTCGATGACGTTCCAACCATCAAAGTCGCCGGTGCGGCCCATGAACGTCTTCTCGCCGAAATCATGGACCTCTTCGCGATAGCGGAACGATTCGAAATCACAGGTCCACCCGGTAAAGGCCCGGGCCGAATTCTTAATGTCCTCCTCCGAGTACTGCCCCTGCCCGAGCGTGAACAGTTCCATCAACTCGCGCGCCCAGTTTTCGTTCGGCGATTTCTTGGTGCTTTGCCGGTTGTCGAGATAGTGCAGCATAGACGGCGACTGGCCCACCGCGATCGTGAGCGCCTTGAAATTGCCGGCCGCGTGCCGCCGGAATATCTCGTTCAGTTGATACGTGTTCCAGGAGGACCGGACCTTCTGGGCGGAGGTTGCGAAATGGCCGTGCCAGAAAAGCGTGAGTTTTTCTTCGAGTGGACGCTCGGTCTTGTGCATCCGTTCGAGCCACCAGGCCTTCAGGTTCTGCACGGCCTGGCGTTCATCGCGCTGGAAATCCTGATTAATCTTGCGCCGCGCCTCTTCATCCGCACCGCGCAGGCTTGCCCGCATGGCGTGAAACGCTTCGGGCGTCACGAGAAAACCGGGGGCGGACGCGTCGCTTGGCTGCTCGGTGAAATCGACGAAGAAGTCCACCGCCGAAGTCGGGGACATGCCCGCCAGTTGCGCGACCCGCTCCGAAGGCAGGCCGAATCCGGCCCGGTTCAAGAGATGGCGGGCGTGGCTTTCGCTCCATTGTTCGGGGTCGATTGGTTTCAACAACTTGGCCATCAGCAGCGCTCCAGGATTGTGCGCGAACAATGGGTCGCGGTGCCTTGCAACGTTTCGGCCTCTTAAACACCGCACGGAACTGCCGGGTTCCAGGCTTTACAGCGCGTCCAAAATAGCACGAATTCGGAGTTCGCGCCATGTGAAACCGCCCGGGCGGTACATTTTCCACGGCAGGCAGCACAATACGCGCGATTCAGAAAATCTTAACTGTTTAGCCGAATGGCGTGGCATCCATCGAAACGCCGAGACCTGCGTAATCTCCCCACACCGTCATCCACTATCACCCTCGCGGAGGCGGGGGGCAGGCGGGAACCCATCTTTGGCTAACCAAGCGCGACGGACAACCGGTCCGCAGCCGCGCCTTACCCGCACCGCCAACAAAGATGGACCCCCGCCTGCGCGGGGGTGACGGTGTGGGCGTGAATAAACGCTTTGCCAATCGGCTAGACAATCACAGAATCGAATTCTGGCGTATACTTTGCACGCAAAAACCGGAGGGTTTGCCGATGCGCTTTGTCGTGGGGCTGTTTTTCAGTGTTGCGGTACACGCAGCCGTTCCGCCGGTTGACGGGTTACCGCCGGAAGGTTTCCTCTTCGTCGCCAACGTTCCCTACGGCGTGGTATCCGAATCGCAGCGTCTCGATATACTCTACCACCCCGACGATGAACGACCGCGGCCCGCCATCGTCCACATCCACGGCGGGGGCTGGTACACGGGTGGCAAGGGCGGTCAATCCACGCTTGCCATGCTGTGCCGGTTTGCGGAGGCCGGGTTCGTCGCGCTCTCCATCGACTACCGCTTGTCCGACGAGGCCACCTTCCCGGCGGCCATCGAAGACTGCAAACTCGCGATCCGCTGGCTGCGAGCCCACGCGGCGGAATACAACGTGGACCCTGACCGGATCGGCGTTATCGGCGGTTCGGCGGGAGGCCACCTGAGCGCCATGCTCGCGGTGACCCAGGCGTCGGACGGGTTCGACCGCGGCCGATACGCTGAGTACTCCAGCGAAGTCCAGGCCGCCGTTCCCGTATGCGGGCCTATGGACTTGTGCGTACCGCTGGCACCGGACCGTTACCCCAACGAGGATGACCCCGTGGTGGTCCGCTTCTTGGGAGGCCCACTCGCAGTCAAGGCGGAAGCGGCCCGCCGCGCGTCCCCCATCGCATACGTACGCAACGACTCGCCGCCCATGCTGCTCATCCATGGCGACGCGGACAACCGCGTCATTCTCCAACAGTCAAGGTCATTCGCCGAAGCGGCTGCCTCCGTGGGCGCGTCCTGTGAACTTCTCGTCATCAAAGGCGGCGGCCACGGAATGGCCATCGCCCGGGAAGGAGAAGGCTGGAACCGGCTCCTCGACTTCTTTTTCGACCATCTTCGATGATAGGGATACGCGCAATCACACGCGCTGAGGGTTCATGAGGCCGCCGCCCTTGTCCGGCAACCACCAGTATCTCGACGTGCACGGCGCAGGCGCGCAACGATGCGATCTCAAAGTCGGCGATCTCGCCATGGTTCCCGTAGGCCGCGGCCCGCAGGGCGACGTGATGCTGATTCTGAATTATTTCCGCTGCGTACGAGATATCGAACCGTAGCCACCCGCGGCAAGAGCCCGCGTGCGGCAGTTTGTAGCGTCCCGCCTTCCATGGCGGGCGTGGTTTTCCCTGACAATTTGCGGCGTTGCATCTCGCCCGGCATGGAAGCCGGGCGCTACGGTCTTGTGCCACGGGCTACCGCGGTCTCAAGGCAACAGGACCAGGAGCGCAGGCTTGTCGGGAAAGGACGGAATGAGGTCTTCCGATATGGCAGCCTCGAAGTTCTCACTCTCGTCAATGACGTGAAAAGCCGCGGTCTCCCCTGCAACGGCCGTGCGGACAAGCCTCACTTGCGGCACGTCGCCCGTGCCGGTTTCGACCATCCATCGCGAATTGGGCGGGGCTTCGCTCGGGTCAGCCCTTGAGCCTTCGATCGTCGTCAAATAGAACGCCGTGTCGTCATGCGAATCTCCAGCACCGTGCAGGCTCGCGAACATCGAATTGACTCCAAACAGTATGGCAACCGCCTCCGGCTGTGGAAGCCCTGGCAGCGCGCCTTCCTTCACCTCCACATCCCACGCGCGCAGGAGCGACCAAAGTTCCGCGTCAGCGAGGCCGCTGACTTCCAGGTCAGCGCCGGGATACTCCAGCGCGAAACCGGCAACGGCCGCGAGCAATTCCCGATCGACGGGCGCGGCGTCCAAAGGCAGACGCTGCGCCTTTTGTTTGAGCAGTGTCAGTGCCGATGCTTCCTCGTTCGCCGCCAGCAGAGCTTTCTCGTAGGCGTACTCGCTGTCAGGATCGGGACGGACGGAACAGTAGTCGCGCAGACGCACCAGGAAATCGTCGATCTCTTCTTCCGTTGGCGGAGGCAGGATCGAGTCAACGCTCTCACCCAGTTCCACGGCGCTCGCGAATTCGTGCGCCGCTTGATAAGGCCGGTCAAAGGCCAACGCAAGGCGCGCGCTCCAGAGGCACGCGCGCGGTTCGTCAGGATGCCAGTACCGGATCCGTCCTGCGCGGTGCCATGCGCGATCCAGCCGGCCTTCGCGAACGTCCTCGCGGAGATACGCTTCAAAGTTCCGCGGGTCGTCGCGATTGCCTGGGTAAACGTGAGCGGCGTTGAGGATCAACAATGCGGCGACCGGCAACGCGCAGAGTACAGCAGGCAACGTTCGTTGTTCGGGCGCGCATGCGGCCCTGGTATTCGCCGCGAGCAAACCGCACAGGATAAGCGCGCCCGGAAAAGCCGCGTGCGGCAAAAGTATGGCGAGTCCAACGAGAACTAGCGCCGTCAGAACCGGCGCAATACGGGTGAGGACGCCATGTTCGCGGCGGTAAATGACGAGCGCTGCGCTCAGCCGGGCACCCAGCCATAGCAAGAGAATCATCAAGGCCCCGTGTGCAATTCCTGGCGTTGGCGCTTCGGGAAGCCCCAATGCAAGTCCCGAAAGCAAACTCAACGCGGCGAATCCGGACACGCCAATGGCCAACGCCGGTAACACGCTGCGGAGCCGGGGTGTCCGCAACCATCCTTCGCACAGGGCGAGAAAGCAGACGGCGACGGTGAATAAACCCTGCCAGTACGCTTCCGGCGAAGTCAGCATGGGCGCGGTTTGAATACCGGGAGACTGCGCGTCCACAAACTGATCCGACGTGGACCGAAGAAGTTCGATGACGAAGTTCGACCCGGCCATCGCCGCGAGTACCGCGCCGGAAAACCCGGTCGCGCGCAGGCAGTTTCGCACGAAAAGTGGATCGTGCGAGAATTGAGCGACCGCGAGAAACAAGACAAACCCTATGGTGAACTGAATCCGGTTGGAGACCACCGGCGCAAACCAAATCAGCAGGACCGACAAGACAACCGGCCAGATCAACTCAAACGGCGGTCGCCGTTCCCGATGGCGAACCCCGTCGATGACAGCAAGCACTACCACGATTCCACCCGCGAGCGGAAGCAACGGAACATTCAACAAGGGAAGGTAAAGCATCGCGTCAAAAGGCCAGGCGAATGCCAGCATCAAGATCAGCGCCTGAGCGATGCCGTAAGCGGGGTACATCATTCCGGCGCCCCGGTGTTGGTGTGACTGTTGGAAGCTGTTGGTAACGGCGGTGCAGAGCGCACCAGCAACCCATAAATCGCCGCAACGACGACCAGCAAGACGGCAAACAGCTTCACCGTCAGGCGTCGTTCCGCGCGCGCCCGTTCGATGGCGTCCATCATGATCGAATCTCTCTCCGCAGTTGGTCAGCCATGAGGCTACCGCGCCGGACAGAACGAAGCAAGTGCAGACGCACGGACAGACACGGACAGACACGGACCCGGAAAACGGAGAGGGAGAATCTGCGCCGGTCTGTGCCGGTCTGTGCCGGTCCGTGTTGGTCCGTGTTGGTCCGTGTTAGTCCGTGTTGGTCCGTGTTGGTCCGTGTTGGTCCGTGTTGGTCCGTGTCGGTCCGTGCCGGTCCGTGCCGGTCCGTGCCGGTCCGTGTTTCCCGGCCTTTCTTCCCCGATAGCTTCCGCCCCGCCCAACGCGGCATACTACTCCCCACCATGACGATCACCCCTAAGCCTCGCGTACTCCTGCTGCACAACTTCCTGTCGCCCTATCGCATCCCCCTGTTCGCCGAACTGGCGACACGCTTCGATCTCGACGTCTGGATCCTCGGCGATATCCGGTCTGTGCGCGCGTGGCCGGCGGAGGTACGCGATGCGGCATTTCGATATCGCGTTCTGCCGCACATCACGATTCCCCTCGGCAGCGCCTACAACGTCATCCTCCTCAATTACACGTTGCCCGTTGCGCTCGCGCGGCATCGGCACAACGTCATCATCTGTTGCGCGTGGGATACGCCGGCCACGTTCTACGCCTCCTACCACGCCAAGGTGACCAGGACCCCTTTCGTCTTATGGAGCGGCAGCACCGCAGCGGAGGACACCCGCTTGCGCCGGTTCACCAAACCTGCCGTGCGCGGACTCGTCCAGCGCGCGGACGCGTGGCTGGCATACGGTAGCCGTGCGAAAGACTATCTCGTGAGCCTCGGCGCGAAGGGCGAACAAACCTTTCTTACGTACAACGCGGTCGATACGGAAGCCTTTGCCGAACGAATCCGCATCGCGGCTACGGATCGTGACGCCTTTCGCGAGCAACTTGAGATCCGCACCTCCCGCGTAATCCTCTACTGCGGAAATCTCCTCGACTTGAAAGGCGTCAACGAACTGCTGGAGTCGTTCGCGCTCTACTCTCAGATCGATCCCGATGTTACGCTCCTCCTGGTCGGCAGCGGTCGCGACGAAGCCCGCTATCGCGCGTGGGTTCGCGAACGTGACCTGTCCGGACGCGTTGTCTTCGCGGGATTTGCACCGCGCGACGACATGCCGCGATACTATGCCTTCGGTGACCTGCTGGTGCTGCCCTCGCGCAGCGAAATCTGGGGGTTGGTGATTAACGAAGCGCTGGCCTGCGGCCTCCCCGTCGTGGCGACGAGCATTTGCGGCGCCGCCCCGGACCTGATCCAGGAAGGAGTGAACGGTTACATCGTGCCCCCACGCGACCCCCATGCCCTGTGCCACGCGTACGAACGCCACTTCGCGCCCGGGACCGATCGGGAAGCCATGTCTGCGAGGGCCCGCCTGTCCATGGAGCCATTCTCCCTATCAACCGCGGCAGACGCCTTCGAGAACGCGGTCGGTTGCGCGCGGGAGCGTCGTTGATCCATGGGATACGGCAGGCAGTACGCATGGCATACCGCCGTCACCGTCGCCAGCACGGTCATTACCGGCGCCCTCTTCTACATCCTCCGCATCGTCCTCTACGACAATCGCCTGACGCCCGAGGAGTACGGTCTGTATTACTCCGTCTACGCCTTTGCCATGATGGTGCAACCTATCGTGAGTTTTGGATTCGACCCCGGCCTGGTTCCCCACATCACCCAGTTCCGCGAAGAAAACGACCCATCTGGCATTAAGAATGTTGCGGTTGGATCCATGCTCGTCCAATTGGCCTTCGCGGCGTGTTGCGGATTGCTTGCGCTCGCGGCGATACCCGGACTTCAGCACTATTTCCCGGCTCACCCCGAACTCGGCATCCTCGTCCTTATCTTCGCCCTTCACGCGGCCGGCGTCGTCGTCTTCAAAGTCGGACAACAGTTTTTTCTCGGCATGCAAGCCCTGGTGTGGCGAAACGTCGCGGACATTGTCCGCGCCGTGGTCTGCGTGTCCGCCGCGTTGCTTCTCGCCGGAAAGGCCATCGACCGCGAGGCATCCCTCATGTCCGGCGTCCGCGGAGCCGCGCTTGCCTACCTGTTCGCCGCCGGCGGCGCAATAGCCGTGCAGGCGCTGGGCTTCGCCATTTCCTTTCCCGGAGTGCTTCGAGCCAAGTTCCACTGGCGGCCCGAACTCGTCAAGCGCGCATTCAGCGGCGGCAAGTACCTTTCGCTGGCCTTCGGGGGCATTGCCGTCTTTTCTTCACTCGACACGGTCATGATCACCATCGTGCGCGGGGATTTGCTCGAGGTGGCCGCATTTCAGATTGCCCTTCCCACGGCCATGATCATTTACAGCCTGTTGACCGCCGCCGGCTTGAGCTTCTTGCCCATGGCCCGCACCTTGTGGGTGCGCGACGAGCGCGAACTCTTGGCCGATGGCATCTCGCGCATGTATGAGGCGGCCTGCGCCACGGTCATTGTCGGCGGCGTTCTCATGGCCGCCTTTTCCGACGTGCTCATGCGGTTCCTGTTCGGCAAGGAGATCATGAACGCTCCGGAAGCGTTCAACATCCTCGCCATCGCCGGCGTCTTCTACTTCCTCGCCTACCTGAACCTCCATATCCTCGCCGGGATTGGCCGGGCGCGCGCCGCTGCCATCGTCGTCATCGCCGCGCTCGCGCTGGACCTGGTGCTCGACCCGCCCCTTATCTATTTCCTCGGCATTCAGGGCGCCGCCCTCGCGAGCTTCATCGGATATCTCGCGGCGACCATCCTCGGATTCCGCGCGATTCGCGCCGAGCTGCCCGTAATCATGCCCTGGAAAACCATCGGCGCCGCCTCCGCCCTGGCGTGTATTTGTTGGTATATCTGTCACCTTTTCCGGTCCACCAGCGTCTTTACGGAGGGTGGGATTCTGTCCGCTGCCGGCGCGGGTGCCGTGCTCCTGGCGGGATCGACGCTGGCACTTGAGTTGACCGGATGCACCCGGCTTCGCGAACTAGCGCGGGTCGTGGCGCCTAGGCGCAAATAGTTCGTCAAATTTCGCATCTTTCTAGGTTTTGTGTCCTAGACTCGGCCGCGTCGTTCCGAACATTTGCTTGACACCTTGAAGCGCCCAATAGTATTGTGGGGAATGAAATAACGACGCATGTTGGGGTTGGCAGTACGCACGCGTGTTTCGTTCCAAATCTAACATACACTTTTCGCAACAAACGACGAGCGTTCCACGAGATAACGTGTTGAGTCCGCGGGCAGCAAGTTCCCGCGGGCATCTTGATCGCTTTCTCCCGCTCCATGCGGGTGAAAACGGCAACGATTATGGAGTGAATGAACAATGCGTAAGATGGGGGTTACTCGGGCGTGTCTGACTATCACTCTCGCGACGTGCTGCATCGCCCTGGCCGCAGCGGGCCAGAACGCCGATCCGCGGGCCGTTCGAGAACTCCTCGGATCGATTGAAGGCCCCAACACCGTTGATGCGCCACGCCAGACGACCACGTCCGGCGGGTTCCTCACCTACCTGGGTGCGCCCCAAGGCAATGCCTTCGAGACAGGCGCCGCAGCCAAAAGCGCTGCGACGGTCGACGCCGCCGCGCGTTCGTTCGTCTTGGACCATGCCGGCGCCTTTGCCGTGCCCAACGACAAGTTGAGCTTTGGGACAAGGCGGATCAGCGCCAGCAACGGCCGAACCTATGTACATCTCGAACAGACCTTTGACGGGTTGGCCGTATTTGGCAGCGGCATGGTCGTTCAATTGAATGCCGATGGAAACGTGGAATGCGTGTTCAGCGATATTCTCCGCCATTCCAATCAACTGTATTCCGGAAATCTGAACCTGGTCCCTTCCATCGCCCCGGCTGAAGCCAAAGCGGCAGCCATCGCGTACATACAACCCGACTATCCTGACCTCACCTTCAGCGCAACGGAACCAACGCTGGAGATTTACGAACCCAGCGTAATTGGCGACGTGGGCACGACGAAGCTGGTATGGAATCTTATCGTGAATTCCCAGTTTGGCGGCGCTTCAGGAATGCTAGTGGTGGAGCGCGTGCTGATCGATGCTCACGGTGGGGGCTTGGTGTTGAGATACTCCCTGATCCATAACGCGCTCAATCGTCAGATATTCGACGCGAATAACGTGGTCGGGGATTTCTTCGGAGTGCTTGTTAGACAAGAAGGGGACCCACCCAGCGGGCTCGCCGACGCTGATATAGTGTACGACTACTTCAAGGACACGTACGACTTCTACCTCAACGAACACGGCCGCGACAGCTTGGACGATGCCGGGATTATCCTTAAGGGTGTCGTACGGGTGTGTGAGAACGTTTTTGATTGTCCCATGCAGAATGCGGCCTGGATCGGAGGCGGCTTCAACAGGATGGTCTTCGGCGAAGGCGTTGTTGCCGACGACGTGGTGGGGCACGAGCTTACACACGGCGTGACGGATTTTGAATCGGATCTTATTTATTTTGGTGAGTCTGGCGCGCTAAACGAGTCGCTCTCTGACGTTTGGGGCGAGTTTATCGACCTTACGAACGGCAAAGGTACAGACACGCCTGAAGTCCGCTGGTGGATGGGGGAAGACTTATCCGGCTTCTTGCAAAATCTGCGCTACATGAAGGACCCACCAGTAAGAGGCCAACCTGACAGGTATTTGGGCCCGAACTGGTTCTTCGGCACCGACGATAACGCAGGCGTGCATACGAATTCCGGCGTGGGAAACAAGCTGTGTTACCTCCTAACCGACGGCGATACTTTCAACGGATTCCTCGTCGCTGGGATGGGGATTTCGAAGGTCGCGGATCTGTTCTATGAGTGCCAGACGAACCTGCTGACCCCTGCCAGCGACTACCCGACTTTGGGAGACATGTTGCTCCAGGCAGCGTCCAACCTCGGTTTCACGCAAGGCGAGATTGACAACATCCAGGGCGCTTTGTACGCAACTGAAATCATCACGGAAGAGGGCCCCTTCCTTCGCCACTTCCGCGCGACCGGCATGAGCGGTTCGACCAGCGTCGCCCTCACCTGGCAAAACCCCGAAGGCTTCACGCCGTTTACCGGGGTGGACATCGTCCGCCGCACGGACCGGTTCCCCAATCCGATAGTTCCAAACGACGGCACACCCGTCGCCAGCTTGACGGGTGGTGAAGAGAGCTACGTGGACGGACCTCACGCGGCGGGAACGGTCCTGTACTACGGCCTCTATCCGCGCGCCAATTCCTTCGGCGCGAACCTGCCCCTCATCGCCCGCGTCGTGGTGGGACAGGATGTGGATTACTCGAGTGAGGCCTTCTCGAACGGTGTCGACTTGGCAAGCCATCAGATAACCTTCGTTCCCGCAGTCAACTACAGCGACGCCGCCGATTCGGGATTCCCGGAATACTACGTCAACCATTCCAACTACACGCCTACCGTAAGCGATGGATCGGGCGCGAAGGTTGCCCCGGATTTCGACGGCACCCTGCCCGTGCCGAAAGAAGACATTATCAAGTTACCGCTGGCGGACGAGTCCTATATCGCGTTCGCTCCCGACGTGCCATTCCCGTTCTTCGGGGGGTTCTATAACACCTTGTATCTTTCCGCAAACGGGTTTATATCGCCTATCGCACCGGGGACGTACGCGGATCCCATGGATTCGACGCCGACCTTGGAGAACCACTTTGGCAAACGCCGAATCTCGTTCCTCTTCAGCGACCTCGATCCCGGCAGCGGCGGGTTAGTCTGGGGCCGTTTCCTTTCCGATCGGATGGTCGTAACGTTCGAAGATGTACCAGCCTTTTCGGATGTGGCCATTCCCGGCGCTTCCGTCGCGAACACGGTGCAGGTCGAACTCTTCTACAACGGCACCATCCGCTGTACCTACCTCGGCCTCAACGCAAAACGGGCAGTAGTCGGGTTGTCGGACGGCAACGGAGTTCCCCTCGATCCCGCCGACGTAATCGGCAACAACCTGCCCGCAAGCGTACTCCAGACCGACTTTACCAGTCTGTCGGGTCCTGTCGATCTCGAGTTGCTGCCCATACCAATCGTATTCGCCACTACGGGAAGTACGGTGGAGTTTACGGCACAAGCGCTTTCGAACATTGGCGCGCCGACGTATTCGTTGGAGGGCGCACCCGCCGGGGCCACTATAAACCCGGCGACGGGCGAGTTCTCCTGGGATTCGACTGGATTTTCGGACAACATCTACAGCTTCATCGTTTGTGCTACGGCCGGCGGTGTGGACGCGTGCCAACTGGTCAGCATCTGGTTGTCGGAGTCTTCCGCGGCGCCGGTGGCGAGCAACGTCCTGCTTACTCCCGCAGAGCCGCGCGACGCCGATTCGCTCATCTTGAGCTACAGTTACTCCCATCCGTCGCTGCCCGAAGGGCCCACCGCGATTATGTGGTTCAAGAATGGAGCCCTGATCCCAGCCTTTAACAACGTATCGATGGTGCCACCCGGCGCGACACAGGTTGGCGAAACTTGGCATTGCGTCGTCATGCCCACCACGGTCCGGGCCGGCTTTGACTATTACGGCACTCCCATCTACCTTCGCGGCACGCCCGTGCAAACGGAGCACGTCACGATCCTGCCGGATTTGAAGACCGACGCCAACAAGGACGGCAAAGTGAACAGTGCCGACCTGCAAGTTGTGGTAGGGAAAATCTTGGGGATGCAGCCCGAGGCAATCGACGGCGATGTAAACAGCGACGGCAGTACTGACGTATCGGACGTACAGGTTATCGTAAACACGATTCTCATCGGCGGCGATTAGGTCCCGCCAAATCGTAGACAGCACGAAGCCCCGCGCGTTTGCGCGGGGCTTCTTCTTTCAGTCACAAAACGCCGGTCAAACCCCTAGAGCGAACTTTCAGCCCGGTCCCAGCCGAGTCGAAGGTCCTGGGTATAGAGGGTTACGCGTCCCCAATGTAGTTGGCAACGCGTGCCGCTACAACAAGCACAACCTGTTGAAGCCGGTAGGTGCCTTCTTCCAGTTGCTTTCGGGCCTGTTCGATCCGTTCCGCCCGGATCTCTTCCGACCGCTCTTTCGCGGCTTCGATAAACTTCGCAGCGGCAGAAGCTTCCTGGGCTTCAGAACTGAACGTGATCTGATCCGCGCCCTGCTGTCCTGATTCGCCCGACAGACTCTGCGGCCGCCTTCCGCGCGCCGGCTCCGAAGGAGTGGTGGCCGGCTGCTCGGGTAATCCGGTAATCCCGTAGATGCCAACCATGATTTGCTCTCCTTAGCACATCGAACCATCACAGGCATCCATGCCTGCCTTATCTTTATCGGCAGATTGCTACGGGCCTTTAATAGACTCTTGACAGTGAGCAAAGGGAGAAACGGGTTGGAGCGGCAAGAGCACCAGAAGTCGTAACTATTTGGTACGTTGTGATTTGCTACGATTTCTGCGCCGTGAGCTGCCGTTCCAGGCGCACGATCTGCCGGCTCGCGCGAAGCGCCGACGACGAACCTGGTTCCAGCGAAACCACACTCTGGTAGCTGCCAATCGCTGACGCGATATTGCCGGACTGGCGATACGAATCCCCCAGGCGCATCCACAGGTTGGCATCTCCAGGCGTGAGTTCCAATGCCGCAATGTATTCAGCCTGCGCGGCCCCGTACTGGCCCATCTGCTGATACGTCTGCGCCAGGTTGGTCCGCGCGGCGATGTTTCCGGGTTCGGCCTCCAACACGCCCTGATACTGAAGGATGGCGTTTCCGTAATCGCCGTTGCGCCGGTAGTAGTCGGCCATGGCGCGCATGGCCTGAGGCGATCCGGGGCTCGCGTCGTTCCAGGCGGCGAGCGCCTGCGCCTCTTCCGCCGTCAGGCCGAGGCGCCGGTACATGGCGGCAAGCTCCGAATAGCTGTCCGCCGATCCGCCGGAGAGGTTCTCGTAGGCCTGTAGCTCTGCCAGCGCTTCGGCGTTCAGCCCCAATGCCTCATACGTGTTCGCCATCTCCAGATGAGCGGCTGCGGCGTCGGGATGTGCGCTGGACCATTCCTGCAGCACCGCCAGCGCTTCATCCGGCATGCCCAGGTCCCGGTACGTGCGGGCCAGGGCTTGGTAGGCCGGCCCACTGTCCGCGGTCGAATCGATGAGGCCGGTCAGCAGCGCAATGGCCTTATCATAATCTCCATTTCGCGCCGCAGCCCGGGCTCGCGCGATCCCCTCGCGAAGGGCTGCTTTCTCCGGCCCGGCAGCGCCGTTCGCCGCGCGCTTGGTGGAATCGCTGGCGTTGCGGCTGTCTGTTTCCGCGCGACCGCGCGTTCCTTCCCTGCCGGACTTGGCGGCGCTATTCCCCGCTGGTTTCACCTCACTGCGCTGTGCGAACTCCCGCAAGGCCGTCAGTACATCTTTGGGGACATCGCCAGCCGGCGGTAACACGGAGTGCTTGGTCTCAACTTCGGCAGCAACGGGCCGTGCTGGCGACCGGATGGCATTCGTACCCGAATCGGCAGGCGCGCCGGGCTCTGCGGGAAACCGTCCGCCGGGTTGGGCCGCATCGCCCGCTAAGGCCGTCACACTGGAGTCACGCTTTACCTCGTGGAGGCGCCAAGTTTGGACGGCAAGAAGCAGAATCAACGCCGCCAGTAGAACCCCTGTCCCCTTCGACATGGCTCCGATCCCTTTCCAAGTCCCCCGCCGGAATGCTCGGGCAAACGATCTACGCGGATTCCTCGGCTTCCCGGCCACTGTCATCCTCGATGGAGCGATTGCCGGGAATATAGGCGCCCCCGGAAATGATCAGTTTCATGGCTTCTTCGACACTGATATCTAACACCGTAATCTCCGATTCGGGCAAATAGACGAGAAATCCGGAGGTTGGGTTTGGTGTGGTGGGAATGAACACGGCGACATAATCCGGCTTGCCCAAGACCTCTTGCACGACCCCATGTTCGCGGGACGTCACGAATGCCACGGCCGCCATACCTTTGCGGGGATAGTCGACCATGCACACCTTCTGGAATACCGCGCCTTCGCGCGTAATGAATACGTCCCGAATCTGTTGCACCGCGCGATACACGCGGCTGATGAACGGGATACGCTGGAGAATGCGTTCCCCGTAGTTGATAATCTTGCGCCCGACAATATACCGCGCAAGCACCCCGGTACCGAGAAAGAGCGCCAGGGCCAGAGCAAACCCGGTACCATCCTGGTATTGCCAGTCGGACAGGAAATCGAAGCGCGGATAACGGCCTCCCCAGTCATGGAACATGCCGAACAGTCCCCGGACGAGCCGCTCCATGCCGAAGACCAATTTGTCGAACACCAGCCACGCCACCCACACGGAGATGATCAGCGGAATCCACACGAGCAATCCGCTCACCATATACTTCCAGACTTGGTTCCAAGCCTGCTGGAGCCACTGGCCAACCCCCCGAGCCGGGACCCGATCGTTCGACTTAGCCATGCTGTTCCTCGCTTGCGGGCAGAATTTCCAACCGGACTTTCACGATGCTGTTGACGCCCCCGTCCAGCACGGTAACGCGAAATCGGTCGTAGACGATGACTTCGCCCTGGTACGGGATCCGCCCGGCGACGCGCATCAGCCAGCCCCCCACCGTTTCCACTTCCTCATCCTGGATGGGTGCGCCGATGGCTTCAGACACATCTTCGAGGTAGGTCCGCGCGTCGATGACGAAGGCATTCGGTCCGACCATCTGAATCTGCTTCTCTTCAACATCGTGCTCATCCTGAATGTCGCCGAAAATCTCCTCGAGGATATCCTCCAGCGTGATGAGGCCGTCCGTACCGCCGTACTCATCGGTTACGATGGTCATGTACTGTTTGTCGCGCTTCATTTGGGCGAACAGGTCATCCACCTTGATGGTGTCGGGCACGTGCATCACGTCGCGAATGTACGGGCGAATGTCGTCCGTGGCGGGATCGGCATCGAGCAGCACATCGTGTGCGCTGACAACCCCGATCACCTCGTCGATGGTTTCGCGATACACGGGGATGCGCGTCCGGCCGGATTGCTCGAGGAGGGTGAGCAGTTCCGCGCGCGTCGCCGTTTCAGGAAGAGCCTGGATGTCGATGCGCGGCACCATGATCTCTTTCGCCTGGGTGGCCTGCAAGTTGATTACCGAATGGATCATGCGCTGTTCTTCGGGTTCGATCGTGCCGTGGTCCGCGCTCTCATCCACAAGAACCCGCATGTCCTCCCGCGTGGACATAAGGGGGCTCAGATGATGTTCCTGATGGTCGGCCGCAAAGCGGAACATGAGCTTGCTGAGTTTCGCCAAGGGCCACGCAAGCGGCGCGAACACCCAGTAAAAGAACTCAATAACGGGCAGCAGCGCCAGCGTGAGCCGGTTCGGAACCTGCCGGAAGATACTTTTCGGGATCACCTCCGCGAACAGGAGAAAGACCGGCGTCGCAATCAAGACGGCCGCAAGTTCGCCAAAACCGCGCGTGACCGCGATCGTCCCCATCACCGTGCCCACGTTGGTGCCGATGAGCAGCATCGCCAGCATCTGGTCCGGATTGCTCGTGTACCGCAGCATCCGTTTCGCGCGAATCTGATGCTCCTCCTCGGCCATGAACCGAATGCGTAGCGGATTGACCGAAAGAAAACCCGTTTCGTACCCCGCGAATAGCGCCTGGAAGAGCACGGCGAAAGCTAGAACGCCGACTGTTATGGCAACCAATTCCATCATGACTCGGGCTCCGTGACCGGGGCCGGTTCCGCCGCGGGTTCGGGCGGCGGCAACAGCTTGAGCCGCACGCTGGACACCCGCTTTCCTTCACAAGCTTCTACCGTGAACTGGACGCCCGCCGATTCAATTTGATCGCCAGGTTCGAGAATTCGGTCGGTCTGATCCATGAGGAATCCTGCAACGGTTTCGTGCTCTTCATCCTGAAGGTCCACACCAATCAGCGCGTTGAGATCGTCAAGGGCCAGCCCGCCCTCGACGACGTACTCGTCGTCCGCCACCTTGTGATACCCGAGTTCCTCGAATTCGTCTTCGTCCATGATATCGCCGACGACTTGTTCCATCGCGTCCTCAAGCGTCACGATACCGGCCGTCCCGCCGTACTCGTCGACCACAATCGCGAGATGGGCGCGGTGCCGTTGGGCATCCGCGACGAACTGTTGAACAGTCATCGTGACCGGTACGAAATGGGCGGGCCGCAACAGGCCCTTGATCGTGCGGTCCATTTCACCTTTGGCGAAACTGGGCAGCAGGTCCTTCGCCAGAAGGATCCCGCGCACGTAATCCAGCCCTTCACGGTACACCGGCATGCGCGAGTACTCGTGCTCCCGGTACACGGCTAACGCCTCGGCTACCGTGGCTTCTTCAGGCAACGCGATCACGTCGGGCCGCGGCACCAGGATCTCCCGAAGCATGGCGTCGCTGAACTCGAGAATTCCCTGGATCATTTGGCGCTCGTCTTCTTCAATCACGCCTTGCGCCTCGCCGTCAGTCAACACCGACTTAAACTCGGCATCGGTGATGAACGGCGCCGCATGCAACTGGTGGAATCGGGTGAGGCGGAACAACGCATTGGTGAGCCCCAGCGCGCTATCGCGAACGGGCGCCAGAATCCGGTCCGCCGCGACAAGGGGAAACACCGTGATGCGCGCAAAGGGCACGCAGGTATGCACGGCAAACACTTTGGGGGCAATCTCGCCAAGGAAGACCAGGATCGTTGTCGTAAGGGCAACCGCTAGCGCGTAGGCCGTGGCGTCACCGAATCCAAAGGAATTGGAAAGCACCTGCTCCACGCGAGCGCCAAGAAAAATGCCAATCAACGCGTTGACGATCATGTTGCCTACCAGGATCGTGGTCAGCAGGCGTCCCGGATCCTCCATCAATTTGGCGACCCGCCGGTCCGCGACGTTCGCGCTCTCTCGCATGGCGCGCAACCGGATCTTGTGGATGGAGAAGAAGGCCGACTCAGACCCCGAGAAAAACGCCGAGCACCCGATCAGGAACGCAATTGCAAGCAGCACGTGCGGCGGTAACACGGCATGCCACGGCTGCGTGCCGTCCGCGGCGTCGGGCATGTCTTCCGCGGCCGCGTGTCGAGACAAAGTGGATCCATCGGTCACCGCCTCCGGACTCTGCGACACGGCGTGATTGACGAGAAACAGGGCGACACAGATAAAGCCGCCCCACCAAACCATCCTCGTGATCGAGGACGTGAAGGGCGACGGTCTACTATCGTCGTCCAAAAGAGATTTCTCCTCCCTTAGGTTGCGGTCGCGCGGCGTGGTCCAAGCCACGCCTTCGCAATCGGCAGGTCCAGGTATGCCGCCTGTTTGGCAGCCATGATGGCACGCTCGCGTTCCGTGTGGTGGTCGTAGCCCAGAAGATGCAACAACCCATGACAAAACAGAAGCCGCGCTTCCTGCCGCATGGCCTCCTTGTCACCGCGGCAACGCGCCGCAACCGTTTCCAGCGATATCACAATGTCGCCCAAGACGACCTGCTCCCCGTCCGGCGCTTCGTCCTGGGCGAAGGATAGAACGTCTGTGGGGCGATCGATCTTCCGGTATTGCCGGTTCAATTCCCGTATGCGGCGATCGTCGCAGAATAGCACGCTGATCTCGATGGCGCCATTGCGATTCTCGCCCGCGCACACGCGTTCTGCCAGTCGGCACAGCACGTCCGAACGGTAGCAATGCTTCATCCGCGATTCGTTGCGGACCTGGAGGGTAAGCGGCACTATTCCTGCCCTCCGGACAAGGGGACCATGTTCGCCACCTTTGGCTCGGGCTCTTTTTCCTGGCCGGGATAGGCGATGCGCCGGTGTTGGCTTGACGAAATGCGCTTGGCCAAAACCTCCGCAATCGTGTCGAGGTCGCGCAGCGTGAGTTCGCACTCATCAAACTGCCGATCCTCGGCGCGGCTCGAGATGATGCGGTCGATAAACTCGCGGACACGCTCTTCGTTCGGATTCTTCAGGGATCGCACCCCCGATTCCACCGCGTCGCAAATCATCAGAATCGCAGTCTCGCGGCTCCGCGGACGGGGCCCCGGATACCGGAAATCGCTTTCCACGACGCCGCCGTGCTTCTGCTGTTTCACCGCTTCCTTGTAGAAAAAGCTGATCAGGCAAGTCCCGTGGTGTTCATAGATGGCGTCGATCAACGGTTTCGGCAAATGAAGTTCCCGCGCCATCTCCGCGCCCTCGGTCACGTGCGATGCTATGGCCCGCGCGCTCAATCGGGGCGAGAGGTCGTCGTGAATATTGGCGCCGGTCTGATTCTCGGAGAAGTATTCCGGACGCCGAATCTTGCCGATGTCGTGGTAATACGCACAGACCCGGGCGAGCAGCCCGTTCGCGCCGATAGCGTCCGCCGCGGCCTCCGCCAACTGGCCCAGCATAAGACTGTGGGCATAGGTCGCCGGCACTTCCATGGCCAGCCGGCTCAGAATATGGTTGTTTAAATCCGAATATTCCAGCAGTTGAATGTCGGTCGTAATACCGAACAGGCGCTCCAACGGCGAAACCAACCCGGGCACGACCAACACGCACACCAATCCGTTCAACGCGATGGATACAAGCGCATTGAACGATGTCTCCGTGAACAAGGCGTCCTGTGCGAGGGCCATACCCAGCACCGTCAGCACGCCGACGATCGTGGCTTTCACCGCTGCGCTGCCCATGTCGCTGCGCCGCCGCACCATGAAGATACTGAGCACGCCGGTAAACGACATTGCCGCGCTCACCAGCAGGAGCCGCCAACTGTAGTCGTACTGAATCGACAGGAGTATCGCGATGATTGCGCTTGAAAGGCCGGCGACGCGCGTATTCGTCAGGATGGCGAGCAGGATGGCCCCGGCCGCCGCGGGCACCAACAATCCCGTATCGTCGAAGTAGGCCGCCACGCGCCCGACACCGATCGTGGCGCACATTACCAGGAGCACCAGGTTCAGGCTCCGCAAGGTGAACTGGCGTTTCGTAACCAACAGCGGCAGCGCTTGCACGAGAGCAAACAACACCAGCCCCACCAGGATCGCATGGCCGGCCAGCGAACCAATTACGTTGGCGGTCTGCTTGTCATAGCGCTGCTTTTCAACCAGGTAGGTTTCCACATCACTTTTCGACTGCGGAGACCAACGCTCACCGCGGCCGATGATTCGCTCACTGGGCATGATCTCTTTCAAGACCGGTTCCACCTGCCCGCGAGCAACTTCTCGTTCAATGCTTGTCTTGTCCGCGTCAAACTCCAGGGTGCTGCTCAGGAACGGTTTTGTCACCGCGAACGCTGCGTCCTGGAGTTTCACCAGATCGACCGGAGCGTCCGTCGCACCGGCCTGAAAGGCCGGAAAAGCCAATTGCAGCCCCGCGGCGATGCGCGCCTTCAACAGATCAGGCGCCGTGACGACGGTGGGCGCTTCGGCGAACGGCATCTCACCGGAGCTTTGGCCGCGCGCGTTGAGGATTGTGATGCGGCGGTCCAAGGCTTTGGAGAATTCACTGCCCCGTTCGTCGGACTTCAAGATTCCGTTTTCGAGGACATCGCGCAGGGCTTCCGGTGCTACGGCCGCGAGACGTTCTCCGTACACGAACTCCAGTTGCGGTTCGGGTTTGGAAGGCTCGGGCGCGGCGTCCGCTTCGCTTCCCTCAACGGGATCGGCGGGCGCTTTCGGCGCCGGTATCGTTACGCGCGGCGTCAGCCAGGTCGCCAGCGCATCGGCGTTGGCGACCGATTGAAACGGTTCGCCCTGCTTGATCAGCGTTTCCGCAAAACTCCGGGCGGTTCTCGCCACAACCGTGGCCGGTGCCTGGTCCGGCGGGGCCGCCGCCAGCGCCTCACGAATGGCTTTCTCTGCGGCGGGCCGCTGCTCCAGGATGGCGTCGGCCGCTTCACCCAGGAGCTCTACCTGTACCTCGACGACGTCTTCGTTGACACGAAAGATGTCGGGCACCTTGGCAGCCGCTGCTTCGCGCGCTTCCCGGGTCTTTTCGAGATCTTCGCTCTTGAACCCAATTTCCGCAATGAACGTATCTTGGGCAATGACGCCGTCAAGATTGTATTCTTCGGTTTCCGCCGTGGGCCGCAGCCGCTTGGTCACGCCAACCACCAGGAACACAAAGCACAGCCCAAGCACCAGCGTGCGCATTCGCTGCTCGCGATTGGTTCCCACACGCTGCTGCTGGCCCCGGTAGCTACCGCCGCTCAGCCGCTGCTTCTTTCGTCCGATTCGGGGGAGCATCAAGATTCGCTACCCTCCTCCGGCGGTCCGTCACCCTGCGACGCCGCCTCGTAGGCATCGATTATCCGCTGGACCAGCGGATGCCGTACGACGTCGTTGCGGTGCAGGTGTATAATCGCGATGCCCTCTGTGTTTCGCAGAATGCGCCGCGCCTCGATGAGTCCCGAACGCCGCCCGCGCGGCAAGTCCACCTGGGTAATGTCGCCCGTAATCACGGCCCGCGACCCTTCGCCCAGGCGGGTCAAGAACATCTTCATCTGCTCGGATGTCGTGTTCTGCGCTTCATCCAGTATGGCGAAGGAATGGTCCAGGGTGCGACCGCGCATGAACGCCAGAGGCGCAACCTCGATGGTCTCCCGTTCGATGAGGCGGCGGACCCGCTCCACATCCACCATGGAATACAGCGCATCGTACAGGGGCCGCAGATAGGGGTTCACCTTTTGCTGCAAATCGCCGGGCAAAAAGCCGAGGTTTTCCCCCGCTTCCACGGCCGGACGCGTCAGGATCAGCCGATTCACTTCCTTGTTCAACAACGCGGATACAGCCGCAGCCATAGCCAAGTAGGTCTTGCCCGTTCCCGCCGGGCCGATGCCCAGGGTAACTCCATGGCTTTGGATCGCATCGAGATACCGCTTTTGCCCCCGCGTGCGCGGTTTGATGGCGATATCCGTGCGCAACCCTTGGCCCGGCGACGCAAATACGTCGCTCAGATTCTCGACATGGCTCGTCTTCGCCTCGTTGAGCGCATAGCTCACGTCGGCCAGGGTCGGCGTATGCCCGCCACGCACGGCGACGAGCATCTCCGCCAGCATCTGACCGACCATGGCCGCGTCCGGGTCTTCTCCCATGATCACAACCTTGGCGCCGCGGTCCACAATGCGAACGGGAGCCTCTTCCTGAATCCGTTTGCGAAGTTCCCCGTTCTTGCCCAGGAGTTTGATAGCCTCGTCCTGGCTATTTAGGAGGATTTCGTGTGACAGGGTAGCGGACACTCCCTCTTACGGGGCTTCGGTTTCCGCAGGTTCAATGCGGACAATCCGCTCGTTCGGCCGTACGAGTCCTTTGCTGCTGCGGATATCGGCCTCGACCTCGACAGGGTCGCTCGTCAATCCTTCCACGCGCTCGGTGAGCCGCTGCTCCTCAGCGGTGAGGGTGCGAAGCTGCTCGCGCATGGTGCGCACATACTCCTCGTTCTCCTGATAGAAAGTGTATTGGCCCGCCAAGTCACGGTGGAGCACATACCCCACCGTGAGCGCGGTCACGACCAGAAACACCAGTATATAGCCCCTGCTAAACGATCGGAACATACCTGCTACCCGAGGCCGCTTCTGGGCGGCCCCGTCCTTCTTTAACTCTTGATATTGTAGAACGCTTTGGTACCCAAGAATTCGGCCTGGCCGCCGAGTTGCTCTTCGATACGCAACAACTGATTATACTTTGCAATGCGGTCGCTGCGCGATGCCGAACCGGTCTTGATCTGGCCCGCATTCGTGGCCACGACCAGGTCGGCGATCGTCGCGTCTTCCGTCTCGCCGCTGCGGTGGGAAATCACCGCCGTGTACTTGGCGCGCTGTGCCATTTCGACCGCTTCCAGGGTCTCGGTCAGCGTGCCAATCTGGTTGACCTTCACCAGGATCGAGTTGGCGATGCCTTCCTTGATCCCGCGGCTCAGGTACTCGGTGTTCGTCACAAACAAGTCGTCGCCAACAAGTTGGGTCTTGGTACCCAGCTTGTCTGTCAGGGCCTTCCAGCCTTTCCAGTCGTTCTCCGCCATGCCGTCTTCGATGGAGATAATTGGGTACTTGGCCGCCATCTCCGCCAGGAAGTCCGCCATCTGCTCGGGAGTCCGCTCCGGATTCTTCTCGGCGCTCAGCACGTACTTCTTGCCCTTATAAAACTCGCTGGATGCGCAGTCCAGGGCCAGCCAGATGTCCTTTCCGGCCTTGAACCCGGCGTTTTTGATGGCCTTGAGGATGACCTCGATGGCCTCCACGTTCGAACCCAGGTTCGGGGCGAAACCGCCTTCGTCGCCGACGGCCGTGTTCAGACCCTGACCCTTCAGCACGGCTTTCAGCGCGTGGAATACTTCTGTTCCCATCCGCAGTGCTTCTTTGAAACTCTTCGCGCCAGCGGGCATCACCATGAATTCCTGGATGTCCACGTTGTTGTCCGCGTGGGCGCCGCCGTTCAGGATGTTCATCATGGGCACCGGCAACACGTGGGCGTTCGCGCCGCCAACGTAACGGTACAGAGGAAGCTCCAACGCTTCCGCCGCCGCCTTGGCAACCGCCAGCGATACGCCGAGAATCGCGTTCGCGCCGAGTTTGCTCTTGTTCTTCGTGCCGTCCAACGCGCAGAGGAGCTTGTCGATCTCGCGCTGGTTCAGGGCGTCCATGCCGAGCAACTCTTCGGCGATGGTTCCGTTCACGTTATCGGCGGCCTTCTGGACGCCTTTACCCAGATAGCGCTTCGCATTCTTGTCGCGCAATTCGACCGCTTCGTTCTCGCCGGTTGAAGCGCCCGACGGCACCGCGGCCCGGCCCATCACGCCGCTCGAGAGATAAACATCGACTTCAATCGTGGGATTTCCACGGGAATCCAAAATCTCGCGTCCGATAATTCCAGTAATTCGGGTCATGGCTCGCCTCTCTCCTTCCGTTCCAGTCTACTCCGGGTCCGGCTGGAACACCAGCCGGAAAGCGCCGGAGAGCGCAGTAAATAGTGTAAATTCTACTACCCCTTCCAGGGGAAAAACACGTCCCGAACCCCCCGGTTCAGGTAATCGTCGTCTTCGTCCCGGGGCGGTAACTCCACCGACCCGTCCGATCTCGCCGCGGCAACCGCGTATTTGCGGGCCATCAGTTCATAGGCACTCGATACCAGCGCCATTACCGCCGCGCCGTAAATCACAAAAAACAGCGGCCAGATCGGCGCGGCCAGTACGGTCAGCACGGCGATCTGAAACGCCACGCCGGCCGTAAGCACCGGGTTGTCAAGCACCAATAGGGCGGACAACTTCAAGGTCGCCACGACGCCTTCCCGCTTCTGCACCAGCGCGGGGAGCGCGAATTGCGCGCTCAAGGCGACGAAAGCCAGACACCAGAACGCAATGGCGCTCACGAGGTAACCCACAAAGGGCGCGCTCGCCTGTAGCTTCGTCGCGTAGAACCACACGCTCGTGCCAAAGCACACCATGGCGCCGGTGTACAGGAGCCCTAACCGGGACGCCTTCCACCCGTAGCGGCGAATTCCGTCCAGAAAGTCCGACAAGGACCCATCCTTCCGGTCGATCAAAACCTTCATCAGCTGCGCCATCCCCACCGACAAGACCGGAAGGATTATCCCAACGGCAATTGCCGCGGCGGGCGCTCCGATCCAAATCTGTATCGGCGGTTCCCCGTAGAATACTGCCGTAGCCGCCACGCTTCCCGGTATCGCGATGGAGACGGCCCACACGAAGTTGGCCGCCATCAGCTTGCCGAGATGGTCGTACAGAATCCAAAAGGCCATCTTGAGTGCGCGTGTCAGCATCTCAACCGCTTGCGGATACAGTACCGTGACCCGTAACGCGCGGGGAACGTTGATCGCCTGAGTCTTCTGGGGTTGAGAATGCCGAGTCGGCCATGTGGGGGGCAGGGCCTGTCCCGTGGCGCGCCGGAATCCCACCGGTGCGTTCACGGTCCATCAAATGAAAACGCGTACGCGGCTGCGTTTCTTCAGTTCATCAATCCATTTCTGATACCGTTCGGCGGCGACCTGGCTCCGGATCAGGGGGCCAATCTCTTTGCGGGCCTCGTCCAACGTGGCGAGCCCGGCCGCTTCCTTCTTATCGATCCTCATCAGGTGAAAACCGCTGTCCGTTTCAACCACTTCGCTCAATTGCCCCGGCTCCAGGCCGAACGCAGCATCTTCCAAGGGTCCCACGAGATCGCCCCGTTGCACCCAGCCGATAATGCCGCCATCCTCGGCGCCGGGCGCCTCGGAGTATTCAATGGCCAACTCTTCGAATTCCGTGCCCGAAACGACCTCGTCGCGAAGCTGCTCCAATCGAGCCTTGGCGACGGCACGGTCGGCGCTGCCCGATGGCGACGCGACGAAGATCTGCGATACATGGACACGTTCCGGATGCCGGAAATCGTCCTTGTGGTCCTCGTAGTACTGAGCCACCTCCGACTCGGACACAACCACGCCGTCTTCAAACTCGCGCATCTTTCGGATCGCCATGGTGCGGGAGAGCATCTGCTTGCGCAGGCGTGTGCGAAGGTCACTCATGGTTTCGCCGGCCGCTTCCAACTCACGCAAAAAGGCTTCGTTGGTGTCGTACAGTTTCCGGTACTCTTCCAACCGCTTCTCAACCGTGTCGTCGTCCACGGAAAGACCCGCCAACTGGGCCTCGCGCAGCAGGATGCGGTTCTCGATCGCCTGGTCCAATGTGGCCCGGATCTTCTCCTGCAACGCGTCGTTGAAGGCTTCCTCGTTGGGCGCATCCCGCCGGATGTCGGCGATCTGGGGCCCCAGCTCGGCCATGATGTCGCTTAGCAGAATGACCTCGGTGTCCACGTTGGCCACGACCTGGTCGACAATATCCGCCTGGATCGCGGGCGCACTGAACGCCGCTATAGCCAACACCGCCATCGTGGAAAACCCGAATCTGCTCATCATCCTCATCGGCGATCGCATCCTCTCGGCCGCATCCATCACCCAGCGCGCGGCGGTTGGTCCCCAAAGACATGCGCCCCCGCCTTCCACAAAACACGGAAAGCGCAGGCAAAACACACTCTACAATAGCGTAGAATATAACACAGCCCCCGAGTCACTCGCAAATGATGCTCGACACTTATGACCCCTAAACCAATCTGGATTGGCCCAAGCCACGGTCGGAGTGGGCCAGTCGCTCCATAGCCACCGGGAAACGAACACTGCCCTTTTGACCAAACCCCGGATTTCGAGTACCTTTGCAACCGACGGGCGGAGTTGAGGCAGTCGGACGCTGGGGAGCGGGAATGATATGAGCGAGGAAGTGAAAAAGAAGCGGGGATGTCTACGGTTTGTCTTCCGGTGGACTTTCCGGCTGGCCGTAGTGGCGATGCTGTTCCTGGTTTGCGCGTTTCTCTATATCTTCTGGGACGCGCTCTACAACCGCTTCTACCATTTCCCCAAGGTGGCCGAAGCGTGGGACGAAATCCGCTCGGACCGGGTCGAACCCTCCCTCGACGACGGCTGGACCGAGTATCGCGGCATCTGCCACAGCCACTCGGAGTTGTCCCACGACAGCGTCGTGCCGTTCCCCGACATCATCGAGGCCGCACAGAAAGCGGATGTCTCGTTCATCTGCATGTCCGATCATTGTGTGGAAGATGCGGACGGCAAGATAGCGGACTACTCGCTCCAACTTAACGGCATCTATCTCGATATCCTGTTCGTGCCGGGATTCGAGATGAGCAACGGTTTCATGCCGTGGGGTTTGCCTTATGACACGGTGCTGGACTGCAACGAAGAACCTGAGGCGCTGGCACAGCAGATTGTCGATCTCGGCGGCGCGCTCTTCATCGCCCACTCGGAAGAGGAACGCCAATGGGAATTGCCCCAGATTTCGGGTATGGAAATCTACAACATCCACACCGATTTCAAGGACGAGAACCTGCCAGCCTTATTCCCGGACATCATTCTCTCGCTGAAGAAATATCCCGACCTGGTCATGCGGCAACTCTTCGACCGGCAGACGGATATCCTCGCGCACTGGGACGAATTAAACAAAGACCGCTACATGGCCGGGATCGCCGCCAATGACGCCCACCAGAACACAGGATACCAAGGCTACTACACGGACGCGGATACCTTTCTGTTGACAGGGACCAGCGACGCCCACGCGGCCGAGTTCAAACTAGGGACCGTCAGCCGCACACTGTTGCGGCTCGCCTTCGGGCCTCTTGAACCGGGCGAACGCCTGTTCCGCATCGACCTCGATCCTTACGAGCGCAGCCTGCGTTTCGTGAACAATCATGTCTTGGCGGAGGATCTGACCGAAGAGGCCATCGTCAACGCCTTGAAATCCGGGCGCTCGTATATCGCCTTCGACATGATCGCGGACGCGCGCGGATTCGTGTTTTTCGCCGACGACGGCTCCCGCATGTACGTCATGGGCGAGACGGCGCCCATGTCGGAAGGCCTCGTGCTGCGGGCCGGATCGCCCAATCGCGTACGGTTCACCCTCGTCGCGGACGGCGAAGTCATTGACACGCAGGAAGGCCGCGAATACGAGTACCAAGTGCCCTATCCCGGCAAGTACCGGCTCGAAGCCGAACTCCCCGTGCTCGACGAGTGGGTGCCGTGGGTCTACACGAATCCTATCGTCGTCGGTTCGGGTGCTCCGGACGACGCCGTTGATGAACCCGCGCAACCCGGAGCGGAAGACAACGCCGAAGACGAGCCAAACGTGACGCGGTTCGAGATCTGACATTCATGCCAACGCTGAGCGTCGTGATGATCGTCAAGAACGAGGCCCATTGCCTCGGCGAGTGTCTCGAAAGCATTCGAGCCATCGCGGACGAGATTGTCATCGGCGATACGGGCTCCGCCGACGAAACCGCTGCTATCGCGCGAGGGTTTGGCGCGCGCGTCATCACTATCGAATGGCACAACGACTTCGCGGAAGCGCGCAATGCAGTGCTGCACGCCGCGACCGGCGATTGGCTGTTGCATCTCGACGCGGACGAAGTGGTCGATCCGGAGAACGCGCGGCGCATCCGCGAACTCGTCGATGTGGATTGCGACGGGGCCGATGCCATTGAAGTGACCCTCGCGAACTATTGCGATACCCCACGCGCGTGGCGTTGGGTTCCCGCGCCGCCTGACGATCCCTATGCCCGCGGCAAATCGGGCTACATCGCGGTCGGTCTGCTGCGGCTCTTTCGGAACCGCCGTGGTTTCGAGTACCGTGAACCCGTCCACGAAAACATCACGGAAAGCGTCGAAGAGGCGGGAGGCACGATTCACGTGCAGCCCATTCTCATCCACCACTACGGGTACGAGAGCGACGGTTCGGGCGCGAAAGGCGAACGGTACCTTACTATCGCGCGGGAAAAAGCGGCGCTCCAACCTGAGAACCCGAAAGCCTGGCACGATCTATCGGAACAGTTGCTGGCACTCGGCCATACGGATGAAGCCGAGTACGCTTCCCGGCGGGCCCTCGCGCTGGAACCGGAACACCTCGGCGCCGCCACGACGCTCGGCAACATCTTGCTTAACCGCGGCGATCTGGACGAAGCGCGCGCCTTGTTTTTGCGGCTCGAGATGGATGGCACCACGCTCCCACACGTGTCGACGGCCCTCGCGGCCATCGCCTGCCGTCAAGGCCGGTTGAACGAGGCGCTTGGCCGTCTCGAGAAGGTGATCAAGGCCGCTCCGTCGAACATCATGGCCCGCCTGTATTTCGCCCGTGCCCTCGATCTCGCCGGTTTCTTTGAAGACGCGGCGATCCATCTGGACGTTGCCCTAAGGTACGCACCGAGCTTGACGGAATTGCAGGATCGCAAGGAAGCGCATAAGCTTCGCGCGGATGGCGAGGAGCAAGCCCGAAACGGGGACCCTGAGGCGGCCCTCGCCACGCTGGTCCGCGCGCTACGCCTGGATGCGGAGGATCCCCTGATTCACCTTTCCATCGGCGTGGTCCTCGATCAACTTGGGCAGTCCGAAGGCGCCGAACGATCCTTCGCCCGCGCCAGACGCCTCGCCGCCAGCCTGCGCGGCTATCGCGAGTTCATGCATCCCTGAGCGCGAAGGCGGCACTCGCCGGTTCGATTACCACCGGACGATTGCGGAACCCCAGGTGAGGCCGGCGCCGAAAGAAGCCAACAGGATGAGGTTGCCCTCCTTGATCCGGCCGTCGCGGATGGCCTCGTCGAGGGCGATGGGAATGGATGCGGCCACCGTGTTGGCGGCGTGATCGATGTTGGACACGACGCGCTCGGGCGAGAAGCCAAGCCGTTCACCCACGGCTTCCGTGATACGAACGTTGGCTTGGTGCGGCACGAAATAGTCGACGTCTTCGAGGGATACCCCCGCTGCCTCACACGCGGTTTTCGCGGCAGCAACGAACTCGACCACGGCGCGTTTGAAAAGTTCCTTGCCCTTCATATGGATCGTGTTGAGATCGGTGTCGACCGTATCGCGTGTGGCCGGAATGACGGCGCCGCCCGCGGGCAACCACAAGACTTCGCGACCCGATCCGTCGGCCCAGAGGTGCGTCGTGAGGATGCCGCGGTCGCCCTCTTCGCCGCGCAGAACCACCGCGCCCGCGCCGTCTCCGAAGAGGACCGCCGTGTCGCGCTTGCTGTAGTTGATGCGATTGGTGGCCACGTCGGCGGCCACGACCAGGATCGTTTTGTAGTTCCCGCTGCGAATGAACGCGTCGCCGGTGGAGAGGCCGTACAGAAATCCGGAACACGCGGCGTTCACGTCGAACGCGGGCGTATTGGTAATGCCGAGTTTCTCCTGCAACACGCAGGCCGTCGCGGGAAAGATGTAGTCGGGCGTCGTGGTGCACACCACGATGAGATCAACGTCGGCCGGCGTCAACCCCGCGTCATCCAACGCCTGTAGCGCGGCGGGGACGCCAACGTCGGACGGGCCCTCGCCGTCTTCGATCATGTGGCGCTGCTGAATGCCGGATCGCTGCCGAATCCACTCATCGTTCGTATCACAAATCTTCTCCAGGTCCGCGTTCGTGAGGACCTTCTCGGGGAAGTGGTGACCCGTGCCTATGATGCGCGTCCGAAACATGAATCCTTCTCCATCGATCGCCAGACGTTCGTAGTCAGCAGGTGGGCGTGGCGCCGGTTCCGGGAACAGTCCAACCACGTTTCGGCGTGATTGCGCAAGAAATCAACGCATGCTCCGATTAGGCTGAATCTCTTGCAGTGAAGGATACACGGGCCCGCACGCTAGAGCCTAGCATATTCTGGAATTCTATTCCAGATAGTCGGGGTGGATTTATGCCAGGCTTTTGCCCGTGGAGCTCATGGAGAGGGAGGCGTGCAGGACGCCTTTTTCCCGGCGCATACTGTCCGCCAGCGCGCGGACCATCTTGCCCTGGCCACGCACCATGATCATCTCCGCGCAAAGGTCGTGGGTCAGATGCACGTGGGTGGTGGCGAGGATATTGCTGTGGTGGTCGTGTTGAAGGTGGGTCAAGCGGTCGCTCAAGCCGCGCTGGTGATGATCGTAGAGGAGCGTGATCGTGCCGACGGCTTCTTCGTCCCGTTCCCATTCCTCTTCCACCAGCTTGCCGCGAATCAGGTCGCGAATGAACTCGGACCGGTTCGTGTACCCGCTTGCGCGCACGAGCCGTTCCAGCCGCCGTAGCAACGGCTTTTCGATCGACATGCTCACCCGTTCCAGTTCCGCCACGACCTATGCTCCTTTATTAAGCCCCGCCGGGGCGAGGACGGTGTTCACGCACGCGGACCAAATGACGCACTGGTGGGAAAGTGCAAGATGCACCCGGCGATCGCCATCCCCCATAGCAGCATCGAGAACATGGCGTCACCTGTGATCAGTGCGATCACGAATCCGTTGACGCCCGCGCTTTCCACCAGCGCCATGGCCACGATGAGATTGGCCGTCCGCGCCGGGATGCCTTCGTCGCCCGCGGGCGCCTTGGCGTCCCGCATCCGCCGAATCAGGAACGAGGCCGCGGTTGCCCCGATGCCCGCCAGGAGCAGTGCCGCTTTGAGAATCAGCTCGGCCTGTTCCGGCAGCTCCGCGAATCCGCCTTCAGGAACGACATGGGTCAACACAAGCACGGTGCCGACGACCGCGTATCCGATGGTCGCCAAGGTCAGTGCGGCGGCGATGAGCCGTGCGCTCGCGACCGTGGGAGTCCCGTCCGTGGTGGCCATGATTGATCCCCTCCTTACCGCATCGGCCGGCGCGCCTTGTCGGCTACGCCCGATCCCCCGGGTCCTTCGCTTCGATCCGTTTCAGCTTGCGCCAAAGCGTGTTGCGCCCGATGCCCAACCGCCGCGCCGCTTCCGCTCGGTTGCCCTTGCAGCGACGCAAAGTGTCCAGGATATGTTCCGTTTCGACGTCTTCCAGGGCTGCATCGTGCGATTCTGAAACCGTTGGAACCGCCCCGGTCGCGCGGCGCACCATGAGCGCCGCCTCGCCCGGCACATACGGCACAAAGATGTAGCCGAGCACGCCGCGCTGCATGGCTACTACGGCCTCACGCAGTTGATTGATCCCGGCGAGAACAAGCGTGGGACACCCACCGGCAAGTGAAACCGCCTGAACGAAATCATCGGTGATGATCACTCCGGGGTCGTTCTCGCTTACCGTGTGCCCGTCTGCCTCGAGCAGCGTTTTCAGCGTCAATCCGTGGGCCGGATCCGCTATGGACAGCCGTACACGAGCCATGAGTACACGCTACTCCGTCCGGCCTGCGGAATTCCACCGGCAGGCCATGTTCACCCGGCCTTGTTCTTGGCCTTCTTTTTCGTTCGGCGCTTGCGCGGCGGCGGGACGAGTCCCTTGAGCGTAAGCAGCTTTCCAAAGCATAACAACTCGTCACCCGCCAATAACTCCCGCGATCCGCGCGGGTTGGGAATTACCACGCCATTCCGGTTGATGCTGAGCACCAAAACGTCGCGTTCGCGCAGGCCGGTCTCCGCGATGGTTTGCCCGACGAACTCGGATTTGGTTCCGATGGGCACTTCGCTCACGCCGTAGCCGCCTTTCACGGTCAACCGCTGGCGCACGTCGATTTCCGGAAAGAGCACTTCCTCCTCCATCAGCTCGATTATGGCGCCGGCAATATCCACGCCGGAGATGGTCTCGATGCCTTCCAATCCCGGCGAGGAGTTCACTTCCATGACTTTCGGGCCGTCTTCCGCTTCGAGCATGTCAACGCCCGCCACGCGCAATCCCATGATCTGCGCGGCGCGGACCGCCGTTTGCTCGTACTCGCTGTCCAATTCCAGGGCCTCCGTTTGCCCACCACGATGGACGTTGCTCCGGAACTCCTGGCCTTGTGCGCGGCGACGCATGGCGGCCACGACACGGTCGCCCACCACAAACGCGCGAATGTCGCGGCCTTTGCTTTCCGCCACGAACTTCTGGATCAACACGTTTTGCTTCGTACTTTGCAGCGTCTCGATGATCGCGGAGGCGACGTCGATGGAGTCCGCGAGAATGACGCCGATGCCCTGGGTGCCTTCGAGCAGTTTGATGATCACCGGCGTCCCGCCCACCTTCGCCACCGCGGGAAGCACGTCTTTCTTGTCGCGCACGAAGGCGGACTGGGGAATCCCGATGCTGTGCCGGCTGAGAATCTGCAACGAGCGCAGCTTGTCGCGCGACACGGCAATGGCGTGCGAAGAGTTCAGCGTGAAGACGCCCATCTGCTCGAACTGGCGCACCACCGAACAGCCAAAGAACGTTATCGAGGCGCCAATTCGTGGAATGACCGCATCGTAGTGGGGCAGGTGCCGCGCGTGATACGACAGGCTCGGCTCCTCTTCCTCCACGTGGATGGAGAACTTGTTCGTGTCGAGGACCTTGACAAAATGACCCCGCTGCGCGGCGGCTTCCCGGAGCCGCCGGGTGGAATACAGCCGGGGTCCGCGCGAGAGAATGGCGATCTTCATACTATCGACTCCGGAACCCGAAGGCCGGGTTCATTGCCTTGCAGAATTGGTGTTACGAATCATGACGCCCGGCGGCGATTAATCGAGGATACCCACATGCACGATGGCGTCGCCGCGGTAGACGAGGGGATTGACCGTTTGCCCGATGACCACGCCCGTCCACGGCGATTTGACTGTAATCTTGTGTTCCTCAAATGAATCGGAAATGACGCCCAGCGACTGACCTTTCCGTACATGTTCGCCTACGGCGACCGACAAGCGCAAGATCCCGCTGCGCCGCGCCCGCACCCACTTGCTGGTGCGCGCTTCCAAACAAGGCCGATCCGGCCCCCGCTTGCGTCCCATCCGCATCCCAAGCGCAGCCATTACGCGCAAAACGCCGGATACGCCCGTGTCGATGGCGTCGTCGTTGAACCGAAGGGGTTCTCCGGCTTCGTAAACCAGTACGTGCACGCCATTCGCGACAGCCGCTTCGCGCAGCGACCCATCGCGCGCCGCGGAATTCACCATCACCGGCGCGCCGAAGGCCTCCGCGCATTGGCGCGTTTCCGGGTCCGCCAGGTTCGCCCGGATCTGCGGCAGGTTGGTCCGGTTCATGCCCGCCGTATGCAGATCGATTCCATGTGTGCAGGGACGGATGATCTCCCGAAGCACGGTGTGCGCCAGCCGCGACGCCAACGAGCCACTCGGCGAGCCGGGAAAACTACGGTTAAGGTCGCGCCGGTCTGGCAGATACCTCGATTGGGTAATCAATCCGAAGACGTTCACGACCGGCACCGCGAGGACCGTTCCGCGAATCCGGCGCGGGTCGAGCCGGGCCACCACGCGGCGAATGATTTCCAATCCGTTCAGTTCGTCACCGTGCAGGGCCGCGGTAAGGAAGAGGCGCGGTCCGTCTTTCAATCCGTGCAGCACCTGCACCGGCATGGGAATGGAGGTGTGCGTGTACAGTTGCGGCAGCGGCACATCCACCGTGCGGCGTTCGCCCGCCAGAACCTCCGCGCCATTCACCGTGAATGAGGCGCGCCGCCCCGATTTCATTTTGTCCGGCTTTGCCATCGCCCGCACCTCGCCTACGGCCCGGCAGGATCGACGCGCCGTTTCTTGCGCCGGTAGACGCGCGGCAACGATCGCCCGAACAGGTAGGAATGGGACGGGTCGACCCAGAACCGATCCTGCAATGCCGTCCGGCCCAGAAGCATGCGAAAGAGCATGGAATCGCGGTTGGTCAACGTGATCTCGATGGGCCACTCCTGCTCGCCGATGCGAATGGGCGTCTGGATGACCAGCCGGCGCTCCCGGTGCCCCCCCGAATCGCTCACGTACCGCTCGTCGATTACATCGGCTTCGCAGAAGATCTCGAGCCCGGTTTTGCGTTGTAGCGGATGCACCCCGAAACGCACGCGGCGTTTCCGTTTCACGTAAAAGGTTTCCAGGGTAAAGGCATGGAGCGCCGAAGTCCGGGCGCCAGTATCGATCTTGGCT
Organism: Candidatus Hydrogenedentota bacterium; assembly: GCA_045863335.1. Classification (GTDB taxonomy): domain Bacteria; phylum Hydrogenedentota; class Hydrogenedentia; order Hydrogenedentales; family SLHB01; genus JAHDWY01. The sequence goes on along the minus strand of BTVY01000005.1, from coordinate 130,909 downwards.
TTGAGGGCGGGGATTCCCAATTCCGGAAGGGCCAGCCATTCGCGCCATCCCAGAAGTGTCATGCGCCCTCCCTGCGGTTGGTCCCAACTATCCAGCCTCTCACCCCAGCCGCATCTTACCCGCTTGCAATACCTTCAACCAAACCGGAAGCCAGAGTGTTGCGCGCCGCCAAGTGCGTGTGTAGCAAGAACACACCGCGTGCAGATCGGTGACACCTGCCGCGATTTCGGCCATCCATCCTCATATCAGTACGTTACGCATTCCCTCAGCCGCAGAACCACGGGATTGCACAAGGGATCGCCTCTCGGTTGAGAACAAGCAGGCCGGTTTGCAGTCCGAAATGTACTGGATGTGCACATACAGTCCCCTTCCCCAAATCGCTCGCCCGGCGTCCGTAGCGTCGGAGGTGACGCCGTTCAAAGGTATCCCCAGGCATATCGGGACTTACAAAGATTTGCCCGGAATTGGCACTGAGGTTGCTCCTTCAAAATCCGGTGCTGGCGAATGCTGTCAAACCCTGGATTGATTGCGAGTTGGAAGGTTGGAGTGAAAAAACATGAGTGTTGATGCGAAGGAGACAAACCCAACGATTCTGGTGGTGTATCCCCAACCCGGACGGACCGAAGCGTTGCGCTCGGAGATGCCGCGTTATGAGTGGCTGGAGGCGCCGAACGACTGGCCCAACCACTCGGCGGACTTGAATCGCGCGCCAGACGCGATCGTCATCGATTCGGAGGAGGAGAGCGACGACCGGATCTTGCAGACCTGCGACGCGTTGCGGCGCATGAGACCTATACAAGAAACGCCCGTGCTGGTGGCCATTTCCATGTACCGCATGAACCTCGGCAATCAGGTAAAGAAATATCCGCGCACAAACATCCTGATTTATCCGATTGAAGATGCGGATCTGAAGCGACAGTTGAACGAAGCTACGGGGCACCCGCAGTGAAAACGGCGGCGCCCCCGCGGGGCCAAAGTTCGGCGTCGCAAGGTTGACCATCGTACCCGACAGACCCCGGTCCCGCAGGCAAGGACAAGGAGGGATGCACTATGCTACGCAGTTTGAACGGATTGCTCGGATACAACCTGGAAGCGCTTGACGGCACCATCGGATCCGTGTCCGACTTCTACTTCGACGACACTGACTGGGCGTTGCGTTATCTGGTGGTGGACACAGGAACGTTCCTTCCAGCCCGAAAGGTCTTGGTCGTTCCGGCCGCGTTGGGACGTCCGGATTGGGCCACGCGACTTTTCCCGGTCAACCATACAAAGGACGAAATCAAGAAGAGCCCGGACATCGCGCTCGACCAGCCCGTGTCGCGCCAAGTGGAATCGGAACTCCATAAGTACTACCACTGGGCGCCCTACTGGACGCCAGGGTTTCCGTCACCTTCCATGCCGGCGCCGGTTCCGCCCAAGCGTCGCGCGGAAGTCCCCGAAGAAGGCCGGTTCGATCCGCACCTGCGCAGCCTCAAAGAGGTGACGGGCTACCATGTGGCGTGTACGGACGGCGATATCGGTCACGTCGACGATTTCATTGCCGAGATCACGGGCTGGTATCTCAAAATGTTTGTCGTGGACACGCGGAATTGGCTGCCGGGCAAGCACGTGCTGCTCGCCAACGAATGGATCGAACGCGTTGCGTGGGACGAGAAGAAGGTCCACGTCACACTGCCGACGGAAACCGTCAAGAGCGCGCCGCCCTTCGATCCCACCGAACCCGTGAACGAAGAATTCGAAGCGCGGCTTTACGACTACTACGGTCGCCCGAGCGCGCGTGTGTAACAAGATCCATGCAGCATCGAACGTGAACCCGACGTCAACGTTCGAGCATCATCTACCACCACCCCGGCCGCGTCGAGACGGGCTTTCGAGTCTTGACTCCGCGGCCGGGTTTTGTTGAGGCGCCCATAGTCCATTTCGTCCATATGGTCCATGCCGTCCATTAAAGAACGGTGCTCAGCCTTTCCCAGACCCGCCCCCGCCGGGAGTCTCGATGACAACCACATCCCCTGCCTGCACATTCAAAGCGGCATGTCCCTGCAACTCCTTTATCGCTCCATCGCGTTCGAGCGCGTTTCGACCGGGTCGTCCGGGTTCGCCGCCGTTGACGCCAAAAGGCAGCGTGACGCGCCGCTCGGTCAATAGCGATACCGACATGGGCTCCTGAAATTCCACGCGCCGCGTAACGCCGTCGCCGCCGCGATGCCGGCCCGCGCCGCCGGATCCGTGGCGGATGCTGAACTCGCGCAGGATGACCGGGTAGCGCTGTTCCAACACCTCCGGATCGGTGATGCGGGTGTTGGTCATGTGAACGTGCACGGCGGACGCGCCGTCGAAGTCCGGGCCCGCGCCGGAACCGCCGCAGATGGTCTCGTAGTAACCGAAATCTGTCGTGCCGAAACTGAAGTTGTTCATGGTGCCCTGGCTCGCCGCGACGACGCCGAGCGCGCCGTACAACACGTCGACCACACGCTGCGAGGTTTCCACATTGCCGCCCACCACGGCCGCGGGATACGTCGGGTTGAGCAAGGACCCTTCGGGGATGCGAACTTCAATCGGATCGAGGCAACCGCTGTTCAACGGGATGGATTTGCCGATGAGCGTCCGGAACACGTAGAGCACGGCGGCGATGGTGACGGCGGGAGGCGCGTTGAGATTGGTGTCGAGCTGCGGATCGGTGCCGGTGAAATCGACGACCGCGCGATCGTCCTCGACCGTGACGGCGCAGCGAATCGCCGCGCCGCTGTCGAGATGATCCACGAACCGGTGGACGCCGTCCGGCAAGGCACGGATGGCGTCGCGCATGGATTCCGCCGCATTCGCGCGCACGTGTTCCATGTACGCTCGCACGACCTCGACGCCGTATTGCGCGCAGAGATCTCGCAAGAGCCGCGCACCCGCATTGTTCGCGGCGATTTGCGCGCGGAGATCGCTCAGTCGTTCGGTTATGTTGCGCGCGGGATAGGGGCCTTCGCTTAGCTTCGCCACGATCGCTTCTTCGTGAAACTGCCCAACCGAAACCAACTTAAAATTGTGCAGCACGATCCCTTCTTCATCGAGGCTGCGCGAGAAAGGTGGCATGGAGCCCGGCGCGATGCCGCCGATATCCGCGTGATGTCCGCGATTGGCGACGAGGAAGAGCAACTCGTTGGACTCGGAGAAGACCGGCGTCACGACCGTCACATCGGGCAAGTGCGATCCGCCATGATAGGGGTCGTTCGTCACATATACGTCGCCAGGGCGCATACCGTCGGAATTCGCCGCAACGATCGCCTTGACGCTTTCGCCCATAGCGCCGAGGTGCACGGGGATGTGCGGCGCGTTCGCCACCAGTTCGCCCGCGTGCGTAAAGATCGCGCAGGAAAAATCGAGCCGTTCCTTGATGTTCACGCTGTGGCTCACGCGTTCGAGCGTGGTGCCCATTTGATCGGCAATGGACATGAAGAGATTGTTGAACACTTCCAGCATGACCGGATCGCGTTCGGTCGCGACGCGTTCCCGGGCACTGCGTCTGCTCGCGGTGAGCACCAGATGCCCGCGCGAATTCACCGCCGCCGTCCAACCGGGATCCACGACCACCGTGGACACCGCCTCCACAACGAGCGCCGGGCCTGTTACGCGCATGCCGGGTTCGAGCCGCGCGCGTTCGTATACCGGTGTGCTGGTCGCTTCAAGCACGCGCGTACCGTCGTCGTCCAGCACGTCGAAATGCACGGTCACTGTGTCGATGCAGAGACTATCGGGAACATTGTGCGGTACGCAGGGTAACTCGGGTTCATCCGGTTTATCCGTATGGCCGACCGTTTCGACGCGGATGTTCAGAACTTCGACAGGGTGTCCTTCCTTTATGAAACCATAGAGCGTCTGATGCTGCGCCTCGAAGTCATCGCGCAATGTGGCTGGATTGCGAATCACCACGTTCAACGACGTATCGACGCCGACGTAGCGCAGGTCCACCGAGCGTTCGACCGTCGTATGCGTCGCGTCGAATCCTTCGGCTTCGATCGTGCGCCGCCCTTCCGCCTCCAATCGCGCAAAACGGGGTTCCAGTCGGTCCAGCGTATCTGCTTCCAGCGGACACAACACCGCTTCCACATCGGCATGAATCATATCGGCGAGGCCCATGCCGTACGCGCTGAGCACGCCCGCGTGGGGATGCAACAGAATGGTGCGCATGCCGAGTGTGTCCGCGATGGCGCAGGCATGTTGCGCGCCCGCGCCACCGAAACAGGCCAACGCGTACTCCTGCACGTCGTACCCGCGCGCGAGGCTGATTTCCTTGATGGGTTTCGCCATGTTTTCGTTCGCGATGCGGACGAACCCGGCAGCGGTTTCTTCGACCGAGAGTTCGCGTCCCGTGCTTTCGCACAGGTGTTTCGCAATGGCCGCGATCTTCTCGCGCGCCGCATCAGCATCGAGCGGTTGGTCTGCATTCCCACCGAAACACGCGGGGAAATATTTGGGCTGGATACGTCCAAGCACGAGATTCGCATCGGTCACTGCCGCCGGACCACCCCGGCGATAACACGCCGGACCCGGATTCGCGCCCGCGCTTTCGGGTCCCACGGTGAAGCGATGTCCGTCGAAGGCGAGAATCGATCCGCCGCCCGCGGCGACGGTCTCGATGTACATCATGGGCGCTTTGATGCGCACACCCGCGACGACGTTTTCGAAGATGCGTTCGTAGCGCCCGTCATAACGGCTCACGTCCGTGCTCGTGCCGCCCATGTCGAAGCCGATGGCCTTCTCGAATCCCGCGAGTTTGCACACGTGCGCATACGCGACAACACCCCCTGCGGGCCCCGACAGGATCGCGTCCTTCCCCGAGAACCGATCCGCATCCGCCAGTCCGCCATTGGACTGCATGAACCGCAGCGGCGCGTCGTCGCGCCTTTCTGACTGCTTCTTCACCGTGTCCACGGAATGAAGACCCCCTCCCCAACCCTCCCCGTCCACGGGGAGGGAGTCTGTTCTCCCCCCGTCCACGGGGGGAGCTAGAGGGGGGGTCTTCTCCGGCCCGCGACCTACAAACGCGCCGCGCAACCGTTCAATATACCCGCGCATGATCGGCGTGAGATAGGCGTCAGCCATCGTCGTGTCGCCGCGGCCCACGGCCTTGATCTCCTGCGCCGCGCGATGGCTCAAACTGATCTGCGCAAACCCCGCGTCCCGCGCCAAGCGCTCCACCAGCAACTCGTGCTCGGGATACGCGTAGCTGTGCAGAAACAACACCGCCAGCGACTCCACGCCGCGATCCCGCAGTTCCCGCAACGCCGCGCGCACGGCGTCTTCCGTGAGCGGCGTCCGTACCGTGACGTCCGCCAACACCCGCTCATCCACTTCCACGATCGCATGCGCCAAGGTCGACGGTTTCCGAATCTCCAGTGCAAACAACTCCGGCCGATCCTGGTACCCAATCTCCAGCAGGTCCGCGAATCCCCGTGTCGTGATGAGCCCGACCTTCGCGCCCTTCCGCTCCAGCAACGCATTCGTCGCCAGCGTCGTCCCCATCTTCACCGACCGGATCCGCGCCGCCGGAATCGGCTCCTCCGCCCTCAACCCCATCAACACCCGGATCGCCTGCAACGGCGCATCCGCATAATGCTCCGGGTCCTCGCTCAACAGCTTATGGACGTGGATCGCCCCCGACGGATCCCGCGCCACGACGTCGGTAAACGTCCCGCCGCGATCGATCCAGAATTGCCAGTGGTTGTTACTCATAAGAGGATGTGTTTGGGTGCTCCGCTATAAACGGGTGCCGCGCTCGGCGAGCGCTGCGCTACGGAAGTCTCGCCGTGTACCGTAGCACACTTGAGGATGGTGCTGGTTTCAAACGCTCGCCAACACTTTGAAGAAGGTATAGCAAAACACCCCGTCGTCTTCCGCGGCGCGGCGGAGGCCCTGCACGCCGTTGTCGAAGGTGGCAGCGTCGAGGATACCGTGGGCGAGAACATCGCTGCGGACGCCCGCGATCATGGCGGTGAAGGTGTTTCTGGTAAATCCTTCGACATAGTTGGGGCGGCTGGAATCGACGTAGACCATGCGGGGGGACACGCGGCAGTCGCGGTATCCGGCTTGGGTCAGGAGCGGGTAAAGCTGGCGGCCGATGTTGGCGTTGCCTCCCGCGCGGGCCTGGAGTTCGACGAGCGCCGCGACGGCTTTCAAGGCATCGTCGCTATGGGGATGCATAAAGGTGGAACCGTGATCCCCTTCAATGACAGTCAGCGTGCCGCCCGGTTTGATGAGACGGTGCAACGCGGCCAGCGCGCCTTCCGGATCGGCGAGATGTTCGAGCACGAAACAGACGAAGACGTGGTCGAACGACGCATCCTCGAAGCGCAGATCAAAAATATCGCCTTCGTGAAAGGTGACGTTGGTAAAGCCCGCGCGATCGACCGCTTCGCGCGCCTGCGCCAGGGACGCCGGCGAGATGTCCACCGACGTGAACTCCGCGCCGGGACTGCGTTTCGCGAGGATCACCGTCTGCGCGCCGACGCCGCAGCCGGCCTCCAACACGCGGCTGCCCTCGGGATAGACGGTATCGCCGTGGAGCAGTTCGTCGAGCGTCGAAGCCTGGTCCTGGAGCCGCACGCTTTCGCGCGGGTCGTAACCGTGAACGTATGGATTGGACATGGTGATTCTCCCCCGTTCGCGCGGCTGGGCGCCTGGAGATCGTAAAAGACGGACAGGCCGCGGGTAAAGCGCAAAGGATGCCCTTTTGGAGTGCGGCCGCTTGCGGCTGCTTTGATTAGGCTCGTTCTGATAGCCCTAAGAACTTGAAGTGATCCGAATTTGCCCTTGAACTGCGCACTTGCCAGCCACAAAGCCGCAGGCAAGCCTGCTTAGTGAAAGCAGCCACGCCATAGCGTGACCGCACTCCACAGAGCGCAACATGCTGCCCCTGCGGTTCCTCTATTGCGCCCAGGCCGGCAGCACCCCCGGCGTGATGTTGAGCACCGGAATCACGACGAGATAGGTGATCAACACCACCAACACAACGCCCACCAAATTCAACACGAATCCTGTCCGGGCCATTTGCGAAACCGTCACGTGGCCGCTGCCGAAGACGAGCGCGTTGGGGGGCGTCGCGACGGGCATCATGAAGGCCATGGACGCGCTCAGCGTAGCCGGCACGAGTAGCACCAACGGATGCACATGCAAGCCTTGCGTCGCCGTCACCGCGAGGATAGGCAGCATGATCGTGGCGAGCGCGGTGTTGGACGTGAATTCGGTGAGAAAGGTTACGGCCACACAGAGAATGATGAGGATGACCAGCAACGGAAACCCGGACAACACGCTCAGGTGATTTCCGGCCCATTCGACGAGGCCTGTGTCGCTAAACCCTTGCGCGAGGGCGAAGCCGCCGCCGAACAACAACAGCACGCCCCATGGAATGCGCACCGCCCAATCCCAATCCAGCGCAAACTCGCCCGCTTTGCGGTCGACGGGGATCATGAACAACAGCACCGCAAAGAAGATGGCGACCGTGCCGTCGTTCACAAACCCCGCGTGCGGCAACAATCGCGACCAGCCGGGCAACGTGAACGCGCCGAGTTGCAGGTCCGCGCGAAAGATCCACGCCAGCGCCGTCAGCGTCGATACGGCCAGCACGATGCGTTCGCCGCGGCTCATAGGACCGAGCGCGCGCAACCGTTCCCGCACTGCGCCCTCGCCGTCCGTCAGCGATCCCAGTTCGCGCAGCGGACACAACACGCGCGTCAACAGGAACCACGCGATGGGAATGAAGACCAGCACGAAGGGGATGCCGAAAAACATCCATTGGCCAAACCCGATGCGCGGCGCCTCGGGGTAAATTCGCGCGAGGGTCCCCGCGAGCACGATGTTCGGCGGCGTGCCGACGAGCGTGCCCGTGCCTCCGATGCTTGCGGCGTAGGCGATGCCGAGCATGATGCACAATCCGAAGTTGACGGTCCGCTCTTTGCCGGCCTTGCCCGCGACTTCGTCGATCACGGCGAGGCCGATGGGCACCATCATCATGGTCGTCGCGGCGTTGGAAATCCAAAGCGATAAAAAGGCCGTGGCGACCATGAAACCCATCACGAGGTTCGCGGGGTCGCCGCCCGTGCGCGCGACGATATTCAAGGCCATGCGCTCGTGCAAGCGCCACTTCTGCATGGCCATGGCGATGAAGAATCCGCCCGCGAAAAGGAAGATGTTGGGATCGCCGTAGGACACGGCGAGGTCTTTCCCGCTCATGACGCCAAGCAATGGAAACAAGGCCAGCGGCAGCAGAGAAGTGGCCGGAATCGGAATCGCCTCAGTGATCCACCACACGCCCATCAACAAAGCGACCGCCGCCACGCGCTGCCCTTCCGCTGACATGCCTTCCGGCGTCGGCATGAAGAAGATCACCAGCAGCGCCGCCAACCCGGCCCACAGCCCCGCGCGCCGCACTTTGCTTTGTGACGAATTCACGTCGTGCTCCCCACTCCCAGCTCGAAACAAAGAACATCCCCCGCCACTTCGCGGCACCCCCTTCAAAGGGGGAGGCGTGGTCGCTCCGCTCCACGGGTTGAAACGGACGAAATCCTCAAACGACAGAGCTAAAACCGCAGCACTCGAAGTACGCCGTGTGGTGCCCTTTCCCCCTTTGAAGGGGGTGCCGCGCCATTAGCGCGGCGGGGGATGTTTCTTTAGCCCACGCGTTCGCTACTGCGCCGCCGCTCCGTAGTAGGTCGCGATTCCGCGGTAGATCGCGTCGGCCACTTTTCGTTGCACATCCGGCGCGCGATACTGGGTTTCGTTGTCGCCTTCCGTGATGTCGGCGGGTTGGACCAATACGGCAGGGCACCCCGTCTGTTGCACGACGTACGCGACCGACGGCACCGCGGGAATCCCGCCGAGGGCATCTCCAATCGCAGTGGCAAGGCGGGTGCCGTCGGGACTGTTCGGATAGTGGCCCACGAAGGCATTGCGATCCGACCGATGGCCGGACGCGTCTAACGTCTTTGCATTCGTGCCGCGCGATCCCAGCGCAATCGAAACAAGCACATCGGCGCCCGTGTCTTCCGCGACCAGCACCCGGCGCGGTTCCGAGGTTTCCAGGTCACCCGCGCGGGTGATGTGCACCGTCGCGCCCGCCGCCCGCAGCAGTGCCGCGGTTCGTCGCGCGACCGACAAGGCATAATCGCTCGCGCGCATGCCGGCCGGTCCGATGGCCCCGGCTTCGCGTCCGCCGTAGGCGGGATCGAGCACGATGGTCTTGCCCAACAACACGCCGCCCGCAACGGGATTCAACGCCACGTCGACGCGGGCTTTCTGAAGTTCCACAAAAGCCGGTTCATAACCGGGACAACGCACGTACGCGTCTTCCACCGACACCGGCACGGCGAACCACCCTTCGGGCGTTGTCACGCCAAGCGAGATTCCGTTCACGGCAACCGCCGCGCCGCCGACGGGTTCCGTCGTGCCCGCGCGCGTCACGCGCAGACTTCGATAGCGCGCATCGCCAACGCGCAGCGTGAAGGTTTCCTTCGCTGAGCCACTCGCGAGCGTCAGCGTGGGAGACTTCTCCGGCTCCGCGAGATAGAACCGCGCCACGCCATCTTTCGTCGCCGTGGTGTCGCCGGATTCGTTGATCGCCACCTGCGTCCCGTCGGCGACGGGATACCCATACGCATCGAGCACGCGCGCCAGCACCAGGATCTCGCAACCCGATCGCGCCGCGACGCTTTCCGGGATCTGCACCGCCATGATGGTCGCGGGCGGCCGGTTTACCGTGGCGTTCACCGGAAACTCGAGAGCCGCGCCCTTGGCGTTGCGCAGCGTCACCTGTAGACCCGGCTTGCCGTTCTCCAGCGGCTCCGGGAAGGTCCACACGAACCCGCCTTCCGCCGGTTCCGCCACGCCATGCGCGGGCGCGCCGTTCTGCCAGACCTGCACGGTCGTCATGTCGATGGGCATGCCCCGCGCAAATTTCACGCGGAGTTCGTGGGTGCGTCCGCCGTCGAGCGGCGCCAGTTCGGCGGAAGCGACTTGGGGCGGATCGAGGGCGAAGTAATTCGCAAGCCCGGTGGCGATGGCGTGGGCCTCGGCGGTGATCGCCTGCTCCGTCGCCAGGGCCGCGGCATTGCCCGCATGGGTCATGTACGAGGATTCCAACAGCACGGCCGGCACCTCTGCCAGCCGCAGCACTTTGTAATTCCCCGGCAGAAGCCGCCGCGCCGTTGCGCTCGCGCCCAGTTCCCGCGCCAGTGACCGCGTCAGGGCTTGGGCGAGATCGAGACTCGCTCCTTCCTCGCGTAGCTTGTAGTAGACCTCGAGATCGTTCCGGTCCGAGCCGGTCTCGATGTCCGCGTTATGATGGATGCTCAGAAAGGTGTCGACCTGGTTCTGGTTGGCGAAGGCTGCGCGCGCCGCAAGATCCGCGCTGAGATTCTCCGGTTGCAGCACGGTATCGTCGTCCCGCGTCATGACGACCGTCGCGCCCGCCTGCTCCAGCATCTGCTTCAAGCGCCGCGCCACGTTCAGATTCACGTCCGCTTCGCGGACGGCGTTCGACGGCGCTACCGCGCCCGGCCAGGGTCCGCCATGCCCGGGATCCAGGCAAATCCGCCGCCCCTTGAGCGGTCCCAAGTCGCCCGTGTCGGCCGGAACTGGAACGTCGCCAACGGGTTGCACCGGCGGTTCCGTGACCGGCGGTTCCGGCGGGGTTGTCTTGCAGCCAACGATTATCGCCAGAGCCAGCAGCGCACCGATCTTCTTCATGAAAGCAGTTTCCCCTGGTCCCAACTCAGCAAGCCGTGGCCAGAGTGGCCGAAGCGCGGCGGTGTTTTCAAGGCGCCCCTACCCGCAAGACTTTTCCGCCGTTTTCGCGTATGATTACAGACAGGGGGAATACGATTCCCGCGCGGCCGGATCGGGCTGCGTCGATTGGGGGTACCACGCGTTTCGGGGAGGAACGGTGCAATGGGAAACGTTTTACTGGGCATCAATCTGGAATTCGTCCGGCATCAGGACAAGCCCATGGAGTGGGGCGTCGAGAAGGCCGCGGAACTCGGGTACGACTTCGTTGAACCCATGGTCCACTGGGGCCGCGAGCTGCTGAGCGAAGCGGGGTACTTCCACAGTGTCTCCATGCTCGACGACCCCTACCGCGTCAAGCGGGCCTGCGAAAAAGCCGGAGTCCGTCTGTCGGGATTGTCGGCACACTGTCCGCTCTGCAAACCGGAGATCAGCACGGAATATTTGAAGCAGGCCGTCCGCTTCGCGGCGGAATGCGGCGCGCCGGTCATCAATACCGACGAAGGCCCAAAACCCAAGTGGACGTCCGAAGAAGAAGACCACACGCTCATGCGCTACGTCCTCCACGAGGCGGCCCAACTCGCCGAGGCCCGCGGCATCCTCATCGGCATCGAGCCGCACCAGCAATACAGCAAGTCTCCGAAGGGGCTCGACAAGATCTACAGCCTCGTCGATTCCCCAGCCATCGGCATCAACTTTGACACGGGCAACAGCTACCTCTCGGGCGAAGATCCCATCGTGTGGCTGGAACACGTCGTTGACCGGCTCGTCCATCTTCACGCGAAGGACATTTCCGTGCAGCAGAGCGATGCGGAACGCGGCAAAGTCACGGGGACGCCAGTGGGCTGCGCCTGCGGCGAAGGCGTGGTCGACTGGGCGAAGGTGATCGACGTGTGCAAGCGCGCGAAGCGGGATATCGTGCTCAGTGTCGAATGCGGCACCGTCGATCAGGCGGAGCGCAGCGTGGCGCATCTGAAGCCGCTGTTAAAGTAGAGGGAAAAGAACACGGACTGACACGGACATACACGGACGGCATTGCCGCCGCATGCCGCAGGGGGAATAAGGGCAGATGTTGAGTAGAGCGTGTTGCATTGGGTTTGTTTTTTTGGGGCTCGTTGCCGGTGCCGGCTTGGCCCAACAAGGAAATGCGCAAGGGCCATTGTCGATTGCATTGGATGACACCCACCTGACCGTGTCCTCCGGCGATCCGGTCTTGCGCTACCACTACGCGGGCGTGCCGTTCAAACCCTGCGTGCAGGAGCTGTATTCGCCGTCCGGATTCAACGTGCTTCTCGACGCCCCGCCGGATCACCTGCATCATCACGCACTCATGTTCGCGGTCGCCGCGGAAGGCGTCAACTTCTGGGAAGAGACGCCAACTGGGGGCAAGCAGCTCCATCGCCAATGGATCAACGAGCAAACCGTGGAATCGGTGAATGGCGCCACATGCGCACGTTTCGGCGAAGCGCTCGATTGGGTGCGCCCGGACGATAGCGCGACGCTCCTGAACGAAGTGCGTACCATCGCCACGTACCGCTCGCCCGGAATACCTGCAACGCTGGTCACCTGGATCACCGCGCTCACACCCGCGGAAGGGTTGCCTTCGGTAACCCTCTCCGGCTCGCATTACTTCGGCCTCGGGTTTCGCTTCCCGCACAGCATGGATGCCATCGGTACGTTCCGAAACGCGGCCGGCGACCTCGGCAAAGTCGAGCGCGGGGAGGAACGGCTCGGCCGCGCGGCGTGGTCCTCTTACACGGCGGAGGTCGACGGCCAACCGCTCACGGTTGCGATGTTCGACGATCCCGGGAACGCGCGGCATCCGGCCACGTGGTTCACCATGCCCGTAGGGTTCGCGTACATGTCCGCCACCCTGGATCTGAAAAACGAACCACTCGTCATCAACGCCGGCGAAACGCTGACCCTTCGGTATGGCGTCGCCGTGTGGGATGCCGCGCCCGAGGACGCGGACATCGAAGCCTTGTACCAACGCTGGCTCGCCCTGCCACGCGAAGATCGAGAGTAACGAGGGTTGCTCGAGAACAGTTCAGGTCAGTTGAATGCCCGGAACGAAGCCGGTCTATGTAGCGCAGGCGTCCCCGCCTGCAAACGGGACAGGAGAGCAGACCCTTGGAAGTTTGCAGGCGAGGACGCCTGCGCTACATTCGGCCTTCTAAGGGATTTGTCGTCTGAAGAGGAATATTTTTCAAACCGGCCAATTGAATCTTATTACGCACTGTCGCATTTCAACGGGGGAATTGCTTGTTTAAGGAGATCATCATGGGAACCACATCCAATCATCCAGCGGGGGATAACCTGACGCGCCGTCAGTTCATGGGCCGGACCGCTACTGCGGGAGTGGCGGCAACCGTCGCCGCATCCGCATTGCACGTGGCGGCACAGGAAGCGCCGCAAGACACGCTGCGCATCGGCCAAATCGGATGCGGCGGCCGGGGTGCCGCACACCTGAAGACCCTCGGCTACATCAAAGAGAACGGCGGCAACATTGACGTCGTCGCCATGTGCGACGTCTACCGCCCGCGCGCGGAGCGCGCCGCGCAAGCCTGGGGCGCGAAGCTCTACATGGACCACCGCGAATTGCTTGCGGACGCGGATGTCGATGTGGTCTTCATCGCGACGCCAGACCATCATCACGGGTATCAGGCCATCGACGCCATCCGCGCGGGCAAGGACGTCTATTGCGAGAAACCGGTGACCCATTGGCGTCAGTTTGAACTGACGCGGCAGCTTGCGGCGGAAGTCGAAGCCTCGGATCGCGTATTCATCCTGGGTTCGCAAGGCATGTCGGATTCCGCGTGGCACCAGATGGCCGCATTGGTGAAAGACGGCATTATCGGCCAGCCCATCGTGGCGGAGTGCGGCTACTTCCGCGTGGGCGATTGGGGCGAACGCGGCATGCCCATCGATGACCCCAACGCCAAACCCGGACCAGATTTGAATTGGGAAGCCTTCCTGGGCGATTCGCCGGAACGGCCTTTCGACGTCAGCCGCTTTTTCCGGTGGCGCATGTATGAAGACTATGCGGGCGGCCCCTCGACCGATCTTTTCCCGCATTCCCTTACGCCCGTGATTCACATGCTCGGCCTCGGCATGCCCAGCATGGTCGTGTCGACCGGCGGCATGTTCCGCTACACGGAACGGGAAGTCCCTGATACGTACAACATGCTCCTCGATTATCCCGAGAAGGTCACGGTGGCCGTGCTCGGCACACAGGGCAACGACTACCAGGGCACCGGCGGCCGCGGCGCGGGCGGGCGCATCCCCGTCTTGCGCGGATGGGATGGCACGTTAACGGTGCAGGGCGAACAGATCATCTTCGTGCCGGCTGCGGAGTCCAAAGGTGAACCCAAGAGTTTCGCCATCGAAGCGAAGGAAGACATGGTGCGCTACTTCACGCACTTCCTGGATTGCTGCCGGACGCGCACGAAGGACACGTGGAGCAACGCGCAACTTGCCTACCACGTGCAGACCGCCCTGCAAATGGGCACGCTGGCCCTCCGCGAAGGCGGAGTCGCCCGGTTCGACGCCGGCCAACAAAAGATCGTCGTGTAGCGCGAGTTCAGGAGTCCGCAGAATTAATTGGACGGATCGGACCGAAATCGGTCCGATCCGTCCAATTGAGTTCGAGGTGCCACGGGCTTCCAGCCCGTGTCTCATACCATGGGCATCTTGCCCATGGCCCTCTTGAAAAGCCTTACTACGTACCCACGCAACACGTCGTGGTTTTGGTCTCACCGCCCCTCAAATAAATCCCGCCCTTCCACCAACGCCCGGATCTTCCGGTCCGCCACGCTGCGCTTCAGCATCCAGAACCCGCAGTCGGGGTTGATGTATGTCACCCGCCCCTTGCCGAGTTTCTTCTCCGCGTCTTCAATCCGCCGCGCGATCTGGTCCGGGGTCTCGACCACGTTCGTCTTGATGTCTACCACGCCCAGGCCGATCCCCAGCTTCTTGTCGACCTTCGCCAGGTTCTCCAACTCCCACGTATCGCGGTGCGCCACTTCCAACAGCGCGTGATCCGCGTGCAGTCCGCTCAGAAACCCGACAAGGTGATCCCAGTCACCCTTCTGAATCGTCTGCCCGCCGTAGTTGCCGAAGCACAAATGCACCGCCGGGGTCGTCTTTACCGCGTCCAACACGCGATTGATGGCCTCCAGCGCCCACGACGCGTCTTCCGGATGCCCCGGCAGATTCGCCTCGTCCACCTGGATCACGTCGGCATCCAATTCCGCCACCTGTTTCGCCAACACGTCGGCAATGGCGTTGCACAGATCTGGCGTGTTCTTGTAGTGATGATCGAGCAGGGTCTTGCACAGCATGTGCGGACCTGTCAATGTGAACTTCATCTTCGACTGCGTCAGCGCCCGCGCGCGCCGGCAATCGGACACGAGGTCGAGCGTGCCTTCGGTGATCGGCCCTTCCACCACGCCCGCCGGTTTCGCGCGCCATTTCATCTGCGGATCCGAACGCATCGACTCCACGTCCGCGCGGCTGATCGCGGAACGCACGTTGCCCAGGGGCCGCACGAAATAGTCGATCATCCCGTTCGTGTCGGGATGGTTCACGTCGAACCGGTACAGCTCGCCGTCGGCCACCACGTCGATCCCCGCGTTCTCCTGGATCTTGAACACGACCGCAGTCGCGTCGATTACGGCCTGCTCCGACGGCAACGCCGCCAACCAATCGGGAACGGGATAACTGCCCACTACAGTGGTCTGAATCATGATCGGCTCTCCTCGCACATGAATGTCACCTGGGATTTTGGGATCGCCCATTATCGCGATGTTGTGGTGCAGGCTTCCAGCCTGCGGCAAATCTGGCGGGGTGTGATGCGTCTATGTCACTATGGGTGGCCCGTCGAAAACGAACCAGGCAAGGGAGTATTCATGCCGAGTACGCCGCAACCGGATTCCGTCCATACCGTCGATTGCCAGTACGTTGCGCCAGAAATCGCCGCGTCCTTCCTCATTCGGGAAGGGGATCGCGCGGCGTTCGTCGACAACAATACTGCGCGCGCCCTGCCGCACCTGCTGGACGCGCTCGAATCCCACAACGTCTCGCCGGACCGCGTCGACTACCTTATCGTGACGCATATTCATCTCGATCATTCTGGCGGCACCGCTGCCCTGCTCGCGCGTTGCCCCAATGCCACCGTCTTGTGCCATCCCCGCGCCGCGCGGCACCTCATCAACCCCACTCGGCTGGTAACCAGCGCTAAGCAGGTTTACGGCGAAGCCGTGTTCGATCAACTTTTCGGCGAGATCCATCCCATCCCTGAAGCTCGCGTGCGCGCCATGCACGACGGCGATATGCTGGAATTCGGTGCGCGCACGTTCCGTTTTCTCGATACCCCGGGTCATGCCCGGCACCACATGTGCATATACGACAGCGGGTCGAACGGCGTTTTCGCCGGCGATTGCTTTGGTCTCTACTATCCCGCCTTACAGACCGGCCACCGGCCTCTTATCACCTGCTCCAGCACCCCTACCGAGTTCGATCCTGTCGAAGCCCGCCGTACCGTCCATCGTATACTCGAAACGGGTTGCGACCGCGTGTACGTGACGCACTTCGGCGCTGTGGAGCAAGTCGCGGACGCCGCCGAAGAATTGCTGCGCTCCATCGACGCCATGGAACGGATCATGCACGAAGCCGCCGCCAGCCAGTGGGAAGGCAACGCCCTCGAATCCTACTGCCGCGACCAGGTCGAAGCCGAGGCCCGACGCCAGTTCGCCGACTGCGGCGTCGAACCTACTGCAAAAGCCATGGAACGCCTCGAAGCCGATATCCTGATCAACGCCCGCGGCCTGGCCTATCAGGCAGGAAGACTGCGCCGAGCGGAACAGCGGCAATAGGACCTATAGGACCAATAAGACGAATGGGACTTTTGCGAAATTGACGTGATCGCGTAGAGAACTAAGCGTTACATGCCGGTGGAACTCCCGGCATAGGGGCCCTTTCGGTAGATGATTTCGTTAATTCGTTTGTCTCGTCGCGACGACGATCGCCCTGGCCCGTCCCATAGGTCCTATCTGTCCTATACGTCCTGTTCTCCCTAAAACCCATCAAACGGTTTTCCATACCGCCCCAGCGTCCGTGCGCTGTCCACGGTAAACGGAAACTTCTCATTCGGATAGCGCAAGAACTCCACGTGCCCGTCCAGGTACAACACATTACCGCCTCCCGGCGCATGCGAAAAGTCGATCACCTTGGTTGACACGTGGTCCCACATGAGCGGCACTTCGCTCGTAGCGGTCGCCGAACCCGCCGGGTTGTTGATGTCCGTCATCAAAAACCGTTCGATACCTTCGCGTAACCGGAAGAAGGTATCACCGCCACCGATCTGCGTGCCGGCATACGTGGACGACACCGTGAAATCCTCGTCGCTCGCGGCGCCGTTCGTGGCGACGTTCTCCTGCGCCAGTTCGCCCCACGGCGTGTTCATGTACTCGGGTTCTTCGAATCGCCCATTGGGTCCCGTGCCGACCGTCCCCGCCAGCGGCCCGATGATGTTGACGTCTTCCATCAGCAACCAGCCCGTGTAATGATACGGCTCCTGCCCGATCTCCGTCGGCTCCAACACGCCGTCCCCGTTACCCTTGCCTTCGTCGTACCGCTCCATCAGCGTCGATGTGGCGCTCCAGGAAGGACACCAAATCACGTTGTAGTCCGTGATGTACTCCGGGATCATGGCGGGTCCATTGAACATCATTTCCGGACTGAGCGCGCCGTTGACGTTAAAAACCTGGCGCTGCGGAAAGGACCCGCGATGCTCCCCGGCGTACATCGTCAGAGCGAGGCCGAGTTGTTTGAGGTTGTTCTGGCACGACGCCCGCCGTGCCGCCTCGCGCGCCCGCGCCAGGGCTGGCAACAGGATCGCCGCCAAGATTCCGATGATAGCAATGACTACAAGCAATTCGATCAGCGTAAAGCCAGATCGAGGACCAAAAAGTTTGCGCATGATATACCCCGCTTGTTTCTTTGTAATCGTCGGGCACGCACCCGGCGATACCCTATCCGCAAATTACAGTGGCGAAACCGCCATACCGTCTTCCAACTCGGTCTTCGGTTCGGCGACGACTGTTTCGCCTGCCTGCACGCCGGAAGCGATGGCGGCCCAATCGTCGTTCTTCAGCGCGATCTCCACCGGCGTCAGTACCGCTTCGCCATTCTTCACGACAAAGATAGCCCAACCGCCGTCGCTGCGGAAAGTCGACCTTTCAGGCACAGCCACGGTACCGGGCGCTTCGTCCGTAATGATCCGCACGTCCACGCTCGTGCCCGGCCGCAATTCCACTTCGGCATTGTCGAATGCGATAATCGTGCGCACGCGCTGCTGCTCGATACCCAGCGCGGAGATCTTCTTGAACCCCGCCGGATAGATGCGCTCGACGGATCCCATAATGACTTCGTCGTTCAACGCCTTTCCCGTAATCTCCACCGGATCGCCCACATTGATCCGGCCGACTTCTTCCGACAGCACGTCGCATTCGATCTCAATCGTGCTCATGTCGCCGATGCGCAGCAGCGGCGAACCCGCGGCCATCACGCGGCTGTCTTCCACAAACTTCTCGAGAATGACCCCATCCACGGGCGATTCGATGGTCGCCTTCTCAAGGTCATCCTGGAGTTGGGCCAGTTGCGTCTGCAAGTTCTCGATCTCCGCGTTGTACACGCGGCGCATGAACTCGTTGTCGCCGATCGACCCCTGCAACCGTTCCGACGCGAGGTTTGCCATCTCCCGCCCTTTTTGGTTGGCCTGCACGGCCAGCCGCGCGCGTTGCAGGTTCGCCTGCGCGTTCTTGAAGGCTCGCTCGGCATTGTCCAACTGCGACTGACTCACCGCCCCCGACTCATGCAAGGCCTTTACGCGGGTGTACTCGCGCTCGGCATCAGCGAGGTCGTTTTCGGCGATGGCCAGTTCCTTCTGCGCGATCTCCTGCCGATCCAGTTCCTGTTCCACGCGCAGCTCGGCGGATGCCAATTCTTCTGGCTTCGGTTTTTCCACGTCGACGCTCGTCAGACGCGCCTCGGCCTGCTGGATCATCGCCTCGACGCCGGCGATCCGTTGTTCCAGCGCGAAGGCGTCTACCGTCGCGACGCAGCCGCCTTTCGCAACCGTGTCGCCCTCGTCGAAGGCAATTTTCCGTATGGTCCCACTGATGGGCATGTCGATCGTGATGTCCTCGTCCAGCCGCGTCTTGGCATCTTCCGCGATGTACGCCTGCACGGTCCGCGTCTCCGCTTGCGCCATCTCCACCGGCAGCGCGCTTTCATGCAGGGCGAAGTACGCGATCGCAAGCACGGTGGCGATCCCCACAGCAATGGCGATCCGGCGTTTTGTGACGTACTTACTCACGCTCTTTCAGAACCTCCACCATGTCGAGACGATTGATCTTGTGCCGCACGGCGAGATTGGCGATAACCACGAAGATGATCGAGCACACCGTCGCGGTAATATAGGTCGAGTTCGAGATGTGAAAGGGAAGCCGGTACAACTCGTTGTCGTAGGCATTCACAAGCAACCGGCACACACCGATCCCGAACGGAATCCCCAGGATTAGCCCCACGAATCCCAACGCGAAGTTCTCATGATACAGAATTCGGCCCACTTCCTGCCGCGAGAATCCGAGCACGCGAAGCGACGCCAGTTCGCGCTGCCGCTCCGCCAGGGAAATGGACGTGATGTTGTAGATGATTGCAAAGGCGATGATCGCCGCAAACCCGATCATCATCGAGTTGGAGATTTGTGCGCTCTGTTCGATGGTGTCCTGCAGCCCTTTCAAGGACTCGCTCTTGATTTCCACCGCCGCCACGCCGGGCACGTCTTTCAGTTGGGTGTTCAGAGATTCTTCCATGCCCCGGTCGGTGCACAACAAGACCGCGTTCATCGCGAAGGGTTCATCCAGCACGCGGCTCAGCGCGTCGATGTTCATGTACGCCGAAGAGCCCAGGTACTGTTCGACGACCTTGCTCACGACGAGATCGCGTTCTTTCTCAATGCGGCCCATCAATGGTTTGACCCGCACGACATCACCCACGCCCGCGCCAAGGTCCTGAGCCAGCCGCTTGCTCAGCACCAGCCCATCCTCGCCGACAGGGATGGGTTCTTCATCGGCGTTAATCAGCTTCTGCAAACGCGCTTCGTCCGGCAAGCCGATAATGGCCACGTCCTTCTTGCGCCAATCGTTTCTAATTTCGAAAGGATACTGGAGAAGCGGTTCCGCGTAGCGCACGTGGTCGAAGCGCATGGCTTCGTACAGGGCATCCTTGCCGCGCTCGGCTTCGAGGTTCACCTTCACATCTTCGCGCTGCACCTGTTCGAACTGGAAACGAAGCATATAGTCCATCGCGTCCAGCATGAAGAAGCCCATGATCAGGATTCCCGAAGAGATCATGACGCCGAAGGCGTTGAGCGAGGCGCGAAAGGCGTTCCGCGACATGTTGCGCGCGATCATCTTCCACGTGAAGGAGAGGTTGCGCCACAGGAGCGGAACGCGCTCAAACAGGGTCCGGTGCGCATACTTCGGCGCTTCCGGGCGCATGGACTCGGCGGGCTGGATCCGCGCCGCTCGCACCGCTGCCGACAACGCGCCGAACGTCGCGAATACGACTCCGATCGCGACCGATCGCGCGAGCACCTCGGGGTAGATCCGCGAGCGCAGGATCGGAAAGTTGTAGAATTCCACGTATAACTTGATCATGGCGCCCGCGAGCCATTGGCCAACCAGGAAGCCGCCAAAACAACCGGCGAGCGAGAGGACCAGCGCGTACTTGATGTAATAAAAGGCCACGGCGAAATTGGAATACCCGTAGGCCTTCAACAACCCGATCTCGGTGCGCTCTTTGCGCACCATCCGGTTCAACAACACCAACAGGATCAGTGCCGCGATCCCTTGAAACAGTCCCGGGATGATCTTCGCCGTAACCTCCAGTCCCTTGATTTCGTCCGAAATGAACCGATTGGAGATTTGATCCTCCCGCTTCACCTTCGCGAACACGCCGTAGGGATCGAGGATGTCCTCCGCCTTGTCCAGCAGCGCGTCCAGATCCTCCGGGTTCTCCACAGACCCGACTATGTTATTGCAGGCCTCGTTCATATCGAGGGCCGTTTCGGCGAAGTCTTGTTTCACCCACAGGATCCCGAAGCGTTCGAAGTTCGGTACCAATTCCTGCACAGACCGGATCGTGTACACATACTCCGGCGAAAGGGCCGTTCCGATCACGCGCAGCGAGTGTTTCTTATTGTCGATGGACGCTTCGATGGAGTCGCCGATCGTCAATCCGTTTTCCTGTGCGAAGCGCTGACTCAGGATCACCTCATTCTGCTTGCCTTCCGAGAAGTACCGTCCTTCCATGAGGATGATGTCGTTCAGCACGTCCGCATCGTGGTTCGGCATGGATACAATGCGCCCGATGCGCGGTTCGTCTTCCCCTTCGAGATCGAGGTTCACGTCTTCGACAATACGGCCACGGGCTTGCCGCACGCCGGGGAGGGACTCAATCTTGAATAGCGCCGTGAGCGGCGCCCGTTCGAGCTGAATCTCGAAATCGGCGAAGCGGTACTGGTCGTAGTACGAGTCGCGCGTCAGGACGAGATTGCTGTGGGCGGACGCGATCGCGATGTAGCATGCCGTGCCTGACAGCACAACCATGGCGACCGCGATGGATTGGCCGCGCGACCACCAGAGGGTCCGAATCAGCTTCGTGTCGAGTACTTTCATCGCGCGGGCCGCCTGCTACCATTCCAGTTCGTCGGCGGATTTGGGTGATTCGTTTTCAGTAATGTCGCGCACGCGCCCGTCCATCATGCGCACGACGCGATTGGACATGCCGCCGATGGCCGCGTTATGCGTGATCACGATGACCGTCGTGCCCATCTCGCGGTTGATATCGCTCAACACATCGAGCACGACCTTGCCCGTCGTGATGTCCAGCGCGCCTGTCGGCTCGTCGCACAGCAGGATCTCTGGTCGCTTCGCCACAGCCCGCGCAATAGCCACGCGCTGCTGTTCGCCCCCGGACAACTGGGACGGGAAGTGATCGCGCCGTTCATGGAGGTTCACCAGCTTGAGCGCGTCCGCCGCCGGCATGGGATCGCCCGAAATCTCCGTCGCCATCTCCACGTTCTCTTCCGCGGTCAGGTTGGGCATGAGGTTGTAGAACTGGAACACGAAGCCGATATGATGCCGGCGGTATCGGGTGAGTTGGGATTCTTTGTATGCGGTGAGATCATCGTCGCGAAACCAGACCTGGCCCGCCGTCGCGGTGTCGATGCCGCCGATGATGTTCAGCAGCGTGCTCTTGCCCGAACCGCTCGGGCCAAGGATGACGAGAAACTCCCCCTCGTACACATCAAGCGTCACCTCGCGCAGCGCGGACACGGTGACTTCCCCCATCTGATAGTCTTTCTTCACCCCCTCGACACGAAAGACCACCGGCGGGTTGGCGTCAACCCTCTGCACGGCTTGCGCACTCATACGATCAGCCTACCACAGATCGAGTTCCCGTGTAGACAGACTCTCCACGCGAAGACACGTGCTTCCCGCTTTTTCGGATTTCGGATGTAGTTTACCGGGTCAACGGCGGCGGTCCCGGACGCCGCTTCTCGTTAATCTTCGCAATCTCGCGCATCACCTGTTCGGCATTCTTCTGTCCGCCCTTGCCCGCCATTCGCTTCATCTCTTCCGGGGTGACGTACCCGATCTCTTTGCGCCAGGCGTTCGTGATGTCCTGTTCTCGGTGTTGCATGGCGAGCACATCGGCAAGCGTTGCGTGTAGACGCGGCGTGAATCCCTCATCGGCCTGACGCCATTCATTCACTGCGGAAACGTGCGCCTGAAGGAGTTCGGGATACGGCGTCGTGTCGGGCAGCAGGTTCTGGCTTATCGAAGGCGGCGCGTCCATGAGCTGCTTACCAAGCGCGTTCGACGTGCGCAGGAACGCGCCGTTCACAAACTCCGTCTCCAGATCCAGCGTGCGGAAATTCTGTGGCACGACCCGGCACATCTGCAGCAACCTCATCCACCCCTTCGGCTTGATATCGTAACAGGCCGCGACAACTGACCCGTCCCGGCTCACGAAGGTCCGAAGAAAGGTGCGTAGATTCGGGTACACCTTCGTCAGCGTCACGTCTTCGATATCGCCCAGCTTCCGAAATCCGTGTCCCGCCAGCCAGCGCTCGCATTCGTCGTAGAAGGCGGGATCGATGTGGGGAAATTCGCGCGGCGTAACCTCGCGAAACTCATGGAGTCCCGCGTACAAGGTTTCCAGGTTCTTATGGATCGACTTCGCCGCCCCGCCGGTGGACAGATTGAGCCGGCTGAAGATGAGGTAGAAAATGATGCCCCCAACACCAAAGATCGCCACCCGCAGAATGAATTCAAGGTCCATCGAGCATCCCTCCTATCGTGGAAGGAGGATACACGACGAAACGGCGATTGGGTAGGGGTATTCAGATTGGAACAGGATAGGTTCTACGCGGTCACGTCAAGATTCGCCCCGACGGCGGAGTCGGTAATGACCGCCGACTGAATCAACTGCAGCGCGAGGTCCCCTTGCAGGTTCAGGGCCTCTACTTGCTTACGCAGGGCCAGCGCCTGGTACTCCGTCGCCAGCCGGGCACTCTCCAGCCCCGCTCCCAGCGCCGCTATGGATGAAACGCCTGCCATGGAAAACCTCCCTTCATGCGATTGAATTGTAGCACATTGCGGACGATTGGGTGGACTCGTTCGAGTTCTCCAACCGCATTTTCGAAACTTAGTGGCAAGCCGGTGTCCGTGTCGATGCTCTTTGTGGTTTCGGACGCGGAAATGTGGCTAAACTCGGTGCTTGGGCCACCCGCGCAAGGCCAACCCATGTTGAGTTCCCGCGACGTTCGTCCCAACCCGGATTTCTCACCGCTTCTGATGCATTGTCACGAAGGTGGCGTTGCAGGGCGGTGAGAAACGCGGGCTAAACCAACTTCATCATGGTCTGAATCACATCGCGTACGGTCAGCCAGAATTGGGTCCAACGCCGAAAGTTCTTGACACACAAGAGGTTTTCGGGTATTGATTTGTGCGGCAACTCCCGGATTGGAAGAATTCGCACTTCCGCCGCTGCCCTTAGTTTAGTGAGCTGTAAACTGTGTGGCCTTCGAGGTGCACGTTAGAAACGAATAGTCGCTCCCGGTGAATACGGGTAACCTGGCTCCCGTATCCTCACCTTCTCCACCAAAGACGATTTGTTTATTCGCTTCAGAGGAATGTGCCCGAGGCGGTCTGTTGCCGTGTCAGTGCGCATCACCCGAAGGAGACCACAGATGTGGAATGTTCTATTGCCGCTCCGTGCGCGGAGAACCATCGTACCACTCGCCTGCTTGCTCGCCGTTCTCGCCCACGGACAGCAACCTCCCGGCGGCAAAGGCAAACTGGAGTTGGCCCCCGCTTGGTGGACAGATCACGAGACCGGTCTCGAGTACGTGATTCTAAACATTAGCGTCCTGTATGAATTCACCACGCTCCTGCAAGAACCCACTGAGAAGTACAACATCAAGTGGACCGACTCCGCAGATGCCGGACCCGCAGCGGTTGAATCGATCTCAAGCATCCGGTTCCGATCCCAGGTATTCAGCAAGGGTCTCACCGGCTTTCAAACGGCGTTCATCGAGTTCTCACCAGACATCATTCCGGCGGCCAACGCAGGGTACGCCTCCCTCACCGTCGCGGGGAGTCCTTCGTGGGACAAGCTCTTCATCGACAGGTCGGGCAAGTATCTGTCGGCCGAGCTGGCAAAGGACATCTTTCGCGCGGGCTTCCATCTCTCGGGCCTTGAGATTATTGAACTGCAGGCCACCAGGCGGGGTGACAAGACCGGCAAGGCGAACGCCGGTACCGACTCTGCCAAACAAGGCAGCTCAAAGGCGAAGATGTCTGAATCGCCCAAGGGCACAGATCAGCAATCCGAACAGAAGATGAATGAACCAAAGAAGGTTGCCGACCTCATTGGATTCGATGCGTCCGCGAAGCCATCCGCGGATTCCCACGCAAGTCAGTCATCTTCAATCGAGACCTCCCTTCTTCTCCTCATCGACACCTCCGGCAGTATGGAGGGATCAAAACTTTCCGCAGCAAAATCCGCCGCAAAAGCTGCATTGGACCAAGTGGGACTAGGGAAAACAGAGGTCGCGGTCCTTACTTTTACCGGAGACTGCGCAAGCCCGGACATTCGCTCCATCGGATTCACGGCAGACCGGGGCGCGATTGTGCGATTTATCGATGGCATCGAAGCCGGAGGTGGCACCCCGCTCAGCTCCTCGATCGAGTATGCCGCGAACTTTATGGAACGGAACGCGAAGGCCGCGGATCGCTCGCGCGCCGTGATCTTGCTCGCCGACGGCGATGACAACTGCGAAAACGTGAACGCTGTGTTGTCGTCTTTGAAATCCAAGGGGATCGCATTTCGGCATGAAACCATCGGGCTGGGCATCGATTCGGGATCCCCGGCGGCGCGCGACTTGCGCCGCATCGCCTCCGAAACCGGAGGCCGGTACCACTACGCGGAAGGGCACGCGCAGCTTGCCGACGTCTTCGGCGCGGCAGTGGACGCTCTCGGCATTGGAAGTCTATTTGGAAGCATTCGTTAGGAGGGTTCGTCGTGATCCAAATGCAGTTTTCGCTCCGTCAGATCGCTGTGCCCGTGCTCGCTGGTCTCGTGGCCGCGCATGCGTTCGCACAAGGGATTCAAGATCCAAGTATCGAAGCCGACCGGCTGATTCTTCAAGCGGAAGAGTACGCCAATGAAGGGCGCTGGAAAGAAGCCGCAGATACCCTAGCCAAGGTCGAGTCGCTCGAAGAAAAGTTGTCCGGAAGCCTGCCAGTGGAATTCTATTTCCGCGTCGGCAGCACCTACGCGCGCGCGTATTCCCCGAGTGAGGGGTCTAGCGCCCTCGACATGGCTCGCAAAGCGAGAAGCTACCTGACCAAGTACCTCAATCTGGCCGGCCGCGACGGCGCCTCGTACAAGGAAGCCTTGTCTGCGCTCGGACGAATCGAGAAAGCCGAAAACGACCACTTCGATGCAAAGTACAATCCAGATCAGCGTTCCGAAGTCATGGTCTCTCTCGGAAATGCGGCTAGGGCAGGTGATCTTGTGGCGCTGGCGCACTTCATTGACCGGTATTCTCCCACCGCGGATGACCTGCAGTATCTGTTCAATATCACGTGCGACACCGACGGGACCGAAAGTGTGTTGTCGAATGCGCGCCGATCCGTCTATTGGCTCTACGGCCAGAATCTCGCCAAGCCAAGCGATTTTACCTTGTATCAAGCTGTCAATTCGTGGAACCCTGATCTCATCAAATGGCACTTGAGCCCGGAAATCGTGGCCATTGCGAACTACGACATAAAGAACCCGGAATCGTGGGCCTACAAAGCGGCTTATGATATCGTCACGCGCGCCGAAGTGCGCGTCCGCGACCGGGCTGGTCTCTCCTATGATTTGATTTTGGAAGTAGAGACCAGCGATTGGGAAAAGACCACGCCGGGGGATTGGTATGAAATCCTCAAACTGTATTCCCAGGCAGGCGGCGTGCTGGACCAAAAGATCGATGGCACCAGCATTTGGTGGGTAGGGCATAACCCTTCCAGCACCACCAACGCGATCTCCGCGAAGCGATCGCGTGATTCCTATCAGAGCCGCGTTGATTGGGTGAGCCAATACTTCAAAACTGGAACGCAGCGGTGGTCGGCGCATTACTCGTACGGTTCAAAGACCTGGCGCTATTTGGACCAGAAATGACCGATGCATCGGTTGTGCCGCGACTTGCGCCGGACTCGGAACGATCCCGGAAAGCCAGAACAATGAAGGGCACAGTCCGGCTTCTTGGTCGGCGTTCATGCGCCCGTTCGGGAATTCTTACTGCCTCCCGCAGCACCGACGTTAAACAACTCGCGTTCGGGCAGTGACAAGCGCGGATTAATCCAGGGCGGATTGGACAGTCACGCCAAAACCGGCGGAGCCTATTACCTTCGGTACCGCTTCGATACGGTCCAACTTTGCACAGAAGGGGATGTCTGCATCGAGACCCACCTTTCTCAGTTTGGCCGCGTGCGGGGCGGTATCAAACAGCGCCTCCACCCCTTCCGTTTCAATCCGCTTACGCCATTGGGTGAACCGGGCTACGCCCTCGCCAATGGGCAAGTTCAGGATCATGGCGATCGCCGTAGCCGCTACCCAGTCCTCCTGGGCGTTGAAATTCGGATCCGACATGAGGCCCGCCGGGATGAGCACAATATCCCTATCCTGCGCCCTGGCCGCCTTCGCCACGGCGGACGCGTTGACCGTCGTTCCCATGTAAACGGCTGGCGCGCCATAACATGCGACCAATCGCCCGGCGCCGGTTGTCGTCGTGAAGATGACGCGCCGCCCCGATACTTCTCCGATTAAGCGTGGACTGTTCCCGAGATCGAACCCCTCCGGAGGCAATCCACCCCGTTCCCCCGCCAGCAGTGCGTCCGGATACTGATTCCGCGCCCGAAATGCATCTTCAACTTCCTGCACCGCAATGATTTCCGTTACGCCATGGTGCAACAGGTACGCTGCCGTGGCACTCGCCCGCAGGGCGTCCACCACTACGGCAACACACTGATTCTCAATGGCATAGGCACACCCTGCCGCGCCTTCAATCAAATGACATTTCACGAAAGGAAACCTCTACGGTGTTCGCGGGTCTAGTTTGCCTTAGTGCGTCGTTTGGATGCGATATGACGCACTATCGCGGGACCGTGTTCCCGGCTGTTTTCCACGAACACGATGTTCGATTCCTGGCCCGCACAGAGGGTTCCCGCGACATACAGCCCCGGCACATTGGTCTCGAAATGCTCCGACAACACCGGCTTGCCGCAGGCCTTGTCCACCTCGGCGCCGATGGCCTCGATGAGTGAGGTGTCCGGTTCGTACCCCGTCATGGCCAGCACGAAGTCGTTGGGCACGATGGTGAATCCCCCATCCATCGATTCCAGCAACACGTCATCCGGCCGGATCTCCCGGACCTCCACCCTGCGGAAGCAGGTAATCGACCCCTCCTTGATCCGGTTCTCGATGTCCGGTTCGATCCAGTACTTGGTCTGAAACCGCTCGCCCCGCATGGCCACGGTCACGCGCGCCCCGTTGCGCCACAATTCCAGCGCAATTTCCGCCGCGGAACTCCCCGCCCCGATCACCATCACATCGTGATCGGCGTACCAGTGGGCCTCCGTGTATCGATGCGATACCTTGGGCAAGTCTTCCCCGGGAATCCCCATGGACCGCGGACTATCGTAAAAGCCCGTCGCCATCACGACGTTTCGTGCCGCCCACAGGTACTCCCTCCCGAACATATCCTTGCCCACGATGGTGAAGATATCGTCCGCCGGCCGCACCGACAGCACTTCGCAGTACGTCACGATCTTCAGGTCGAAGTACTTTACAAAGGACCGGCAGTATTTGAGGTATTCCTGGCGCGTGGGATTCTTCTCCGTCGTAAGAAGCGGAAATCCCGCCAGCTCGAGCTTGTCCGTCGTGGAAAACCAACGCATGTAGGTGGGGTGGGAACACAGAGCGCTGCACACAGGCCCTTTGTCGATGGCGATTGCGTGCAGATTCGCCTGCTTGGCGGCGTGCAGGATTCCCAACGCGGCCGGACCAGCCCCCACGACCACGATGTCCACTGTTTCGTTCAAACCGTGTTTCTTCATAAAGCCCTTCCGGTTCGTGCGTCCCATGCTAACACAACGGACCTCCGTCGCGAGCGCGCTTCGCGTACAACAACGGCCGTGCCCGATGTATGTCCCCGATTGAACTTGACGGCCGTGTTGGCCCTTGCGACAATAGGGTGTTTTGTGCGCACACCTTCGTGCGCACCACACGAAGCGATGGCTCGTACGGGTAAGGATCTCTCCAGGGTATGGACACTGAGAAACGTTCCAAGCTACGTTGGGTTGAGTTTGTCGCGATCCTCGCGATCGGCATCGTGGGTGCCGTGTTGGCGTTGCCGATCATTCGCAACTCCATAAACGCCTACGATCCCGGGACCTGCCAGGAC
The DNA here is from genome assembly GCA_045863335.1 of Candidatus Hydrogenedentota bacterium. Lineage (GTDB taxonomy): Bacteria > Hydrogenedentota > Hydrogenedentia > Hydrogenedentales > SLHB01 > JAHDWY01. Next base: position 102,060 of record BTVY01000005.1, on the reverse strand, counting down.
AACCTCCGGCAGTGGGGTACCATCTTCAAGATGTACAGCCTGGAAAACGACTATCGCTGGCCCATCCCCCACGGTTTCGAGGTATTCGGCAGTGCGGAGAACGCGCCGGGTTGCGTGAACGTCGAAGACGGATTCGATTTCTCTCCGGACGAGTTGGTCTTGTTCCCCGACTACATGAACGACGCCCTCCTGTACGCGTGCCCCGATGACGACACCCTGCTGCCACCTCTGAAGGTCGGACCTGCTGTTCTGAAGCCGTGGCGGCTGGATCCGGTGCAATTCGGGATTCTGGAAAGCGCCGGGATCGGCGATTGCGACTACGTGGGCAGCATGACCAATGGGGATGCCAGCTACACGTATCTCGGATGGAGAATTGACCCCTTTGACGCAAGCCACCCCGTCGTTTCGCAGCCCCAGGCGATCACGCATGGGCTTCCCGCAACGGGTCCCGCGGCCATAGTGGCCCTACTCGCTTTTCTCCAGCCCGGCCCGGACTTGTCGTACGAAGACATCCAAGCGCGCCGCAGCAGCGGACTCGATGCGTCCGTCTATTTGCGTCCGCTCCAAGCCGGCTATGAGCGGCGGATCGGGAACCACATAATCACCGTCTTATGGCATGGCATCAGCATTCAGTACCTCGGCTCCGATGAACCACCCGATTATCCGTGGGTGCCGACAATCCCGGTTATGTGGGACACGATCCGGCAAGACGCGAGCGGTAATCCCGCGTTTACGCACAATGAGCCCCAAGGCATCAATGTGCTGTATCTGGACGGACATGTGGAGTTCAAACCGTATCCGGGCGATCTGTTTCCAGCCATACCCAGCTTTGCCACGATGCGTTCCGTACCGTGACGGCGAACCCATTGCAGGCGATCCAGACGTTCCTCCTTGATATGGACGGAACGGTGTACCTGGGGCCGCACGCAATTCCGGGCGCGCCCGAGTTCGTCCGTTTCCTGCGGGACAAGGGCCTTCGGTACCTTTTCTTCACGAACAACAGCTCTTCCGACGCCGCCCGGTACGCCAGGAAGCTCTCCTCCATGAATGTGCCGGCCACGCCAAGTGATGTGCTCACGTCGGGTGAAGCCACGATCCGCTTTCTACTGGAGGAGACCCCACACCGTCGGATTTACGTCGTGGGCACACCATCCTTTGAGGCGGAAGTGGACGCGTCGGAACTCGAGCGCACCGACGGCGATCCAGAGGCGCTAATCCTGGCCTTCGACCGGACCCTAACCTACGCCAAACTCGAACGCGCCTGCCTCTTGCTCCGCGAAGGCATCCCTTATTACGCCACCAACCCCGACAAGGTTTGCCCTACGGAGTACGGGTACATCCCCGACTGCGCGTCCATGGCCGCTCTACTCTACGAAGCCACCGGCCGCAAACCCGAGTACATTGGCAAACCCCATCCCACCATGGTCCGCATGGCGCTCAGCAAACTCGGCGCCCAGCCCGCAACCACCGCCATGGTGGGCGACCGCGTCTACACCGACATGCAGATGGCCTGGAACGCCGGCATTACGTCCATCCTCGTCCTCAGCGGCGAAACCACCGAACGCGACCTCGCCAGCCTCGAGCGCCAGCCCGACTACATCTTCCCATCCGTCCGCGAACTGCATGCCGCATTGAAAGATGCACCGACCTGACGCCCCCTCCGTCATACCCGCGAAGGCGGGTATCCATCTTGCCCGGCCAAAGCGACCCAATCAGCCTTCGAACTCCCGGATCTGCCGCAGACGTCGATCCTTTCAGAGCGAAGCCCACCCGGAGGCAACGCACCGCCTCCACGGCCAAAAAGAACGCGGGAAATTCATCCACAATTTTTGTGAAAATGAAATGAAAATCATGTGGTATAATGAACGCGTATCACTTACTCAATATATTGTAAATAAAAGAGATATGAGCAGAATGACGAAATACTACCTGGAAACGAACTAGAAATAAGCACCAAATGATCCGGTACAAACACCCAGATTCCTGGACGAAATACGACGCAGTCGCGATTGTCGGGCCCCTGGCTGCGGCTAAGGCAGCAGTCCTCTCCCTCCAGAGCATTCCCTACCAGCGAAGTTGGGCCGAAAAGCTTCAAGAGGTCCAACTTAAGCGAGAAGTTGCAGGAACCTCACGAATCGAAGGGGCGGACTTTACCGAGAGCGAACTGGACGATGCAATCGCCGAGGACGCAGCGAAACTTCATACGAGATCGCAGCGCCAGGCAGCGGCCGCTGTAAAAACGTATCGATGGATCGCCAAGCTCCCGGATGACTATCCGATTGATGAAACACTCATTCTCAACATCCACCGAAGCATTGTCACCGGCGCAGATGACTGCCCACCAGGACAATTGCGCGGACCAGACGACAACGTCACCTTCGGAATCCCACGCCATCGTGGTGTGGCCGGGGGTGATGAATGCAGAGATGCGTTCAGCCGCTACTGTGCTGCATTGTCCAGAGAATATCGTGACCATGATCCCTTGGTTCAGGCTCTGGCTGCACACTACCATTTCGCTGCCATGCACCCGTTTTTGGATGGAAACGGCCGGACCGCTCGGGCGCTGGAGGCTCTCTTCCTTCAACGATGCGGCCTCCGAGATACCCTGTTCATCGCCATGTCCAACTACTATTACGAGGAAAAGAACGCCTACTTGAACGCACTGGCCCAAGTCCGTTCCGCGGAACACGACCTCACGCCGTTTCTTGTCTTTGGACTGACAGGCATCGAAACCCAATGCAACCGGCTCTTGGCCGAGATCCGTGTCAACATGGAAAAGGTCCTGTTCCGGGATCAGATGTACGCACTCTTCAATCGACTCAAAAGCAAACGGAAACGTGTCATCGCAGAACGCCAGATTCGAATTCTCACCCTGCTCCTGGAACGGGACTACACCCTTGACGAATTGGAGGTCGCGACCGAGGGCGTTTACGCGCGGCTGAAGAACCCTTGGAGCGCACTTGTGCGAGACATCAACGGCCTCCTTCAACTGAGCGCCATCGGATACCGGAGACTAAAGGACGGCGAGTATCTCTTGTTCGTGCGTCGCGAATGGCCTACTGAAATCACAGAGACCGAATTCTTCCGCCGAGTCGAGCAGATGCCGACCGCCAAAACGCACGGGTTCCTCAACCATTAGCATCTTGGGCTCCGCCGAAAATATGCTTCAGCCCCCGCTGCCCTCCACAACGGAAATTTCTTCATCGGCGAGGCCGAAGAGTTTGTAGACGAGGTGGTCGATTTCGTCATCGGTCGACGCGATCTGGCGTTCCAACAGCGTGCGGTCGTGGCCGGTCTTCGCTGGGAGGTTCGTGATTCCGGGCGCCAGGATACTCGCGCTCGCTTCCCGGAAGGCGGCCTCCGGATAGGTAGAGCATGAAGCGGTCGCGGCAGAGGTTGGATCCGTAGCAGGCGTACCACACGTGATCGGGACCAAACATGGGAGGTGGCATACGAATTTGGTGCATGTTGAGACAATAAACTGGCGGCTGCTGGCAAATTCTGACACGACTGCGAAAAATGCTTTACCAAAGCGGGATCGCATCTTATAATGGTGCCGGTTCAGTCGCATTCCTACTGGGCATGACGGTCATCATTCGGGGAGAACCATTTTTATGGCGGAGGAGCAAAAGCAAGCCAAGCTCGGTGATGCGCTCGTCAAGGACGAGATCATTACCCGGGAAGACCTTGCCGAGGCGCAAGCCCGCGAGAAAGCGACCGGAGTTCCGTGGTATCGTTCGCTTCTCCAAATCGGCAAGATTTCCTTTGACACGCTTGACCAAACCTTGCGGCACGAGTTTCATCCAAAAAGCGTGCGCGACGAGGACGAATCCCTCGGGCGCACCCTCGTTAAGATTAAAGCCATCACCGAAGCGCAACTGGACGAGGCGCTCGATGAACAGAAACGTACGGGACGACTTCTCGGACGGGTACTGCGAGATCGTGGCGTGGTTACGGGACGCGCCATTGCCATCGCCCTGGCGAAGCAACATGAACTCGAATTCGCCGATCTGGCCGAAACGCCCAGCGCACGCGTCGCTCTGGAAACCGTTCCGGAAAGCATTGCCCGAAAGTACCAGATGATTCCGGTTGCCCTCGAAGGCGACAAGCTGACCGTGTTGATTTCCAGCCCCCAAGTCACTGAAAGCCTCGGTGACCTTGGAGTAATCCTTGGAAAGCGGTTGCATCCCGTATTGACCGACGCGGAAGACATCAAAGAAGAAATCAAAAGGCGGTACGCGGCCGGCGGAAAGACGGTTGCCTCGCCAATTCCCAAGATAGCAGCCAAATCGGCGGAAGAAAAAACGAAACCCGAAAAGGGCGCACGTAGTACCGAGAAGAAAGCAAAGACAACGAAGGGCGCGAAACAAAAAGAGGAGTCTCCCATCGTGGCTACTGCGGAAAAGACCCAGGAGAAACGCCGTTTTGATGAAATTGCAAAACTGGCCGAAGGCGCGCCGGTTATCAAGCTGGTTTCGACCATTATCGAGGGGGCTGTCAATTCGGGCGCAACCGATATCCACCTGGACCCCCAGGAACCCGAGATGCGGGTTCGTTACCGCATTGACGGAGTTCTTCACGACGTCATGAGCATCGCTCCCGAAATCGAGAATGCCGTCGTTTCCCGCATCAAAATCATGGCGGATCTCGACATTACCGAATTTCGCCGGCCCCAGGATGGACATATCAGCATCGAGACCAAGGATCGCGATTTTGACGTACGGGTTGCTACGCTCCCTACCTTCCTGGGGGAACGCGTCGTACTTCGACTCCTCGATCAGTCTTCAGTTCTCGCAGGAATCAAGGACCTTGGCCTGGAACCGGATGACGAAAAGACGCTGATTGACGTCGTTAAGGAACCGTACGGCATGATTCTCGTGACCGGTCCTACCGGAAGTGGGAAGACAACGACGCTGTACGCATCGCTCAATCAGAAGAACGTGCTCACCGACAGCATCGTAACCCTCGAAGATCCGGTTGAATATCAGATGTCCGGTATCAATCAGGTGCAAATCGACAACGACATCGATGTTACGTTCGCAAACACGTTGCGTGCCGCGCTGCGCCAAGACATCGACGTTCTGCTCGTGGGTGAGATCCGGGACAGCGATACCGCCCGGATAGCGATACGGGCTTCGATGACCGGTCACTTGGTGTTCAGCACGTTACATACCAATGATGCACCAGAAGCCATTACAACGCTGCGGAATATGCAGATTCCCTCGTACCTGATCGCCAGCGCGCTCACCTGCGTGGTGGCGCAGCGGCTGGTACGAAAGATTTGCCCTGATTGCCGGACTGCGTTCACACCAACGAAACCTCTGTTAAAGTCCTTGCGTCTTCCGGAAACGACCAAAAAACTGTACCGTGGCAAAGGCTGCGATAATTGTTATCACACCGGAAATAAGGGGCGTACGGGCATTTTTGAGATTCTCGAGATCTCCCCAGAGATACGGCGAATGATTGCCGCCGATGAATCCACCGAGAAGATTGTCAAGGCAGCGAAGTTGAAAACGATGGCTGATCGTTGTCGCTTGAAAGTAAAACAGGGCTCTGTGGCGCCGGAAGAATTTCTACGGGTGATTCGTACGTAGCTCTGAGCGCTTAAGAGACCGGACATGTTTTTCTGAATTGCGACAAGCCAGATGAAACGTTTATCGGAGCTATATCGCTGGTATCAGGGATATTAGAACGATTCTTTGTCTTCAGGGAGCATCTACGGTTGCTTGCTTTTCAAGTTACCCTCTGATAGCATGGCGCCCGGGGTTAGTTTTCCACTTCTTTTACCCGTGAATAAGGTGTGGATAAGTTGCATAGACGAACTTGGCACTGGCCGAACCTCGGCTGCCACCTCACTTTACCAAGTCATTGCGGACCCTTGGCTTACAACCACGACAGGAATCCAGGTCCAGGTCTGTAAACCTGATATAACCTGTTGAAAAGTTTAATCTTACTTGGTTAATCCCAGCGGACCTGACATGTAGTTCATCTGTTTACGAGGTGATTATAGTCACCGTGAGTATGTTCGGCCGTTCGCGTCACAAGCAGTGTGATGTCAAGCGGGAACGGCTGTGGATAACTTTCGAACCACAATATCCCGGCGGGATTGGTAAAAACGTGTGTAAAACCTGTTCAACCAATCTGAATAACTTGTCGTGTTTTCCAGATATTGTCCGCGCCTGAGAAGAGCGAAGGGATTGACTTAGTCATCTTTGTGAAAACTGTGCATTACCTTAGCAAATTATCCATAGGTTTACTGACATGGTAAATATCTGGTGTTAAATAACTTAATTAAGTTACCCACAGTTTACACAGGCCCTAAGACTATCACTACTAAATTTAAATATAGTCAATACGTAGAAGAGCAGAAAACAAATCAAAGCATGTCGGATTTGGAGAGGATGTCATGAAGATTGTCATACCCCGTCAGGATTTGCTCGATGCGGTCAATAAGGTTAAGACCGTTGTATCGCCGAAGTCCGCTTTGCCGATTCTTTCACACATCCTCATGGAGACCGGGGAAAGTTCCGCCAAGCTGACAGCGACCGATCTCAAGGTGAGCATTGAATGTACGGTGGATTGTACCGTGGAAGAGCCGGGTTCGATGACCGTTTCGTCACAGCGCTTGTCGTCTATTTTGGCAGAGCTTCCTGATGGAGACCTAACGCTACATCTCGGCGACAATAACGTCATTACGTTGGAAAGCGGAAAGATTCATACAAAGCTTTTCAGTATGTCGGCAGACGAGTTTCCTCCTGTACGCGCGTTCGAGGGGATAGAACCTATCGTACTTCCTCAACCGCTGTTGAAGCGCATGTTTCATCGTACGAGCTTCGCGATTTGCTCCGATCAGGCACGTTATAACCTGACTGGGTTGTTATTCGAGTTGAGCGGTGGGAAGTTGACCGCGGTGGCCACCGACGGCCGACGGATGAGCTTGTATATGGAGTCGGACGGTATTCCTGAGGGGTTGAATATCAAGGTCATAATTCCAGGAAAAATGATTGGGGAACTAGAGAGGCTCTTGGGAGATGACGGAGAAGTCAGCGTCTATCTCGATGAAACCCAGGCAGCGTTTTCTTTTGACTCGATTCGTCTAGTGACGGCCCTTATCGAAGGGAACTTTCCGAATTATGACATGGTCATTCCAAAGAAGCATGACAAGGAAGCCTACCTGAATACATCGGCTTTTCTGGAAGCTGTGCGCCGCACTCGTACGATGACGAATGAGAAATTCAATTCTGTCCGCTTTGGTCTACAGGATGGCGTTTTGTCATTGCATGTGGTAACACCTGAAGTGGGTGAGTATCAGGAAGAGATGCCTATTGAGTATTCCGGCGAGCATGTGGAAATTGCTTTCAATCCGGACTTTCTCTTAGAGGTGTTACGTCGCATCGACACGGAAAAGCTCTGTCTAGTTCTGAAAGATGCGATGAGCCCAGGAATGGTAAAACCATACGCCGATGGCCCACAAGACAACTACCTGAACGTGGTGATGCCGATTCGAATCTAGAAAAGGTAGGTACCACTCGTTGGTGAGTGATTCTGAAGGCCCGGTCCCGTGTTAGGCGGGATCGGGCCTTAGTAATTTTGATTCGCTTAATTCCGCGCAAACTACTGGATTTACGTTCCAATATATGGTGGATATGCTCCTAAGCTTTCTTAAAGTGACTTGTGGAAAACTATGGGGAAATAACCTTAGGAGGTTGTCTAGCTGACATGTTTTCGGCATAGCTTCTGTTTATTCTGGCCGAGATTTATTTGAGATTCATTTATGTAAAATATTGGTATATTATAATTTATAAAAAATAATAAAGACAGAATCGGTTTTTACGGGATTTTTATATACTCGAGGATCACACGTAAATAGATTCTAAAGTCCTTGTGGATAAGTTGGGGATATCACAAAAAAGACATCACGCTATATGTTGTGGTTGACTGTTGGTTTTCTATATTCCAGCTGAATTATGGGGTGTTTGATAAGAAAGCTTAGTCTTTCCGTCGCAATTCCGATGGAGATTCTCAAGTAGACGTCGCGATATATCCCTCTTCACTTGCGTAACTTGTTTTGTGTAAATATTATATAGCCTAAAAGGACATCGCGTGCAGTAACAAGCATTAAGTACGCTGCCCTTTCCTGGGAGACCTTGTATGGCGACATGTCTGGTGACTGGCGGTGCCGGATTCATTGGTAGTAATCTGGTAAGAGCACTTCTTAACCGCGGATATGGCGTACGCGTCCTGGATGACTTATCCACCGGACACTGGGCTAATCTGGAGGAGATTGCAGCAGAAGTCGATTTTTTTGAGGGGAGTATCTGCGACACAGACTTAGTGGCGGCCGCAATGGACGGCGTGAAATGTTGTTTTCATCAAGCGGCGGTCCCATCTGTCCCGCGGTCTGTCTCGGACCCAATTACGACCAATCGAGTCAATGTAGAAGGTTCGCTCAACGTTTTTCTCGCAGCAAGAGACGCGGGGGTTCGACGTATCGTCTACGCGTCATCGTCTTCAGTCTATGGGAATGCCGAGGTAAGCCCGGTCCACGAGGACCTCAGTACGCAACCCATCTCTCCGTATGGTGTCAGCAAAGCCGCAATGGAGCACTATGCCCGTGTATTTTCCGCGCTCTATGGAATGGATATCGTTGGCCTACGATACTTTAACGTCTTCGGGCCGCGCCAGGATCCGGGGAGCCAGTACGCGGCCGTTATTCCGATCTTTATCAACCGGTTGCTGCGTGGGGAACGGCCTCCGGTGCATGGCAATGGCCGCCAATCGCGCGACTTCAGCTACATCGACAACGTGGTGGAGGCGAACATCCGCGCATGCGAAGCGGAGGGTTCTGTCGCTGGGGTGTACAACGCGGCGTGTGGCGCCGAGACATCTATTCTGGGAATTGTTGCGCTATTGAATGACATCTTTGGGACAAAACTGGAACCGCTATTCGAAGCCGCGCGAAAAGGGGATATCAGCCGGTCCTGTGCGGATATCACGCGGGCTTTACAGGCCTTCGGTTATAAACCACAGGTCACTGTAGGTGAGGGACTGAAGCGGACGGTCGACTGGTACCGGAAGCGCGGGCCCAGTTTATAGCACGTGAAAGTGGGAGGTGCTTACCGGATCTCCTGCCAGCCGGCATAGAGAAAGAATAAGAGAATCCCGCCGAGAATGAGTGACGTGATGGGGCTATTCTTGAATTCCCGGCCCACCCAGATTTTGTGCCCGTTTAAGTACAGCAGGGCAAATGCCAGGAAAGGCATGAAACCGGCGCCGATGACGGCGTAGATCTTCTGCATGGCCCCGAACCCGTAAAACAGACCCAACATCGGCACCGTTGCGAGCAAGTACAGATAGGTCCGGTAGGTGGCCGAGTTCTCTGACACGCGGACAGCCCGCTTTTCGTCGTTATCCCGCATCGTCAAGGAGACGACATCCGCGAAGATGTACGGCACGCTTTGCCAAACGCCCAGGAGGCTGCTGAATACTGCGCCGTACGCCCCGGCGAGAAAGACCCACTTGGCATAAGCGCCGATGGTGTTGCCGAGCTGGTCAGAAAGGTCGACGATAAGGGTGGCGCCTTTGCCTTCTACCGTGACCTGGCTGCCGATGATAACCATGGCGATGCCAAAGAGCGCGGTCATGGTGTATCCCGCACCCAGGTCGATGCGACAGGTTCGCGCGGCGGATTTTCCGGCACGCCCTTCTTCGCGGATCCAGTATCCGTAGCACAGCACCGTGAGCGTACCGCCGACGCCGCCCATGAGGGCGATGGTCCACGACCGTGCTTCGGGGGACAAGTCGGGGATCCGCGGGTCGATTAGACCGCGAAGGACCGCGGCCCAATCGACGGGTTGCAGGACCGCGGCCGTGATGACGGTCACGAACATGAGGCCGATACAGACGCTCATCACGCGGCTGAACAAGCGGTAGCCGCCGGCGCGGATCAAGAGGACTCCCGCGATTCCGTGACCAATGCCGTAGACGATCTTTCCGGTCGACGCATCTTCAAAGAAGGGGAGCCAGGCGTGCATCGTAACGCCGCAGGCGCTCATCATGGCGGACCCCACGAAGAAGCTCCAGGGAAAGAGGTACGCAAAGAAGGCGATCAGGAAGGGTATGCCCATATGCTCGGCGCAACCTTCCAGGAAGGTCTTCCCCGTAGCGAGTTGCCAGCGGCCAAGGCCTTCGGTCAGCACAAACTTCAGGAAAGCGCCCAGGACCACTGCCCACAAGATGGCAACGCCGAGATGAGCGCCAGTGAGGCTTGCGGTCGCCAGATCGCCCGCACCGACGCCCGTAGCGGCAACGAGCAGGCCGGGTAGAAGCGTGCGCAGGAACGATGGCCGTCCGTCAGCTGTCCTCGTGTTCGCGGTATCGTCGGCCAACGTGCAGTCCCCGGATGAGATTCATCTACAGCGCTACAGCCCTTCCTTCGTCCAGACTTGGCGATCGATCATGGTGATGTAGTCCGACCAGTTCTGACCCTTGTCGCGCGTCTCGGCGATAAGACGGATAAACGCGTCAGTTTGGGCGTCGAGGTTATCGAGGTGGTAAAGGACGAGCGCTTCGAGCGTCTTGGGCACGACGGGGGAACCGTTGGTGAGTTCGCCGTGGTGCGACAACACACAGTGCAACACCTGCAAGCGCAGCGTTTCGGGAAAGCCCGGGATACCATCGATTTTGCGTTGCACCATCTCGGTGCCGATGGTGAGGTGGCCGAGCAACTTGCCGGTCGTCGTGTATTCCACGAAAAGGTCTTGGGTCATCTCTTCGATTTTGCCGATGTCATGAACGAGCACGCCGGTCAGCAACACGTCGCGATCGATCTGGGGGAACACCTGGCACGTGGCGATGGCTAGCCGCGCGATCTCGGTGCAATGCTGGACCAGGCCCCCGCGATACGCGTGGTGCCACTTTTTGCCCGCGGCGGCGGCGGCAAACTTCGTCACAAAATCCTGGTCTTCAAGGAATGCTCCGATGAGTTTACGGAGCCACTCGTTTTCCACCGTGCCCATGATGGCTTGAAACTCTTTGAAGATATTGCTCGTGTCTTCCGGCGTGAAGACGAGATCTTCAGGGTTATACTCGTCTTCGCGCAAGGGCAATACCTGGTCTACGCGGATCTGGAGCCGGTCCTGGTAGCTGGTGACGGAACCTTTCACGTTGACCACATCGCCCAACTCGAACAGTCGCGCTACCGCGGCGGCGTTGTTCCAGAGGATGCCGCCGATTTCCCCGGTCCGATCTTTGAACACCATGCCGAGGAATTTGCCACCCTTCTGTTGATCACGCAAATCCTTGCGCGTCGCGACGAAATAATCGTTAACCGTATCTCCCTCCTGGAGGGTCTGCACATATTGTCGTTTCATGAAACTTCCTTTGTTGAGAGATCCGTAGAGTATCGGTCACGGACCGGATCATGCAAGCGGAGCGGAACGATCAAAAGATCAGATGGGTCTTCCGCGGGGCGTGGATGATACCTGTCCACTTCTATTGTGATCCAATTGGGCGCCGACCCAACCGGTAATGTTGCCCCGCTCCCTGGTGCGGACCGAGATGTGATCGACGAGTGCCGGGCTCACCGGAAGACATGGAACGCCCACGAAGTTTGGTCGGAATCTGGGTACACGAGAACCACCGGGAGGGGAATCGTACCCGTCCGATATCAGCCCTCGAATTCGCCGTTGTCTACTTCTTCCTCTTCCACGGGTTGCGGCGCGGGTTCGGCAGGGGGCTCCTCTGGAAGCGGTTCGGCAGGCGGCTCCTCTGGAAGCGGTTCGGCAGGCGGCGTGATGACATCGACCACGCTAAAGAAGAACATGCGTTGCTCGTTCTCGGCCGGGGTTCCGTCCAAGGCTCCCCAATGAGCGGCGTAGCTGCCAACTTCCAAGGGATTCGAGGGACGAATCCGCACGAGAAGACCTTCGGGTGCATCGATAGGTTCGGTGACAATTGGGATGTCCTCGCCGGGCACCCACGCGGAAACGGTGGTGCTGCCCGTGTCGTCGGCAATAGGCCGTGTCTCGATGAGATTCATTTGATAGAGTTTGCACCCGTAGACGGGCATCTTGTAGCAGAGGATCAACGGCTCGCGGTCGGCGGTTTCCACGGTCGGCCACCGGGTCGTGCCAAAGATGCTGCCAGCTTCCGCCGAGTTGTCGATGGATCGGAATTCGGCCGGTGGGATAAAGTCGGTTCGCCGGTACCGGTGCTCTTCGTAAAGATAGACGCCGCCGCCGTCTGGCAAGCGCCACAAGACAACGGGCGTCGCTTCGACACTACGCATCTCGTTGACGGACAGGACGAGCATGCCGGGCGTATAGCCGGTTTTCGCGAAGTACAGCTCCAAATCGCCGGGCTGGTACTTCACGCGGTAGCGCCCGTGGGCGTCGCTGAGCCCTTCATAGGGCATGCCACGCACCTCCACCGCAACCCCCGGCAGGGTTTCGCCGGTAATATCTACAACCGTACCTTCGATAAAGCCCGTGCCACACCCCGCCAATGAGACAAGGCCTGACAAGGCGAGAAAAGAGACGGCTAAGGATCGAATGTTCATGTAATGGGATTCATCCACTGCACAGAACCAAAGTTCCGCACGGTTCAAGAGAGTCTTTCAAGTTCGACGTTCGTTAGTCAAGGAGCATCGGATCACATACCGGCATCGGGCAGCGCCGTCACGGACGACTTGCCAGCCTGGATTCGGCAATTACCCGGTAGATGGCGACACTACCGTTCTCGAACTCCGCGTGCAGGCCCGGGATTGACGCGAAGTAGTCTTGTGAAGCGCGAGCTCTCAGGGGAGAAACGTAGAGATACGTAGCGCGGACGTCTTCCAGGAACGCCGCGGCTTCCTCGGGTCCCATATCACCCGCGAGCATGCCGTCTACGGTTGCAGACAACTCCTGCCGGTGTGGGGTTAGGGCCCAATGGCCGAGCAGCACGCGCGCCTCAACAAATCGGGCCAACTTCGTTCCGGTCGGATAGTCGGAGACGATCAGGTCATTCTCGTCGATACGCTCGTTCAGCCAGTCGATGGCCTCCAAGTCTTTCATTCGGATGTAGTTTTGGGCATTTGTTGCGGCGTCTTGTCCCGCGCGATCCACATAGATCGGTGTGCTAAATGCATTGATGACAAGAAAGGCAGTGACCCCGGCCAATAATGCAATACGCCGCGGGCTTCCCGACACGGGAGGGAAGACGCGAGCGCCCAGTGCGATCATGGCGGATACGATGGGAATTCCCAGTTGGGGAGAGTATGGAATAAGCGGGATCACTTTGTACGCGTGGAACATGAACAGGACAACCAGGAGCCAAATCACCAGCAATCGATCTCCTGTCGTGGCGAGGGGGTACGTGCGGTACCGGCAGAGGCGGTACAAACATAGAACGCCGGCCAAGCCGAAGGCGCGAAGGTGCCATACCGTCGGAATCGAAGGAGCCACACCCTGGCTCGCCCAGAATTTGAAGACGGGGTGGAATGTGAAAAGATACACGTAGTAGAGCAAAAGCGGCGCCGTTACCATCAATGGCAGGGCCCGTAGCAAACTCTTGCGGATGGACCACGATCGCGCGAGGAAGGCCTCGAGAACGATGAAGCAAGGCAGGAAGGCCCAGATGCTGATGAGGTCATACGGGCGAATCAGTCCATGGACCGCCGCAACGATCGCCGCGCTCCAGTACCATCGGGGTTTCCCGCTACGCTCTGCGAGAACCATAATCCCTATGAAAACCAGGAACACGCCGTGGGGCAGGGAGAAATGGGGGTTCTTCATGACTTGACCGAATGCGTGTATGGGTGTGATCAGATCCATCGCGGGGTTTTTCAAACCCAGCCGGGTGCTGATATCCACGATGCCGCGAAGGGATAAGAGATAAAGGACCCAGCCGAAGCCGCCGCCAAACGCGCACATGAGCAGGGCGGCGATCTTCTGCAGTCGAGACTCGAGCACCAGCGACATCAGAAAAGCGAAGCCCGAGAACAACACCAGCGCGCCCACGGCACGCCACACGTCGAAGGTCGTTCGGGAACTCCACCCAAAGAGCTCCATGCACTGGCCCAGGACGAGCCACTCCACGTTCACGAAGACGGGATCGTGGTCCATGTGGGTCATATTGTTGCGGAATAACCATTGCCCGGATGCTGCTTGATAGATGAAGGAGTAGTAGCTCGCGATGTCGTCGCCCATGGCGATCTGGCCGATGAAGCGCGATCCATCCGGGGCGTGGGTGTCGGCATATCGATAAGGGATTTCCGTAACGAGAAAGACGAGGATTGCCACCCCGGCGGCAATTCCTGCTAGCAGTACGCGATCTCGTGGTCGAGAAGGTGAGGACATGTGCTGAGTGTATGATCCTGATGGTCCATGCGAATCGACGCGTGTCGTACACGTCGCGCGGGACCTGCAATAGAGTTCCGGGGTGCCGCGTGTCTGAGTATAGAGTTCCCCTTTGGGTCTTTCAACAGGGCTTGCGCGGTCTTGCGCAGTAGCGGCGCACATTGACGCGGCGGGCAACGAACCATTGTAAGTTGATGCGCGGAGCAGGCGCCCCGTAGTATTCTCGTTGTTCGCGAGTCAGTGGGAGGTTTGTACATGGTCAGAGGCCGTCGATTCGTTTTTATGTGCGTCGTTGGGTTGGGCGGCGCGCTGGCCGGTTGTGGGCCCCAGGCCGCTGCGCCTCCACCCGATGAAAGGGCGCCGTCGGAGCCCAACATCTTGTTTATCGTTGCGGACGCGCTCCGCGCCGACCGCGTTGCCGCCACCCGCAATGGCAAACCCGTAATGCCCCAAATGCAGCAACTCGCCTCGGAGTCGTGGAACTATCGACGGGCGCGCGTTCAAGCCACGTGGACGAAGCCCTCGATGGCCACCATGTTCACGTCGCTATATCCTGAGGTACACAATGTACTGTTCGGCATTCACGATACCGCCTTCGAGGGTCAACCGCCGGAAGCGGATATCTTGCCAGGGGAAATGGAAACGATGGCCGAGTACCTGAAAGCCCACGGCTACAGCTCGGCAGGCGTGCAATCCAACGCGAATATTACCGCCGTTTTTGGTTTCGATCAGGGGTTCGACTCGTACGAGTTCCTCGCCTATCCCGAGTATCGCGGGAACGACATGACCGACCGGGCCATTAATGCATTGGACGGTTTACGACCGCCGTTTCTGCTTTACGCCCATTACATGGATACCCACGCCCCGTACGAGCCGGTCGAACCGTACCGCGACTCGTTCGGTGCGCCGCCGGAGATTACACCGGACGACGCGGCGCTCTTGAACGATTATCCGAATACGTACTTGGACCGGGTTCTCTTCGAGACGGGCCTCACACAGGAACGGGAGTTCGGGAATCTATCCTCCCAGGGGGAGGCCTATATTCGACAGCGGTACGATGAAGAGGCGTTGTTTCTCGACGCCGAGGTGGCGCGATTGATCGAGTCGGTGCGAACCCGGTACCCCGATACGATCGTCATCTTTACGTCGGACCACGGCGAGGAATTGTGGGAGCATGGATCGATCGGCCACGGGAAAACCGTCTTCGAAGAACTGACCCACGTTCCGTTGATTATCAGCGTTCCCGGAGCGTCCGCACGGACAATCGAGAATCCCGTCGAACTCGTCGACCTGCTTCCCACCTGCTCTGCATTGCTTGGTCTTGCACCGAGGGAGACGTGGCAGGGTAAGGGCATGACGCCTGAAGCGGTCGATGTTGGCGAGACGAAGCCTGCGTTCAGTTCCACGCGGATGTCGATTCCGGGCTCGAACGTGGATCTGGCTGCCGTGGTGGTCGAAAACGAGAAGCTCATTGTGAACCGCAAGACGGAGAGCGCCGCCTACTTCGATCTGACAGGCGATCCCGAAGAAACCAATCCGCAGTCCGATTCCGCGGCCGGGACCGCGTTACAGGAAGTCTTGGCGGCGCACATGAAGACCATGCAGAGCCATCCGCAGTACGGAAGGCCGTCGGAAAAGACGCGTGTGGATGATGGCACACGGGAAGCCATCGAGAACATCGGGTATATACGATAGGTTACGGGTGATCCGTGTAAAACGCGACGCTTCGATAGCGGTTGTGTTTCGTGTCGTAGAGGATGACGTCCGTCCGAACGCTCTTGTCGATTGTATCCGGCGGGGCCAGAAGGAGTGCGCCGTGGTCATCGGTTGACAAGGGGCTCCACACAGTCTCGCCGTAACCGTACATATCCGGATCGACGGTGTCGGGTACAAAACAAACGCGTCCAATGTCGGCGAAGGCTTGGGGGAGACCCGCAGAGTTGTGGGCATCCACGCGTACAGTCACGGGTTCAGCGCCCGTTTGCACAAAGGTCCCCAGTCGAAACCAGGCCCAGCCGCTTTGTCCGGATGGTGAGAAGGGGACGACGTTCCATTCCAGCAACCGCAGTTGCGCGCCATCGGACGCCGCCTCGCTCGAAGTTGCCAGGGCGAACCGTACCCGAGCCCTGCTTGCGTTGGCGGGGCCGGTTTCCTGCCAGATCCGCGCGTATGCGACATACCGGCCGGGCTCCAGTGGTGCGATTGCGGTTAACGCCGTCGTTTTCGGTTGATCCGGAGTCAGTGAGGCCGCGTAGACATACTCATCAATATCGCCCTGAAAGCTGGGATTTTCATGGCGTACAGGCCTCCAGTCGTCGGAATCGGGAGATTCCCGATTGAATTGAAGCGGAACGATCGTTTGGTGAGAGGCCAGTACGGCCATACGAATGGCGCTTCCGTCGCCGCCATCTTCGGGACCTGTGAGGCAGCGTAGACGCACTCCCGGGGAACCTGCGCCCGTGGTACGTATGCCGCTTCCGGCGGAAAGGATGGGAAAGTCGGCGCGCGAATCGGTTGGCATCGTCTGAATGGTTTGTTGGAAGTTTTCGATCCACGCGGGTCCGGTGAGGGGCGCGGGACGTGGCGTGAAACGCAGGTAGTAGGGCGCGGTGACGTCTCCCGCGTCGGCGACTTGCAGAGCGCGCGCGTGGCGATGGGTTACGGGTTGGAGCTCGTACAGGTACAGCGTGACGCCGTCCAACGGAAACTGGGCGACGCGGATCGCATGCAGGTCGAGCCAGGCGCGATAGAGCCGGGCAGTGGGAAAGAGGTTGTCCGGTTCCCACCAGGATTCCACCAGCCAGATGCGTTGCGCTTCACTTGCGATGGTATCGACGCGTCGGGGCAACGCTCCAACGTGATCCCATAATTCACGAAGAGGAAAGCTATGGATCATGTCCAGCGTATCCTGTTCCGTGAAACCGACGGTGAATTGTGGTAGGTCGGGCAGATACCAGTATCGCATGGGGAGCAGGGAAAAATGACTGAAATGCGCGACGGCGTCGCCCGGTTTCCATTCCGATCGGATCAGTTTTGCGACTCCGCGGTTGTCCACCTTGTACCGGACGCCGAGTCGATGTTGTTCGGAAGGATGGAGGCGTTGTGCGTAGTAATCCGGCGCACATAGAGCGGTGAGTATCAATGTGCCGGACAGTGCGGCGACGCGTAAGTTACGGATCGTGACGGCGGCAATTCCGGCGGCCGCAAGAATGCTCAGGAGTATGGCCGAGAGGATGAATAGACGGTGCTGGTAGTAGGAGAATTCGCGTGTCTGCCAGACAATCAAGTTGCCAACCACGGGCAGGATGGCGATAACGCAAGTCGCCATCCACTCCTGGTAGCGACCGCGAAGGGACCAGATGCCGGAAACGACGAAGATCGCCGCCATTATCCCGAGTGTCGCGGGAATCAGTAAACCAGGTGTGTACCCTGCAAAGAAATTCTTGAAGGTGATCAAAACAACGTCCGTGGTAAGCGGCGGGTACCAACTGACATCGACCTCTTCGGTGATGCGATTGATCGTGAGTCCCTGGCGTATGGCGGGCCAAGAAAAAACAATGACGGCCGATTGGCAGACAAACCACTTTGTATAGACAGTCAGCCGGCGTGGCGCGACAAGGACGAACGCCACGTTGCAGGCGAAGATCGTCCAGACGGAGTAGAAGTGATTGTACATGGACAAGATCATGAAGATCGTCATGGCGACCCATGCGCCGGGACGATCGCGCTGCAACGCGCGCAGGAAGAAAAACACAACGCAGATTCCGAATGCGGTAAGCGAGGAGTATGGTTTGAGTTCTTGCGCGTAATATATTTGGAAAGGTGACACGGCGATTAGCAATGCGGCGACTAGCGCCGGCGCCGGCTTCCCGATAACTTCGCGTGCAAGCAGGTACGCAAGGGGAATTGTCGCGATGCTGAACATACATGGCAGCAAGCGTAGAACGAAATCCGCCTGTTCCGTGAGGGGGTGATAGCCGCCGAGGGTAGCTACCAGATCCCACCAAAGGCGCGTGAGCAAGGGGAGCAGTGGTGGATCGGTACACCAGTCGGGGTCAAGGAGGCGCGACGGCTGGTCGACCAGTGTAGCCGCGTACAAGGTGGCGCCCTCGTCATACCAAATGCTGTAGTGACCCAGCGCGATCAGCCGAAGCAAGGCGCCGAGTGCTGTGATTCCGGCCAGACATAGCGCGCCGCACGACGTGGATGCGCCGATACAGGCGGTTCTGGTGGGTTCATCGTTCACAGCGGGCAACTCTTCAATGGCGGGATGTCTCGCCTGGCCCTGTATGGTGGGGAAGACGATGGATGACAGGTTCCGCAGCGCGCGGTGTTGCGGGGTCCGGGCCGCCTTGGGTCTGGTCCGTTCGTTGATTGGTTTTTTTGCCCCCCGGGGTGTATCACGTTCAATCCTTTATAGAGTGTCGACACGCGCATCGGGTCGCGGTATCCGCAGTGCCGCTATCTTGCCGCCGCCAGGCCCGTTCTTTGCCGTCTTGTGTAGTTCGTGGATGATGCACTTGTCAATACGACGGTTGCCCGAGTATCCCGGGCCGCAATCACTTTATCGGAAGATCGTCTTCACTCGGCCTAAGAGGCGCTGGGAGATGCCCCCGGGATAACCAGGACGGCGCGCCACGGAGTTCGAGCTTGGTTTCCGCCGGCGCCATGCGGTGGCGCGGTGGTGCTGTTGATGCTCCAGCGGGTGTTTGCTACGCTTCTCGTTTGCAGGATTCTACCGCGTATAAACTGAACACTGGTTGGGGCCGTGTGTGGCTGGGAGGGGAGATGGTCGTTGGTGTAATTGGCGGAGGGCCGGCAGGTGCCACTGCCGCGTTCGAGCTGGCTCGCCAGGGTGTGGACGTGGAGCTGTTCGAGGCTTCGGGTTCCATGGGGGGCTTGGCGCGTTCGTTTCCGCTCTGGGGGCAGACGGTCGATCTCGGTCCACACCGATTTTTCAGTAAGGTGCGCAGAGTCAACGAGTTGTGGTTGGACGTCGCTGGATCCGACTATGCGATGGTGAAGCGCACGACACGCATTTATTACGACGGGAGGTTTTTCCACTACCCCCTTCAGCCGGGCAACGCCTTGACCCAGTTGGGGCCGGTCGAAGCGCTGCGATGTGTATCGAGCTATCTTCGAGAGCGATGCTCCCCGTCGTCAAGCCCGCCCTATGAAACGTTTGAGGCGTGGGTTGTAAGTAGGTTTGGTAGAAGACTTTATGAGATTTTCTTCCGCACGTATAGTGAAAAGCTCTGGGGTATTCTCTGTTCGGAACTTGACTCGGACTTCGCGGCGCAGCGAATCAAGCGTCTCGATCTTATGGAGGCGATCAAGAACGCGCTCCGCGTCGGCCAATCCGGGCAGCGTCATCGAACCTTAGTCGACGAGTTTGCCTATCCGTTGCACGGTACAGGCATGATCTACGAACGAATGGCGGATCGAGTCCGCGAGGCGGGCGGAACAATACACCTGGAAACGCCGGTCCGGAGAGTGGTGACCCGCGAGGGCCGGGCCTGTGCACTGGAGTTGGAAGACGGCACCGAGCGGTGCTTCGATTACATCATTTCTTCCATGCCGATCAGTTTGCTGGTCACCCGGTTACCTGAAGTTCCGGACGCGGTCCGGGAGGCAGCTCAATGCCTGCGGTTTCGCAATACGATCCTGGTGTATCTGCACGTGGCCGAGGACGGGCTTTTTCCGGATCAATGGTTGTACATTCATTCCGCCGACTTGCGAATGGGTCGCGTTACCAACTTTCGCAATTGGGTCCCATCGCTCTATGGGGACGCAGCAGGGAGCATTCTCGCGCTGGAGTATTGGGCAAATGACGACGATCCGATGTGGAAGGAGGATTCGGAATCGTTGATCCGGATGGGGGAACGGGAATTGCGGAGCACCGGATTGATTCAAGACGCACCGATCCTGGATGGGTATGTCCACAAGATTCGGCGCTGCTACCCGGTGTACAACCGGGGGTATAGAGAGGCCCTGGCGCCGGTCCGCGACTATCTGCGCAGTATTGATGGCCTTTGCGCGATCGGCCGCTACGGCGCCTTCAAGTACAACAACCAGGACCATAGTATTCTAATGGGATCGATGGCGGCCGAGAACATTGTGAAGTCCACCGAACACGATCTCTGGGCGATCAATACGGACTACGACGATTACCAGGAATCAGCCCTGATTACGGAATCGGGCCTTGCGCCGGTCGAGACAGGTGGCGCGGCGGTGGCGTAATCGTTTGGCTGGGGTTGTGTGCGCTGCCGAATGCCTGACAAAGCCCGTCGGTTACGACAAAAAAATGTCGAGATAGTGCGATGTTGATTGATTCTTTACAAAGAATAAGGTGTTGATTTTCAGATGTTTACGTGACTTTGCGCTGTTGGCACGGTCCATGCTCTCCTTGTTGTACGGGACGCGGTAAGTTGAATCGGCGACGGAGTGAGTCTTCCCCGGGGTCCTGGAACTTCAGGGGTCGCTCGGGCCTGAAGCCTGTTGACAGCCTAGTCGACGAGTGCTATAGTGCTTATTAATGGCCTCGCCGGGTTCGGGGCCGATGCGCGGGAAATGGTCCGTAGCAGCGGATTCGGTGCGCGAACTTCTATTGCGGAAGCGAACACCGCGCGAACAATAGGGGGTTAGACTTTTCTTAATCGCCTGCAATACCCATGATGGGATTTGCCCTAAAGGTCTGGTATGCAGTTTTCTGAGGGAAGGAGGTGAAAGAATGAAAAAAGCAACATTTGTGTTCTCGATTCTTGTGTTGGGTGCGGTTACGGCGTTCGCGGGAACGATCTCCGTGCCGTCATTTAATGACGGCGGTGGCGATACCGATGCGAACCTTTTCCCGCCTAGCGACAGCGCGACGTTCATCACGTTGAAGAACAACACGAGCGTGACGCAGACGTACACCATTCTGTACTATCGTTTGACCGGTGCGGACATTACGCCGACCGAAAATACGTTTACGATTGGTGGAAACGCTGCACGGGGTTGGCGTCCGGTGAGTACCACGGACCCGAACGAAGGTGCTGGCGGTGCGATTCCGAACACGACAGGTAACTTCGCGGCTTCGGCCACGATTCTCTACACCGACTCGGTGGATCCGAGCGGTCGTGTCGCAATCTTCTCGTCGACGGGTAGTTCCTACGCCTTCGCGTTGTTCCCGGCACAGTAATCGATTGGAACTGTCGGCTCGCGCAAGTGAGCCTGGTAGTTGGTTAAGGGCGGGGCCGTTCTTGTAGCGGGCCCGCCCTCTTTCTGTTTCGCGTTTGCGGAGTGGCACCAGATGCGTTGGGCGGACTACCCTTCGTGGCCGCGCGATCGATGCAACTTGTACTCGATGCTGTCGACCAGCGCCTGGTAGGACGCGATGATGATGTTCTCCGAAACTCCGACCGTATCCCATTCCGCCTGGCCGTCGGAGGATTCGATGAGGACGCGGGTCTTCGCCTTGGTTGCGGCCCGCGCGTCGAGGATGCGGACCTTGTAGTCCTCAAGATGAACTTCGCGCAGTTCGGGGTAGGTTCCTTCCAGGGCCTTTCGCAGGGCGTTGTTGAGGGCGTCAACGGGACCGGCCCCTTCGCCTACCGTATGCATCATTTCGCCGCCGGGCAATTCGATCTTTACGGTTGCCTCCGATACCCCCTCGGTTTCGCCGTTACGGCGCTCCACCGCCACGCGGAGTCCATGGAGCTTGAAGAACGATCGGTGCTGGCCTTTGGCGCGCAGAATGAGTAGTTCCAGCGATGCATCCGCTCCTTCAAATTCATACCCCTGGTTCTCGAGTTCCTTTACCCGGTCGAGCACAGCCTTGGTTTCGGGCGCATCGCGATCCAACTCAATGCCAAAGTCGGCCGCCTTCTGGAGGAGACTGGAGCGGCCCGATACTTCGCTGACGGAGATGTGCGTGCGGTTGCCTACCAATTCGGGTGGGATGTGCTCGTAGCTCGTCTTGAGTTTCTTTACGGCGTCCGCGTGCATGCCACCCTTGTGGGTGAAGGAGTCGCGGCCCACGTAGGGATCGGAATCCCGGGGAATCATGTTTGCCAGCTCCGCCACCAGGTGGGACAGCGTCGTCAGCCCTTCAAGTTGGGTGGGCGATACGACGGGGAGCGCCAATTTCAATTGCAGCGCGGGAATGATCGTGCACAGGTTGGCGTTCCCCGTGCGCTCACCGTAGCCATTGATCGTGCCTTGCACGTGGACCGCGCCTTCTTCGACCGCAGCCAGGGTGTTCGCAACGGCGCACCCGCCATCGTTGTGGGTGTGAATGCCGATAGGGGCCTCGGGGAGGCGCTCGCGGACGGTCCGCGTGATGCGCGCGATTTCCGAGGGCAGACGTCCGCCGTTGGTATCGCATAGCACCAGGGTTTCCGCGCCGGCGCGAAACGCTGCTTCAAGTACGGACAAGGCGTACTCGTCGTCTTCACAGAAGCCGTCGAAAAAGTGTTCCGCATCCAGGATCACGCGTTTGCCCTGACTCTTCAGGTAGGCCACGGACTCCGCCGTAAGGATCACGTTCTCCTCGAGCGCCACGCGCAGGATGTGCTTCGCGTGGGTGGGGGAGGACTTGGCGAAGATGGTGACGACTTCCGTGCCCGCATCGAGCAGGGCCTTGAGGTTGGCGTCATCCTCGACGGCCGACTTGGGATGGCGAGTGCTGCCAAAGGCCGCCATCTTCGCGTTCTTCAAATCCATGTCGCGGGTCCGTGCGAAGAGTTCAGCCGCCTTGGGGTTGGATGCCGGCTGACCGCCTTCAATGAAGGAAATGCCAAAGTCGTCCAGCGCCTTCACGACGCGGATCTGATCCTCGGCGGAAAACTTCACGAGACGGCCTTGGGCGCCGTCGCGGAGCGTTGTGTCATAGATTTCTATTCTTGTCGACACGGGTGCAATTCTCCTGTCTTGCCGTTTTTCTTCCGCGGGTATATGCACATCCGGCAGCCGGGGGAGAGGTCCCGGACGGTAGAAAAAATGGAGACCGTTACCATTTCCCTTCTCGGAAAAATAGCGGAAGAATAGGGACAGTCACCATTTTCCTACTCAGCGCTTGCCCATTTATTCAGAGACTGAAAAGGAAAATGGTGACTGTCCCCAATGTTCCCCTGTCCCGATTTTTCAATTTTCCAGGCGCCGGGCAAAGTACTCGTTATTTGGGATTGGCGCCCACTTCCACCCGGGCCGATTGTATCATAAAGGGAACCAGTTCGTGGCCTCGTGGGAAGAGCAGGCCGGACGTGCGCGCGTCGGTTTCACTGTAGGCGACCGCCGCGTCCGGCACGATTCCGGGGCCGCAAAGCGCGAAGGGCACGGAACCACCTGCGTGGGTTTTCGTAGATAGGGCCGTGATGTGATCGGGGGCCACGAGGATTCGCACGTCGCCCCGCTCTTTCGCGTACGCGAGGCACGGCGCTACGACCTTTTGATCGAAATCCTCGATGGCCTGAATCTTCAGGTCGAGCCGTCCTTCGTGAGCGGTCTCGTCTGGCGCTTCCACGTGGAGATACGCAAAGTCCACCCGTTCGAGCGCCCCGAGGGCGGCCTCGACCTTGCCGGCATAGTTGGTGTCGAGATAGCCGGTGGCGCCCGGCACGTCCAGCGCCTCCATGCCCGCACAGATACCAATGCCGTTAACTAGATCGACAGCGGAGACGACGGCGCCGCGAATCCCAAAGCGTTCGTAGAACGGCTCCATCCGGGGCGACCGGCCTTGGCCCCAAAGCCAGATGCTGGTCGCGGGCGGTTTACCGGCCGCAATGCGGGCTTTGTTGACGGGGTGATCGGCAAGAACGCGGTGCGACTGCTCCATCAGCGTCCACAAAAAAGGACCAGCGGTACCGTCCGGTAAATGGGGCGCGAACTGCCGATCCGAGATGTTATGAGGAGGCGTGCAGACGACGTCTGACAGATCATCCAGGCAAATCTCACCGGCCTGCACGATTGCCAAATGACGGTAGCCAACGCCCGGACTGAATTGGACAGGAGCGTTAACATATGCGGCACCCAATGCCGCGATCAGCTCCGCTCCTTCTTCGGAAGAGATATGTCCTGCGGTAAAGCTTTTCATGACACCGTCTTGAAGCGTCACAAGATTGCACCGGAAGGCCACGTCGTGCGGGCCCAACTGAATTCCCTGGCGGGCGGCTTCCAGCGGTGCCCGTCCCGTATACGTGGTCTTGGGATCGTAGCCGAAGACAGATAAGTTTCCCACATCGCTCCCCGGGGGGAGGTCTTCCGGAATCGGATCAAAGAGTGCGCAGATGCCAAGGCGGGCGACTTCGTCCATGGCGGGTGTATTGGCCGCTTCGAGGGGGGTGCGACCGTTGAGTTCGGCGATAGGAAAATCAGCCATGCCGTCGCCGAGTAGGACGAGGAATTTCACTGGAACCATCTCCCCTGTGGCGGACTTGACTCGCCGCCACAATTTCGCGAACATAGCATATTGGGGCAAGGGAAGTCAAGGCTATGTGCTTGAATTTGCATGGATTTAGGGCATTTTTTGCGTCGGAGGGTTCGAGGGGATGAGCGCAATTGCTGAAGCGCTGTCGCGGCTGGCCGGGGAGGGTCTGATGGTGCCTGGCGACGCCGCTGCGCGTTTGGACAGCCACGTCCAACTGGTCCGTGAGTGGAACCGGGTTGTCTCGCTCGTATCCAAGCCGGATTTGGCGGAACTGGAGACGCGGCATGTGGTGGATTCTCTGAGTCTGGCGCCTCTGTTGGTGTCGAGAGGGTGGAGCGGGGAACTCTTGCTGGATGTGGGTAGCGGCGCGGGCTTTCCGGTGGTTCCTTTGGCGATTGTGATGCCGGAGCTGCGGGTAATCTTGGTGGAGCGCTCGGAGCGTAAGGTGGGATTTCTGAGGAAGGTTGTTGGCGCGCTGGGATTGGAAAAGGTCCGAATTGTCTGCGGGGAGTTTCCTAAGGTAGCGGAGGATTTTCGGCCAGGGGTGATTACGGCGCGGGCCGTGGAGCGGCCGGCATCGATATTGGGTGCGATGGCCGGGTATCTGGAGAAGGGGGCAGTATTCTTATGTCAGGCGGGAGATCCGCGGGATCTGGTGCCGGAAATGTTCCACGTGGAACCTTCCGGGCCAAGGTTCCACGTGGAACATTGGGAAGATGATTGGTCCCGCGATGGCCTGCGTCGAGGCACGCTCTACCTCATTTCGCGAGCGGAGACTACCCCTTCAAGCCCGTAAGGGTCACGCCCTGAATGAACTGCCGCTGCGCCAGGAAGAAAAGCAC
This sequence comes from Candidatus Hydrogenedentota bacterium, assembly GCA_045863335.1. Lineage (GTDB taxonomy): Bacteria > Hydrogenedentota > Hydrogenedentia > Hydrogenedentales > SLHB01 > JAHDWY01. The sequence continues at coordinate 76,474 of BTVY01000005.1, read as the reverse complement.
CATCACCGGCAAGGTCATCAGCACGGACGCCGCCATGAGGATTTCATGGGCGTTCACGTTGGTCACCTGCAGCGAGAACAGCCCGAGGCTCAGGGGATACAGCCGCTGGTCGCTAAGATAAATCAGCGGTCCCATGAAGTCATTCCATACACTCAGAAACGTAAAGATGCCGATGGTCGCCAGAGCCGGCTTCACCAGCGGCAGGATGATTCGCCTGAAGATGCCAAAGTAGCCACATCCATCGATCCGGGCGCTGTCCTCCAAATCCCTCGGGATGCCGAGCATGAATTGACGGAGCAGGAAGATGTAGAAGGCACTCCCGAACCATGCCGTGACCCACAAGGGGCGCAGCGTGTTATACCAGCCAAGCTCTTTGAAGATTAGAAACACGGGGATCATTGTTACTTGCGGTGGAATCATGAGCGTCGCCAAAACGAGCACGAAACAGAAGTCCCTGCCCGGCCAACGCAGCCGCGAGAAAGCGTAAGCTACGAGAGAGGACCCGATCATCTGTCCCAGAACATTCAACGCGACGAGTACGAAGCTGTTCCAGGCGTACGTATCCACGGGTGCCAGACGCATGGCTTCCCGATAGTTCCGAGTGTACTTGTACCACGTCGTAAAGACACGCGGCGCGTACTGATACTCCAACGAAATCCGTACCGTATGGGGATCGGTGACATCCGAGGGGCCCGTATCGCGAAGCCGAAGCCAATTCTTGAGCTTAATCGAATCGTCATCGGGGCTCGGAAACTGCCAGGTCAGATCCTGCCATTGGTCCGATCCGGAAAACGCGCGATCCATCGAGTCAAAGCGTCGGCCGCCTACTTCAACGGTTGCATGAATCGGGTGCCATGAGCGGTCACCCCGGTTGCCGACGACAATCTTCCGGAAGTTCTCGACATCCATCTCAAGCGGCACCGTCGTCTGCAGGGTGAACGACCGATTCTCCGCGAAGGAGTACCGAACCTCCTGGCCCGGACGAAGCAGTCCCTGCTCCCGGTGAACGAGCGAGGCATCGCCCGCGACTACCTGCCAGTCAAACTCGGCATCGCCGGTAGGCCGCTCGATACTCAGGTCCCAGCCGTGTAAGGTGACCGTCGATACCATCACCCGTCGGTAAACCGCGTCAAACACCTCGCGTATCAGCGCTGGATCCACTTGCCCGGCGAAGTACATTGCCGCGGGTTCGGTCGGTTCCGCAAAGATTGCGTCAGGCGCGCGACGGACCAGGCGGCCGTAGATCCCCTCTGCAAGAACCGGATTGGCGAGATGGGGTACCATGAAGTCCGGCAGCTCCGCGGCGCGTGAACCGGCTGCACTCGAGATCGCTTTCAGCGCGGCGGGTGTCACCCGTGCCCAGTCCTCATCGGTCACAAGGGCTGGCTGCACGGGATTTTCGTTGACGCGTAAGCCGAAGTATGGAGAGTCAACTACGCCATCGGGCACTTGGGGTATCCACCGCGGCGGGTACATTTCGTCGGGCACCTTGGCGCTGGTGCTGAGCAGCCAGATGAAGGGAAAGGCGAAGAGCAGGGACCCGGCCAACAGAGAAGCGTGCAGCGCCAGCCGTTTTGTCCCGCGTATGATGGCCTTCGGCATTGCTGCTACTCGCTCGACACGTAATGGACCCAGACCCGGCTCAGGCGAAGTTGAATAACGGTCAAGATCAGGATTATGGCGAAGAGCACCCAGGCCATGGCGGAGGCGTAGCCCATCTTCATATAACGAAACGCATTGTTGAAGAGGGCGTACACGTAGAAGAGGGTCGAATCGAGAGGTCCGCCTCGGGTCATGATGTAGGCTTGGGTGAAGATCTGAAAGGTGCCGATGAGTCCCATAATGAGATTGAAAAGAATGTAGGGACTCAGCATCGGCAGGGTCACGCTCCAGAACCGCCGGACGGGCCCCGCGCCGTCAATCTCGGCGGCCTCGTAAAGGTGCCTGGGGATTCCCTTCAATCCCGCCAGCCAGATGATCATGCTGCCACCCGCGCCCCATACCAGCATGATGATGAGGGCCGGCTTCGCCAAGTCCTGATTCTGGAGCCAGGCGGGACCGGGGATGCCAACTGATCTCAAGACATTGTTCAACACACCTTCCTGCGGATTGAAAATCCAGAGCCAGAGGAGCGAGGCCGCTACGGCCGGCATGATGGCGGGCACGTAGAAGATGGTGCGGTACGTGGCCATGCCGCGCGATTCGCGGCTGAGCAGCATGGCGATAGCCAGGCCCGCGACCATGGTCAGCGGGATGGAAAGGGCCATGAAGAGGGTGTTGTAGAGCGACTTGTAGAACAAGGGGTCGTTGGTGAACAGATCGACATAGTTGCGAAGCCCGACCCAGCGGGGCGGAGACAACACGTCGTACTGGCAGAAGCTCATGACAAGCGAGAAGAAGATGGGTCCACCGCCGAAGACGACGAACCCGATGAACCACGGAGACGCGAAGGCATAGCCCGCGCCGAACTCGCGACGGAAATACCCTTTGGCCTGCGTGCGGCGCGCCGCAACCCAGTAGACGGCGGCCGTGCACAGGAACAACAGGACGAGATAGCCCACGATGATGGGCTGCCAACGCACGACCGGGTAGTCGATGGGATTGTTCAGCCGGTCCAGTTCTACCTGGACTATGGCCGCGCCGCGATCCAGTGCAATTCGCGCGTTCTCCACCGGATCGGGCGCATATTGCTTATAGATGCCCGATTCCATGGCGCGGACCTGTTCGTTCCAGAGCAGTTGGCCGACCGGCGTCACGGGACGGAACCTGGAGAAGGGCATGGCCTCGACGAAGGTGCGCTTGGCGTCTTTGAATTTGTTTGAAACAGATGGATAACTATATAAATATTTTTCCATCGCCCACTCCGTGACGTCGCGCCGTCCGCTCATGGTGGGGATGTAGACGTTGCCCTGCGCATTGCTGAGCTGTTTGCCCGCGTCGGCGCGAATCTCGAAGGCCCGCTGTGAGGCCAGGAACTTGATGAATTCCCAGGCTTCGCGCGGGTGTTTGCAGCCGCGGGGAATGACATAGGCGAAACCGCCGCACCAGCCTAGCCGTTGCTTGCCTTCCGGCGCGGGGGCGAGCGTCACACCAACCCGCATATCACGACGACGGTTCGCGATCTCCGTGAGGTAGAAGTCGCCGTCAATCTTCATGGCCACCTTGTCCGAAAGAAATGGATCGAGATCGCCGCCCATGGCGCTGGTCTGGAAGGCGATCACTTTCTCCGCGCCGCCCATGATGTCGTAGAGTTCGGTCATGAACGCGAGGGCCTCGACAATGCGCGGCTCGTTCAAGGTGCAGGTCTTGCCGTCGTCGCTCATAAACTGGGCGCCGTTCAACCAGCCGTAGATGTAGAGCCAGGAATTGCCGAAGTTCGGGCTGTGCGGCAGAAACCCGATACGAACCAAGTTTCCTTTCGCATCGAAGGCGGTGAGGATCTTCGTGGCCGCGCGGAGCTGATCCCAGGTGCGCGGCGGGCCCGGTTTTGTTGGGTCGTTGGGGTCAATGCAGCCCGCGGCGATGAGTTCCGCAGCGTGCTTCTCGAAGAGATCCTGATTGTAGAAGAGCGCGCGGTTGTCCGTGTTTTCAGGAATGGCGTAGAGGGTATCCTGGTACTGGCTCTCCTCCCAGCACGCATCGAAGAACTGTTCCGGCCGCAGCGTGAAGGGATCGTCCGGCCGTTCGCGGAGGTCGGCGTCGAGATACTCCTGCAGGGGGAGAAAGACACCGCGGGAAGCCCATTCGCCCACGGCGAATCGATCGAACCAGACGACATCAGGCGGATCGCCTCCGGCCACGGCGCACATGAGACGCTGGGGATCGCCCTGGCGGTCGAGGGTGGCGCTCTGGCCCATGATCACCTTGATCGGCGGTTTGCCGTCGCTGCCGTCGTGAAGAACTTCGAACTGCTGGATGAGGTCGAGCGCGACGAGGACATCGTTCTCGAGGGCGAGATCGTTCCCCCAGTAATACAAGGTAACCGGCTCGGCCGCGAGCACGCCCGCGCACAACATGGCGCAGACGCTTGCGGCGCGCAGCAGATGCTTGGCCCATGCCTTTGCGCGACTCACGTGGTTGGCCCCCCGGAGGCTTCAATGGCATCAAAGCATAGGGATCAGCGGGATTGCAAATGGCAAGGAGGGCGGACTTTCCAGTCCGCCATGCCGAGGACTGATTGACCCGAGGTGCGGTCCAAACGGAGAAGGCTCCAGAAAACTCCCATTGAAATCGGAATCGGGATCGGGATCAGGATCGGGATCGGGATCGGCGGATCTCGTTTTCGATCCCGACTTCGATCCTGATACCGCGTCGGAGGGCCAAGGGAGACTGTGGGGTTGAACCGGTGTGCTTCAGGGAGCGGGTAGGAAAACCCGCTCTCCTCAGGGAAACTCGGTGACGCCTTCCATGTGGGCTGGTTCGGAGAGCATCCAGAACGGGCCGCCGGAATCCTGGGGGTACATGCGGTACTCGACGTGACCGTCCATGAACAGCACGTTGCCGCCGGTCCCGTGGTTGTACTCCTTGGTGGGAACGCCCATGTCGGTGCGGATGGTGTCCCACATGACGGCGATGGATGCGCGCTTCTTTTCCAGTTCGACGGGGTCGGTGACTTCCGGAAAGACGAGCCGCTCGACGCCTTCCTGGAAGCGGTACAACGTCAATTCCTCGCCGGTCGACGGCTTCGTGATGGTATGGTCCTCGAATCGGGACCTCAGGTTAATCGAGGGGCCATCCAGGCTGTCGAGGTACCGGCCGATAGCAACCATGTCTTCCTTGGTCACCACGTCTGCTGGATCGATCGCATAGCCCCAATAGACATAGGAAACGTCGCTGGTCTCGGGGTACTGGGCCAGACCCCGCACGGGATTGGGATCCGGCGCGTCTTGCCAGGTCCCGTGGACCGGCCGCATGAAGGAATCGATGGACACCTCGCCCTCGTACTCTTCGTCGGACAGGCAGAGGACAATCATGTGGTTCTTGAAGTAATCCGGGTACACCATCGCGCCGTCGAAACTGCTCCAGCAGGGGCGGATCTCCGAATACTCGAGGTGGTAGGGGACCATTCGCGGGACCCACATGCCGTTGTTCTCGGCGGCGAACATTCTGTGGACCTGCGCGAGTTGCCGGAGGTTGTCGGCGCATTGTTTCCGGCGCACGCCTTCCTGGGTACGCGCCAGCACCGGCATGAGCAGCACCACCATCACCGTCAAGATGACGATGACGATCAGGAGTTCCACGAGTCCAAAACCAGCGTTACGTCGCGCCATGCGGTTCACCCGGCAGTTTGGAGTCCTTGCAGCAGTTCCGGTACTGACTACCAGCCTACCATATAAGGTTCAGTTTGTAATCCCCGCGGACACGTCCAGCGGTTCGCCCGCGTAGTGCTTCAGTTGTCCCGCCGAGACCGGGAGGGTGAATGGCGGTCCGTCGCCGACTTGGATGAAGAAGCGATCCGGGTCTGACAGCGCAGAACTCGGAGGCGTCGCGTTCCAAGAGGGGAACAGCGAGAAGTACGTCAAGCGGCCGTTCTCGAACCGGTACTGGAAGTAAAATTCCGCCGGGTCCTTTAACCCGCCTTCGTGGGCGGTGCCGCCCAGGGATTGCATCAACTCGTCTGTGAGATCGGCCAGAGCGTAGCGCGTGCCTTTCACATAGATCGCAACGTCGGGAAGGGGCGATTGGTCTGCGGGCGCGCGCCACATGAAGGCGCGGTAGTACTGCGTGCCAAAGGCACCGTCCGCCTTGCCAACGAAGGTCACCGGACCCGGATAGGTCGCGTGATATTGCGCAACGCTGCGGAACGCGACCCGCGCAAGGAGGCCAAGCGCGGCGATAACCACGAGAGCGATCAGGGGACCGGCAAGACGTCGCATGGTTTCCACGATACACGAAACCGGCGTTTCGTGCAGCGTTCCCCCGGCGGCCACGTATGTAGCGCAGGCGTCCTCGCCTGCATTCTTCCGGGGATGGGTCGACTCGTGAGGGTTGCAGGCAAGGGCGCCTGCGCTACATGGTGAATCGGCGCCGCCGAGGCACCGCAATGGCCCAACGGGCCTACATACTCATAGCCCCGGTTTGGCCGCCGCGCAGCAAGGCCTAACCGGGGTCAACGCGTGGACCCTCCTGCGAATTCTCTGAAAGAGATACACAAATTTGGCGCAATCTATTCGACGCTTTCAGGGTCGGCGTAAGGGGGCGGGTCGACGACCCCGGGTAGGCCCTCCCGTTGGTCGGGCCAACCCGGGGCTATGAGTATCGAGGCCCGTTGGGCCAGTTGGGTGAGTCGAATATTTGGGGGTTGGAAAGTGATCGCGTTCCAATGGAACGTGCCGTGGGAGTGAAGACGGGGCTGGAAGCCCCGGCATGGGCAGGATGCCCATGGCACCTCGGGGGCAGGATGCCCCTAAGGGAGTTTGGGATGGACGCTCGGTGATGGTTCACGGTTGAGGTTGGTTTGTCGATGCGAGGATGTCGATCACATCTTGAAGCCGGGCTACCTCCATGACGTTGAACGCGAGGACGATCATGAGGAAGGTCAGTACGATGAAACCGACAATCGCCAGCGGCAACCCCAGATTGCGCATGGGTATGGATTCTGCTGTCTTCTCGGCGTCCGTAGCGGAGTACGCGGTCACGAGGAAACCGAAGAAGAACTCCGAGAGCACGATACCGTAAAGCACACACAACATGGACACCGCCGTCCCTCCGCCGATCTTGCTTGGATCGTCGAGCGTGGTCAGCATCTGGATGACTCCGATGAGACTGCCTACCGCCCCGGAGGCGACGGCGAAACGGCTCCCGTTACGGGCGATGGCGGCGTAGCGCGGGTTGGGGGGGACTGTCTGAAGGAAGAACGTGAGGAATGCGTCTCCGGCGAACCGAAGAAATTCGTCCCCGTAGAGCCCGGCGAGCATGGCGAGAGTGATTCCACCGACAAATAGTATAGACGGGAGGTTCACGAAGATGTCGGGAGCGCCTCCGAGGAGAAGCACCGTCACGACCACCGCAAGTGCGCCAAGGGACCCAATGATCCGAAAGATCGAAAATTGTCTGACTGGGCTTTCACTCATTGTGTCCCCTCCCCGTTGGTTTGCCCGCGCGGCTGTGATGGCGGCGGGCAGATCCGTATTATAGACCTATGGACTTGTGGTGCAAACCCCGAACGGCGGTTCATGTCCAGACCATCGAAATGAATTCGAGAAGCGGATCGAGGAGCACATGGCTGACGGATAGCTTTGTGGTACTGGGACGAAGTTGACGTGGCCGTCTACATGGCGATTTTCGGTGCGCTGTTGACGTGTTCGCATTCCAACTTCCAGTGGACTGATCGGCGCCGCCGAGGCGACGCAATGGCCCAACGGGCCTACATACTCATAGCCCCGGTTTGGCCGCCGCGCAGCAAGGCCTAACCGGGGTCAAATGGTGGTCCCTCCTGCGAATTCTCTGAAAGAGATACACAAATTTGGCGCAATCTGTTCGACCCTTTCAGGGTCGGCGTAACGGAGCGGGCCGGTGACCCCGGGTAGGTCCCTCCCGTTGGTCGGGCCAACCCGGGGCTACAAGTATCGAGGCCCGTTGGGCCAGTGGGGTTGAGGAGTTCTTGGTCATTGCGCTAAGGCTACGCTCCGGTCGGGTGCGCGGTAGGAATGAAGACGGGGCTGGAAGCCCCGGCATGGGCAGGATGCCCATGGCACCTCGGGGGCAGGATGCCCATGGCACCTCGGGGGCAGGATGCCCATGGCACCTCGGGGGCA
>BTVY01000005.1:0-68617 GCA_045863335.1 Candidatus Hydrogenedentota bacterium | reverse complement strand
GGATGCCCATGGCACCTCGGGGGGCAGGATGCCCCCTTAGGAACCGCCTCCACATGTCGAGTCTACTCGAAGCGGTGGGGGTTTGCGTGGGGTTGGGATCGTGCTATGATCGGTGCTTGTTGATTCGGGGCGTTCGTTCCCGGATCGGATGCTGCACGGGGCTTGCCGCGCTGGTAGGTCTTTTCTCCATTTCAACCAGGTTGTCGAGGGTCGTTGGTCCGATGCTTACGGAATCGCAACTCAATCAGTTCAACGAAGACGGGTACTACCTCGCGAAAGGGCTCTTCGACGAGGAGGAGACGGATCTGCTGCGGCATGCGGCGCGCCATGACCCGGCCATCTCGGGCAAGGCGAAGGATCGGGAAGATGGTTCGGGCGGCAAGAGCCGGATCACCTTGTGGAACGAGGCGGACGACAGCATCCTGAGCATGTATTCGCGGAGCGAACGCATCGTGAGCGCGACGGAGCAGATCCTGGGTGGCGAGGTGTATCACTGGCATTCCAAGATGATGCAGAAAGAGCCTTTCGTCGGCGGGGCCTGGGTTTGGCACCAGGATTACGGGTACTGGTACAACGACACCTGCCTGTTCCCCTTGCTGCTAAGTTGTTACATCGCAGTGGATAAGGCGACCAAGGCCAACGGCTGCCTCCAGGTGCTCAAGGGGTCGCACCTCCTGGGCCGCATCGACCACATGAAGGTGGGCGACCAGACGGGGGCCGATCCGGTGCGCTGCGCGGAGGCGGAGAAGGTGATGCCGCTGGTGCACTGCGAAATGGACCCGGGTGATGCCCTGTTTTTCCACTGCAACCTCCTGCACAAGTCCGAGCAGAACACGTCCCCAGACCCCCGCTGGGCCCTGATCTGCTGTTATAACGCCAAGCGCAACAGTCCGTTCGGAAAATCCGGCCACCCCGCGTACTCCCCCCTGCAACGCGTGCCGGACGCGGCGATTAAAGAGACGGGACTGAAATATTTGGGTGCCGATCTTGAATTCTTGGAGTAGTGCAAACCCAAATGATCGAGGAATGTAGCGCAGGCGTCCCGCCTGCTTCTTCATTCGTAAACCCTGTCCAAGCTGAACAAGTTGCAGGCGAGGACGCCTGCGCTACATTGACTCGGCGTTGTCGCAATACCCAGCTCACTTGAAGCGCACATGCAGCACCTGAAGTATACAAGTTTTTATGGCCCAGTTACTTGCCGAAGGCGCGGCGCGATATGACGCCTTCGCCCTGGGGGAGAAGCGGTTGGGCGCTCATGGTCATGGCGACGGCGCTATGCCTGCTGGGTATCGCCGCCATCTTTGAAATCCGCAACCTCCGAACGGACAACTCCATCGAACGTTGGATGAACCCGGACAGTCCGGAAACGCAGGAATACCAACAGTTTCTGCGAACCTTCGGAGACGATGAATTCGTTGTCGTCGCGCTTTCCGGGAAACCCCTTTTTGAGCCTGCGGCCCTGGACGCCATGCTGGCGGCCCAAACCAATCTGGAAGCGGTCCCTCACGTGCGCCGGGTGACGGGTATCCCGTCCGTGTACCGGGATTTGTTCGGCGCGGAGGACCCGGAGGCGTTGGAAGCGGAGTTCACGTCGACTCCTTTCTACGAAGGAATGTTCATTTCCAGGGATCATGACATGGCGGGGCTCTTCCTGGAATTGGATCCGCCACGGCAATCCGGCGAACGGCGGGAGCTGATGCGGGAGGTTGAAGCGGCTGCGCAGCCGCTCGCCGATTACGGTTTTCGTTTGGACTTCGTGGGACCGCCTGCGCTGAATGCTGTGCTTGATGCGGTTTCCGAACAGGAAACCCTGCGGGCCATGCCGCTTGCCTTCGGCTGCTCGATCCTCGTGTTGATGCTGTTGCTACGGTCTGCGCGGGCTACGCTGGTTGCGTCCGTCTGCGGCGCGCTTAGCGTGCTGCTTCCGGTGGGTCTGATCGCGTGGATGGACCGGCCGTTGACGATGGTAAGTTCCGCGCTGCCGCCGCTGCTGTGGGTGTTGTCACTCTCGCACAGCGTTCACATGATCACCCGGTATCAGTACCACCGCGCGAGCGGTCGCGACCCCGGAGAGAGCATGGTGACGACCTTGCGAGAGACCGTATTGCCGTGCGCCCTTTCCGCGATCACCACCGCTGCCGGGTTCTTCTCATTGTCCTTTTCGACGATGCCGCCCATCCGCGAGATGGGAGGTTTCGCGGCCGTCGGTCTCGTGATTTCACTGATCGTGAATCTCGTCCTCGTGCCCGTCCTGCTGCCCTTGCTGCGCGTGGCGCCACGCCGGTCGGCCGCGTCGGTCTGGTTGCCCCTGTTGAGGCGTGTGGAGCAAGCGAGCGAACGACATCCAGGCGCCGCGATTGCCGCTTTCGTGCTGATCATGGCCGCGGGAATCTTCAGCGTGTTTCGCATCGAGGCCGAACCAAATCCGCTCGCCTTCCTGCCGGACGATGCGCCCGCCGTACAGTCGTACAACTTCGTCGGTGAGAACCTCACGGGACTTTACTCGTTGGAGGTGGTAATCGATTGCGAGGAGGGGTGGCTGGACCCCGAGTACTGGCCCGCGCTGGAGAAAGCGATCGACGCGACGGAGAACAATCCGCACGTCGCGCGTGTGGTGTCGGCGCTGGATTTCTTGAAGAAGCTGAACCAATGGGACCACGAGATCGATCCAACGTACTACACCTTGCCCGAATCGCGCGCGTCGGCGGAGAATCTGCTGGACGAGTTGGACGACACCGGTCGAGCGGAACTTGCGCGTCTGGTTTCGAGCGACGGGAAGCAACTGCGCTTGTCGATCCTGCCGACGGTGATGGACGCTCAACGGTTCTATGAACTCACCGATGAGGTGCAATCGGAACTGGACGCGCTGCCGGAAGGGCTCGAAGGCCGCTTCACGGGCATTGTGTGGATCCTGAACAATGCGCAAGTCGATCTCGCCATGACGCAGATCGAGAGTTACGCGTTTGCGTTCGTGGTGGTGTTTCTCATCGTTGGCCTCGGTTTGCGATCCGTTACTCTCATGTTGCTGTCGATTCCCCCGAACGTTACGCCTACGTTGGCGGTCTTCGCGCTGATGCCGTTGCTCAACATTCCGTTGGATGCGGGTACGGTGCTGGTCGCGGGCGTGGCATTAGGCATTTCAGTTGATAACACGGTGCACTTGCTCGCGGCATTCAAGCGACTGCGGGAGGGAGGCAGGCTGGAAGCCTGCACCACAAGTTCGCATGGCACGCGCGCTACGGTGGGTAAGGTGTTAGAAGAGGTTGGGCCCGCGATGATCTACAGCACGCTGACGGCGTGCATCGGTTTCGCGACCTTGTGGACCTCGGGATTCGTGCCTATCCGCTACTTTGGATTGCTTTCATCGATCGCGCTGTTGGTCGCGCTCGCGTCGGATTTGATTCTCACGCCATCCGTATTGGTGCTGCGCAACGGGAAGAAGTGATGCGGCGAGGTCGTTGATGTAAGTACAGGCACGAGATTCTAGGTGCTGGGCAGTTGCGGCGAAATTCGAAATCCGAAGCACGAAATCCGAAACAAATCCTAATGTTCGAAATTCGAAACGGCGTTGCGAGCGAGCGCGTGCTTATCGTGACGGTTCCATCGTGAACGTTCTACCCGTGAGGATATGGAGGTGACACCAATGGCAGCGCGCACTTGCACGACTATCCTCTTGACGCTCGCATTTGCGTCGCTTGCTTCGGCGCAAGATCTCGCCGCGCGGCTGGACGTTGCGCAGCGATCGTATGACGCCGTTGAAGCCGCGGCCGTTCTGGATCAGGCGGTCTCCGAAGCTGCAGTGAAGCCGTCCCGCGAATCGCAACTATTCGTGGCGCGCGCGGGGCTTTTGACTGCGGAACTGCTACGCATCGAGTGGGAACAGTTGCCGGAATCGAACCTCGCCGAACGGCGTCCCCTGGGAGATGGTATCGACAAAGCTGCAGACGCGGGACTACGCGCGCTGGAATCGCTGCAACCGAATTCCGAAACGTACCGGCTAAAGGCGGATCTACTAGCGACGATGATCCGCAGTGACTACCGCGCGAAGAAGTATCGCAAGGATATGGAGGAAGCGGCGGCAATGGCTGTTGAACTTGACCCGCAGAATGCTAAAGCATACGTCGCACAGGCGAAGCCCTTCATTTTTGCGGAGCCCAACGAAGGCGGCGACCCGGCAAAGGCGATTGCGCTGCTCTCTACTGCGCTCGAACTGAATCCCGACCTGGAAACGGCGCGATGTCTGCGTGGTCTTGCCTACAAGAAAACCGGTGATGTGGAACAAGCGCGCGCAGACTGGGAACTCGCCTTGGAGAAGAATCCGGAATGCGCGCCCGCGAAGGAGGAGCTGGCGAAGTTAGGGGAAATCGCGGATTCGGAATAGTACGAGCGACAACAGGGACAGCAGAGACAACAAGGACGAAGGCAAGAACCGGAAACTGCGAATGGGAGGCTGCGAAGGCCCGCGGCACGTATGGTCAAGCCGGACTATGTTAGAGTGATCGCGACCCCTTGTACGGCGGAGGTTCTTATGAAAGAGAAACGCGGTTGCCTTTCCCGGCTGGTCTGGTTGTTCGTCCTTATCATTTTGTTCATTCCGGTTCTCCTGTATTTCTATTGGGTGCTGCCGTTCTGGGGGATGCCGTTCAACGAGCAGCGGCACGGTACGCCGCCTTTGACGCCTGCCTGGGCGCTGGAATGCTGGGTGTGGGAAGACGACGTTAATACCGCGGAGGCTGTGCGCGAATTGCTGGCCGGATACGAAGAGCACGACTTCCCCGTGCGGACGATCCTCATCGACAGTCCGTGGAGTACGCGGTATAACGATTTCATTGTCGACGAAGAGCGGTACCCGAATCCGGCGCAGTTTTTTGGCGAACTGGAAAACGACGGCTATCGCGTCGTGCTGTGGATGACCAGCATGGTCAACAGTTCCAGCAAAGATACTGCGATTCAGGATTCCTCGGACTGGTACGAAGAAGCCCGCGAGAACGGCTACCTTGCGGGGGGAGGCGAACCGACCGGCTGGTGGAAAGGCCGCGGCGGATTCGTCGACTACAGCAATCCCGCCGCCATGGAATGGTGGCGCGGCTTGCAGCAGCAGGTTTTTGACTGGGGCATCGACGGCTGGAAACTCGATGGCGCGGCAACCTCCTTTCGCACGCAGTTGGGACCGGTCCCCCTGCCGTACCGGCGCGTCCACTCCGGCGTGATGACGACGCGCACGTACATGGACCACTACTACCGCGATGAGTATCAACACGGTCTCACGCAGAATCCCGAGTTCATCACCTTGTCGCGATCGACGGATCGAATCGGCCTGCTCGACGACGAAGGCGAGAACAGCGAATGGAAGTACTGGCTCGACACGAAGGCGCACCCCGAAGGATTCGCGCCCATCGATGCTTCTCCGGTGAACTGGGTCGGCGACCAGGACCATGCGTGGAGCGTGGAAGAGGAAGGCATCGAAGAGGCCATCGCTGATATCCTGCGCAGCGCGACGATGGGATACAACGTGATTGGGTCCGACGTGGCGGGTTACTCGGGCGGCGAATTCCCGCCGCGTTTGTATGCGCGATGGGCGCAGTTCTCCGCATTCTGCGGGTTGTTCCTGAATGGTGGACACACGAACCGCGCGCTGTGGGAATCGGTGCCGGACGAATGGGAGATTGTGCGCGAGTACGCGTGGCTCCACACGGAGTTGATCCCCTACATCTACACGCACGTGGTCGCCTGTCACCTCGGCGGGGAACCGCTGATGCGGCCCTTGGAGTCAAAGTACACGTACCTGTTCGGCGAGGATTTCCTCGTGGCCCCGATCTATGAAGACTCCTTTGAACGTGAGGTGATTTTACCGGAAGGACAATGGCGGTACCTGTTCGGAGACGATGAGGTCATCGAAGGTCCTACGACGATCACCCGCCAGTTTCTGCTCGACGAGTTTCCGGTCTACGTGCGCGATGGCGCGATCGTTCCGATGGACGTGAAGCGAGAATACACGGGGTTTGGCGATCGCATGTCGGACGGGTATCTCACGTGGTTGATCTATCCCCGCGAGCGCAGCGAGTTTGAAGTGGTCCATCCCGACGGCAGCGGACGTTCAGCGATCGTGGCCGACAATACGGGCGAGAACTTGGAAGTGCGTCTGGGCGGTGAGGAGAAACCGCACATCCTCCGGATCAAGATGGATGCGAAGCCGGCAAACATCACCATCGATGGCGTCGGCCTCGCCGAGGGCAATCAGTGGGACTACGACACGGAGGCGAAGATGCTGGTCGTCCGAACCCGGAATTATGTCGACGGACACTACGTGATTGAACGCGGCGAATAAAGGAGCACAGGCGTCCCCGCCTGTGACCCATGTACCTGAAACACACAGGTGCCCTCACCCGTGTTCTTCCATCGTTGAACGATCTATCGTGCAGCTTCGCTACTTCGCGACGTCCGCGATCTCCATGGGCGCCACGAGATCCGCGCGGAAGATCTTGATGTGACGCCAACGCTCGCTGTGGAAGCGCCGGAACATCACCCCGCTCAGCAGAATGATGTAGACCGTCGCTCCGAGCCATGCGCCAATTGCGCCCCAGTTAAAGACAAAGGCCATCACCAGGGCCGAGGGCAGGAAGATCCCGTATGCACCGATGGCCGTCATCACCGCGATCCATCGCGTATCTCCCGCGCCGCGTAGTGCGCCGGACAGGACGATGTTGATCGCGTCAAAGCCCTGAAACACGGCACCCATCATGAGAAAAACGTGACAGAGCTTCACCACGTTCGGATCGCTGATGAAGAACGCATGAATGATGGATGGCCCAAGGAGGGCGAAGATCATGCCCATGGCAAACATGTAGGCGATACCGAGCTTCGTTCCCGTATACGCGCGCGCTTTGGCGATGGGGATATTCTCGCGTCCAATCCATTGGCCCACGATGGGCGCAATGGCCTGGTTGAGTCCCATGGCCGGCACGAAGGAAATGTGCATGATGGCGATGGCCGCCGTGTGCGCCGCGAGCACGCTGTCGCCGAAGTAGCCGACGATGAAGCTGGTGAAGATACCCCAGTTTGTCACGTCGAGCAAAAACGAGATCCCTGCGGGCCAACCGACGGAGAAGAGTTCCGATGTCTTGCGCCAATCGAAGGCAAATCCGCTACGCGTTGCGTAGGTTTGCTCCATGGGTTTGCTGACAAAAATCCATTGCAGGATCGCCACCTGGAAACCGAGCGCGATAACCGTCGCCAAGGCGGCCCCCGCTACCTCCATTCGGGGCAAGCCAAAATTGCCGAAGATGAGTCCGTAGTCCAGCACGATGTTTGCGAGGTTCGCCGCGAAAGCGGAAACCATCGGGATCATGGGGCGGTTGATTGCTTGAAAGAACGACGCGAGCGCGGTCTGCCACGCGATGAACACGTATCCGAAGAGTCGCACGCGGAAATAGAGAATCTCCTGGCGGGTCACATCGGGCGAGTGCGGCATGAGGTGAAAGATGGGATCGGCCAACGGCCAGAACACGAGCGCAAGCACGCCCGTCGCGAGGGAGAGGTAGATCCCCTGCCACGCGTAGCGTCCGCAATCATGGAGGCGGCCCCGTCCGAGGCTCTGCCCCACGAAGGTCGCCACGCACCCCACCACGCCCACGGCGAAGGTGTTCATGACGAAGGACCACAGGCCCGCCGACCCGACCGCTGCCAAAGGCACCTGGCCGAGTTGGCCGACCATGGCCGTGTCGATGAACTGCATGACCGTCCATGAGATGGACGCGAGAATCGCCGGCATGGCCAGCCGAAGCACCTCGGACAGGCCGGCCCAGCGCGATTCGTCGATATGATTGGACCCGGTATTCACGGGAAGAACGCTCCACAACAAAACCCACAAACTCTACCACACGACAGCCCCGTATAGATAGGCGCTATGCGCACTGTTGCAAGTAGGACGGGAATGATTCCCGTCCAAGGAGTTCTCGGTAGCTGATCCTCCACGATGGCTTCACCTGGGCAATAGAACTCAGCCACAGAATCAACGCGTCGACTCAATCGCGAGTGCAGTGCGAATTCGTTCAGAACGTCCAGTGATTACTCGATTCCGGGGCAGACTCGCAGTCACACCACTCGAGCGCGGTGGGTCGAGAATGGGACTGGTCGGGAATCATTCCCGACCTACTGGGGGAGAAACTGCTCCGCGCTTCGTGGATTTTCGCGGGCCCAACGTTCCCAGGATTGGATGGTGGCGCGGTAATGGGCCAGCGCAGCGGCGTCGCCGGAGACTTGGGCCCAATCTTCCTCGGGAAGTTTGCCGTGGTCGAGACGCCAGGTTTGTTCGAGTTGCTGCACGACGGACTTGGCCGCCGCGAAGGTGATCGCCGTGGGCTGAGTCGCGGCTTCGGAAAGCCAATCGGCGAGACCGGTGCCCTCGTACGCGACCAGGTAACGCGCGACCGCGTTACGAATCCGTTCGTCTGGATCGTCGACGACCCGTTCGAGAGTCTCGCGAACGCGACCATCCTTTACCTGACTGAGGAGCCGCACCAGGGTAAACCGCGCATCGTTGTCCGGCGTGTGAATCGCCGTGAGCAGATGGATGAGGGCGCTTTGGGCGATGTCGTCGCGTCCACTACCCGTGTAGCGCTTGTAAATGCGATGCAGTCCTTCGATGGCCTTGGACTGTTCCTTCGCCGATCCGAACTGCACAACATCAGCGAAGAAGGGCAACGCGTCGGACGACGCCACATTGACCAAGGGCCGCATGAGCAGACTTCGGAATCGCGCGTCCTGTTGCGAGGAAATAAACGGAATGAGATATGGCGCGATGTCCGGTCCCATCTCTTGAAGATCTTCGAGTGTATTGTTCGCGCCATCCCATTCGGGATCGGATTCGAATTCAGAGATGGCCTTGTCGAGCAGCCGTGCGACCTTCTCTTCGAAGAGAACCGCGTCACCTGCGGAGCGCAGGATTTCAAAGGAAACCGCTTCCGACTCGACACGTCCGCGCCAGCTCCGCCCCGTCGTCTCGCGATAGCCCCGGTACTCGACCTCGACGGTATACCCGCCCTCTGTCGCGCACTCGAGCATGCCCGAAGCCCTGACCGATTCGCCGGGGTTCAGCACGATCTCTTCCGGTTCCGGGAGATAGCTTTGGATCTGATCGACCAAGCCGCTCCAGCCCGGGCCGTCCACTCTGGTCTCCAATACTCGCTCATCAAAAACGGCAGGCCGCAGCACCGTGAGCGCTTCGTTGCCGATGTTGGTCAATGTGATGGCGATCGCAACGGGTTCGTGCAACCAGTACGATTCGGCGTCCGTGGCCACGTCAAGCGCGAGCGAATTACGAATGTCCGGTCGCGTGTCGGGCGCTTTGGGCCGCTCCACGGGCCAGGGACGATACTCGAAGGGAGTCCATCCCTCCTCGGAAATCGGCGGCGTTTCTGTGGCCGTCATGTCCTCTTCGCGCAACCAACACCGCCAACCGGGATAAGGCAGTTCGAACTCGCCCTTGGTCAGCTCTCGGACTTCCCGATCGCCGGTGTCGTAGAAGTAAAGCGTCATGGGTTCATAGGAACCGTCCGCGCCAACTGCGGCGTATTGACGCTCGTTGACCCAGACGACGCGACGCCCGTCGGGTGATACGAGATGATCGCCGTTGCCCTCCATCTCCGCGACTTGGCGCGATCCATCAAAGAGCTTTCGACCACTTTCCTTCCGGGTCAAACGGAAACTACCGCCGATGCCGTCGTATTCTGTCAACGTCTTGGTATCAGCATCGATCGCGAACTGACCAAGGCTCGTAACGTTGAGTATGGGACGTTCGTCCCATTCCCCAGGCCAGAGCCGCACTCGATTCATGTAGTTGCCCGGAACCTGAAGAAGGTCGGTCATCGTGCCGGTGTGAATATCGACTAACGTCAGGAAGCGGGCCATATCGTCCACGGCCTGCGACGCACTCTCTTGTGAACGCACGACGAGTATTTCGGAATTGTTCAACCAAATGAGAGGAATACTTACAACCGAATCACTTGAGAAGGAGACCATGGGTCTGATGATCTTAACCGCTTCTCCAAGTAGGTCAACAGTCTTGTTCTCGAAGTCAGCTACGTGGAGAATCGGGGGGCGAACCAGAAAGTTGCCGTCACTGGTTCGTTCTCGCGGGGGCATGGAGTACGCCATGTATCGGCCATCGGGCGAAATCTGGGCCTCGCGAACATCGGAATTCCATGGAACGGACATGAGATTGCGATGGGCGCGTCGCTCGAAGTCATACAAACAAACGGTCGCAGCGACTCCCTCCTGGAGCAACTCATACAACTTGCCGGCGCGCTCGTAGAACTCGGCTATCTTCGCGATCTCCTCGGCGGTGCCAGTGGCGATATCAATCGCGATGAGCGATCCTTCGCCAGCATCCGTCGTCGCGAAGACCTTGCCGCCGCCTACATACCAAGGGTGCAAACCGGGCCAATACCGATCGAGGGTAAACCAATCCTTCACATCGAAGCCGTCGGTAGTCATGGAAGCAAGAACCAGGGTACTCGACTCGAACTGTCCGTGGACGCGGTTGTGGCGGATGAAGAAGAAATGGTCGTAAGAGGACTCGGCGCCCGATGAAGTCTTGTTCTTGCGGTTTTGCTCGGAAACAGCGGCAACTTGGTCATCGGCGCTCAGGGCTGCGTCGTCGATGGAAACGACACTAGTAGAAGAAGCTTGCGCGACGGAATCGTCCAGCGTGTCTGCATTCCAGGGCCAGGTGGCGACCACTCCGTAAACGGCAGCGGCTGTCACGATCAGCCCTGCCGCGAGTTTCGCGTAACCCAAACCACCCAGCGCGCCGGCGAGGCTTGCTGCGGCCGTCTTCGTGGGAACCGCCGCCGCGGGAAGGGCGAGTAGAATGCGGTTCCGCAGCTTCGCGCCGGAAGCGGAATCCGGCGCGGTCTTGCCCACGTCTTCGCAGAGCGCGTCGCCCACGAGTTTGCGTCCATACTCCAGCCGTTTGCGCAAGGCCGTCTCGCGGACGCCCAGAAACCGGGAGGCCTCCACCGTGCTGCGGCCCTCGATGTAGCAGAGGAACATCGCTTCCCGGGTCTTGTCCGGCAATCGATCGATTCGCGAGCGGACCCATTCACGCAGTTCGCGCTCCATGACTTCCGACGAACCGTCCTCGGCGGCGGGCGCAATCTCGTGTGCGCGCTCGTGAAACCGTTCCTGACGCCGCTGCTGCCGCAACCAGTCGATGCACCGGCTGCGTCCGATTCGGGCGAGCCAGGGAGCGAACCGCTCCGGATTCCGCAGTCGGCCCAGCTTCTCGTAGGCGTAGACGAAGGCTTCCTGCACGAGGTCTTGCTGCGCCGCGGCGTCGGTAACGTAACTTGCGCACAGCCCCCGCAGCATGGGCAAATACCGGTCCACCAACTCCGCGAACCGGTCCCGGTCGCCGCGAAGAACCCGCGCTATCAAATCCGCGTCTGACATGACGTGCTCTCCCGAAAGCAACCGTATCATACCTGCCTTGTGAATCATCGATACGTTTATGGCGTTCGCGAGTCCAAATCTGTGAGAATGGCCGCACGATGACCAGACGAAGAGGCTCCGGCATGCAACTTTCCAGCGACTGGGTCTTGACGCTCAAAAACCTCTTGCTGCCCCAGTTCTGCAAGCAGTGCGGGGACCGCATTCTCACCGAGGAGAACGGGTACTTCTGCCCCACCTGCTGGGAGATGAGCCCGCGAATTGAGCGGCCCTTCTGTCCAGTCTGTGGACGGCCCCATCCTGCGGGGGTTGGTTTGGGGACGCGGAGCAATTTTCTGTGCGGACCGTGCAGCGCCAGCAACGAACAGCGGCCATACCGGCGGATACTTGGCGCGGCGCAGTACGAGGGCGCGATCGAGGAAGCCGTAAAACTGCTGAAATTCAATGGTCGTGTCCGGCTGGCTCAACCCCTCGGAGAACTCGCGGCGGAAGCGGCCAGGGAGGAACTCGATTGCGAAACCTACGGCTTCGTGGTCCCGGTACCCTTGCACCGGGTTCGCCACCGGGAGCGAGGGTTCAATCAGTCGAAACTGCTGGCGCAGGAGGCGTTACACGTGCTTCCGAAAGCCCAACTCGATGAATCGTTGAAGCGAATCCGGCCGACCAAGGTGCAGAGCAGGCTTCACGGGGAGGCCGAACGCCGGGAAAACGTCCGGGGCGCTTTTGCCGTTGTGAACGGCACCCATTTGGCTGGCGCTACGGTACTCCTGGTAGACGATGTAGTTACGACTGGCGGAACGATCGCTGAATGCGCTTTGGCCTTGCGGTCGGCCGGGGTCGCGGTCGTGGACGTATTGGCGGTCGCGCTTGCCTTACCCCACGGATCGGATGCACAATCGAAGCGTTAGCCAGTGAGCCGCATGCCGGCACAGAAAGGAGTCATTTCATGTCCCAGCCGCCGATGAAGGAGTGTTTCGGGCAGCTCGCCAACATGACGATCCGGTTTCGCGATCATTCGAAGCAGCACTACCTGCGCGTGGACGAGGAGAAGCTGAAGGAATGCGACACCTGTCACCTTTTCAACAAGTGCATGTTCCTGCGCTATAACGACTTGATGAAAGAAATGCTTAAGTTAATCGACGAAGGCAAGGCCAACCAGACTTTGGGACTTCGCTAAATCCCAGAGTCGGCCGGGCGGAGGGCTCCGCCCGGCCATCACGGGACAACTACTTCACGTTCGCGGCAAACCCCATGAAGAAGCCCGAAGACCCGACAATCTTCTGAAGCTTCACTTTTTCGAAGCTGTACTTACGCAGTTTTTCCCGCGCCGCCTCTTCCGAGTCCGCCACGACGGCTCCGGATTCGACACGGTCATTGTCATTCACAAGGACACCGGTGTATTGGTATACAGCCACTTTTGGCATCTCCTTGAAGGTTTGGGGGCGGACTACGAGTTGCTGATTGTCAGTGAGACCCACTCCCGCAGGCTTCCACGCACCAGTTAGAGAAAAATAGAAAAATCAGGCATAACTCGTACTTGCCCGTTCATACTAGCACGACATTCTAAATCCGTCAATGGGGCTTTTGGTTCCCAACTGTTCCCGAATTCGCCGGAGGAAATCCCGAATTCCCGCTTTGGAACAGGTGTAAGACGTTCCCGTTAGTATAGCGCAAAAGGCTGATTCGTGCAACGGTTCACGTTTACCGGTTGCCCTTGACGAATCCTTCGCATGGGGCTAACCCGGGTCAATTAGGGGATCTACAATCGAACGATTTGGGAATTCCTTGGCGTATAGGCATTTACACGGAAAGGTCAATCGCCTCTGTGGAAGAGGATTTGCCTGCGAGAAACTCCCGTCATCCGAAATGCCCAATCGCTCACCACCTCACGACACTCGGAGGCCAGCAACGCGATGGTCGCGCTGAGGAAAGACCACGACGCCGCAATTGGATTAGCCCGGATAGCCGGAGGACAGTCCCGCTTCCGCGTCGGCGGAACGATCCCGGCGGATCTTGTCCAGGTAGCCGCTGGCGCGGAACGCGAGGATGGGATCGGGGTCGAGGCCCATTTCGATGCGGACTTGCGCGAGCAGGGGCCGCACGTCGGTCTGGTAGGCGTCTTGGAGTAATTCTTCCGCGGCGACAATATCGCCTTCGCGCTGGAGTTCGAGGAGCGCAGCGCGATCCACGAGCAGGGCCCGCGCGTAAGCCGCCTGGCAATTCACCACGGACTGGATCATCTCTTCGATCTTCGATTTGAGGTTGTGGCTCTGGTCGATCATGTAGGCCACATCGGTGTGCACGGCGGGGTCGTCTTCGGCCGCGACCAATTCATTGTAAATGAGGAAGAGTTCGTAGGGGTTGATGCTGCCCACGCTCACGTCGTCATCGGCGTATTTCTTGTTGTTGAAGTGGAACCCGCCGAGCTTGCCTTCGTCGATGAGGAAGGCAACGATGTGTTCGATGTTCGTGCCGAGCGGGTGATGGCCGAGATCGATGAGGACCTGCGCCCGTTCACCGAGGTGTTGGCAGAAGGCATAGGACATGCCCCAGTCCGCGATATCGGTGTGGTAGAAAGCGGGTTCGAAGAATTTGTATTCCACCAGCATCCGCATCGATTTGGGCATGGCCGCATAGGCTTTTTGCAGTCCTTCCAGCATCCACTGCTTTCTACGGCGAAAGTCGCCCTGGCCGGGGTAGTTCGTGCCATCGGCGAACCAGAGGCTGAGGATGTCGGACCCGACGGTCTTGCCGATGTCGATACATTCGTGGAGATGGTCGAGGGCTTTCGCGCGGACGTTCGCATCCTCGTGCGTGAGGCTGCCGAGTTTGTACTCATTGTCCTGGAAGAGATTGGGATTAATAGCGCCGATGCGGACCCCATGTTCCGCGGCGCAGGCGCTGAGCGCGCCGAAGTCGTCTACCTTGTCCCAGGGGATGTGTACGGCGACGGAGGGGGCAACGCCGGTGAACTTGTGGACGATTCCCGCGTCCTCCATCTTCTCAAAGGCGTTGCGGGGGGCGCCGTCCTGGGGAAAGACCTTGAACCGCGTGCCGGAGTTGCCGTAGGCCCACGAGGGCGTCTCGATATGGTGGGACTTGATGCGGGCCTTGATGGATTCGAGATCTCCTACTTTAGTGGAAAGCGCGTCCAGCGCAGGTTGGATGGTTTTCGGATCGGTGCGTTTCATGGTATTCCCCTCCGTCGAATTCACGGTCGATAGGTCTGGTCCCGGATCGCGATTTTACATGAAAGGGACCGAAAGATGCTTGGGAACGGTATCCGACCAACTCCCAGGCCATGTAGCGCAGGCGTCCTCGCCTGCATCCCGCGAGCTTATCTTTGCAACAAAGAATGCAGGCGAGGACGCCTGCGCTACATTCAGGCGAGGACCTGGCTACAAGAAGATCTACGTCGGCGTCCGCCAGAAGAGGAACGCGCCGACGGCGAAGAAGAGGGTGTTGGCGAGCCAGGCGGCGACGGGAGGCGAGAGGCGTCCGGCGTGGCCGAGGCTCATGGTCACGGAGAAGACGAGGAGATACGCGATGGCGATGACGATGCTGATCCCGAAACTGATGCCGAGCCCCCCGCGGCGGACGCGCATGGCGAAGGGTATGGCGAGCCAGATCATGACGAAGCTGAGCGCGGGCTGCGAAAACTTGGCGTGGTAGTCGACCCACAGCGAACTTGCCGGGATTGCGCGTTTTTCGGCGCTCAGGATCTCGCTCATCAGTTCGCCGGAAGTCTTGGTCTCCATGGGTTGTTCGAGGGCGAAAAGCTCGTCGGGCGACTCGCTGAACGGCGCGGATTCCTGACGAATGCGCCGGCCCTTGGCCTCGCGATCGCCGGAGATGGTGTACCAGCGTCCGTCTTCGAGGATCCATTGGTTCAGGGTCTCGTCCCAATAGATGCGGCGGGCCTCCACCTGCTCGAAGACGTCGCCCTCGTCGGCGTGCAACAGGACCCCCTCGCCGGTGAGGGCGATGCGGTTAAACTTGTCGATGTGGCAAGTCCATTTCTCGCTGAGGTTCGCCCAACTGACGCCTTTGCGCTGAAACTCGGGGCTTTGGGAGAAGTAGTTCTCGTCGATTCGGTTCGCTTCTCGGGCGGCGATGGCGCCGACAGATTCGTTGAATGCGAAGAGGGCGACCGCAAAAGCGAGGCAAACTGCCAGGGGCATGAACACGAGCCGCCGCAGACTGATCCCGCCCGCGAGGACTGCCGTGATCTCGTTGTTTTGCGCGGCGTCGCCGAGGACCAACAGCCCCGTGATGAGGACGGCGAACGGCGCGATGCGATAGAGGATCTGCGGAATGAAGGCGATGTAATACCGTACGACCACGTCGTAAGGCACGTTGTACTTCAGGATGTCGATCTCGCGGTGCGTCAACAGGTCGATCAACACATAGATGGCGACGAGCGCAAACACGGCACGGAACAGGGTCCACGTCATGCGCCAGAAGAGATAGCGGTCCAGCGTCTTCATACGCGGTCCACCCGCCACACGGCGATCACGCCCAACGCCATGAGCAGCAAGCTCGGCGCGAGCGCCCGCAGGATCGCTCCGTTGATGGACACCAACTCCGAAGGCTCGAGCAGTGCGCGGGCCATGTAGAAGATGAAGATGATGCCGACGCCGAGGGCAAAGCTGAAGGACTTGCCCGCGCGGGGCGACCGGACGGCGAGGGGGGCGGCAAGAAAACTCACGGCGAGACACGCCAGAGGCAGTGTGATGCGATCGGCGATCTCCTCTCGAGTTTTGCGGAGGTCTTCGACGTTTGACTTCGTGGGCAGTGCATCCGCCTGTTGCTTAGCGTCCCTTTCGTAGGCGAGCAACTCCTCCAGCGATAGCGTACGGCGTTGGCTCGGGGCCTGGCGCAGAAAGGTAGTGGGCACGGAGACCGTCCATTTCGGAAACACGAGGGGCGCCACGGTCTCGTCCTTTTGCGGGCGGATGATGCGACCGTCGAGCAGATCCAGTCGCGCGCCATCGGGACTATCCACAAACTGGGCGGATTTTGCGTAGAAGACCCATTCGCCGTCGCTGCGCGTGTCGCGGATCACGACGTCATTGAGGGTTTTGGTTTTGGCGTCTCGGGATCCGAAGTACACGCGCCAGTCGCCTACTTCCTGAACCGAGCCAGGCGGCAAGACTTCGAGGGTGATGCGCTGGGGAAGTTCGACGAAGATGATATGACTGGCCTTCTCCGCGGCCCAGGGCTGCACGCGGTCCATCAGGACAAAGGATAGTCCGCTGAGCACGAGGCCGACGCCAATCACCGGGGCAATCGCGCGCTTCAATGGAATTCCGGCGGCCTTCATGGCAGTGATTTCGTTGTTCTCGGCAAGCCGCCCGAAAGCGAGCAGGATACCCATCATGTAGGTGATGGGGATGATGTACGCGGCGAGGGTCGGGGAAAAGTAAAAGACCAGCCGGGCCACGTCCCATCCCGTGATAAATTCCAGCGGCAAGACAAGGCGGCGTTCGCGCAACTCGTTGGCTACGCCCACGAAGCCGATAATAAGGATGGCCATGGCCGCGGGCACCGCGATTTCCCAGAGGGTGTAGCGTGTCAGGAGCCCGAAGAAGGGCCCGAACCGCCGCTCCCGTGCCGGGGCCGCCAACCGTTTGCCGAGAATTCCGTCCAAGAGTGCTCCAATTCGCAAATGCCGGGGAGGTTCACAAGAGGGGGATTATAGCGAACGCGCGTCGCGCGAGCCAAGACAAGGCCGGCGAGCGGTCAACACAACGGCGCCCCGGTGGCGTTAACCACCGGGGCGCTCTACGGGAATCAAATCAATGGCGCGTTACGCGTTCTCGTCAAACAACAGACCTTGAATCTGGCGAATCTTGGACGCGATGCGCAGCAGATCGTCGGGAGGTATCTGCTTAATCACCTCGTCCGCGTCGTTCACGATTTGCACAATAATACGCTTGCTCTCGTTATCGATCCGCAGTCGCGTACCCGTTCCTTCGGTCAATTGAACTCGTTCAACTTCGCGCGCCTCTACTTTCGCCGGCTTTGGACTTTCGGGCGCCTGTTGCGCCGCTTCTTTTGGCGCTGACGCGGGAACGCCTCCAGAAGGAGTCCGAGCCAACGACGGATCGTTCAGAGCGCGCAGCTCTGATCCCGTCACGCTTCGTACTCCCATCGGTCGTCTCCCTGGGCGGTCAGGACCCGCAGGTTACTCGCCGGGACCCGTACCCGATCTCCGGCCAATCCCGCGGACATCCCTACCCGCGGTTCCTGCGTTTCTACCGCAACAACGTCAATGCCGTTTGCGGCAACACATTCGCCTGCGCCAACACCGAAGTACCTGCGCTTACCAGGATTTGGTTCCGGGTAAACCCGATGGTCTCACGGGCGATATCCGCATCACGGATGGCGCTTTCCGACGCGGCCGAGTTCTCCTCCTGGATCGCCAGGGTATTGATGGTGAACTCGAGTCGATTCTGGAATGCGCCCAAGTCGCTGCGCAAGGACGTCACGCTGCGAATGGCCCGGTCGACGGTGCTCAATGCCGCCACGGCGGACGCCGCGTTCGAAACACGCACGGCGCTGACGCCGAGGTCGCGGGTCGACGCGCCCTGCACGACAATGCGCAGGGTTTGTCCCTGTTGCGAGCCCGCCTGCAGCGTCACCGTCTGCGAACCGCTCAGCACGCGAATTCCGTTGAACTCGGTGTCGAAAGCGATATCGTCGATTTGGTCGAGCAACTGCAAGACTTCGTTGTTCAACGCCGCCTGGTTTTCCGTGCTTTGCGTTCCGTTCGCGGCCTGGACTGCCAGTTCGCGCACGCGCTGCAGGATATTCGTGGTTTCGCTCAGCGCGCCTTCGGCGGTCTGCACGAGGCTCACGCCATCCTGCGCGTTGCGCTGCGCAACCTGGGTGCCGCGCACCACCGAGCGGAATCCCTCGGCGATTGCCAAACCGGCAGCGTCGTCCGCCGCCCGGTTGATGCGCAGCCCGCTTGCTAACCGTTCCAGACTGACGTTCAACGCATCCGTTGAACGATTCAGAATACGTCCCGCGTTAAGCGCGGCAAGATTCGTATTGATTCTAAGTCCCATAGTTTTACCCTCCTTGAGTGGCATGTCGGGGCATCCCTACCCCAACTGCGTGTACAACTGCCTGGTTACTCGCCACGGCGCACGTGCCGGCGGCGGTACCGTGTCGCGGTCTCAATCACCTCCCTTCCGGACGGAGTTCACCTGTCGGCCGGGGCCGATGCCCCGGCCAGTGGTGAAGCTCGATTTACCCCATCACCCCGGCGGTTTAGCCGCCGAGAAGCTGTAACGCGGTCTGAGGAATCAGATTGGATTGGGCGAGCACGGACGTACCCGCACTGACCAGAATCTGGTTTCGTGTGAACGTAATGGTCTCTCGGGCGATGTCGGCGTCGCGGATGGCGCTTTCGGACGCCGCCGAGTTCTCTTCCTGAATCGCCAGGGTGTTGATGGTGAACTCGAGGCGGTTCTGGAAGGCGCCGAGGTCGCTGCGCAACGAGGTCACGCTGCGAATCGCGCGGTCCACGGTGCTCAAGGCCGCCACGGCGGATGCCGCGTTCGACACTCGCACCGCGCTGATGCCCAGGTCGCGGGTTGACGCGCCCTGGACGACGATGCGCAGGGTCTGTCCCTGCTGCGCGCCCGCCTGCAAGGTCACCGTCTGCGAACCGCTCAACACCCGGAGCCCGTTGAACTCGGTGTCAAATGCGATATCGTCGATCTGGTCGAGGAGCTGCAGGACTTCGTTGTTGAGCGCCGCCTGGTTTTCCGTGCTCTGCGTACCGTTGGCCGCCTGGACCGCCAGTTCGCGAATACGTTGCAGAATGTTGGTCGTTTCGCTCAGCGCGCCTTCGGCGGTCTGCACAAGGCTGACGCCGTCTTGTGCGTTACGCTGGGCGACCTGCGTGCCGCGCACGACCGACTGGAAGCCTTCCGCAATTGCCAGTCCCGCCGCATCATCCGCTGCCCGGTTGATGCGAAGCCCGCTGGCGAGGCGCTCCAGACTCGTGTTCAACTGGGATGTCGAACGGGCGAGAATCCGGGAAGCATTGAGCGCGCCTACATTGGTGTTGATCCTGAGACCCATAGTTCTGTCCTCCGTGAGTGGTTAGCCGTGCGCATCCATGCGCACATCATCCCTGTGAAACCCGCCGTCCCTTTCGGCCGGTTCCATTTGCGACGGTCTTTCCCTACAAGACTGCCGCAGTCCGAAGAGACTTCGTGCTTCGTACCCCGCGCACTTCCCTGTGTGCCCGTTCCGGGTCCGCTGCACTACGTCTCGTCATCCCTGTTTCGCGGTTGGTTAGCTGTTCTGCGCGGGTTCCCTTACCCCGCAGGCGATTGGCGTGTTTGTTTCCCCCTCCGGCGCCGTCCTTGCTCACCGTCCCGGGTGTGCAAGGCGGTCGTTCCCGGCTGAGCCGCTGGCGCGTGTCCCTAACGTGCGCCGCGGTTGACCGATTCGGGCGAAGGTCTCCCCCAATCTTCCGCTGTGACCGCATTTCAACTGTTTCCGCGCCGTCCCTGGCGCGCGCGATTGGCCGTCCCTGCCTTTCGCTTTAGCCGGTATCGACTGGGTCCATTCCGGCCTTTCTACGATTTTTATCGGCAACTTTAGTGGAAACTTTAGCGTTTTTTTGAAAGAAATTTTCGGGGTATTCAGGGGCAAGTAATTAATTTACAGAGTTAAGAAAAACCATAGAAGGCCTTGCCTGTCTATCTCGTAAGCCATTTTTTATAAATGACTTAATGCAAGCCGCGCTTTCGCGCCTGCCTTGGAATTTCAGATTGATACTTGTCAACTAATAACCAGGCGGCAAAAGATCTTTATCAGCAGATTCCAGAAATTTGCGGATTCGGGAGGTACTGCGGAACCGGCTTCGCGGTAGATCGCGCAAACAAAATAACAGGAGCGCCTCGCTAAGGAGGCGCTCCATATTGGAACTAACTTTGATTGTCGCCGGATTAACCGCCGCCGAGAAGCTGAAGGGCGGTCTGGGGGATCACGTTGGATTGGGCCAGTACCTGGGTTCCCGCGCTGACCAGGATTTGGTTCCTCGTGAAGGCGATCGTCTCGCGGGCCACATCGGCGTCGCGGAGGAAGCTGTCCGACGCGCTGGAATTCTCTTCCTGGATGGCGAGCGTCTGGATGGTGAACTCGAGCCGGTTCTGGAAGGCGCCGAAAGTGCTCCTGAGCGTGGTGACGCTTCGCAGCGCCCGGTCGATAGTGCTCAAGGCGGAGACTGCGGTCGCGACGCTGGAGATGTTTACGGTATTGACAGCAAGATCGTTGGTCTTCGCGCCGTTGACGGCGATGATAAGCGTTTGACCGGCTTGGGCGCCCGCCTGAAGGGTAACGGTCTGTGCCGCACTGAGGACGCGCAGCCCGTTGAACTCCGTGTCCAGCGCGATGTCATCGATTTGCTGGAGGAGTTGTTGGACTTCCGCGTCAAGGGCGAGCCGGTTGGCGTCGCTCTGGGTTCCGTTGGCTGCCTGGACCGCCAGTTCGCGGATACGCT
Organism: Candidatus Hydrogenedentota bacterium; assembly: GCA_045863335.1. Lineage (GTDB taxonomy): Bacteria > Hydrogenedentota > Hydrogenedentia > Hydrogenedentales > SLHB01 > JAHDWY01. Next base: position 47,643 of record BTVY01000005.1, on the reverse strand, counting down.
GCAGCATGCTGGTTGTCGTGTCCAACGCGCCTTCCGCGGTCTGAATCAGACTGATGCCGTCCTGCGAGTTGCGCTGGGCCACCTGGGTGCCGCGAATGACCGTACGGAACGACTCCGAAATGGCGAGACCCGCCGCGTCGTCCGCCGCGCGATTGATGCGCAGACCGCTGGCGAGGCGTTCAAGACTTCGGTTGAGTTGGCCGGTAGAGCGACTAAGAATACGGGCCGAATTGAGCGCGGCGACGTTCGTGTTGATGCGTAGTCCCATGACTAATCTCCTCCGTGATGACTACCTACCTTTGCATCCGTGCATCGGTAGAAGCGGCCGCGCACTAGCGGGCTTCATGGAGGTCTATCGGCAGACGGGGGAGGAAACTTTAATCTGGTATGGTCGAGGATCGGCGAATCACGTGGTATGGGTGCCGTCGTGTTGCTCGCATTCGCGCAATCGGTCCAACAGGAATAAGCGTTCCGTTTTCACTTCCGTGAGTTCGAGGGCGCGTTTGAAGTGGGACGCCGCGACGCCGTAGTTCTCCTGCCGCGACTCCAAATCGCCAAGTACTGCGTAGAGCAGGTGGTAGGCATAGAGTTGTGACCGATTCGGAATGGACTCGACGGCTTCGATTCCCGCTCTCGGACCGTGGACCTGCGCGACGGCGACGGCCCGGTTGAGCGCCACCACGGGCGAGTCGTCCAGCTCGGCCAGACGATCGTAGAGCGTAAGGATCTGCGCCCAATCGGTCGATTCGTAATCGCCGGCCGCGCAGTGACATGCCGCGATGCCCGCCTGCAGGTGGTACTCGCTCAACTCGTCGCCCGCCGCCGACCGCGCGAGATGCATCATGCCCCGCGCAATGAGCAGGGCATCCCAACGAGTCCGATCCTGATCTTGCAGCCGGAGAACGTGGCCATTCGCGTCGACGCGCGCCGGTAACCGGGCGGCGTTAAGCAGCATGAGCGCGAGGAGCGCGTGCGTGCGGGGCTGATTGCCGACGGGATGTTCTGTCAACAGAGCTGCGAGGCGTATCGCCTCCCGGCACAAGTCTTCCCGAATGAGGTCGTCGCCCGTCGAGGCCTTGTACCCCTCATTGAACAAGAGGTAGATGGTCTGCTCGACGCTTTCCAGCCGGATCAGCGCCTCATCGCCTGTGGGGATTTCGAAGGGGATTTGCGCGTCGCGAATGCGTTGCCTTGCACGGGTAAGCCGCTTGGCCACGGCGGCCTCGGTCGAGAGGAATGCCTTGGCGATCTCCGCCGTACTGAATCCGCACAGCGTCTTCAACGCGAGCGCCACGCGCGCCTCCTGCGGGATCAATGGGTGACAACACGCGAACATCATGCGCAGTTGGCTGTCGCTGATCTCGTCGTCGAAGAACACGGAGTCAGAAACGTTGCCGTTCTCCGAGGTCCATCGCTCCGCCGAAGCGGCAATTCCGGGTTCCTTTTCCCGGAAATTGCTTTCCCGGCGGATGACATCGAGCGCGAGATTCTTGGCGGTCCGCGTGATCCATGCCGCGGGGTTGTCGGGGATGCCGTAGTAGGGCCACGTTTGCATGGCGCGCGCCATGGCCTCCTGCACCACGTCTTCCGCCAGCTGCAACCGCTCGATCCCGAAGGCGCGCGTGAGGATAGACACCAGCTTGACGGACTCGTGGCGGAACAAGTGCTCCGTCAACCGCGCCGATTCACGCGCCTGCGGGGTTTCAGTGGGCTCGGGTTGCGCGTTCACGGCACTACTTCGTGGAGCTTGCCAGCATCTCGCTTGCGCGCTGCATGGTCGAGCACTGCGCAATCACCGGGCGCACTTCGATGGACCCGCCGTAATTCAGTACCGGGTTTGCCTGGGCAATGGCCGTGGCTTCCTCGCAGCTGTCCACCTGCAACAGGAAGAATCCGCCCACGGCTTCCTTCGACTCTGCATAGGGACCGTCGGCCACGCTGCTGCCGTTCTTGCCGGAAACGAGCTTGCCTTCGCTCGCCAGAGGATGGGCCGTGACGATTTTTCCCTCATTGGTGAGCCGCTCATGCCAGGCGGTGAACTGGCCCATGAACTCCTGGATCTGCTCAGGAGACAGCTCGTCTTCCCAGTGGGTGCCGCGGATTAGAAGTAGATAGTGGGTTTTCGCTGCAGTATCGCTCATGTTCAGTGCTCCAATCGTTTCGTCAATGAGGATGTCCTGCGACTTCTGTCTTAGGACTGAATCGGGATCCAGATTTCCATACCGCCAGTACCGGTGTCGGGGCAGAATTCCTCCGTATACCGTTCGAAACACGGCGCCTGCGCGGCTTTGTGCCCGGACGCCGGCAACCATTCCGCCCAGATGCGTTGAATCATGTCGGGCAAGGTCGAGACGTCGCCGTGATGCGTGAACACCGCGTACCGTCGCGGTGCGAGCCGAACGTGCTCGAAGTTTTCCGGAAGCCCTGACGTATCGGAGACTTCCACGCCGCACAAGTAGTCGAATTCCTTGCCGTCGTAGTTCCAACTCACGCCGTAGGAGTTGTTCCCCACCTGCCCCGGGACCTTTCCGATCTGCGGTGCGAACCGCGCCCATTGCGTGGGAATGTTCACCCGCGTCTCAAAGTCGTAGCGGATATTCTGGCCCGCTATGATCATTTCCAGACCGTCCACAAACCGCGGTTCATCCAACTGCGGCTTTTGCCTCGCGTTCATGGTTTTCACCTCCTCCAGTAGGCCGGGAATGATTCCCGACCAGTCCCGTTCTCGGTCATCCGCGCGGATACCTGTCGTCTCAGTTCGCTCCAGGTCCATCTACTCGCGATTGGTTCCAAATCCGATCCAGGACGGGCCGTTCGCGCGCTTCTTTCGCCCTATCCAGGGCTCGATGAAACGTTGCACCCACAACCCAGGGTTCCGCTCGTGCCTCGCTCCACCCTGGGCTACAACCCTCCGCCCCGTCCGGGGCTGCGCCAGAGACGTCCAGCGGAGTCGCACGAACTCATTGCCTTAACCCGCATTTCTCACCGCTCTGCAATCTCGCCTTCGAGAGAAAGCATACGAGGCGGTGAGAAATGCGCCCGAGAAAACCTGAAGGTTCCGCGGTGAGGATTTCTCGCACGCACACCCTGAACTGCCAGATCGATCCGTGTTCGCGCGCAAGTTCATATGGCGAAGACGTTTCCCTATTCGCTGGCCTGTGCGTGTAAGAAATCCGGATTAGTTTTGGTTTTTCGGATTTCGAACATTCAACTTTGTTTCGGATTTCGTGCTTCGAATTTCGGGTTTTCTCCCTTACATATCGACGATGGTCTTGAACCCGCCGTAGGCCATCCGCTTGAGGTCAAAGGGCATGTCGTCTTCCTTGCACATCTTCGAGAGGCGGGGGTCCTTCATGACCTTCGCGTTGACCTTGTCCCGGTGGGCCTTGGACTTGAAGACGATCCACGAGAACACGACCAGCTCACCGCGCTTCAGGTCCGTCAACTTCGAAAACGGAAGCCCGAAGGCGACCTTCAAGTCGTCGCCCACGCACTCGCGATATTCGAGTGCGCCGTGTTCCTTCCACACCTTGCCTGCCATTCGGGACATGCGGCGGTAGGCATCGAGCTTCTTCTTCGGGACTGGCAGCACGAATCCATCTACGTACGGCATCCATCGGTCTCCTTGCCTTACGGCTGTTCCTCGCCGGGTACGATCACCATCCAACCCACGCCAAACTGGTCCTGCACCATACCGAACCGCGGCGAGAAGAAGGTCTTGCCAAGCGGCATCTGCACCTGGCCGCCCTTGGACAACGCGTTAAACATCTTGTCCGCCTCGGCTTCGTCCTTGGCCGAGATCGAGAGGGTGAAGCCATCGAATCTTGGGGCGCCGTGGCAATAGCCGTCCGAAGCCATCACCTCGGAATCACCCACGCGGAAACACGCGTGCATGACCTTTTCCTCCGACCCCGGGGCGACCTTGTCCGGGGGCGGCGGTTCGGGGCTGTCCTTGAAGCGCATCAGCATGAGGACTTCCGCGCCCAAGGCCTTTTTGTAGAACTCCAGGGCCTCCTCGCAACGGCCATCGAAGAACAGATACGGCTGAATCGGCATGAGCATCTTTCCTTTCCTGCGGACCCGGCCAATGGCCACGACCGCCCATTGTCGCTGCAAGGAGCGACTCACCAGGGATTTATCTGTATAGACCGCATCGTAGAACCGGACAGCCTTAATGCCAGTTCGCTCGGCCTTCAGTATAACGACGAACGGGGATTTACGAAATGGACATGCCAGAGCAATTAAAGAAGTATCGTCCGCAGATTGCGCAGATTGGCGCAGATGAAATCGCCCAATTGACCCGTAGACGCCTTGTGCTGTAAGTTCCCCCCTTGCAAGGCGCTGCGGTATCCGTCCAACGAAGGAGTGCATTCCGTGAAGGGTCGTATCATTCCCGTGTCCGTGATTCTGGTTCTCGCCGCGGGCATGGTCCCCGCGTTCGCCCAGTTTGAGTTCGAACCGAAGGACCACGTGGTCTTCATCGGCAACGCGTTGCCGGACCGGATGCAACACGAGGGTTGGCTGGAGGCCTACCTCCAGAGTGCGAACCCGGGCAAGCACCTCGTCATCCGCAACATGGGCTTCACCGGCGATGAAGTGGCGGACCGGCCGCGCGAGGAAGGATTCCCCTCGGTAGACGAGTGGCTAACGCTCGCCAAGACGAACGTCCTTTTCGCCTTCTTCGGATACAACGAATCCTTCAACCACGACCCGGAGACCTTCAAAGTCGAGTTGTCCGCGTTCATCGATGAGATGCGATCGAAGCAATACGACGGTGAATCCGCGCCGCGACTCGTCCTCTTCTCGCCCATCGCGCATGAGGACCTCGATTCGCCGAACCTGCCGGACGGCTCGGAGAACAACTTCTGGCTTTCCATCTACACCGACGCCATGGCGCGCGTGGCGATGGAGAAGGGCGTTCCCTTCGTTGACCTGTTTACGCCGTCGAAGCAACTCTACGAGGAGAGCGACGCGCCGTTGACCATCAATGGCGTGCACCTCAACGATGAAGGCAACAAGGCCATCGCGCGGGTGATCGTGGAAGCCCTGGGCCAGACCATCGATGAGACGCACATCGAAAAGATCCGCAAGGCGGTGCTGGCCAAGAACTGGTGCTTCTTCAACCGCTACCGCGCGACGGACGGCAACGACGTGTGGGGCTCGCGATCGGTATTGAAGTTCGTCGACGACCAGACGAACGCGGAAGTCTTGCAGCACGAACTCGTCATGCTGGACGTGATGGCCGCGAACCGCGACGAGGTCATCTGGAAGGCCGTTGAAGGGAAAGTCGTCGAGCCCGACGACAGCAACGTGCCGAACCCCATCCAGGTGAAGACCAACATCCAGCCCGACGGCAAGACCGGCTCGCTTGACTACGTGCCCGCGAGCGAAGGCGTCAACACGCTGACGCTCGCAGAAGGCATGACCGCCAACCTGTACGCGTCGGAAGAGATGTTCCCTGAACTGGTCAACCCCGTGCAGATGGATGTGGATACCAAAGGCCGGCTCTGGGTCGCCGCGTGGCAGACCTATCCCAAGTGGCAGCCCGATCATGAAATGCTCGACCGGCTCCTCATCCTGCCGGACGAGGACCGCGACGGCGTTGCGGACAAGGCCATCACCTTTGCCTACGTGCACAACCCGACAGGCTTCACCTTCTGGAACGGCGGCGTCATCGTCGCGTCGGTGCCGGACTTCTGGTTTCTGAAAGACACGGACGGCGATGACGTGGCCGACGAGAAGACGATCCTCTTCAGCGGGCTCGATTCCGCGGACACGCACCACTCCGCGAACGGCTTCGACTACGGTCCCGACGGCTACATCTATTACCAGCGCGGCATTTTTAACGTGAGCAACGTGGAGACGCCCTGGCAGTCGGCGCAGCTTGCGCATGGGCGCACGGGCATGTACCGGTTCAACCCGCGCACCTTCCGCTTCAGCTTCCACGCCGAGAATTCGCCCAACCCCCACGGCGGCGATTTTGACTACTGGGGCTACCACTTCGCCACGGACGCCACCTCGGGCCGCGCCTTCCAGGTGCTCATGGACGGCGAAGGCGGGTTCACCATGCACGAGATGTTTGAGAAGACCGTGCGGCCCGTGCCGTCGAGTGGCATCGTTTCGAGCACGCACTTCCCCGACGACATGCAGGGGAACTTCATCATCCTCAACGCCATCGGCTTCCTCGGGATCAAGCAGTACAAACTCGACAACAACGGCGGCGTCGTGCAGGGTAAGGAAGTTGAAGACCTGCTCGTGTCGAGCGATCCGAATTTCCGCCCCGCGGATTTCAAGTTCGGCGACGACGGTGCCCTCTACGTGGCGGACTGGGCCAACGCCCTCATCGGCCACATGCAACACAACATCCGCGATCCAGCCCGCGACCATCAGCACGGCCGCGTCTACCGCATTACCGTCGATGGGCGGCCCTTGCAGGAGTCCGTTGCGATTGACGGGCAGCCCATCCCCGCGTTGCTGGACGTGCTGAAACACCCGACCGACGGCGTGCGTCTGCGCGCGCGCATCGAGTTGAGCGAGCGCGACACGAGCGAAGTCATGGCGGCGTTGAACGAATGGGTCGCCCAGTTCGACACGACGAAGGCGGAAGACGCCCATCACCTGCTCGAAGCGTTGTGGTTGTGCCAGCAGCACAACGTCGTGAACGAGGCCCTGCTGAACGCGGTCCTCTATTCACCGGAACCCCACGCGCGGCGCGCCGCGGAGCGCGTGAAGTATCTGTGGGAAATCGAAGGGCAGCTCGGTGGCGAGGAGAGTCACGGCGGCATGCACGCGCATCATGCGCGCAACACCAATGAGGACGTCTACGTCGACTACTTCAAACAGGAGCCGTCGCCGGAGCCGGAGATCGTCGACGGCACGATGGTGATCCACATTCAGACGTTGAAAGAACAGATGCGCTACGACCGCCGCAGCTTCGCCGTCGCGCCGGGTATGCCGGTGAAACTCGTGTTCAAGAACCCCGACGCCATGGACCACAACCTTGTCATCACACAGCCCGGCGCGAAGTCGGAAGTCGCCATGGCCGCGATGATGCTCGGCCCGGACGGCGTCAACCGCGACTGGTTGCCGGACAGCAAGAAGATCCTCTTCGCGTCCGGACTGCTCGCCATGGGCCAGGAAGAGACGCTCGAATTCACCGCGCCGGAGAAGATCGGCGAGTACGATTACGTCTGCACCTTCCCCGGCCATTGGATGCTCATGAACGGCGTGATGCACGTGGTCGACGATCCCCTGCAATGGATGAAGGACCACCCCGACGAGGAGCAGGGTCCCGCGCGGCAGTTCATCCGCGAATGGACCATCGCCGATCTCGCGGGCGAACTGGACCAGCTCGCGAACGGCCGCGACCTCGACAAGGGGAAGGCCGTGTTCGAAGCCGCGTCCTGCAACGCCTGCCACGGCGAAAGCGCCGCGGGCGGCCGCATCGGCCCCGACCTCGCCGGCGTCGCCGACCGCTTCCAACCCGACGCCATGCTGACCGAAATGTTCGACCCGTCCGCCGTCATCAACGAAGACTACAAATCCTGGGAGATCCACATCGAAACCGAAGACGTCTTCGCCGAAAACACCCTCCACGGCCTCATCGTCGAACAAACCGACGACGCCCTCCGCGTCGTCACCAATCCCTTGCAAGACACCGAAGGCACCACCATCGCGCGAAATCAGATCACCGAAATGAAACCCGCGCCGCTGTCCACCATGCCTACGGGACTGCTGAACAGTTTTACCAAGGAGGAGATTCTGGATTTGATGGCGTATCTGCGATCCGTGCCCGCGCCGGAGGAGTGATTGGTTTTCGGACTGGATGCCTCGGCATCGTAAGGTTTGTCAACGCGGGGTTAAGGATTCTCTTGGAGTCCGATAATCCGTTCGACGACGACTTCGCCGATTGGTGTTGCGCCTTCCATGAACTGTCCGCGCGTGCCGACCCGAATCCGTCTCCGGTGAATTTGTTCGCGTAACTCTGGATTAACTATGAACATGGACGCCAAACCCTGAATTGGGATTGGCACGCTCTATTCGAAAGGGTTTCCGTTGTCATCAAGAAACTCTGGGTGTATCGCATATACCCCTTGGATATGCGGATCGTCACCGTCATACAGGAAATCACAACGGAGGTGTTGGTAGGTGATTCTGCGGCCCCCTTCATCCGGAGCATAGAGCCAATACCGGACGACAAAGTCTGCCGGGTGGCCCCAGCGCTGTTCGTATGATTCCATTGTCCCCGCATCCTTACAAGCGCCCATTGTAGAGACGGGCACGACGATCCGTGCTTGTCGAGCGCGATGATGCGAAAACGCTCGAACATTGCGCTCGCGTTTATCGGGCTTGGTTGCCTAGCTGAAATCGAAATCAGGTCCAGGATTCCACGTTGAGTCCATCCACGCGTTGGAACTCGCGGACATTCTTGGTGACGAGCGTTAAGCCAGTCGCCATGGCGTGTCCGGCGATGAGCAGGTCGTAAGGTCCAATCACAGCCCCGTCGCGCTCCAAGTTCGCACGGATTCGTGCGGCCGATTCGGCGGCGGCCCGGTCGAAAGGTAACTCGCTTACGGTCGTGACGAAGAACTGAACTTTCTGACGCTCCCTATCGGGGTCTTGGGCCTTGGCCAAACCGCAAAACAACTCATACACCGTAACCATGGAGACGGCGCATTCGCTGGGCGGAAGCTGACGAAGACGATCGGCGATTCCCGACCGTCGCCGGAGAACATCGATGCAGATGTCGGTGTCGAGCAGATATGCCACGTATTGCTATATGCCTTTTATCGGAGGGAGTTGGCCTTGCTCGGGACGTTCGAAGGCGGGGTCGGAGATGTGGATGTCGTCGAAAAACCCGTCGGGCCAGGCGGTAGCGCGCATGGGCTCCAGGATGATCGCGTCGCCCTCTCGGCGCACGGAAACCGGACCCGTCGGCAGGTGGATGTCCTTGGGTAAATGGACGGTTTGATGATCGCCGTCGCGTGTTACGTTTGCGGTGTTCATACCATGGAGTCTAGACGAGTTTTGCTGCTATGGCAAGGGGCGAGGAGATTCTCTTCAAATCCGTTTCTTGTTGAGGATGCGTTGGTCTGCCATCCACAGGTTTGGAAGGAGACGCGATCCGCTTGCACTTCCTGGTCGGGAATCATTCCCGACCTACTTTGCGGCGTTCCTGGCGACCGGTGGCGTCGTAGGCGCAACTTTAGCCATCGTACCCACGCCGGAGAAGAGGTAAAAGAGCGTGGGCGCGCGGCACGTCGCGACGGCAACTCACCTCCGCAATGGATAGCGAAAACTCTCGATGCGCGTGTCACTCTTTTTCGATCTCAAACACCTTCTGTTGCGTCTTCGTGTCGAAATCGTAGATCCAAATTTCATTCTCGTTGCATACCGCGGCTATCTTCCTGCCTTCTTCAAGCCATGCGGGATGTGATTTGCGCGTGTTACCAGCCAATTCCACGGGAACGGCTTCGCCTTTCGTTGCGTCCCAAATCTCCAGTCGTCCATCGGAAGTCGAAGCGATACGGTCTTGACCGAGGGACCATGTAAAGAAGGGTCCACTGTCTTCACAGATTTCATAGGGATTGGAGCCGTCGGCATTCGCGACGAACAAACGACTGCTACCATCAGGGGCCTCAGCCTGATAAGCCAGATACTCTCCGTTTCGCGATAACGCAAGCGCTGGACATGTAATGCCTTCTGCAACCGGGCTTGTCGATCGCGTTGCGGTGTCGATTCGCCAAATTCCCGGCTCGCCGTGGCTGTTGTTGCGGGAGTAGTAGACCGACGCGCTGTCATGCGCCCACGCGTACCCCAGTCGGTTCGTATCGCCGGACTCGGTGAGCTTGTCAGTCGCTCCCGTAGTCAAATCGACAGTGTAGAGGTCCTTTTCGATCGCCGCTCTGAAGACAAGTTGCTCGGCATTAAGCGACACGATGGCCCGCTGACAAATATCTTCTTCAAGTACGACTATTGGGGACCACTCGTCTTTTCTTAAGTCGAGTTTCTGGATGCGAAACGCTTCAGATGATTCTTCGATGATGGTTGCAACCAGGGATGTGCCGTTTGGTCCCCAACTTATCCCGTAGAACGTTTCTAGTTGTCCAGGTGCCGGGAATGTTCGCGTCGTCGCGGTGTCTACGGAAATGACTCCGAGGTAGGGCGATTCCTGAATGACTGCGAACGCCAACTGGCTTTCGTCCGGAGATGAAGAAAGGCCCTCTATGCGGACGTTGATTTCAGGGATCTCGGTCGTTGCGTTGTCGGCAATTCGCTCTTTGCAGCCCGGTGCTAGTAGGGCCCCGAGAACCAGGATCACTGTAGGGAATCGCCGGAAATTTAACATGGTCTTGCCATCTCCCTCTAATTCGATCTCACCACACCATGTACTCTAATAGATCACGTTGGGTTCTGTCCAGGCTGTGCGATCAGGGGATCCGGCTGCGAAAAACAGATTGAGAAACGTTAGCCCTCGTGCGCGCTGGCGGACTGGAGGTTGGCGGGTTGGTTAGTCGAATAGTGGTAGTTGGGGTTTTCGGAGGACGGGATGTAGGGGAGGTCCCAGCGGGGGTGGGTGAGGTTTTGCCACCAGAGGTGAGGATCGGACCAGTTTCGTGTGTCGGTTCTGCAGAGGGTGGCAGTGGAATTGCCCGTGGCTGCTTTGTATCTATCAAAGAGTGCTTGCACGTGTTCAAAGTGACGGCCTTTCCACGCGATTTCGCGGTCGGCCATGCCGCGGTCAGAACTTTCGTAGTGGTAGACAGGAAGGGTGTAGCCCGCGACGCACCAGTAGGCGAACCCAAGGACGCCAAGGACGAGGGCGACCCTAATCAGTCTGCGGTTGCGCGCTCTGCTCATGGGTCTCGCTCCATGCTAGCCTGTGAATATAGTGCCAGCGCGCAACGGAGAATGCCAGCAGTAGGTCGGGAATGATACCTGATTCACGCCACGGGTGTGACGCAACCCTAGCCAGGGGCGAAGCCCCTGGAAGGATTCGGCTCGAACACGAAGCCCTGAATGGGCGACGCAAGGATGGGTAATTTCCCAGATATGGGTTCGATTTCGTTGCACGTCAATCGCGGGACAGAGCCGCAGTTTCGCACTTTCAGTGCTCGATCAACGGGAGACGCCCGTTACCAGGGGTTTCGCCCCTGGCTAGGGTTGCGCGGCGCCTTCAGCGCCGGGTTTTGAACTGCGGAGAAGTGGTCGAAGACTCATGGGCTGGAAGCCCATGGCACCTCGAAATCACGGGCTGGAAGCCCATGGCACCTCGAAATCACGGGCTGGAAACCCATGGCACCTCGAAATCACGGGCTGGAGGCCCATGGCACCTCGAAATCACGGGCTGGAAGCCCATGGCACCTCGAATCACGGGCTGGAAGTCGCGTGGCACCTCGCGCGATTTGCCAGTTGCTTGTTGGGGGCTGGTGATGGAGCAATTCTGAAGTTCCGGACACGGGCTGGAAGCCCGTGCTCCTTGAAGATTCGTGTTTTGAGCGGTTGGTACGGCGAAGCTCCCTATTTCATGATTCGTGACTCACTCCACTTTCGTGGCGATCCACCAGGTGGTGCCGCCGGCGTCTTGGATGCCGCCGCGTTGGTCGGCGTCGTCTTTTTTGACGGGTTCCTGCACGGAAGTGGCGCCGGCGTCGAGAGCGCGCTGGTAGGTGGCGTCCACGTCGGGGACGTAGACGTGCACGTGCGAGGGGACGGCGGGCCAGCCTTCGACGCAGTCGGCGATCATCACGACGGTGTCGTCGATGCGGACTTCGGCGTGCCGGACGCGGCCGTTTTCGCCGGGAACCCGCTGGATCTCGATGGCGTCGAAGGCGGTCTTCAGGAATTCGATGGTACTGCTCGCGCCGTCGACGACGAGGTAGGGGGATGCGGAGTTGTAACCGTGGGGTTTGTAGGATGTGGGCATGGGTTTGCTCCTCTAGTGTAGCGAATTCGAAATTCGTTTCATTTTTTGGACCGGTATCTTAGGGAACATCCCCCTAAATCCCCCTTCAAAGGGGGACTTTGAGCAACACCTCACACAGGATCTTTGAGAAGGAACTTAGGGTTCAGGACACTAGAAGCTATCCCAAAACTACTCACACGTACGATCCGTCATTCTGAGTGAAGCGAAGAATCTCAATTTACTTGGCTTTCGCTCCGAAGAGATTCTTCGCTTCGCTCAGAATGACGATACCCGCCGGTTTTGGGATAGGTTCTAGATTCTCTTTTGAAGATACACGGGCGGGACGCCCATGCTCCTTTTACTTTCGCAGCGGAATCAGGTTGCGGATTCTTGGGTCGCGGAGGAAGAGTCCGCCCCAGATGAGGATGCCGAGGACGATGGGCATGAAGAAGGCTTCTTCCACGCGGACGTGGGTCGCGGTCGCGCCGCCGAGGTAGGCGGTCAACAGGATCGCGCCGAGCACGGAGGTCTGGGGGATGACGTAGAGTATCGTGCAAACCAGTTCGACGATGCCGAGGGGGAATGCGAGACTGACGGGGTAGCCGAGGTGCTCGAACCCTTCGAGCACGGCGGGCGGTTTCAGGAATTTCATGGTGGCGCTCATGAGCAGCATCAACACGGGCAGCGCGCTCATGATGTAGCCGGTCCAGCGGGCGGCTTTGGATACGGGGGCGATCTCCGATGACATGTAGGTTCTCCTTGAGGTCGGTTGATGATGTGTTTCGATTTTATGGCGCTCGGTTCGCACCGAATCTGACTTCCACTCTTGCGGAACATCCCCCTTGATCCCCCTTCGAAGGGGGAATGGGATACCCGGATTTGTTGGTGTTTCTAGGGGTTCATTGATGCGTTCGGGTTCTTGGGTTTGTGCTTACCTCTTGGCCGGACCCCTTTCGCGTTTCGTCTCGAAAGCGGACTTCGCGCCAACCTTTCGCATTCACTTTGCGCCGAGCGCTCGCATGGTCATGGCGAGGTGACCGCCACTTCCGTTAGCTGTTCTTCACCAGGGCTTCGAGTTTGTCGAAGGATTCGTTCCAGCCGATGCCGCACATTTCGCGGTGTTGGCCTTCGGGCAGGCCGGTGTGGCGCAGCGTGAACCGGGTTTTGCCGTCGCGATCTTCGAAGGTCAACGTGACGATCAACTCTTCAGCCCAATTGCCGTCCATGCCGTAGTGCGCCGCGGACACGGGGTTGCCCTTTTCATCAGCGAAGGAGTCGGTATAGACGATTCGTTCCATCGGGACGATTTCCTGGTAGGCGCCGATGCTCCAGTAGTCCTGGCCGTCCGGCGAGCGCATGCAATAGTGGTACTGACCGCCCTCGCGAAAGTCACTCTCATAGACTGGCACCGTGAAATGTTCCGGACCCCACCATTGTTGCAACAGGTTCGGATCGCTCCACGCATTCCACACCCGCTCGCGCGGCGCGTCGAGCACGCGCGTAATGGTCAGCGCGTCGCCTTTGGTTTCGATAGTCGTCCCGGTGTTGACAGACATGATTCTCTCCCTGTAGACGCGGTTATGCGGTCGCGCCGGTTTCGGACTCGGCGATGGCTTTCATATCGGCGAGGCCTTTTTCGAAGTTGTCGCCGATCATCTTGTCCATGTCCATGAACAATCCGACGGCCTTGCCCATGAAGTTGTTCTCGCCGTGCATGGTCCAGGTAACGTTGGTTCGATCGCCTTCGGGCTGGAACGTGAACTCGGCGGTGTTGGTGGCCTTCATGGGTTTCAAAAATTCCAGCCTGATTTGAATGCGCTCGTTTGGCTGACTTTCCTCGATGGTCATGCGCCCTTCGCCAACGTTCTTGTCGCCGACCCATGCGTACTTGGCCCCGGGACCCTGATCCGGGCCCTCGTAGGTCGAGGTCATGTGGGGGTCCAACTTGCCCCAGGGGTTCCACGCTTCCCACTTATGGAAATCGTTGACCTGCGCAAACACGATGGACGGCGGGGCCGCGATTGTCGCCGAGCGCGAGACGCGGAACTCCGAGGGGCGCGTGGATATCACGATCGCCAAAACAACAACTGCAACAACCAGTACTGCCGCGACAACGAGAAGTACTTTAAGCATGGGGGTTCTCCACAGGTTCCGAGTCATTCCAGCCTTGCACGCGTGAACTTGATAACTTATACAACAAGAGGCGTTCTATTTGCCTGTTACCGCCTTTTCACTTCAAGAGCCGTAGGTCGGCTTCTGGGGCCACCCTTCGGGGGAGTCTTCGAAGTCTTCCTGGCGTCCGTACGGCGTGCGGTCGAGAAGGCTGTACGCATCGGTCAGGCCTTCGACACCCCGCGCGTACGTGGAGTAGGTGTGGAACACATCACCGTTCACCTTGAAGAACACGCTCAGTCCGTGGGCCTCGCCCTTCATGAACCAGGGTTCCTCGCCGCTGCGTTTCTGCAGTTCTTCCTTGCTGCGGAAATTGTATTCCGGCGGCGCGACCGACTCGTCCAACGTGACGTGGAAGTCGTAATTAAAATCGCTCCCGTAGGATGAGTACCAGGGAATGGTCCAGCCGCGATCCTTTTTGTACTCCGCGAGTTTTTGATAGGGCGCGCGCGAAACCGCCACGAACTGCGTGTCGCGCTGCCGCAACATCGACAGATCGCCTTGCGCGTCGATGAACCCGGTGCATCCCATGCAGCCTTTATCCCACTCGGGGTCGAACATGAAGTGGTAGACGATGAGCTGATGGCGTCCGTCGAAGAGATCGGCCAACGATTTCTTGCCGTCCGGCCCTTCAAACTCGTAGGCCTTCTCGATCCGCACCATGGGTAAACGGCGCCGCATGGCGTTGACTGCGTCGAGGTGTTTGGTGAGTTCCTTCTCGTGAAGGAGTAGCGCTTTACGTTTTGCCAGCCACTCGTCTTTTGATACGACCGGCGGATGGGGGATTGCGTTCATGGTGTTTGTCCTTGTTTGTTCGAGGCGGTCTCGGAACAGTCACGGGTTCCGTGCGGGGTGCTAGTTGTTCCGTGTCAGCTCGAGCCGCATCATCTGGAATTCTTTGCCCGTCTTCGGGTCCGTGGCGAATGATTCGACGGTCTTTGTGTCCGGTCCGGTGATGGTTTCGATCTCCCGCATCACGGCGGGCTTCTTCGTGATTGGACAACTGTACGTGTACTCCCAGGTCAGCGTTTTGCCGTCCGGCGAAAGCTCACCAACACCGGTGCCGATGCCCGTGCTCATGGTGTCCACCCACATGGCCACGAACTTCTGTTGCACGTTGTCGAATCCATAGATCGCCAGCGCGTTGTACGGGCCCATCCCCGGCGTTTCGCCTGACATCTCCGCTTGGGTGTAGTGGCCGTTCATGATCGTTGTTACGGTGGACTCGCCTTCGCTAATCATGGGTTCCATTCCGGGCGCCATCCACATGGTCGTTTTCGCGCGCCATTCCCCGACGCTTTCCGCAAGAAACTCGTGCATGGGGCCGGGCATCCCGGCGACCATGCACGCTTGCAGGTCTTCTTCCGTCCAGCCGGGCGGTAGCGGGATTGCGGGCTGATTCCCGGAGCTGTTCTCTCCAGGTGCGGCCAATACAATCGAGCCGGCGATAACAACCAATGCCGTTGCCGTGACAGTGGTGAATACAAACAATCTGGTGGTTCTCATGGTTCTGTCTCCCTTTCTTTGATCATCAGATTGGCAGTTCCGTTGACTTTGGCTTATTCGTTGCGCGTTCGATTAAAACCCCAAGGCCTGCGTCGCCGCGTCGTCCGCGATGGGCCGAACTTCCACGCATCCGAAGCGGGCGCCGGGGATTTGCGCGGCGATTGCGAGCGCGTCCTCCATGTCCTTGGCGTCGATGATGTAGAACCCGCCAACCTGTTCCTTCGTCTCCGCGAAGGGGCCGTCCGTCGTCATCGCTTTGCCTTCGCGAACGCGGACCGTCCTGGCAGTTGCGGAAGGTTTCAGCCGGTTCGCGCTGACGAAATTGCCTTTGGCCTTGATGCGGTTCGTGAATTCCAGGTACTCCTGAAAATGCTTTTCCGCATCGGCTGCCGCCATGTCTTCCATCACCTTCTCCGCGCATATGAGACAGAGAAATTTCATCGTTGGCTCCCTTTCTTGTTCGCGAAGTTAACCTTCGTAGGCGCGTTGCAGGGCCGCGATGTCGAGTTTGACCATTTGCATCATGGCCTCGGTCACTCGCTCTGCTTTACTCGGGTCCTTATCCTGCATCATTTCGATCAACACGGGCGGCACGACTTGCCAGGTCACGCCAAACTTGTCCTTCAGCCAGCCGCACTGAAGGGGCTGCCCGCCGTCGGTGAGCCTCTCCCAGAAGCGATCGATCTCCGCTTGCGAATCGCAGTTCACGACAAACGAGAAAGCTTCGGAGAACCCGAACTCATGAGGATGGGCGCTTTCAATGGCCATGAACTGCTGGCCTTGCAAGACGAAGGTCGCGTGACGGACGGAACCTTCGGGTTCGTGCTCGTCTTTGCCGTAGCGATCGACATTGACGATCTTCGAGTCGTCGAAGAGCTCGGTGTAGAGCCGAATCGCTTCCTCCGCCTTGCCATGCTGCGCGCCGGTAAACAGGAGGAACGGCGAGATCTTCTGTTCCGCCCTGGCGAGACTTAACTGCCAAGACACACCGAACCGGTCGCTGACCCATCCGTAGCGTTCGCTGAAGGGATACTCGCCCAACTCCATTAACACGGTGCCGCCGTCGGACAGCTTGGCCCAAATGGCGTCGACGGCCTCGCGGCTTGCGCATTGGACGAAGAGCGAAGTAGCGGGCGTATGCGTGTAGATCGGCCCGCCGTTCAACGCGGTGAACGCCTGCCCTTCCAGCAGAAAGGAAACCGTCATGACGGATCCCTTCGGCGCAGGCCCGGCGTCGCCGTAGCGCATCGTGCTGAGGATCTTGGAATCCTTGAACGCCGATGTATACAAGGCCACGGCTTCTTCCGCGTTGTCGTTAAACCACAAGAACGGGGTGATCTTCTGCATGGACTCCTTCTCCTTTGCCGTTGTCATTGGGTATCGCCCGTATTCAGGTCACCGCGCCGCGCGTCTTCTCCGGACGAATCCGTGGACTTGCCGCGCCGCGAGGAGAATGAGCAGTCCCACGCTCGCGACGAGGAGTCCGGTGCGCAAGTACGCCGCCGCGGTGAACGAGATGCCCACGCCCGTGGCCAGCGCGATGTAGCCGGCGACGCAGGCGGGGCATTTCGGCATCAGCACCAGCAGGGCGCCGGGAACGGCCCAGCCCGTGGTTTCGAGGACGCGGGACCGAAGACCGGAACGGCGCACCGGCGACTGGCAGCATGACGTCCCGTTCACGATTGCCGCTCCTTCGCCGCCACGTAACGGCCGGTCGTATCGACGTAGCCTCCCGCGCCATAACGGTCGTGGTGGCGCACCCAGTCCGTCAGGTTGTAGTTGGGTCCGGTTTCATTGCGGCCTTTCGGCGTGAGGTCGAGGTAGTTGTACGCGCCCAGCAACCCCTCGTCGCCGCGGGCGTAACTCGAATAGGTGTGGTAAATCGCGCCGCGCCCATCCTTGTAGAACACGCTGACGCCCGAGGCCTCGCCTTCCGTCTGCGACGTCCGCGCCTGGAAGTTGTAGTACGTGGGGCCCAGTGCCATTCGATCCTTTGTGAAGGATACGTGGTAATCGAAATTGAATTCGCTGTGGAAGGATGATACCCAGGGGAACGACCAGCCCATGCGCCGTTTGAACGATTCAATCTCCGGCAATGGCGCGCGCGACACGACGACCAGCGATACGTCGTGCTGGATCAGATGCTGAAGCGCGCCGCCAATATGGTCGGCCAGGAAGGAACATCCCACACAACCTTCCTTCCAGCCGGGACCCAGCATGAAGTGATAGACGATAAGCTGGCTGCGACCGTCGAAGAGGTCGCCCAGCGTGACCTTACCCTGGGGGCTGTCGAAGACGTAGCGCTTTTCCACCTTGACCCACGGCAGCTCGCGGCGTTCGGCGCTGAGCCGATCGCGCAGCCGGGTAAGCTCCTTCTCCCTTTCCAGAAACCGTGTGCGAACCGCAATCCATTCCTCCCGAGACACCACAGCGTGGTGGGGTTCCGGATTTCGATCGCTGCGCAGAATTGCTTGCCTGTTCATCTTTGTCCCTTTCATGAAGAATTGAGCCGCCGGCAGCTTCGTTGACCAATTCACCTACACGACGAACGGGGAACCATGGAAAGGACAGCCCTGTCGAACTTCTACGCGGTATATACCGGCCTGCCGACTAAAGCCTTTTGAGCGCTGTGCTTTACAATGACTCACGGAACGGGCACCGACGCTCCATTGCGGCGCATCCCGCGTACCGCTACCATGAACGGCACCGGGGGTCGCGGCCGTCGCGGCGTCAACAAGTGGGGAGCGGTTGAATGAGCGAAGTGATTGCAGACGAACACTATCAGGCGCTGGCCGCGTTGCGGGACAATCTGTGCCGGGTCATTCAGGGCAAATCGGAGAACGTTGACGTATTGATTACGGCGTTCATCGCCGGCGGCTCCGTGTTGATCGAAGACGTGCCCGGCGTGGGTAAGACGACCCTGGCCAAGGCGTTGGCACGGTCGGTCGACGTCACATACCACCGCATTCAATTCACGCCGGACCTGTTGCCGGGCGACATTCTGGGTTCCTCGATTTACAACCCCGTGGACGGCACCTTCTCATTTCGTCGCGGTCCCATTTTCTGCAACGTGCTGTTGGCCGACGAGATCAACCGCGCGTCGCCACGCACACAGTCCGCCCTGCTGGAAGCCATGAGCGAAGCCCAAACGACCATCGAAGGCGAAACCTATGCGCTGTCGGCGCCGTTTCTGGTGATCGCCACGCAGAACCCCGTCGAATTTCACGGTACCTATCCTTTGCCCGAAGCCCAGTTGGATCGGTTCTCCGTTCTGTTGAGCCTCGGCTACCCCGAGCCGGATGTGGAAGCGCAAATCCTGCATGCCCAAGCGGAAGTGCATCCCCTCGAATCGCTCCGGCCCGTGACCACGGGCGGGACCATCGTGTCCATCCAGCAGGCGGTGCGCCGGGCACGGGTCGATGAGACGCTCTCGGAGTACATCGTTACCATCGCGAATCGCACGCGGAGCGACACGCGTTTCAAACTCGGCGTCAGCCCGCGCGGATCGCTCATGCTGTTCCGGACGGCCCAGGCGGCAGCGTATCTCGATGGCCGGGACTACGTGGTGCCCGACGACGTGCAGCGGCTGGCCCCGTACGTGTTGGCGCACCGCGTGGTGCTTACTGCGAAGGCCAAATATGGCGGCGTGGATAAACGCACGGCCATCGAAGAACTCTTGAAGGACGTTCAGGCTCCGGTATGAAGCTCCCCTTTACAGGGCCGTACTGGCGGAACCTGGGGGAAACGTGGCTCCACACGACCACCCGGGAAGGCAAAGTACTGGGCGCGGCGATTGTCGTATCCGCATCGATATCTTCCGCTTCCCTGGACATCCCCGTGTTTCATCTGCTCTGCATTCTCAGTGCCTTCGCCGTCGTCGTGTATGGCGTGGCGAGGCTTCGCCGGCCGCGGTTGCGGCTTCGCGGCGGAGTGCCCGAGAAGGCGGTGTCAGGCGAGGTGCTCATGGTCGCGCACACCGTCGTCAATAATGGGAAGCAAACCGCTTACGACGTGAGCGCCGGGTTCCTTCAACTGCCGGATGAGGTGGAATCCACCGGCGTGGAGGAACTCGCGCCGGTGCTGGAACCCGGCGGGTCGACGGTGGTCACCTCCATGCTACGTCCTCAACGGCGCGGCCTCTACGCTCTGCCCGAACCGCGCGCGTACTCGACGTTTCCCTTTCACATTTATCGCGTCCGCGCGCCGCGGGATCGGCGCAAGCCCGAGAGCACGCCGTTGCTGGTCTATCCGCGGTTTCATCCGCTCTTGGGGATCGACGTGCCGGTGAGCGCGCGGTACCAGCCCGGCGGCATCGCGCTCTCGTCCAACGTGGGCGAATCGCCGGAGTACATCGGAAACCGGCCCTACCGATCCGGCGACTCCCGGCGGCACCTCGATTTCCGCGCGTGGGCGCGGCTTGCGCAGCCGGTGGTGCGCGAGTACCAGGAAGAGTATTACTGCCGCGTCGCCCTCGTGCTCGACACCTTCATCCCCGGCAAGAAGCAGCCGCCCCCGGCGGGATTCCCCACCCTCGAAGCCGCCGTCAGCCTTACGGCGGCGGTCGCGGATGCTATGGCCCGCGGCGAATACATCATCGATCTCTTCGCGGCGGGTCCCACCTTGCACGTCTTCCGCGCAGGGCGGCACACGGCCCACTTCGAGAACGTTCTGGAGATCCTTGCCTGCGTCGATGCGTGCCGGACCAACCCCTTCGACGTGGTCACGCCCGCCATCACCGATGAACTCGCCAACATCTCGACGGTCATTTGCGTGTTGTTAGATTGGGACGCGTCGCGGGAAGCGCTGGTCCGCGCGGCGGTGGATTGTGGGTGTAGCACCAAGGTGATCGTGTTGCGCGACGGCGAACCCACAGAGCCCTTCGACCAGCTCGCGGAAGAGTGCCGCATCACCCAACTGGCGCCGGGGGATGTGCTGAACGGACGGGTCGAGGCGCTATGAAAAGCTGGCAACGGTTCGTGGGTTTGTGCATGGTCCTGCTGGAAACGGCAACGGTCGGGCTCTTCTTTGGCCGTTGGCTCTTTCCGGTATCGGTGGCAATTGTTGCGGTCGCAGGACAATGGCGGCTTCGGGAAAACGCGATGCGCGACCGGCGGCTTTGGGTCGTGCTGGCGGCGACGGTTTTCATTCTGTGGCTCGTGGTCGGGCGCAATGACGCCGAGTCCTCGGCGGCACTGCCGGACGGCCTCGGATACGCTCTAATCCAGTTCTTTCTTGTTGCCCAAACCTACGAACTCCACGTGACCCGCAAACGGGGCATGACTCCGCTCTTCGTGTTGTTCGGCGCCATCGTTATGACCTGCGCGGGCGACGTCTTGCATATCGGCACACGCCGGGAAGTATTGTCCATCGGGTATCTCGCAGCGGCCGTCATCTTCTTGTTCCTGGCTTCCGCGTTCTGGCTGACGGGAAGAAACCAGCGACGCAGCGGCTCACAGCCGCGCCGGGCATGGGTTCTCCTGATTGCCACGTCGATACTCGCAGTCGCGTTTGGCGCGGCGGTGAGTTTCACCTTGAAATGGAACCAGCAAGAACTCGATGCATGGTTCGCGAATCTCGTGGCGCCGCGGGCCAACGCCGGATCCGTCGGGTTTCCCAATAGGGCTTTCCTGCACAGCGTCGGAAAGGTCAAGGAACGGGACTCCGCGAAGGTCGCCGTACGGGCCGAGAGCAACGACATGCCGGGATACCTGAAAGGCCTCACCTACGATACCTACGGAAATGCGGAATGGACGCTCTCGGTCTCCGCGTCAGCGCTTGCGCCCGAATCCGCCGGTTTGGAGCGGGGTATGAACGCGTTCGCGCTCGCTGCATCCGAACCGGATTCGGACGAGTCCATCCAGGTCTGGCCCGAAGTCGACACGCACGGCGCATTGTTCACGACGCTCGACACGGTACGGATCCAGGCGCCGTTTTCGTCGTTGATGCTGGACGACGCGCACAATGTTGCTAATCCCGACGGCGATGCACGGTCGACGTATATTCTCGAAAACGCGGACGCGCCCCGGTCCCCGGAGCCGCTCACGGAACAGGACCGCCGCCGCTGCACCTATCTGCCGGAAGATCTCGACCCGGGAATTGGGAATCTGGCCGCGGCGCTCTTCGAGCACGCCGTGTCCACCGAAGAGAAAGCGGCCGCCGTGGCGGCCTACTTTCGCGAGAACTACCAGTACCAACTTGGCGTTGAAGTGCCGGATGGCGTCGATCCCCTGGCCTGGTTTCTCCTCGAACGCCCGCCCGCCCACTGTGAATTTTTTGCGACCGGCGCGGCCGTTCTGCTGCGGCGCGGGGGCGTGCCGTGCCGCTACGTGACGGGTTTCGTGGCGGCCGAACAGAACGCCTTTGGCGGGTACTGGGTCGCGCGCAACCGCGATGCCCACGCCTGGGTCGAAGCCTACGACGAGGACCGGGGCTGGTTTATAGTCGAGGCGACGGTGGCAGAGGGCGTACCTACTAGCGACGACGCGCAGCAGCCCGGACGAATCGGGCAAGCGTGGGATTATGTGAAGTTCCTCGTACGCGAAGTGGTGGTCGCGTACGTGGTCGGCGGTATCCGCGGCGTCGTGCGTTGGCTGGGCGATACGATCCTGGGTCTTGGCGCGTGGATGATCAAACCGGTGCCGCTAGTCGTCATCGTCGTGCTGGTTGTGGCCGTGGCGCTGCTGCAAACCCGGCGCCGAAGAGCGCGTGCGGCGCAGGTTCGGGAACCCGCGCACCGCGCCCGGCTCCACGCTATGCTGCGCGAGATGGACAAACGGGTGCGCCGCCAGGGCATTGAGCGGTCCGCAAATGAAACGCTCCTGCGGTTTGCATTGCGTCTGTCCTCGGAACTTGACCACTCCTCGTACCGTGACGCCGCTACGCGCTGGTATCGGGATTACACGCGCCTGCGTTTTGGCCCGACGCCTACGAACGTCCAATTGGACGCGCTCGATGCCGCCTTGCCCAATCCCTCGCCGGACAAGGCGCCGCGCTAGACCATGCGCCACTAATCCGCAATACGGTCGTTCGCTCCAGATCCCATCCAGCGACCGGAACGCTCAAGTCTTGAGTGCAGCCGGTCGGCGAGCGGTATGGCAACAGGTACCTGCCATTTCGCGGGAGTGAGAGTTGTAGAACCCTTTCAGGGTACGGCCAATGGGTAGGCCACGGATCCCTGGGTAGGCCTTGCTGCGCGGCGGCCAACCCAGGGCTATGAGTATATAGGCCCGTTGGGCCACTACGGTGGCTTGACGCCGCCGCGAGTTCTATGCCGACCCATATCTTCCCGCATGGCGGAGTACATCGCCGCGTGGCGGCGCGAAGCCGCCGAAATGGCCCGAAGGGCCTACATACTCCAAGCCCCAGGTTGGCGTGCCTTTGGCACGGCTACCTGGGGTCAACGACGTCTCTCATCCCATCTTCCCCTGCAAGGGGTACACAACGTGAATGAGTCCGAATCCCGATACGCTGCGCGTCCATCAAGAATCCACCACAACGTGCGAATTGTTGCGCAGACTATCGGGTTGGCCCCTTGAACAAGCAGCCGCAGTGAGATTGTGAAGATCTAGCATCTTGACCAACCCTCTGCGCGGACAAACTTCCACTACTCTTCTTCGAGCAGGGCTTCCGTACGCGCGTCCACCGGCGCGAGTGGGGGCAAGCCGTTCTCCGGTTTGTCCAGGTAGAAGAACGCCACCGCGGACCAGTCGTCGCGCCGGTACATGTTGGTCCAGGCGTCGTCCGGCGCTTCATGTTTGCGGATGTCCACTTCATGGTCCTGCTCGAAGAGCTTTATGAATTTCCCATCGTAGTCGAGGCTGACCGGTTTGATTTCCACGCCTTTATTCAACAACGCCATCACTTCCTTCTTCGAAGCGCCGCCCATCTGTTGGATGGTCACGCGGATGTTCTTGTGGAAGTAGACCGGATCGGGAATGTGGTAGCGGTAGAACGCGTATTGGCCATGTTCGCCGTCGGCGATAAGCGAACCCTGGTACCGGCGCTGAAACTCGCCCTGCCCCCAACCGGTGCCGATGTAGTCCTCCGTGCCCGTGCCCACGATGGTCGGCAAATCCCGGTCCCCGTCAAGGTACATCTTCACCTCGCCCTCGCCCCACCAGCCCAAGTTGTCGGGATGGAGGATCACGCCGAGGTGCGCGCCGAGAAAGCGGCCCGCCCCGTTCACCGCGGGCAGTATCTCGAAGTCCTGCATCAGCGTGGTCCAGCGTTCCCGCCGCCAGTAGGCATGGAAATACAAGTCGGACTCGTCCGGCTCCGGCGTGAGGACATAGTTGATGTCGTAGAAGAACTTCTCTACATCGCGGTCGGACTCGTTGGTGAGCACCACTTTGGCGCCCCGTTTGAACGGCATGGGGATGTACATGTTGAAGGACCGTCCCTCGGGATTCGCGAATAGCTCGTTTTCCATCGCCACGGGACGGCCAAGTATCGCCCCGAAGAAATCTCCCAGTGGAACAGATACGGCAGGCGTGCTGGCGCCGTCCCAGAACATCTCGAGTTTCAACGCGCGGAGCATTTGCGGCTGCCGCTCACGCAGGGTAAACCACATGCGGTGTATGGAGCCGCTGCCTTCCGCTTGCATCAGAATAACGGACTCCCCGGCCGGCAACGGCGCGAACGCGGCGCCTTTCGCGCCCGCGTTCTCAGCCCCGCCCGCGCCCCGCGCGCCGTCCGGATTCTCAAAACTCGACCATCGGGTCTCTGCGCCCTCAGGCAACTTGTACCATTCCATGGCCCCTCCCCCGTATGCCCCCGCCGCCAGCGCCATCGCCGCAACGATGCTTGCGAGCAGACGCGGCTTCGCGATATTCCGAGTCCAACCCATTGCAACAATCCTCCTGCGCTCTCTACGCCACTGTCCACGAGGATAGCAAATCGCAACGCATCAAGGTCACGTCGCCTTGACTCGAAATCGCATCCCGTGGACAATCCCACCATGCG
This sequence comes from Candidatus Hydrogenedentota bacterium, assembly GCA_045863335.1. Taxonomy (GTDB): domain Bacteria; phylum Hydrogenedentota; class Hydrogenedentia; order Hydrogenedentales; family SLHB01; genus JAHDWY01. The sequence goes on along the minus strand of BTVY01000005.1, from coordinate 23,099 downwards.
GCTCAAGCACGTCATCCCGCGTGTAACCAGCCGCCGGAGGGGAGCATGGGCGTACCGGGCATCGCGATGATTCTGTACACCGTCCGCGAGCCGGCCGCGCAGGATCTTGCCGGGACCCTGCGACGCGTGCGGGAGGCGGGTTTCGAATACGTCCAGTGGAGCAGCATGCCGGAGCTTCCGGCCGTGGAGATCCGTCGCGCCCTCGATGCGGCAGGGTTGACCACGATTTCAGGGCATTGCGGTCTGGAGCCTTTTGAAACGAACTTCCGGGAAGCGGTCGAATTCTGGCACACCCTGGGCGTGGCCGATCTCGCGCTAGCCACGATGATGACCGAGTGCCGGGATTCTCTGGGCGATTGGCGGCATGGGTTGCAACGCATGGTGGCGGTGGCGCAACGGCTTCGCGACGAGGGGATTCGATTCTCCTACCACAATCACGCGTTCGAGTTCGAACGGTTCCCGGAGGACACGCGGTTCCGGATGAATATTCTGCTGGACGAAACTCCCTCGGACCTCGTGCATGCCGAGTTCGACACGGCCTGGGTGTCGGCGGGCAAGGCTGACCCTGCTGCCTATATCCGGAATTTCGCCGGGCGATGCCCCCTCATTCACGTGAAAGATCACAAGCCCCTCGTGAACCCGGACCAGGAACCGGAACCTACCGAGCTGGGGCGCGGCGTACTCGACTGGTCTGCCATACTGGACGCGGCCCGGGCGTCGAACGTTGAATGGCTGGTGTACGAACAGGATGCGTCGGAGGGAGACGTGTTCGAGAGTTGTCAGGTGAGTTACGCGTTTCTTCGCGATCGGTTGCGCGGCCGAACTTGAGGCGGTGCGCCATTTCAGGAGGAAGCCATGGCGAAGTATTCAGGCGAATACACGGAAACCTTCACAGTGGACGTACCCGTCGCAACGGCCAAGGACCATTTCAGCGATCTCAAAATGATTGCGAAATGCCACGGCCGCGTCGCGGATTGGAAGATTCAAAAGAACAACACGCTGAAGCTCACGTTCGAACCTCGCACGGAAGTCGGCGTGACCTTCGAAGGCTGGCATTCCGTTCGTTATTCCTTCGCTGACGACCATGAACTGGAATGGAAGTCGGTGGGCCAAGGCAACATGAAGTCCAAGGGCTTTGCGACGTTCAAGTCCGTGAGCAAGAAGAAGACCGAGATCAAGTACTACGAATCCGTGGAGCGCGACGTGGATGTCAACTTTCTCGTTGCGCCCATCATTGGGCCTATCGTCTCCCGGCAGATTCGAGAAGAAATCAAGGACTACATCAAACGCATGCGCAAGGCGATCTAGGGCGCAGCGCATTTACCCCAACTCGAAAGGCACCTACCATGAGCAGTCAGGCCTTTGCTCTCCAGCTCTATACCGTGCGCGATCATCTTGAAAAAGACACGCCCGCCACCCTTCGGCGCGTGAAAGAAATCGGCTACGACCACGTTGAACTGGCGGGTATCGGCCTCTACGGCCCGCGCGAATACAATCAAATGCTGTCCGATGCCGGCTTGCAGGCTATCAGCGGCCATTTTCCCTACGAGGAAGTCGTGAACAACACCGGGAGTGTTATTGAGACCGTTCACGCGCTGGGTCTTCGCTACGCGGTGGTGCCGTGGCTGGGAGTCGAACAGTGCCCCGACAAAGATGCGTGGATCGCCGCCGCGAAGGCGATGAACGATGCGGGCGCGCGGTTCCGGAACTCAGATATTATTCTCTGTTACCACAACCACGCCCACGAGTTTCAGCGCGCAGACGGGCAATACATTCTGGACGTCATTTTCGAGTCTGCCGACGCGCAAAACCTCGCGGCCGAACTGGACACGTACTGGATCAAATACGGAGGCGCGGATCCCGCGGACTACATCACGCAATACAGCGGCCGCGTTCCGTTGCTCCATCTTAAAGACATGACCGGCGGTGACAACCGGACCTTTGCCGAAATGGGTCGCGGCATCATCGAGTGGAAGCCCATCCTGGAATCCGCCGCAAAGGCGGGCGTCCATTGGTATATTGTCGAGCAGGACGAGTGCGCCGGCGATTCGCTGGAGAGCGCGCGCATCAGCGCCGAGTTCGTGCGGGGCTTATAGACCAGCTTTGACAGTTCGCGGCCCGCCGCGGCGAACTCCGTCCATACTGTCCATAAAGTCCATATCGTCCATCACGAAACGGACCACCCGCACCAGCATGCGCATGATCTCCATGATTACAAGGTGGATACGCTGGGTGCCGTGGTAACTGCGCGACTCAACATCCGGAAATCCGTCGGCGCTTTGCACGACGACCCGCCGGATTTGCCCATCTGTCCCAAGATCTGCCATACTATCTCTTTAGCTTGGAACCGCTGCATGAGGTTGGGTACGGGATGGACAAGACACAGAATATTCACGTTCGGAGCATGGTTCCGCTGGTTTCGCCGCGGGAACTCAAGGAGTTTCTCCCGATTTCAGCGGCCGCGCGGGTCACCGTGCTGAACGGACGCCAAGCTGTGCAGGACATCTTAGCCCGAAAAGACAGCCGGCTCATGGCCGTCGTCGGACCCTGCTCCATACACGATGAAATCGCCGCGCTGGAGTACGCCATGCGCCTTTCGGAGCTGGCGAAGAAGGTGGGCGATCGGCTGTATCTCGTTATGCGGGTTTACTTTGAGAAGCCTCGCACGACAGTCGGCTGGAAAGGTCTCATCAACGATCCGTCATTGGACGGCGCATTCGACATCGAGGGCGGCCTGCGCAAAGCCCGCGAGATTCTCCTGCGCATCAACGAGATGGGCTTGCCCTGCGCCAGCGAAATGCTCGATCCCATTACGCCCCAGTACACGGCCGACCTCGTGGCTTGGGCATCCCTCGGCGCGCGGACCACTGAATCCCAAACGCACCGTCAAATGGCCAGCGGTCTCTCCATGCCGGTCGGTTTCAAGAACGGGACCGACGGCAATCTGCAAACGGCCGTGGACGCCATTCAGGCAGCCCGCCACCCTCACGCTTTTCTCGGCATCGATTTCGACGGGCAGACCTGCGTCGTCAACACCACCGGCAACCCATACGGGCACATCATCCTGCGCGGCGGCCGTTCGGGTCCCAACCACGCGGCCGAGTTCGTCCAGGAAGCTACGGAGGCGCTGCTCAAGCAGGACCTCGATCCCAATATCGTGGTGGACTGCAGCCACGCGAATTCCGAGAAGGACTACCGGAAGCAGCCCGCCGTGTGGCGCGCGGTCGTCGAGCAGCGCATCAAGGGCAACAAGAACGTCCTCGGCATGATGCTCGAGAGCAACCTGAACGAGGGCAATCAACCGCTGGGCGACGATGTGTCCGCGCTGAAGTATGGCGTGTCCATTACGGACTCCTGCATCAGTTGGGAGCAAACGGCCGAGTTGATTCAAGAGACCCACGCCGTACTCGATCCGAAACGGAACGTCGCGGCGTGCAAGTAGCCCGCTAACGACGATTCGCATTCCACGAATGCGTCGCAGGGAGAGTTCGCGCCGTGTCTACCATCTTTCTTCTTGTGCTCATTACGCTTGCCGTTGTTTCGGTGGGCGCTCTTGCGGCGGTGCCGGGCTGGCTCCTGTGGCGGATCAAGCGCCAATGGCGGTATCCCATTGCCTGGCTGGGCGTGGTGGTCTTGCTGCTTGGACTGGCCGCCACCAGCACGTACATGCAACTCAAGAATTTCCCCAAACCGGTGCCCATCAACGAAACCCTGTCGGAGGTTGCGGATCAATCGGGCGATGTGATCGTTACGGGACTGCGCTTGCCCGATCCGACGGTGCGGGATGCGCGGATCGAGGTCGACGTAGAAAACGCGTCGAGCCAACCAGTAATCCTCGGGTTGCAGTACATCGCAGATGGTGGCGACCTCGGCAACGAAGCCTATTCACCGGGCTCCATGGAAGGGGCCCAGTTGCGCGCCGTCGAAGCAAACTGGAGCGGGACGGTCGCGTACGACGTGACGCTGCCGGGGTTTGCCTTCGGCGGAAACATCGTCATCGTGCTTGCGCTTTGTCCGGACGTGGAACTCGATCCCGCGGCGACCGAATTGCCGCCCGATTCCGAAGCGCTCTATCAGCACCGATTTCAACTCGTGCCCGAGACCGAATAGTCAATCATCCGTTCACATTCAACCCGGAGAGTCATGCCCAAACAAATCCAAGGAGGTCCGCTATGAAGTTACCGTTTCTCACCGCTTCCGTCATTGTCCTCGCCCTTGCCGGATGTACGATGGCGCCCCAAATCAATACTGCCGGCGATCTCGTGGCGAAACTTCAGAAGAAGGGCGTTTCGATCAAATCTCAGGAACCGGCTCCCACGCCGCAAGGCCAGCATTTCCGGTTCGACGAAGGCATCACGGTAAAAGGCGATAACCTCTGGATCGATATCCTGCGCATCTCGGACCAAAAGGTTTTCAACATCGCGAAAGACGCGTCGGGGCTGCTGGTGATTGCCGAAGCGGAGGCGGGCCAGGAAATTCCGGGAAAACCGGAAACCTATACGCGATACCCCTTCGTGGTCATTATCAGGCAGCAACCCCAGGGAGCGGACTTGCTCACCGCGTTGAAGACGATCCTGCCGCCCGAGCCGGCGTAGGGGGCGCTTCCCTGAAGACAGATCGGACTGACCAGACTGATCCGACCGATCGGACTGATCCGACTGATCCGACTGATCGGTCTGATCAACGAATGATCGCCGCTGCCCTGTCTTCGGATTTACCCCTTCGACTTCTCGAAGATATACAGGTTGGTCGCGCCAATCCGTGGCGGCAGGTTCATGCGGTAGGCGAGGTTGTTAAGGTGCAACAGCACGCGGCGTGGAAAGCCCTTCAGCCGCGTCTGGATTTCCGAAAGCTCGCCGATACGCCGGTGTTTCAGCCGGAAGCCATGTTTGGCCAAGTGGGCCTCAACGGCCGCCGCGTCCAGTTTCCACACCCACAACCGCTCTCCGCTCATGTCATACCAGACGCCGTCGCCCATGGGCAGGTGTTCGAGCCCTTCCAACGGCTTGCGCAATACGAATCGCGCGAAGCGCTCAACGGACTGATCGATGGCATGCTTGTTGGTGAGGTAGAGCGCGAGCCTACCGCCGGGTTCGACCACGCGCGCCAGTTCGTCCAGCGCCTTTTCGATGGTGGGGATGTGAATGATGACGCCCCACGAGAAGACATACCGGTACGCGGCGTCCGGCAGGTCCAGCGCGGTGAGATCCTTCTGGTGGAATTCGATCTTGTCCGCCACGCCCGCGGCTTCGGAACGCTGGCGCGCCTGCTCGAGCATGCCGTTCGAGATGTCGATCCCGACAACCGGATGCCCCAACTTGGCGACGCGAATGCTGTGGACCCCGGGACCACAGCCGCCGTCCAGCACGGTCGCGCCGGGTTCGACTTCCATGAGCCGCAGCATATCCGCCACGGCCCAGTCGTAAAGCTTTAACGAAATGGGATGATAATAGGCGTGATCCCATTCATCGATGGTTTCCTTGGCTTCAAAAACTTCGGACACGATCCGTTCCTCATCAATGGTTATTACCGAGGCCGTATTATGCGGGATGCGAGAACCGTTGTCACATTTGATTCGATACGGCGGCGCGTCCATTTGCTTTTACCGAAATTACCATGTACACTCTCCGCAATGTAAGTCTGCTGGTCAGGTAGGCGGTTGTCTTTAACCGGTCTTCTCTCCTACACGATGCTCACCTCAGAATTTGGACACTGCACTTGTGTCGTTTCCCCGTTTTGCCAGCGTTGAGCATACAGCATCAGCCAACGCTATGGCTCCGAGACGAGCCGGCAAAATGAAAGGGAAACTATGTCTTTTGATCAATTGGGAATTCATCCGCGCTGCCTGAGCGTCCTTCAACGCCAAGGCATTACGGAACCCACGCCTGTCCAGGCCGAGGCCATTCCGGTCGCGCTGGAAGGGCGGGACCTCGTTGCCATCGCCCAGACGGGCACGGGCAAGACGCTGGCCTTCGGGTTGCCGTCGCTGACGCAGCTCGCGGGATGCCAACCCGGCCGCACGCGCATGCTCGTGCTCACGCCGACGCGCGAGTTGGCGCACCAGGTGGAGAAGGTCATCGCCCCCCTGGGCAAGGCCCTCGGCCTGCGCACGGCGTGCATCTACGGCGGTGTCGGATTCGAGAACCAGACCCGCGCCTTGCGCAGCGGATCGGCCATCATCGTGGCCACGCCGGGACGCCTCATCGATCACATGAACCGCGGCAATGTGCGGTTCAGCGATCTTTCCATTCTCGCGCTGGATGAAGCGGACCGCATGCTGGACATGGGATTCATGCCCGACATCCGCCGCATCGTTGCCGCCCTGCCGAAAGAGCGGCAGACGCTCATGTTCTCCGCAACGTTTCCGAAGGAGATCGAGCGTTTCGCCCGCGAAATGCAGCACAATCCCGCGCGAATCGAAATCGGCCGGATCGCGTGTCCCGCGGATGCCGTTCGGCAGGGGGTGTACACGGTGCACCAAACCGAGAAAGTCGAGTTGCTCTCCAAGATCCTTCGCGAGAAGGAAGTTGGATCTGCCCTCGTCTTTCTGCGCACGAAGCACCGCACCGATCGCGTCGCGAAGGCGCTGAAGAGTTCCGGGTTCAAGGTTCAGGCCATCCACGGCGGCCGCACGCAGGGCCAGCGGCAACAGGCCATCGAAGGCTTCCGACAGGGGCGCTACCAGGTTCTGGTCGCCACCGATGTAGCCGCGCGCGGACTCGACGTGCAGGGCATCACGCACGTGTTTAACTTTGACATCCCGAACAGCTCGGACGATTACATCCACCGGATTGGCCGCACGGCTCGCGCCAGCGCCGACGGCGATGCGATCACGTTCGTAAGCCCGGAAGATCATCGGGCGTTGACAACCATCGAGAAAGCCCTCGGCAAGAGCATCCCGCGGGAAGAATGGGAAGGCGCGGTGCCGGTGTACTCCGGCTTTCGTGCGGAAGGCGAAGGCCCCCGCAAGAATGGCCGCCGCGCGAATCCCCGCGGCCGCAGGCTGATGCGACGCCGGTAACACCAGGTCGCAGGGCACATCACCCGAGTCTGGAAACCGGTGACCGTATCGGCAACAAACAAATGACCCTTCATCAGCTCCCCTCGTTCGCGGGGGGAGCATTTTCATTTCTCCCGTCGTTGCAGGGCGCGACTCAAATGGAGACGGTTTCTTGCATCGAAACTATGTCGGTCGCGGTGGCATTCGAGATCGGTTAATGAATCTCAAATCTGAGATTTCAGATTTCGAAAATGCGATACCAAGGCGTGGCGTAGGCAGAGGACGAACGGCCGTTCCTTGAGAAGATTCTGCCGTTCGGATCCACTGCCAATGAAGAAATAAATCGGCCACGAAGGATCACAAAGAACGCGAAGGGAACTCATCTTCTCTTCTTTTGAGTTCTTTGCGTTCTTTCGTGGCCCATTCATGGATGCAATGGTCGTCTGTAGATGAAACTAGAGTAGTGAATTCAAGATTCGTTTCACTTTTTTTTCCGGTATCTGAGGGAACATCCCCCTAAATCCCCCTTCAAAGGGGGACTTTTGGCGACACGTCACACAAGATCTTTGAGAAGGAACTCAGGGTTCGGGAAACTAGCGAGATCCAGTGGAGACCTACATCCAAGATTCCGGCCGAATCCCTACCACTCAGGTGAATGTCTCGCCATTGACTTGCTAGAGTGACGGCTCGAAATGGCGCATGGACACCGGGGGGCGCGATCATGAAGCTGTCGATTCTTGCTGCGGTATTGCTGTTGGGCGTGTTGCCCACTCGCGCGGACGCCCCGCCGCCGAAGGGTCCGCTCTCCCTCTGGTACCGCACGCCTGCGGAAGCGTGGACGGAGGCCCTGCCGATCGGCAATGGCCGCTTGGGCGCCATGGTCTTCGGCGGGGTTTCGAAGGAACGCATACAGCTCAACGAGGAAACCGTTTGGGACGGCAAGCGCTTTGACCGTACGAATCCTAACGCGCTGGAAGCGTTGCCGGAAGTGCGGCGCCTGCTCTTCGAAGGCAAGAACGAAACAGCCGCCAAACTCGCGGGTGAAACGATGATGGGCATTCCCGAGCGCATCAATTCGTATCAATCGCTCGGGGATTTGTGGATTGCGTTCCCAGAGGACGGGGAAGCGCGCGATTACCGCCGTTCGCTCAATCTCGATACCGGCGTCGTTGCGGTGGATTACACCATCGATGGCGTTCGCTTCCATCGCGAGACCTTCGCGTCTGCGCCCGCGCAAGCAGTCGTGACCCGCATTACTACGGACCGGCCGGGCACCATAACTCTGGACCTTTCGTTCACGCGCGAGCAAGACGCCGTTTGTCTGAGCGAAGGTAACGATCGACTTATCCTGCGCGGGCAGATTGCGGCGCCGAAGGACGATGAGGAAAACCCCGTTGGTGTTCGATTCGAATCGCATCTCCTTGTGCAAGTGGACGGAGGAGAAACCGAAAACGCCGACGGCGTTCTGGAAGTTGAGGGCGCGAATGAAGTGACCTTACTCGTCGTTGCGGCCACGGATTATCGCGGCGGCGATCCGGAATCGCAATGCCGACAGTATCTCGAACGTATTGCAGAGCAAACATACGACGAGCTTCGCACGGAGCATATCGCGGATCATGAGTCTCTCTTTCGCCGGGTGTCGATGGACCTCGGAGAAGATCCCCACCCCGAATTACCCACGGACGAACGGCTCGCCAAACAACGTGAGGGCGTGAACGATCCGCACTTGGTCGAACTCTACTTTCAATACGGGCGCTATCTGCTCATGGGATCGTCGCGCCCCGGTTGCCTGCCCGCAAACTTGCAAGGGTTGTGGAACGAGCACATGAACGCGCCGTGGAACAGTGATTACCACACGAACATCAACCTGCAAATGAACTACTGGCCCGCCGAGGTAACCAACCTCGCCGAATGCCACGTGCCCTTGTTCGACTACATGAATTCGCTCGTACCGTCCGGCGAGCACACCGCACAGGTCCACTACGGCTGCCGCGGCTGGGTGGTCCATCATCTGAGCGATATCTTCGGTTTCACCGCTCCGGCGGACGGCGTCTGGGGCATCTGGCCCATGGGCGCGGCCTGGCTGGCACAGCATCCCTACGAGCATTACCTCTTCTCGCGCGACGAAATGTTCCTGCGGAAAGACGCCTACCCTTTGATGAAAGGCGCGGCGCTGTTCATGCTCGATTACCTCGTCGAAGATCCGCAGGGACGTCTCGTGACCAACCCGTCCCACTCGCCGGAGAACCGCTTCCGCAAGGCAGATGGAACGGAGTCCATGTTCACTTACGGGGCGACGATGGATTTGGAGATCATTCACGATCTCATCACCAACACCATCGAAGCGAGCGAGATTCTCGACATCGACGCCGAGTTCCGCGCGGAGCTGCAGTCCGCCCTGGATCGGCTGGCACCCTTGCAGATCAGCGCGAAGACCGGGCGGTTGCAGGAGTGGATCGAGGACTACGAGGAACCCGAGCCGGGACATCGCCATATGTCGCACCTGTACGCCCTCCATCCCGGCGATCAGATCACCCTGCGCGGCACGCCGGAGCTGGCGGGGGCGGCGCGGAAGTCGCTGGAGTACCGGCTATCCCACGGCGGCGGGCACACGGGATGGAGCCGGGCCTGGATGATCAACTTCTGGGCGCGGTTCGAACATGCGGATCAGGCCTACCGCAATCTGCAGGCGCTGTTCCAGAAATCGACGTTGCCAAACCTCTTTGACGATCATCCGCCGTTCCAGATCGATGGCAATTTTGGCGCCACGGCCGGGATCGCCGAGATGCTGTTGCAAAGCCACGCCGGCGAAGTTCACTTGCTCCCGGCGTTGCCGGTTGAGTGGAGCCAAGGCCAGGTTACCGGTCTGCGGGCGCGCAGGGGCTTTGAAGTGGACATGATGTGGGACCAGCGGCGCCTGGAGATGGCGGTGATCCGCGCCCATGTCGACGCGCCATGCCTGGTGAGGAGTCTGACACCGCTGAACGTCGCGCCATATCCCGATAACGTTACCGCGACCGACGCAAAGTCGTGGGAGGCGGTACGGGAACAGATTGACGCGGACAGACTCGTTCCGGTGGCAATCTCTTCGCGGGATGACGGTGTTGTCAGCTTTGACGCCAAGGCTGGCACAATTTACGTGCTTTGGAAAAGAGAAGAACCCGAAGATCGAATCTTCGATCCGGCGTATCAATTCTAGTAGGGACGAAGGTCCTCACCCAAGACTACAGGTTATCCCGGTAGTTCTTGTACCAGACGCTCACGCTGCCCACGAAGGCGCCGGCCCCGATGCCCACCAGCGCCGTCAGGTAAATGGGTTCATCGGGCGTGGCGATGAACATGATTTCCATCAGATGATGCGTTACCGAGAAGATCAATCCGAGCCCTGCGGCAACGGCGGCCCCGACGCCATAGCCCAGGTCGAACCCCACGACAAGCCCCCAGACGGAGCCCAACATGAACCCGGCGAACACGCCGAATTCCGTCCCTCCGAAAACGGTGGCACCGAACTGGGTCGAGTCGGCGCCTCGCATGATCGCGACCGTGATGAGGGCCATTAAGGTGCCGCCGGCGATCGCGCCCGCACTCCCCCACAGAAACGAACTCAACAGCGCACTCTTAAGGTGACACTTGATGTACTCGGTCGTAGATTGCGATACCGGCTGAGCCGGCGCTGCGGCGGCCGGCATCGATATCGCCCCCAATCCTGCCATGGCGTGCGCGAGTTGCGGACCCTGGTTTAGCACCGTGTTGCAGGCCCGGCATCGCGCTGCCATGTTCTCGTAGCCTGGAGGGATCATCATCTTCGTTCCACAGACGGGACATTCTACGGCCGTGCCTTGCATACGCGAGCCCTTCCAATCGAGACAATGTCACCTTAGCCCTTGGATCTCCCGTTATAGCATAGGATCGGAATTTTGGAAACCCCGCGCTCGAGCCGGGCGCCATTTGCTACTATGTCGCCCGTATGAGCGATCATCCTCAAATCACGTCCCGTCAACGCATGGAGTTGCTCCGCACACCTGCGGAACGCCGAAGCACGGAAGAGTTTCTGGACTCCTTTGACCTCGCCAAAGTCCCCGCGACGCCGGGCTGCTATATCATGCGCGACGAGAAGGACCGCGTTTTGTACGTGGGCAAGGCGAAAAGCCTGCGGTCCCGGGTCCGGGCCTATATCAACGAGAGCGACTCGCGCTACATGGTGCGGTTCCTCATGCGGCGCGTCGCTCACATCGACTTTCTGCTTACCACGAATGAGAAGGAAGCACTGCTGCTTGAAAACAACCTCATCAAGGAGCACCGGCCGCGGTATAACGTCAACCTCAAGGACGACAAGACCTACGTCAGCCTGCGCATCAACATGGCCCACGAATTCCCCCGCGTCACGGTGACGCGCAAGTACCGGAAAGACGGCTCCAAGTATTTCGGCCCGTATTCGAGCGCGGGCGCGGTGCGGGAGACCATCAAGCAGATCCAGCGGCTCTTTCCGCTGCGACTCTGTTCGGACAGCGTGCTGCGCAATCGCACGCGCCCTTGCCTCTACTACCAGATGAACCAGTGCAGCGCGCCCTGTGTCGGCTACATCGACCGCGAGGAGTACCGCAAGCTCGTCAACCAGGTCGTCATGGTGCTGGAAGGCCGCAATGCAGAGTTGGAGAAAGAACTGCTCGAAACCATCCAGCAGCACGCGGAGAAGCTGGAGTTCGAGAAGGCGGCCGAAATTCGCGATCGCGTCTACGCGCTTCGCTCGACGCTGGAACGGCAGCGCACCGTGCGCGCCCATCCCGAGGGTGATCAGGATGTATTCGGCGTCTATGTCCAGGGCCGGTACAGCGAGATCCAGGTCCTCTTCATTCGTGGCGGTAAGATGATGGGCGGGCGCTCGTTCTCCTTCAACCAGCGCGAAACGGCCATCGAAGAAGTGCTCGGCTCCTTTCTTTTGCAGTACTACGCCAACGCCTCGAATGTGCCGTCCGAGATTCTTGTGCCGGTCGATCTCGATGAAGCCGACGTGCTCGCGGAAATCCTCGGTGAGCAGCGGGGCGCGAAGGTCACCCTGCATCATCCCCAGCGCGGCGAGAAGAAGGCCCTTGTCGACATGGCCGAACGGAACGCGAAAAACAACTTTGAGGAGAAACGTCTCGCCGATCAGGCCAACCGCGATCTCATCAATCAGCTCAAAGAAAAGCTTCGCCTCCAGAAAGACCCGCGCCGCATCGAGTGCTTCGACATTTCCACGATTCAGGGCAACCAGGCCGTAGGCTCCATGGTGACCTTTGAAGGCGGGGTCGCCGCGAAGTCGCGCTATCGCCGCTTCGCCATCAAGAACGTGGAGGGGCAGGATGACTTCGCGATGATGCGGGAAGTCCTGCTGCGCCGGTTCAAACGGGCCATCGAGGAAAGCGATTTGCCGGACCTTGTGTTGATCGACGGCGGCAAAGGCCAGCTCAATGTGGCGACGACCGTGTTCAAAGACCTGGGCATCGAGGACCTCGAGGCCGTGGGCATCGCCAAGTCCCGCGCCCTCGGCGATGAAACCCATTCGCCCGAGCGATTCTTTCTGCCGGGCCGGAAAGACCCCATCATCCTGCAACAGAATTCGCCGGTGGTGCTCTTTCTCGCGCGCATTCGCGACGAGGCCCATCGCTTCGCCATCACCTACCACCGGAAACGGCGCAGCAAGAAGACCCTCAGCACGACGCTCACCTCCATCCCCGGTGTGGGACCCAAGCGCGCCCGCACGCTCTTGAACGCGCTGGGATCGCTGACTAAAGTACGAAGTGCCACGGTAGACGAGATTGCGGCCGTGCCGGGGTTCAGTCGTGCGCTCGCTGCCATCGTCAAGGAACACCTCGGACCGTCTTCGGGTGGTATCGAGCGGGAGGAGGGGTCATGAGTGCTATCTTGATAGCCGCACTGGTCGCACTGGGGCTGGTCTTCGCGTTCTACGGATACTTCCTGTTGTTGTTGCTCCGCTACCGCGATCCTGTGCGCGCCGACGATGTGCACACGATCGCCACCGAAGACGGCTGGCAGATCAGTCTCTTCCGGCGTCGCCCGCGCGGGGGCAAAGGCGAACCGGTTCTTTTGTGCCACAGCATGTCGTCGAACCACCTCAATTTCGAGATCCCCGGCGGAGAATCGCTTGTAGATGTGCTGTCCGAAGCCGGATACGACTGCTGGACCGTCGACACACGCGCCTGCCGCAGCGCCATCCCGCCCCGCGGCACGCGCAAGCTCAGCGCCGCGCTCGACGACGTGCTGCTGAAGGATCTGCCCGCCGCCATTGCGTTCATCAAGGAAAAAAGTGACCACGACCGCGTCCACTGGGTTGGCCATTCGCTGGGCGGCATGCTGCTTTACGCCTACGCGCTTAAGTTTGGCTCCGGCGACATCGCCAGTGGCATCACCTTTGGCGCGCCTCCGGGATTCCAGAACACGAACCTGCCCAGCCGGAAGTTCCTCACGGCTGTGGCGCCGTTCACCTACAGTCTTATGTCGTTCTTCTTTCGCGGGTTGATTCCTTTTGCCACGGTCATTCATCCCAAGAGTAATCTCATTCCCATCAATTGGGACAACGTGCATCCGAAACTCACCAATGCGGAGTTGTTTTACGCCGTGGAAATGCCCGTGCCGCGTATTGCCAGGGAGTTGAGCGGCTGGTCGTCGAAGGGCATATGGCGCATGTGCGCCGACACCCTCGACGTGCAGGAACGCTTGCCGGAACTGGATGTGCCGCTCCTTGCGATTTTCGGTGGTTCCGATCCGCTCATCCCGGAGGAAGCGGCCGGGGCGTTTTTCACGTCGCTTCGAACAAAGGATAAGAAAATGGTGGTGCTGTCCAAGCATAACGGGTACTCCGCAAACTACAGTCATATGGAGTTGGTCTTCGCCATCAACGGGCGCGAAGAAGTATTCGAGCCCGCGTTGGAGTGGGTGAAAGCCCATCCCGTCAAAGGGCGGCGGGCAACTGTGGGCGCGAAGCAAAAAGCATCCAGCGCTGCGAGGAAAGCAGTCGCCGCGAAACCGGCGGCCGCAAAGAAGGCCGCGGCTAAGTCAGCGGCTGCCCCGAAGCCAAAAGCGAAACCAAAGACCGCGGCCAAGACCGCTACAAAGACCCATTCAAAACCCGCGGCGAAGAAGAAACCCGCCGCGCGAAAACCCGTGACCAAGGCAAGTCCCAAGAAGAAAACATCAGCAAGGAAACGTGCGTAACACGTCGCCAGATTGAGGCGCGGGGGAACAAGGAGCGTGCAGCTATGAGACAGGTTCTTTCAGTAGGTGTGGCATTGCTGCTTTCGGTCGGAACATTGGCGCAGGATCCGTGGGAGCAGGCCTCGCAGAACGGCGAACTAAACCGCCAATCGCTTCTCCATTGCTGGCGTTTCGTGCAGGGATGGCTGAAGCACGCCGACCCCGTCACTGGGCTCATCCCGCGCAATCTCAGCAAGGACCTTTACTGGAACGCAAAGGATGCCGCCGCGGACAACTATCCCTTCGAAGTGCTTTCCACCTACTACACGGATCGCGAGCGCTTCGAGGGCCGCATGAAGGACATGCTGAAAACGGAGCAGCGCGTCACCAACCGCGTCGATCGGTTGCCGGACGACTTCGTCTTTGAAACCCAGTCTTTCCGCACGCCGGAACCTGTCATGGCGGACCTCATCTTCGGCGCCAGCGAGTACGTCAAGGACGGCCTCATTCCGGTTACCGAACTGCTCGGGCCGAGCCCGTGGTCGGAGCGGATGCTCGGACTCCTTGACGACATCTGGAAGCACGGCGAAGAGCAGACGGAAGTGGGCGTGCTGCCGTCGACTTCCCACGAAGTCTGCGGCGAGATGATGCAGAGCCTCGCCCGGATGTACTGGATGACCGGCAACGACCAGTACCGCGACGACACGTTCATGATCGCCGAATACTTCCTGAAGCACCACCTTCCCACGGAAGCCGAGCAACTGCGTCTGGACGACCACGGCTGCGAAGTCATCGGCGGGTTGTCGGAAGCCTACTATCTGGCCGCGCAAGTCGATCCCGCGCGGCGCGAGGCGTGGAAACCCGCCATGCACAAAGTGCTTGACCGCGTGCTGGAAGTAGGACGCGACGAGATCGGCCTCCTTTACAACATGGTCAATCCGATCACGGGCGAGATTAAGTCCGACGACCGCACCGACAATTGGGGCTATAACTACAACGCCTTTCTCGTCGTGGCCGAACTGGATCAGGAACCGCGCTTCCGCGAGGCCGTCGAATTTGTGCTAGCCAACATCATGGAGGCCAAGGACTACCCCTGGGAAGGCGACCGCATGGACGGCATTGCCGACTCCCTGGAAGGCGGGTTGAACCTGCTCAACCGGGTTCCCGGCCCCGCCGTCATCGAATGGGCCGATTACACGGCGCAACGCCTCTTCGCCACGCAACGCGACACAGGCGTCATCGAAGGCTGGCACGGCGACGGTAATTTCGCGCGCACGGTGCTCATGTACGGGCTGTGGAAAAGCCAGGGCGCCTACGTGGAACCCTGGCGCGGCGATCTGCGCGTGGGCTGCGCCCGCGGCGAGGACGGGACCGCGTACTTCGTCGTCGAAGCCGACTGGCCCTGGAAAGGCAAGCTGCGGTTCGACGTGCCGCGCCATTCGGAATTCCTGAATATCCCGTCCGACTACCCGCGTCTTAACCAGTTCCCGGAATGGTTCACCGTTCCCGCGGATGGCGTGTATGAAACGGACGACGGCGAAATGACCGCGGCCGCATTGCGCGATGGCATCGAAATCTCGGTAGCGCCGGATACGCCGTTCAAGATTCGCCTCAAGGCGAAGGAGTAATCATGACGCACACACGACGCGAGTTCCTGGCAGCTTCGTTAGCAACCGGCGCGGCGCTGGCGTTGCAGCCAGCGGCAAAGGCCGCGGCAGCTTCCTCACCGCCGGTCTGCGCATTTTCGAAACACCTTCAATTCATCGAAGACTACGCCGAACTCGCGCGCGCGGCCAAAGATCTCGGACTCGACGGACTCGATCTTACGGTCCGGCCCGGCGGCCATGTCCTACCGGAGAACGTCGCCACAGATTTGCCAAGGGCGGTAGAGGCGATTCGCGCCGAGGGGCTGGACGTGCCCATGATCACGACCCGGCTTAATGACGCGGCGGATCCTGAGGCCCGGCCCATCCTTCAGGCGGCATCGGCGCTTGGCATCAAGTACGTGCGCGTCGGCGGACTGTCCTACTCGGACGACGGCGTCATTCTTTCAGAACTCGACGGGTTCACGGAGCAGATGCGGGCGCTGACGTCGCTGCTCGAAGAGTTCGACATGACCGCGGGATACCACAATCACTCAGGCGGAACCAACGTGGGCGCGGTACTCTGGGATCTCCACGAGGTCATTCGCGCCGTGAACAGCGACCACTTCGGGTCGAACTTCGACATAGGCCATGCTGCCGTCGAAGGCGCCTACGCCGCCTGGCGCATCAACACCCGGCTCTTGGCGCCGTATGTGAAAATGATGGCCGTCAAAGATTTCGTGTGGGACGGCGACCGTCCCCGCTGGGTTCCCCTCGGCGAAGGCGTCGTACAGACCGTAGAATTTCTCAAGATCCTCCGCGCCGCGGATTTCGCCGGTCCTGTGTCCATCCACTTCGAATACAAGACCGAGTCCGAAGATGTCTTGCTGGAACACATCGGCGCGGCGACGACACTCATGCGTGAGAATCTGCGCGACGCGGGGTTCGGTAGCTAGCCGCCGGAGGATTGCGTCGCGCACGCAAGCTCATCTAAAGTAATGGCTCAACTCCAGGAGTCCACAGCATTATGAAACGCGCACAGATTTTCGGGGCCGGTCTGCTCTTGTGCGGCCTATCGTTGCTCGTCCCGTGGAGCGAGTACACGGGATTCCAGCGTCACGGCAGTATCCAGACCTCCCAAGAAGTGATTCGGCCCTACCCGTTCTTCCTGGACACCTACGACAAGAAGATCAGTTGGAGCCGGGTCGCCATTCAGAGTGGTGTAATCCTGTTCGCTTCCGCCGGCCTCGCCCTTTGCGCGGGCAAGAGCAAAGAATAGGGTTCATGCAACCTTTTCGGCCGTTTCCGCATCCTACTTGCACGGTCAATTCCGCGCTTCGCGCATAACGCATAGGTTCGTATGGACATTCCTTGGCAAGAAATCGGTTCGACTACCCTGGCCGTCACGGGCTGGTCGCTTTTTGCGCTGGCCGTCGTGGTCGGTTTGGTGCTCGATGTACTGGGACTTTTCGGCAACTGGATCATCCTTGGCGCCGTGGTTATTGCCTGGGTTGCCACCGGTTTCGAGCATTTCGGCTGGGTCGGACTCCTCTTCATGACTGCGCTCGCCGTTCTCGGTGAGGTGCTTGAAGCGGCCGCGGCGGGGTATGGCGCGGCCAAGTTCGGTGGTGGCCGGGGCACGATCATTTCCGCGCTGGTCGGGTGCTTTGCGGGAGCCATCGTTTTCACACCCCTGATTCCCATTCCTCTCATTGGCACACTCGTCGGGGCTTGCCTCGGCGCCTTCTTGGCCGCCGCCCTCTACGAATACATCCAGATGGAACGCCAGGTCCATCAGGCCATGTGGACCGGTTTCGGCGCGGCCCTCGGCAAGGTCGGCGGCATCTTCGCTAAACTGCTGGCGGGAGTCATGATGCTGGTGATCGCGGCTCTCACGTTCTGAATGTGGCGTCAGTCCGTAGTCTTTGGTCTGTAGCTCTCCGGCCCCCAGACTCCGGACTAAAAACTCCCGACTTTCTTCTCTTTTCCTCCGGACTGTCGTGAATGCTATACTCACGATCCATGTTCAACGCGATTTTGGATTGAAGGCTGTAACAGAAAGTTTGATGACGCATGAACGCACAAATTGGCGGGTTGTGGCGTAGTTCGGTATTCCGAAAGCAAATCGTGGCCGTGACCGGCCTCATCTGGGTCGGGTTCATCCTTATGCACATGGCCGCGAACCTGCTCCTGTTCCTCGGGCCGGAGGCCTTGAATGGCTATTCGGAGATGCTCCACGCCATTCCGGAACTGCTGTGGATGGCGCGCCTCATCCTGGTAGCGGCCTTCGTGCTACACGTGACCTTCACCGTCATGCTCGTCGTCGAGAATCGCAGCGCCCGATCCCATCGGTATGAGGTCTTGCACAGCCATGGCGAAACCAATTTCGTCAAGAAGACGATGATCCTTTCCGGTTTGCTGGTGTTCTTCTTCGTGTTCATTCATCTGACGGACTTTACGTTGGCTGCAAAAACGGGTCCAGACTCGGTGATCGCGGGAACGGAAGGGGACGCAAGCTACGCGCTCTACGGATTGGTGTGGAACGCCTTTGGAAGTATCCCCCGCGTTCTTTTCTACATGCTTATCATGGTGCTCGTCGGGATGCACCTGAGCCATGGCATCCAGAGTTTCTTCCAGACCATCGGATTCTTCCACGATCGCTACACGCCCTTGATCCGGCGTGCGAGCATCGTGCTCGGAGTGATTGTCGCAGTCGGGTTTATCTTGGTTCCCCTGTACGTGGTCTTTCGCCATTTCACCATTGGACCCGCCGTATAGTGGGGCGCCTGCGAAAGGATTTGGAGTATCGGAATGAGTGGTAACGGCCTTGATTCAAAGATTCCCAGCGGCCCCATGGCCGAAAAGTGGACCCGCCACAAGTTTGAGATGAAGCTCGTCAATCCGTCGAACAAACGGAAGTACAGCGTTATCGTGGTGGGTACGGGGCTGGCCGGCGCATCGGCTTCGGCCACTCTTTCGGAACTGGGGTACAACGTCAAGACCATCTGCATCCAGGACAGTCCCCGCCGGGCGCACAGCATCGCCGCGCAGGGCGGCATCAACGCCGCAAAGAACTACCAGAACGACGGCGACAGCGTGTACCGCTTGTTCTACGATACGGTGAAGGGAGGGGACTTCCGCTCCCGCGAAGCCAACGTCCATCGGCTTGCCGAAGTCAGTGTAAATATCATTGACCAATGCGTTGCACAGGGCGTGCCATTCGCGCGCGAGTACGGCGGCATGCTGGACAACCGCTCCTTCGGCGGCGCCCAGGTGAGCCGTACCTTCTACGCCCGGGGCCAGACCGGCCAGCAGTTGTTGCTTGGCGCCTACAGTGCGCTCATGAAGGAAGTAAGCCGCGGCGGGGTGACCGTGTTGCCGCGCCGGGAAATGCTGGACCTCGTCGTGATCGACGGCAAGGCACGGGGCGTTGTGTGCCGGAACCTGCTCACGGGCAAAGTCGAGTCTCATTCGGCGGACGCGGTGCTGCTGTGCACAGGCGGTTACGGCAACGTGTTCTATCTGTCGACCAATGCCAAGGCCTGCAACGTGACGGCGGCTTGGCGCGCCCACAAGAAAGGCGCCTATTTCGCGAACCCCTGCTACACGCAGATCCACCCAACCTGTATCCCGGTCCATGGCGATTACCAGTCCAAGTTGACGCTCATGAGCGAGAGTTTGCGGAACGACGGACGCATCTGGGTGCCGAAAAACTCCGAGGACAAACGTCCGCCCAACGAGATTCCCGAAGAAGACCGCGACTACTATCTCGAACGCAAATACCCAAGCTTCGGAAACCTCGCGCCGCGCGACATCTCGTCCCGCAGCGCGAAGGAAGCCTGCGACGCGGGGCGCGGCGTGGGCAGCACGAGGCAGGCGGTGTATCTCGATTTCCGCGACGCTATCGAGCGTCTCGGCCGTAACGTGATCGAACAGCGCTACGGCAACCTCTTTGAGATGTACGAGCGCATCGTCGATGACAACCCCTACGAGGTTCCCATGATGATCTATCCCGCCGTCCACTACACCATGGGCGGGCTGTGGGTGGACTACAACCTCATGAGCAATCTGCCGGGTCTGCACGTGTTGGGCGAAGCCAACTTCTCCGATCACGGGGCGAACCGCCTCGGTGCGAGCGCCCTCATGCAGGGTCTCGCGGACGGCTATTTCGTCATCCCCTACACCCTCGGCCACTATTTCGCGAGCAACACGTTCGAGAAAGTGGATACGGACCACGATGAATTCAAGAAGGCCGAGACAGAAGCCACGGCGCGGATTGACAAGCTGCTCAGCATCAAGGGCAAGCGGACGGTTGACGATTTCCACCGTCAGTTGGGCCTTTTGTGTTGGGACAAATGCGGCATGGCCCGTAATGAACAAGGGCTCAAGGAAGCGTTGGAGGAAATTCCGGCGATTCGCGAAGAGTTCTGGCAAAACGTCATGGTGACCGGCAATAACGAGGACTTCAATCAGAACCTCGAGAAGGCCGGGCGCGTGGCCGACTTCCTGGAATTCGCCGAACTCATGGTGCGCGATGCGTTGCACCGTGAGGAGTCCTGCGGCGGTCATTTCCGCGTGGAACACCAAACCGACGAAGGCGAGGCCAAGCGCGACGACGAGCACTTCACCTACGTCGGCGCCTGGGAATTCAAAGGCGTGGGCGAAGCGTCCGAACTGCATAAAGAACCGCTGGAATTCGAAGAAGTGCATCTGGCGACGCGGAGCTACAAGTAACGTTCTTGCTGAGTCATCCTGAGCAAAGCGAAGGATCCCGTGTCGATAGGGAGAGCGACCAAATATGAAAGCGAAGATATACTAGGCTCAGAGTTGAATCGCTATCGCTATCGGGATCGGTATCGCTATCGAAGCGGGATGAGGTACTTCCGATAGCGATACCGATCCCGATAGCGATTTCGAGAATAGATTAGGGTACGGAGTCTGTAAGGAATACGCGATGTCGAAGAAGATCAACATCACACTGAAAGTCTGGCGGCAGAAGGACAACGCGTCGGAAGGGCGCTTTGAAACCTACCAGGCGCGCGGCATCGACACGGATGCCTCCTTCCTCGAAATGCTGGACGTGGTGAACCATGGTCTTGAGCTTGAAGGCAAAGAGCCTATCGCCTTCGACCACGATTGCCGCGAAGGCATCTGCGGCATGTGTGGCGCCGTCGTGAATGGACAGGCGCACGGTCCGCAGAAGGAAACTACCCTCTGCCAGTTGCACATGCGCAAGTTCAACGACGGCGATACCATCACCATCGAGCCGTGGCGCGCCAATGCGTTTCCTGTCGTGAAGGATCTCGTTGTCGATCGCTCCGCCTTCGATCGCGTCATCGCCGCCGGCGGATTCATCTCTGTGCGAACCGGTCAAGCGCCCGATGCCCACGCGATTCCAGTGGCCAAGGAGAAGGCGGATTTCGCAATGGACGCGGCCGAGTGTATCGGCTGCGGCGCCTGTGTCGCGGCATGCCCCAACGCATCGGCCATGCTCTTCGTAGCCGCCAAGGTTGCGCACATGAACGTTCTGCCGCAAGGTCAACCCGAAAAGAATCTGCGCGTACGCGGCATGATCACCCAGATGGATCGCGAAGGGTTTGGCAACTGTTCCAACCACTACGAATGCGAGGCTGCCTGCCCCAAAGGCATCAGCGTGAAGACGATTGCAAAGATGAATCGCGACACGTGGGCAGCTACATTCACTGCGTAGCGCAGGCGGAACGTCATCTTTGATGTGCGAATTGCACGAAACGGTCTGCGAATCATTCGCCTAGTTCGAAATCTGCGATCCAACCGCAACGCAACCAGCAAAAAAACCGCCTTAGCGCTTGCGCAATTCACGATCCCGCAGTACTCTTAATTAGGATCTGGCCGGGGACACTTTTGCGTTTGCGCACGCAGCGGGCAACTTCCCGCAGCTCGCTTGCGATGGTCTTGAATCGTCGCGAATTTCGGGGCAAGGACTTTTCGAACAGGTTTATCCGGAGGTATGGAAATGAAGTTGACGTGTTGCGCTCGGTGGGGAATGGTAAATCGAATCGGCATCGGATATTGGGAGCGGGGCCTTGTGGCGGCGCTCGTTACGCTCGCCTTCGCCGTGCCCGGTGCTTTTGCCTTGCCTGACCTGGCGCTCACCATGTCGGATTCTCCCGATCCCGCGGTCGCAGGCGATTTGATTACTTACGTGATCGATCTCCAGAACACGGGCGATGCCGCCGCAAGCAACGTGAACGTGCAACTGCTTGCGCCCGCCGGCACGATCCTTGTGCAGTTTCAGGTGCTCTCCGGAACCGGCTGGACCAACGGGTTTCCGGCAAACGGCATTCAGTTCATCAAAACATCCATGGCGGCCGCCGAAACGGCCCAGTTCCAAGTCAAGCTTAAGATCGACAAGGCGGTTGTCTCGGGCACCATCGTCAGCACCATGGCCACTGCGACGACCTCATCCACCGACGCCAACGCAGGCAATAACAGCGCCACGGAGACCACGACCGTTGCGACAGCCTCGGATCTCCGGGTGACCGTCACCGAATCGCCCGATCCCGTCGATCCGGGGTCGAATCTGGTGTACATGTACACCGTGTCCAACTTTGGTCCCAGCAACGCGTCTAACATCACGGTCATCTTCCCGACTCCGCCGAATACCACCTTCGTGTCGGCGGTCGGCCCGCAGGGCGGGTTTTGGACCCTTGGCGCTCCGCCAGCGGGGCAGTCCGGTGATGTCACGTTCACCAAATCCAGCATGATCGACCAGGAAGGCGGCATCTTTCAGTTGACGGTGCGGGTGGACGACGCGGCGACCGGCGTCATCACGGGACAAGTTTCGGTGATTAGCGACACGTCCGAAGCTGCACCTGGCGATGAAACCGCGACGACGGATACCACCGTGAATGCGACTGGTCCCGAACCCTGCGCGTTCACGGTGTTGAAACCTAACGGCGGACAGATCTGGACCATCGGGGATAAGCGGCCCCTTCGCTGGGACTCCACCGGGCTCTGCTGCGAGGAAGTACGCATCCAGCTCTGGCAGAACGGCCAGAAGGTCAAAAACATCAAGAAGAGCACACCCAACGACGGCAAGGCCCCCTGGTTAATCAAGTCGCCCAAGTTTTCACCGGGAACCAACTACAAGGTGCGAATCTTCTGTCCCAGTGACAACGCCTCGCAGGACTTCAGCAACGGCACCATCACGCTCGTCGCTCCCTAGAGCCGTTGGCTCGCGGTAACTCAAAGCACTTACGAACCGGCGCTTCGACAAGGCGCCGGTTCTTTTTTTGTGCGCCCGGCAGGGCGCGTTCACTTGAGGGTGCAAGTCCCTTACA
>BTVY01000004.1:0-203353 GCA_045863335.1 Candidatus Hydrogenedentota bacterium | reverse complement strand
AGAGGACATTTCTAACGAGTTAAGCCAGAGGACATTTCTAACGAGTCTTGACAAACTTCGCGTTTCGAGATTGATTGCAGCGGGACGACGCGGTACACTCCCGCGAATATGTTTCGCCCTCACGCACGCATTTGTCTCGCCGCATTCGCCACCGACTTCGCCGTCATGGTTGGAATGACCGCGACCCCCTTTTTTATTTACAACCAACTGGGCGGATCAGCCACCATGTCCGGCGTCATCGGGGCCACCCAGGCCGCCGCGTATGCCCTGGCCTGTCTCATGTCCGCCGGTTTCGTGTCGCGCGCGAAAAACGGGCTCTCCTGGGCCCTCGTCGGACTCGTGCTCTATACCGGCCTCTTCTGCTTGATGCCGGTGTACCGCAACGCCTGGTTTTGCGGCGTCGTTTCCACCTTGGCCTGCGCGTCCCTAGCCCTCGTCTGGCCCGCGCTCCATTCGTGGGTCGGAGGGGAGCCGGACCCCGCCATTCGCTCCCGCAACATGGGGTGGTTCAACATCGCGTGGAGTTTCGGGTTCGCTATCAGTCCCTTGTTTGCAGGACCCTTTTACGACATTGATTACCGCTTGCCCTTCGTATTGCTGTTCGCGCTGGGCGCCGTGGCCTTTGCCCTGGTCCGGTCCATGCCGCACGAGCGAAGCCATTTCGCCGATGCCACCGAAGAGATGATTCTGGCCCGGGCCAGCCACGATCGCGCCAGCGAAATCTATCTGACCTGCGGATGGAGCGCCGTCCTCTTTGCCAACGCGCTGGCGGGGATCACCCGATCCGTATACCCGAAACGCGTGGACGATCTCGTCGCTGCGGGTGAACTACGCTTCTTGTTCGAATCAAGCCCCGCGGCATTTCTGTCCTCCGCGCCCGCAACCAAGTACTCCTGGTTAGCCTTTATCCTGGCCTTCTCCACCGCGTTGACCTTCCTCGTTATGGGGCGGACGACCGGCTGGCGCCACCGCTTTTCTGTGCTGTTCTGGATTCAAGTGCTCTCCGCCGCGGCCTTCTGGATGCTGGCCTGGACGAAGAGTCTCGCGATCATGCTTGCGTGCTTCAGCGTCGTCGGCGTCTACCTTGGCGTCGCGTTCTTCTCCGGCGTGTACTACAGCCTCGGCAATCCCGCGTTAAAGCACCGGCGCGCCGCCATGAACGAAGCCGCCGTAGGAACCGGTGGCTTTGCCGGCAGTCTCATCGTCGGGTATCTGACCGGACACTACGGCCACGTCGTGTCCTTTCAATACACGCCCCTGTTTATGCTGGCGGCCATCGGCTTGCAGGTTTTCTTGATCCAGCACGGAAAGCACCGCGTGCAGCGCCTGGAGCAAGCCAAGGCGGCCGCGCTGGCGCAAAGCTGAAATCCCCACCGCTTCCGCTGTAGAATAGTCAAATCTTCCGCATACAAGGCGACTCCCATGGCAATCTCTGAAAAGAAACGCAAACTCAACGCATCCGACGTGTGGCGCGAAGCGCGCGCGCTGATTTGGCGTCATCGCCACCGCCTGGCCATCGGCATGACGCTCATGCTCATCAACCGCGCCGCGGGCATGGTGCTTCCATTTTCATCTAAATTCGTGGTGGAGGCTCTCACCGGCCAGTCCGTCGATGGCGATGTGCCCGACCTGCCGTTTCTTGAAGCGACTAGTCAGATTGAACTCCTGTGGTGGGTGGCGTTGGCTGTGGGCGGCGCGACGCTAATCCAGGCCTTCACCTCGTTCGCGAACTCCCTCATCATCAGCGTGGCCGCGCAGAAGGCGATCACCGACATGCGCCGCCGTGTGCAGAAGCACGTATCGCGTTTGCCGATCCGCTTTTTCGATTCCACCCAGTCCGGCGTCCTGATTTCGCGCATCATGACCGACGCCGAGGGTATTCGAAACCTCGTCGGCACGGGCCTGCTTCAATTGGTGGGCGGCGTCATCACCGCAACGATCGCGCTGTCCGTGCTTTTCTGGATCAATTGGAAGCTCACTTCCCTGACCATTCTTACGCTCGGCGCATTCGGCATCTTTATGGCGTTTACCTTCAAACGCCTGCGCCCCATCTTCCGCGCGCGAGGACAGATCAATGCCGAAGTTACCGGACGCCTCACGGAATCCCTCGGCGGCATTCGCATTGTAAAGGCGTACACCGCCGAGCGCCGCGAGCAGATCGTATTCACCCAGGGCGCGCACCGGCTCTTCCGAAATATTGCGAAGTCGATGATTGGCGTGTCCAGTACGACCGCCGTATCGACAGTCATTGTGGGCGTCATTGGCGTCATCATGATTACCGTGGGCGGGAACTCGATCCTTTCCGGACAAATGACCATCGGCGACTTCGTCATGTACATCGCGTTCACCGCCATGGTTGCCGCGCCGGTGGTCCAGATCGCCTCCATCGGCACCCAGATCAGCGACGCCTTCGCCGGGTTGGACCGCATCCACGAAATCCTCTCCATGCCTACAGAGATCGACGAGGAAGCGGACAAACAGCCTATCGCGTCGGTCGAAGGCGACGTGCGGTTCGAGAACGTCTGGTTCGAATATCTCCCCGACACCCCCGTGTTGCGCGGCGTGTCGTTCCACGCGCCCGCCGGGTCCACGACCGCGCTCGTCGGGTCCAGCGGTTCGGGCAAGAGCACGATGATCTCGCTGGTCATGGCGTTCAATCGTCCGACCGACGGCCGCATCCTCATCGACGGACGAGATCTCAACGACATTCGCCTTCACGACTACCGCGACCACACCGGCATCGTTATGCAGGATAATTTCCTCTTCGACGGAACCGTCGCTGACAACATTCGCTTTTCCAAGCCGAATGCATCGTTGGAGGAGGTAATTCACGTCAGCAAGATCGCCCATAGCCATGAGTTCATCGACGCCTTCGAGAACAAGTACGACACCATCGTCGGCGAACGTGGCGTGCGCTTATCCGGTGGACAACGGCAACGCATCGCCATCGCGCGCGCGATCCTCGCCAACCCCAGCGTGCTCATCCTCGACGAGGCAACGTCGAGCCTCGACAGCGAAAGCGAAGCGCTCATTCAAGACGCCCTGCGGTCGCTCCGCCGTGGACGCACCACCTTCGTCATCGCGCACCGGCTCTCCACGATTCGCAGCGCCGACCAGATTCTCGTTCTCGAAGAAGGGGAAATCATCGAGCGCGGCACCCACCAGGAGTTATTCGAACTGCACGGCCGTTACCGGCAACTGCACGACAAGCAGTATCAGTTGGAAATGGACGAGTTCATCAACCCCGGCGAAGACTTCACGCCGGAGCTTCGAGTTGACCGGGGCTGATGCTCGCGCTCTCGCGAATTCTTCTCCTCGCCATCATCGCCGCGCTAGCGCTTCTTGCCTTCCGGACCCCGCGCCGTTTCATCCACGCCGTCCGGGATTTCCTGTTGACCCCCATGGCGCCCGCCAATCTCGCGGTGTTTCGCATCGTCGTCTTCGCCCTTGTCCTGCAAAAGACCAATCTCGACGACGCGGTCTGGTTGGCAGGCATCCCGCCCGAACTCATGGATGTACCTTGGGGCATGGGCTGGCTCGTCTCGCTGGCGCCCTTCGATCCCGAAACGGTCCGCTACGCCGGTTGGGCGCTCATAATCGTTTGCGCACTTGGTATGGTGGGATTCTGTTCCCGCACTTGCGCCGTCATCGCCGCCGTCCTGGGCATGTACGTGCTGGGCGTGCCGCAATGCGTCGGCAAAGTCGGCCACTACAACCACCTCATCTGGTTTCTCATGATTCTGGCCGCGTCCCCCTGCGGCGATGCGCTGTCGGTTGACGCCCTGATCCGGTCTCGAAGCCGGAAGCGTCTCGTCGGCATCTCGAATCGCAGTAGCGCTTACGGCTTCCCGATTCGCGTCGCGGAGATCCTCATCGGGCTCGCATACTTCTTTCCCGGATTCTGGAAACTTTGGACCTCCGGCATCGATTGGATCACCGGCGACAACTTGACGAACCTCGTGCTCCGCTACCACGCCATGCAGGACATGACCCGCGGGCAGTGGATCCTCGAGTTTCCAATCCTGCTAAACGCCGGCGGAGCGGCCGTTATCCTCTTTGAATTGACGTTTCTCTTCGCCTTATTCCGGCCACGCTCACGAGTACTCGCGATAGTCGCAGGCGTCGCTTTCCACCTCGCCAACTGGTACCTCCTAAACATTCTGTTTCATCCCCTGCTCGCGTGTTACGTCCTGTTCATAGACTGGGGCGCGCTCGCACGCCGGAGCATTACCCGCACGAGCGCAGCTGTGGAAGGAGGCAGCGAATTGGCCGCGCAGTCCATTCCCGTACAAACCACTGCGGTAAGCGCGCTCGTCGTGCTGGCGGTATCGTTCGCCGGAGCAAAGGCGGAAACCCAGGGCTGGCCCTTCGCATGCTACCCTACCTTTGCTGAGGTGATGCGATCGCGTATGTACACGGCGGTTCTCGAAGCGACCGTAAATGAGAAGCCCCGCACGATCGACCTAACGCCTCTCCGCCTTCGGGTGGGCGGCATACGCTGGGAACGCTGGATCAGGGACATGGCGAATCCGGAGAGCGAGCAGCCGCAATCGATGCGATTGATCGCGTTTGCGCGGTGGTGCGCCAGGGAGTCCGGCGTGGCCGATTCCGATGCGCACCTGGTGTTGTCCGTTTCGGAGTTGGACGTCATCTCCAAGCCGTGGACGGCGTTACCGTCGCGCATGGTGGTGCAATGCACAATGGAGGGACCGTAGAATGGAGCGCAAATCGTTTCAAGCGAAAACTTCCATCGCGCCGTATCGAAAGAAGGTCGCCATCCGATGGCTTGCCATCGTATTGGCGACCACCGGCGTCCACGCGGAAGGCCCGCTTCAGGAACGCTGGCGATTCGATACCGGCCTCCACAGCTCCGTCAATGCCGTCGTTGGGCGGATCGACGACCGCGTCGTGATTGGTGTGCAAGGGGCCTATGAAGAGAACGGCACAAAGCGCGCCTCCGTTCTCGCCGTGAACGCTCATGGTGAGCTGCTATGGACCGCGGTTCACGACGAATCAGGCGGCGAGTCGCAACCGGGCGCGTATTTGCAGTGGATTCCTGCAAGCGGCGATTGGGGCGGGTCCATCGTGTACTCATATGTTCCCGCGAATCCCGAAACGCCCGGGGGCGCCGTAGTTCTCGATGCGGTAACCGGAATGCCACGGCAACATCTCCCGAATGTGACTCACTTCGGTAACAACAATTCCGTCGTGGCCGATCTGGACCAAGACGGCGTCACCGATTTCCTATACGCGGATCAACGGAATCTCTTCCGCTACGCCACGTCCGATTGGTCTGCGCGTTGGCACAGCGATACCGGCGTGCTCTTCTGTTGGAGCCTTCCGGCACTCGCCGATCTCGACAGCGATGGCCGCGACGACATCGTCTTCGGTAGCGAGTACAACAACGATGACCTCTCCTCGTCCCTGATAGCGCTCAATTCAGCGGGCCAACCCGTTTGGCGTTCGGATGGGCACAAGGAAGATCTGGGATCGACCCCGATTTTCGTCGCGGATGTGGATGGCGATGACACGGAAGAACTCGTCAAAGTCGGTCTCGATCTGGAGCACCGGCAGAATCAGGAGTGGAATCACATCCACGTATTTGATCGCACTGGCGCGCTGCTTCGTCGTATACCCTTCGGTTGTACCGGGCTCACCATTGGAAATCTGGACACCGATCCGGCGCTGGAAGGCGTTGGCATGACAAACACGCGTGACGGCGGCCACAATGGCACTCGTGCTATTCAGTGCGTCGATCTCGTTTCGGGCGACGTGCAATGGACCACGCCCGTCGATCGCGCCTATCTCGACACCAACTCTCCCGTCATGGCGGACATCGACGGAGACGGAGCCCTCGAAGCCGTGGTAGGCACCGGCAATCCTGCGGGCTACGCGCGGCTTTCGAACAGCGATCCCTGGGGCGACCTCTACGTTGTTTCCGCTACCGGTGGCATCAAACAGCATCTCGAACTGCCCGGCTGGCCTGTGAACACGGCCTTCTGCGACGTTGACGACGATGGAACGTCCGAACTGCTAGTGGTCATCGATGGCAAACCGGGCTGGCTTGCCCTTTACGACACCCGCGCCCCCGCGACCCGAACGGACTGGCCCACGCCTTTCGGCGGTCCGAAAAGGAACGGCACTGTCGCGCTTCCAAAGTGAAACGACTTGATCTGAAGCGCGGTGCGCGGGATACTGATTCGCGCAAGGGTCTTCGTAGCTGATCCCGCGGGTTGAGCGCGACCGCGCTCCCTTCGGGTTGACTGGTGGCACAGATTGAACCGTACCGCTGCAAGGAGCACCCGATCCATGTCTCGACGCGCTGCATTTACCCTGTGTTTCCTCTGCGCCATAGGTAACGCGGATGAAGCGGTCCCCATCGGGCTCGGGCAAGCCGACGATCAAACGATCGAACCTTCAGCGACGCTCACGTATCAGACCGCGCCGATGTCGGCCGGCGCCACCTATGCGCTGGATACCGGCCTCATGACCGGCGGCCTCCCGTCCGACGCGGCCTTGCGCGCTCAGGTAACCCTACCCGACGGCACGGTCATCGAAAAGTCCCTTCACGCCGGCGATCCGAGTTTCTATCTTCCCCTGCGACTCCCCGAAGGTTCCGCCGAAGGCCCCGCGCAAGTCTCCTTTGCCAACGCTTCGACACAAACGGTGCATTTGAATTCCGCCTGGGTCGAACTGGGCGGACCCGAGCACGCCCAACGTTTCGAGGCGGAACCCAACAATTCCCCCGCGCAGGCCAACCCGCTCGCCATCGGCACGCTGGTGGAAGGCAGCGTCGACGACGTGGACTACCTCGACAACCAGGAGGAAGGGAAGACGGGGCTCGACTGGTTCCGCATCGACATCACCGACGAGGAACCGTGCCTCGTCATCTTCGAACTCGACGTGCCCGACCGCGACGTATCCGTGAACATGCGGGTCTACACGCTCGATCCCGCGGGTCCCGGCGAGCCAGTCCCGTATCTCGAGGGGAAGGACCCCATGGAGATCGTCCACGACCGCGAGCGGGAACGGTACTCCAAATCCATCACGCGTACCTTCACCAAAGGCACCTACTACCTCGAAGTTAACGCCAATCATCCCCGTTACATGATCCGGTCCTACAAGTATCCCGTGCCGCCGTATTCCGATCCGCAGCTTGCCGTCGAAATTGGCTTGCGCTACATCATGGACGTGGGTGACGCGTGGTTCGCCCAGGTGCCGCGCGAAGGCAACATCTACCGCCGCGTGCAGAACATGCACGAAACCGCCATGCGCTGCACCGCATGTCATCCCGCGGTGTTTTCCACGGAAGCCAATCTCGTCGCCCATCGCAACGGCTATCCCATCCAGTCTAAGGCGAACTTCCGCTACGTGGTCGAGCGGATCTACAACAGCATCACGCCGTTCTACGGCCCCGACGATCTCTATTGGCAACGCTTCATCGCCATTCCCCTCCAGTCCCAAGGCAAACAGGGCAGCATCCTCGCGGACTTCGAGCGCCAGATCAGCGGCCGGGAGACGGACATCGTCGAACGCTTCGGTCCCCTCATGCGTGCCGCCTGGATCGACCGCGAAGTGTTGCCGGAAGACGAACAGAATGGCGTCGTGCCCCTCGATAGCAAGTTCGGGTTCGCGTGGCGTGACTGGCGCATGATGCAGGAGTGCTACCGCCGCAGCGGCGACGAAACGTACAAGCAGGCCGCCGACAACCTGGAAACGATCTTCGCATCGTCCGAAGCCGAGGCCCGCATCGAAACGCTCCAGGACAAGATTCACCTTTTCCTCGGCCTCGCGTACATGAATAAGGAGAAGTACGCCGATCGCATCCACGCCCTCCGCGAAGAACTGCTCGCGTTGCAGAATCCCGACGGCGGCTGGGACGAGGAAGGCATACAGGACGGAACCAGCGCCGAATATACGACCGGCCAGATCGTCTACTCCCTGATCGAGTCGGGTCTCACTCCCCAAGACGAACCGAGGCTGGAGAGCGCGGCGCAATTTCTGCTCTCGCGACAAAAGGCCTTCGGCGGCTGGTTCCAGACCGACACGCACGAGAACTTCCGCACGCCCATGCGCGAATCGCGTTACGCCCTCATGGCGCTCGCTTCGGTCTACCCCAAAGGCGCGCCGCTGTCCGGACTCGGGAACGTGAACGGACAAACGGCCTCGATCCCGTCTGCGGACGCTTCAGCCGCCGACGCAATCGAGGCGCTCGAAAACATCTGGGAAGTCGCGCCCGAAGATATCGATGCGATCGTCGCCGCTACGCTACCCCTGCTTGAGCGTTCTGAGGCACCAGTGCGTGCCGCCGCTGCCTCCTTGTTAGGCCGCATCGGTGGAGACGAGAGCGTCGCTCCCCTCATGGGTCTGCTTGACGATCCGTCCAAACTCGTCTGGCGTGAAGCGGCCTGGGGACTCCGCCAACTGGGTAACACGGGGTACGGCGCGGACGCACTGCAGATCGCGCTGAACAGCGCCGACCCGCTCGTGCGGCGTTCCGCGGCGCGCGCCTTCGCCTACCAGTTCCAGGGAATGGATACGCGCCTCGACATCGCCGAAACCTTTGTGGAACTCGCGTCCGATCCCGACGAGTTGACGCGTCTCCAAGCCCTTCGGACCCTGCGTCAGTGGTGGTATCGCACCAACAACCCCGAGTTCAAATCGCGAATCATCGACACCTACATCGCACGCATGGGCGTCGATGGCGAAACGCCCGCGTTGCGCACGAACCTCGCACAGAACATGTACATCCTCTTCGACGAAAATCAGAGCGGCGGCGTCAGCATGCAGCGTAACATCCGCGATCTCCCGGAAGCGGTGGGGAAGGGCGTGCTCGACGGTCGCATCGCGGTCGAGCAAAGCATCCTGCTCGAACCGGTGTTGACGGCCCTCGCCGAAGGCAACGACCTGCAACGCGAGGCCCTGCTGGAAAGTTTTGACGGCTCCTTTTTCAAAGGCCGCTACTACGCCCGCGTCCCGCGCAACATGATCGACGTGGGCAACGATCGCGAATTCAGTTTCATGTTCACGCCGGAGCAATCGTATCTCGATGCAACCCTGGGCAAGCTCATCTACGCCGAGGACCGTCCCGCCCAGTTGCGCCGGGGATTCCAGTTAGCCAGTTTCTTCGAGATGCCGAACCACACGCCGTCACGGGATCTGCAACTGGCCCTCATCAACGGCATGTTCGCAGAGCAACCGGACCTGCGTGCGACCGCGCGCGAAGTTGTGCAACGCGATCTCGTCTTGCGCGCAACCCAGGAACCCGACGTCGCGTCCCGCGTCCTTGAACTGCTCGCCGAACCCGATCGCGAAACCCGCGCCATCGTGCTCGCGTCCATCGCGCGCAGCCCCGAAGCGCTCGCCAATCAAGCCATCATCGACAAGGTGCAGACCCTCGCCGAAGAAACCCTCACGGCCGATGAGCCCAGCGCCGGTTTGCTTCCCCTGGTCGAAACCGCCGCGTTGGACGATCGCCAGGCCATCGCGGTGCTTACGTCGGCCTGGTCGGCATTGGAAGAACGGCCCGCTTCCGAACGCATCCGCGTTGTCAATGCCATTACCGCGCGCGAAGGCATCGTAGGACCGCGCGAAGCCGCCGTTGAAAATCTCGATGCCGCGGAGCAGCAACTCAGCCGCCGCGGCATTCGCTTACTCGAGCGTGCCGCCACGGATCGCGACATCGCCGTGCGCGAGAAGGTCTTCGAGATCCTGCCGGAACTCGAAGTCCTCCGCCGCAGCAAACGCGCGGCGTCAATCCTGTACGCGGGCCTCTCGGACGACAGTCCCGCGATCCGTGCCAGGTCACTCGCCCTCGCGCGCGAGAACGATCGCGTTTGGGGCGAGGAAGACGTCCACGAGTACGTCCTCAAACTCCTCATCGCCGCCGATCCCAAGACCCGCGAAGCGGCGCTCACCACCGTCGTCGAACGCAATCTCATCACCTCGGAACCGCGCTACGCCGCCCGCGTCAAGGCCGTCATGGATGGCGACGCCGACCTGCAGGCCCGCGCGAAAGAAGCCCTTCGCGTCGCCGGACTCGATCCTGAAAGCATCACGGCCGACGCGGAGATCGCGGCGGTCCGCCTGCCCGACATTCTCTTCTACCGCGATCATGTCAACACATATTTCTACGAGAAAGGCGCGGACAAGAACGCCTGCGCGGATTGCCATGCCACGCACACGATCCTCGGTCTCGCCGAGCCGCCGAAGGACGGACGCCCGTTGACCGACGACGAGATTGTCGCCAACTACCGTTCCATGCTGAAGGTGCTCAACACCTCCGACCCGGAACAGAGTCTCGTCTTGCGCAAACCGCGCAGTCCCTTCGGCACCGGCCAGTCCAGCGAGGAAAGCCCCACCGGCGTGACGCACGTCGGTGGAACGCGCTGGGAAGAAGACACGGCCAACGAGGCCTATCAAGCGATCCTCGCCTTCGTGCGGACCGCACGCGCCGATGAACAACCCGTGCAGCGGACGGCGTCGACCGACAGTTATTCGCCGGAGTATCCGCCTGACCTTGCGGTTGACGGCAACAGTTCAACCCTCTGGCATACCGAGTTCGTCGGGGCTATGCCGGGGTACCCCCACGAACTGGTCATCGCGTTGGACGCGCCGCAGCCGATCGCGGGACTAACCTACGTGCCGCGCCAAGACAGCACCAACGGCCGCGTGAAGGAGTTTGAAGTCTACGTCAGCCAGGACGGCGAACAATGGGGCGAGCCGGTCGCATCAGGCGCATGGGCCAACGACGCTGTCCCCAAGACCGCGTTCTTCCCGACGCAAACAGCCCGCTACGTGAAACTGCTCGGCAAGAGCGAAGTCGACGGCCAACCGATCATGAGTGCCGCGGAAGTCGAGGTCCTTATCGACGGCACCGACGCCAAGCCCGAGGCCTAACGGACCAGTAATTGCCCTGTAGCGCCCGGCTTCCACGCCGGGCGGGACCGCGCGCTACCGGTTCGCCAACCGCTCCGCCAACCGCGAATACCGCTTCGACGCTTGCACATTGTGTACCGCCCGCGCCACCGCGCGCGTATCCCCCACGATGATCACCATCTGTTTCGCCCGCGTGATCGCCGTGTAAAACACGTTCCTCTGCAACATGAGGTAATGTTGCGTGCTCATAGGCAGCACCACCACCGGATACTCGCTGCCCTGCGCCTTGTGCACCGTGCTCGCATAGGCCGGCGTGAGTTCGTCCAACTCGTCGAATGGGTACAATACGTCCCGGTCCTCGTAATGCACGATGACCTCCTGCAATACCTCGTCGACCTGCGTCACGATTCCCACGTCGCCGTTAAAGGCGTCCAACTCGTAGTTGTTGCGCGTCTGCATGACCTTGTCGTGCAACCCAAATGACCGTTGGCCAATCGTCGGCGTACCGGCGTTCAACGATTCCCGCAACGCAACGTTCAACCGCGCCACGCCCACATCGCCCCGATGCATCGGCGCCAGCACCTGGATATCCCGCAACGGATCCAATCCAAACTTGTCCGGGATTCGCTTGGTAACCAGTTCCCGCACGGTCGCGAGCGCTTTCTCGGGCTCTTTGCGGTCCACGAAGAAGAAGTCCCGATCGTTGAACTGGGGAAACTCGCCGGAATTGATCCGGTGCGCGTTAGTAATGATCCCGCTTTCCGCCGCCTGCCGGAACACGGTCTTCAACCACACCACCGGCACCGTCTGGCTCGCGATAATGTCCATCAACACATTGCCCGGCCCCACGGACGGAAGCTGATCGACATCGCCCACCAGAAACAGCCGCGCCTGCGGCGGCAGCGCGCGCAGGAGGCTGTGCATGAGTCCGATATCCATCATCGAACTTTCGTCGATGACCACGAGATCCGCGTCCAGCGGATTCCCTTCGTGCCGCGTGAACCCGCCCGATTTTGGACTCCACTCCAGGAGCCGATGGATGGTTTTCGCTTCGCGTCCCGTCGCGTTTTCCATGCGCTTCGCCGCGCGGCCCGTCGGCGCGGCAAGCAATACCTGCATTCCCTTGCGCACAAAGATTGCCAGCAGCCCGTTCAGCAGCGTCGTCTTTCCCGTACCCGGTCCGCCCGTGATCACCATCGCCTTCGCCGTCGCCGCGGTCCGCACCGCCGCCCGCTGTTCTTCCGACAGTTCGATGCGCTTCGTCTTCTCCACCCACGCGATGGCTTTCTCTACCTGAATCGGAAAGTCTTCCTTCGGCGCGCTCAGCAATCGCTTGAGGAGTTTTGCGCAGTTGGTTTCCGCCTGGTGCAAGGTGGGGAGGAAGTAGTCGGTTCCTTCGCGCACGACCTGATCGGTCTCGCACATGGCCTGCAATACCGTCTCGACGATGCCTGAATCGACGCCCAACAATTCCGCCGCGCCCGAAATCAGCGGTTCCTGCGGCAAGAAGGTGTGTCCGTCCCCCGTGGCGCGCCGGAGCGTATGAAGCACGCCCGCGGCGGCCCGCTTCGGGGACGCCGTTTCAATCCCCATTTGCGACGCGATGTCATCCGCAATCTTGAATGAGATGCCGGGGATGTCCTGGGCCAGCCGGTACGGGTTATCCCGCAACACGGCCACCGCCTTATCGCCGTAGTGCTTGTAGATGCGCACCGCCTGCGACGCCGCGATGCCGTGCCCTTGCAAGAACAGCATGATCGACTGGATCGCCTTTTGCTCTTGCCATGCCTCGCGGATTTGCGCCGCCCGCTTCGCGCCGATGCCCTCGACCTTGCGTAGCCGCGCTGGTTCCTCGTCGATAACGCGCAGCGTTTCCACGCCGAAGGCCTTGACCAGCCGCTTTGCGTATGCAGGTCCAATCCCGTTGATCAATCCCGAACCCAGGTATTTCTCGATCGCGTCCGCTGTCGCGGGCAGCACCGTCTCATACCGTTCCACCCGCAACTGCCGTCCAAACTTGGCGTCGTCGACCCAGCGCCCCCACAGCCGCACCGTCTCCCCCGGCGACACGGCCAGCCCGGTCCCCACGAACGTCATCAACCCCGGCGGCTGCCGTCGCTGAAGCCGCCCCACGAGAAACCCGCTGTCCTTTCCTTCAAAGACGATCCGCTCCACCGTGCCTTCCACCGTATCCAGCGCGGCGGCCTCCGACGACTCGCCAATCGTCGTCTGTCGTCCAGAACCGGATTCCTCGCTCAAGCCCTTTCAACTCCTGATAGCTCTTTAGATTCTTAATTCTTAATTCGTAATTCGTAATTCATCATTCCTAACTCGGCACACTATCAAACCGCCGCACCACGATCTCATCCGTCGTTGCGCGCGGGCTCAACGTTGCCAGATACAGGCACGCATGCGCGACATCCTCAGCTGTCATCCAGTTGCTCTTATCGCGGTCGGGCATGGCGTCCCGCGCGAGTTGCGTGTCCACGCCGCCGGGACAGATGGAATGCACGCCGATGCCATACTCTCGCAATTCCATGGCCAGCACTTTGCTCAATCCGTTCAGACCGTGTTTGGACGCGCAATACGCGCTCTGGTGTAGAAGCGGCTTCACTCCCGCCACACTCGAAATGTTGATGATGCGCCCCGAACGTCGCGCCATCATCGACGGCAGCACGGCCTGGATACACCGAAACGGCCCCGTGAGGTTGACGTCCAGCGTTCTCTTCCACTCCTCGGCGGACAATTCGTGGAACGGCCGGAAGTACGCGTACCCCGCGTTGTTCACGAGGATATCGATCTGCCCGAATGTGGCCAGGGTTTCCTTGATGGCGGCGTCGACCGACTGGGGATCGGCAACATCGCAGCAGATTGCAAGCGCCTTGCAGCCTTCCGCGTCGATAAGCTTTGCCGTCTCCCGCACTTCCTCTTCCGTGCGCGCCGCCACCGCCACATCGCAACCCTGCTGAGCGAAGGCCAGCGCGACCCCCCGCCCAATCCCCCGGCCGCCGCCGGTAATGAACGCTACCTTATCCTTCAAAAGCATGATGCCTCCCAATTGGAATGGGAGGCATCATAACACACAATACCGGTACAGCCGGTCCGCGACTTACTTAACAAGTCGAATGTTGAAAGGATAGCGATACTCGATTCCCTGTTTCGCCTGCAATCCGGCGATGATGATGAACACCAGATTGACCAGAAAAACGAGCAGTCCCAAGATACCGATAATCGGCACCACGTACGACAGCACGAAGATGACGAGCGAAATGATCGTCATGGTAATCTGGAAATTCACGGCCTCCTTACCCTGATCGTTGACGAAGGCCGACTCCTTGCCTTTCGTCAGCCAAACGATGAGCGGCCCAATGATATTGGCGAACGGAATACACGTGAACATCGCCAGCGCGCTCAGATGACTCACCATCCCCCACGTCCGAGCTTGATCGTCGAATTCATTAGCCATTGACATACCCTTTCCCGATTGAGAATGACCGATTGTGGCGAAAGAAGAGACAAAACCCCAGCGCCCATTACTCTGCATGGAGGTGGCCGGGGCTGTCAAACGGATATACCGGCCAATCCCGGAACCGTTTCAGCCAGGAATCTTAATGATGGTTGGAACGAAACTCGTCCAACAACATTCGGAGAGCCAAAATCTCCGTCTCCGCCCCGAGGCACCGGTAAAAATCAATGCAGCCTTGGCACAACTGCGGATTCTCCAGCGTCAGGGCGAAGTCCTGCTTGAACGGCCGGGGCGCATACACACAGGGCGACGGCGAAACGTGGCTGAAATCCTCTTCCACGAGCAGCGGATTCAGTTGCAGAACCGTCCACTGGATTTTCCCCAGGAGCGCGCAGAGCCGAAAGTAATCGTTGCGGTCCATACCCGCATACCGGCAAATCCCGTCGCTTTGGTACGTGGAAACAAGCACGCCGCGCTCGGAGTCGATCTGGAACAATCGGGAACCCCCGTCATCCGTTATAAAGAGCCGAAATGGCTTTTTCTGGGGGTGGCATTCGAGATGGGTGAGAAGGAGATCGAACTCGTCAACAACCTCACGCAGTTCGGGGACGTACTCCTCGTCATCACGCTGAAACATGGCAAGCTACCTCACTTCTGATCACCCATTCATGCCGTCCAGTCCCC
The DNA here is from genome assembly GCA_045863335.1 of Candidatus Hydrogenedentota bacterium. Lineage (GTDB taxonomy): Bacteria > Hydrogenedentota > Hydrogenedentia > Hydrogenedentales > SLHB01 > JAHDWY01. The sequence goes on along the minus strand of BTVY01000004.1, from coordinate 188,325 downwards.
AATCCTCGGCACGTACTCCACAGGGGTCATCTCCGGAGGTCTCGTCAATCCGATCTGTGCTAGTGCTCCTCCGCGTTCAATTAGCGTACTTTCTGCAAGCGCCAGTGTAGCACGGGAATTGCGGAATTGTCTTGAAGATAATTGTGGAGATAATCGAAATCAGAGAATTTCACATCGCTTGCCGACGGCCTAGATGGTAATCCCGTATTCCGAAATCTTGTTATATAGCGTGCTGCGGCCAATCCCTAGAACCTTGGCCGCCTCCCGGATGTTGCCGCCACACTGCTCCAATACGCTCGCGATATGGTGCTTTTCGACTTCCGCCAGGCTGGCCATCGGCTCGTCCACGTCCCGCCCGCCGGACGCCGCGCAGGCCTCCAGCACCGCCATGTCGATGTGTTCCGACCGCGCCAGGGCCACCGCCCGCTCCACGAAATTACGCAGCTCGCGCACGTTCCCGGGCCAACGCCGTGCACGAAGGTATTCGATCGCGTCGTCCGTAAAACCCAGGATCGGCCGCTTCGCCCGATCAAGACTCAGCTTGAGAAAGTGTTCGACTAGAATCGGAATATCCGAGGGGCGGTCCCGCAGCGGCGGCATTTGGACTTCCAGGCCATTGAGCCGATGGTAAAGGTCCGAACGGAACTTCCCTTCCTTGGCGAGGCTATCCAGCCGCTTGTTGCTTGCGGCAACTACACGAATGCTGACGCGCGTTTCACGGTTGCTGCCCAGCCGTGTGAAGGTCCCGGTCTCAATGACGCGAAGGAGCTTCGCCTGATTCTCCAACGACAGGTCCCCAATCTCGTCCAGGAACAGCGTCCCGTCGTTCGCCTCCTCAAGCCGGCCAGCCTTGCTGTCCATGGCCCCGGTAAAGGCGCCCTTCTCGTATCCGAACAACTCACTCTCGAGCAGTTGGGCAGGAATGGCGGCACAGTTCACCGTAACCATGGGGCCGTTGGCCCGCTGCGATTCTTCATGGATCATCAGCGCGGCCAATTCCTTCCCCGTCCCCGTCTCGCCCTGGATCAGGATCGGCAGGTCCGAAGGAGCGGCATTGGAGATCAGGTTTCGCACCTGTCGGATCGCACGGCTATTGCCCATCAAAGTCTTGGCGCTTCGCGTCAGCGCCCGCAACCGTTGGTTGTCCTGCCGCAACAATTCGACGTGCTCGGTTGCGCGAAAATAGGGAGCGACCGTATTTGCGACGGAAACGAGAAACTGAAGCTCGCGTTCTCCATAGTGATCGTCGGGCGCCTCGCACCGGACCAGCAACGCCCCGATGCGCTGTTCACTCAGGCTCATCGGCGCTACCAGGAGCGTTCCGAGCCGCCGCTCTTCCAACTCTTTGTTGAAGATCGGCACCAGTAGTCCGCCCGGCTTCAGCATGGCTTTCTGGGTCTTGCGCTCAATTTCAATTGGCGGTTTGACCGTTTCTCCCGTGGCGCAACTCGCCGGTGTATAGAAGCGCAGCTCGGGCGTCCCAGGACGCAAGCGCGCGATCCACGCTGAAGATGGATTGAAGTAAATGCGCAACTCCTCAAAGACACTCTTCATGAGGTCGGGGACGGTTAAGACCCGGCTGCATTTACGTCCGATATCGTACAGGGCGGCCAGTTCTTCCACCGAATTCGGATACGCCATGGCGATTAACGCGGCGGTTTTATCCCCAAGCACCGCCGACTGGTCGCCCGCCAACTGTACGGTCGTGAACTCGTTCGGCGCCGCCGTCTGACCGGGTATCGCGCCATCGTCTCCATCCCGCGTGAGTAACAGTACCGTCCGCCCCACGGCGAGTTCGTCGCCTTCCCGCAACGGGCTTTCCGATACCGGCCGTCCGTTGACCAGCGTGGCATTGCTGCTGCCAAGGTCGCGCACGAGAAGTCCGTCGTCCGCCCGATAAATTTCACAGTGCCGGCGCGACACGAGCGAATCGTCGATAACAATGTGGCACTCGTTGCCGCGGCCCACCAAGACCGTCTCCGCACTAAGCCTCCATGAGCGTCCCTTGGTCGCTCCGGTTTGTGCACTCAGATAAAACAAAACGGCCCTCCGGTACCTGATTACGGCTGGAATTCCCGGTCTAATCCTACCCTATGCCTGGTCCCATGTCATCCGCGCATCCATACGCGGCGACCGCACCACCACCCCGATCAAAACCAAGCTCCCCGTCATCCGCGTGCAGGAGAATCTCCAAGAATGCGCAATCGCGGATCACGGATCGCCTTTGCCGCTGATTCTAGTTTGGTTCACGGGTGTTTTGGTCCTCCGGTGGCGCCATGGATTGCCCGACTCCCGTCTGCGGGCACAGGCCATGAGCACGTTGATGCCGTTTCATCTCGGCCTGGACAACGTTGAGTCCCCGGCGTCGGCTTCGAATCCAGCCTCGCAAGCCATTGTTGCGAGCGAACACTCCTTCGACGGCGGTCCTGCGAACCACCATCATTTGCAGGCCCTCGGGAGTCTCCAGTGGTTGCACCAATTCCGCCAGAAATCTGGACACGATGAGACAGTCTACGTTACGTCCGAGCTTGGTTTTGGGACGGAACTGCCACTCCTTATCAGTACCGGGGCATTCGTCGCGCGTGTGCGGCAAACAAATGCTAACCCGCAAAGGCGAGAACCGCGGGCGGTCCTTTTGGGGAATCCCCGAACGCGGGACCCCATGCGGAATCACGCGCCTGCAAACGCTATGGTGCTGGCGCCTTACGCCTGCTCTGCGACCATGTGATTCTTGAGCACGCCGATCTTGTCGATGCTCACTTCGACTTCGTCGCCGGGATGCAGGTACGTACCCGACGCGGCGCCCACGCCGGACGGAGTACCGGTCGAGATGATGTCGCCCGGTTCCAGCGTGATGGATCGCGAGATGAACTCGATTACGCCGGCCACGGGATAAATCTGCAACGCCGTTGACGCATCCTGCTTGGTCTCGCCGTTTACCTTGAGCGTAATCTGTAGACTCTGCGGATCGCCGATGGCCTCGGCCGAAGTGACGCAAGGTCCCATGGGGCAAAACCCGTCGTGCCACTTGCCGTGCAGCCAGTCAAAGAATTCGTCTTTGGGCCGCTTCTCGCGTCCAGGGTTCGGGGTGTACTCGCGGTCGGACACGTCGTTGATGACCGTGTATCCCGCGACGTAATTCAAGGCATCGGCTTCCGAGACGTGTTTTGCCGCCTTGCCGATGACCACCGCCAGCTCGGCCTCCCAATCGATGTGGTCGGGCGACACGGATGGAATCGGCACCGGCGCGTTCGGGTGATTGATCGTCGATATAGGTTTCATGAACACGTAGGGAAATGTGCGCGCCCGTTCCACGGCATGGCCACCGCCTTCTTCGATGTGCGCCGCGTAGTTACCCGCGAGCAAGAACAGCTTCCGCGGCGTCGGGAACGGCGCTAACAGACGAACCTTCGATACATCCAGCGCGTCGACGCCGTCGAGGTTCTTGCTCAACCAATCGCCCACTGCGGCCGCCGCATCGTGATGCTCGCCGCAGGCCAGCATAGAAACCAGGCTTGATCCCTGTGGCAATTCGTGGCGCTTATGTGTGTGTTGCTCGCATGCATCCACAGCCGCGCCAACGGGCACGAGCTTGTTGTCGAAATAGAACCCCGCGTACTCTTCCCCATCGCGTTCAAAACGGCACAGTCTCATGATCGCCTCCAATTGGCCGGTTATGGCGCGCCTGTCCCCACGGACTTCTCACGCACGAATTGAAGTCCTATTCTAGCAAATCGTGGGCCGCCCCGTCAGTCCGTGATGGTGTGGGTACGGGGCAGGGCAATCCGCACCGTATCCCCTTCTACCACATCCCGATACACGAACACTTCACCCGGTTGCAGGACCGAGGCATCGTCGACCGTGACAACAAGCGGCGTGCCGGGCTCCGTCCCGCGCACGCGAGTGGTTCCGCCATCTTCGCCCACAATCGTCTTGCCATCGAAGTAGCGGGTCGAGAGCTGTGCGCGGACCGTTTTTGCGTACTCGTGGGTCACGTCACTGACGATGGTGTGCTCATCCCGAATTTCCGCGACGCGGCCTTTGCCCACAACGAAAGAGCTGCCCTGGAGCACCAGGGTCGAGTCTTGGGCAGCTTCCACATGATAGGCGGTCGTCCTTGAGTAGAGCGGATTGCTGAAGACCGCAACCAACTGTTCCAAGCCCTCCGGAATTGGCGTGTTTAGTTCGACCGAACACGTATCGCGATCCGCCGCAACGACGGTTGCTTCGAAAGCGTCCGGACCTGAATCGAGGACATTCCCGTTCACTTTCAGATCTATGCAACCCAACACATCGACACTGGTGGCACGGGTTCCATCGCCAGTCAGGTATGCAAAGTCGCCGTCGAATATTATGGAGCCGTACGCCGTTTCGAACGTACCGCCTCCGCAGAGGACAACGTCGACGGCGCCGTCCGCGCGCTCAACCTCGATTGCTTCCGTACCGATGCGGCGAACGCTCCGAATTACAGGTGCGTCCTCTTCGCCAGCAGCAAAGGATTCATAGACGGAAACGAAGGTGCTGGACAATGGCTTGTCGTCTCCCGCAACGCGTCTCGACAACAGGTAACTCGCGGGCGGTTTGTTTGGATACAGTCCGGGCGCGGAAGCGACGATTGCCTCGCCCGGGTCGCTCAGGATGTGCATGCGCAATCTTGCCGGCGCTTCACCCGCAATGTTCCAGGTGCCGGACCACACAGAATCCGGCTTCCCGCGGCGCACATTGTAAAAAAAGCCGTACCCGTTCCCCGGCGGCGGGTTCCAGTAGGGCTTGTTGGGATGCCCCTTGATATCGCCATCATTGCCGATCTGCTGTCCCCAGTCGTAGCCCTCGGCCAGACTGCCTTCGTGCGGCTCGAGCTTCGCGACGCCTTCGACCGTCAGTTCAGTGCCAATACTTCCAAAGCCGTAGTCGTGCTGGCGTCCGCCGGTCACGCGAAACACGTCGACGAGATATCCGCCCGCGTTCACGAGGGCCACGGTGCGCCGGTAATCGCTCACGCCCTGTGCCGAATAACTGAGCGGACTCGACGCATCGACGACTTGCACGCCGGGCAATGCGGCGAAGTAGTTGAGACTCCCGCCCGATCCTTCACCGGCAAGCTGGTTGGTCTCGTCAACGGTCACGAGACAATGGCTGACCGTACTCGACGCCCAGCCCACATGGGTGTGCGTGCTGCCGAGTCCGTAGCCGATGTCGTAACTGAGTTCGTATCCGTTTGCGTAATAGAGCAGGCCCAGATCGTCGGGATCGCCGTGATTTAGGCTTGGTCCGAAGCGAAGCAAGGCCGCCTGATCGCCGCCACGCAGGAGGGCGAGGCCCTTCGCACCGGCGACCCAAGACCCGTGCAGGCGCTCGTTGAGCACCTGAGAGAGCGCCTCCGGCAAGTCAGGCACCGAGGCGGCATGCCAGAGCATCCATTCGTCGGCATGCTCTGCGCGCACGGTTTCCAGATTGCCTTGGGCTAGGTACTGAAGCGCACTGCCGAAGGTGGCGCGCTGCTCGGAATTCGACGTCATAGCGTAGAGCCGCTCCAGAAACAGATAGTCGGTCTTGGAGAACGGATGCTCCGGCGGTTTTCGGTAACTAGGTTCGGGCGCGCTATCGCCAAAATTCGGGCGGCGTCCGGCCAATTCGACCTGCAAATCAGGCAGGAGGAGACTCGTCTGCATCCGCGGGTCGTCGTACAGGTTGATTCCGTTCGGATACTCGGCGCTGCGGAGGTTGTACAGCGGGTCGGCGAAAGTCAGATACAAGAGCCGTGCGTGAACGGCGTAGCCCAATGCGCTTTCGTAGTAGCGCCCATCGCGATCGATGTTGTTGCCAAGCATGGTGGATATGGAGAAGGGACTCTCCACCGCGGCTGCCACGTACTCCGGGATATCCATGGCGCACCCCACCGCCAGCGCCCCGCGCAGATAGTCGGCGTGCCCATTGTGCAGTGCGCCGTCGAAACTGTGTTGGTAGCAGTAGTACGCGCCGTCCAGGAGCAGGTGCTGTTCGATGTTCTCGCGGCGCGTGAATCCGGCCCGCCGCGACGGTTTGTCCATGGACGGGCTGTGATACATGAAATCGTACTGATCCACGTACTTCACCAGCGTCCGCGCCACCTGATACCAGGGCCGCGCGAAACGGCCGCTGGGCGGATTGCTCGGATAATCCCAGGATCCCGAAGTCGATTCGGAATAGATAGACGCCAACGCATCGAGCAGCAGCGTGCCACGATCCGCGTAGCGTTCGTCACCGATCAGCAGATAGGCCTGCGATAGCGCGGGCAGCGCGTTGAGGGTCCACTGTTCCGTCACCCAGGCGTTGAAGATTCCGACGAAATAGTGGACGCGGCCGTCTTTAGCGACGTAGCCTTCCCCGTCGTCGGGATACTCCTCGTTCGGAAACCGCCGGCCTTCCGTGTTCCGCACCTGCCCCGGATGGTCCCAATCACACCGCGCTCCCGACCACGTGCCAAAGGTAGTTCCCGTAACCGGATCGCCCGTAAACCCGTAGGCATAGCAGGCGCCCGGTTCCGGCAGAAATTCCAGCCAATACGAGTCCGATTCCCGCAGCCAAGGTTCAGCGGACTCGATGATCTTGACCTGCAAAGCCCGCGCCCATGGATACTCCCCGACCCGGTGCTTCGTTTCCTTAACATCCTCCGGGGTAAGGGTGACGCAGGGGTGGGTGGCAACTCCGCGCGCCACGATGTGTTCGCGCGCTAAGGGCCCAGCCTCTTCGGGCACCTGTGCGCTACTGAATCCTGGGCACGTTGCAATGACTATGGAAAGAAGAGACTTCGAGAAGAATCTATGCATCCAATTGAATCCCTGCCACGTTTGATCGTGTGATTCCGAATCCCGAGGACCACCGTGACAGCCTCGCACAGCGATCGCGGGCAGTCAAGCAACGATTCGCCCAGCCTGTGGACGGAAATCGAACGGGAGCGTATACTGAACTGTCCCCGGTTCCGATTCCGGTTTTGTCGCTCAGGGGGCATAGAGCGCTTGGCCACGCAGGCTCCGGCTTCTGTTCAGAAACCGGAGGGGGAGTTGCCATGCGAATCGGACCGGTTCTCTCAACCTTCCTGGCCGGAATTCTTACCACAATGTTCTCGGGCTGTCCGATCCCGGAACCCGTAGAATTTCAGGTCGCACCGGCCATCGTCGAAGTTCCACTCGGCTCGGAGTTCGCTCTCAGCGTTTCCTCCAGCGATCCGCTGGACAAGAAGGTTCGTTGCGAACCTGACAATCCGCTCATAGCGCGAGCGAATTCATCCGCGGTGGTTCACGGGTTACGGCCAGGGACGACTTCGCTGAAGGTGTCGGGGCGTCACAGCGGGGCGAGCGCGACGGTGGATGTAACGGTGATTCCGCCGTTGGACTTCAACACGAAGTTGCCTGAAGACCCCGCGCAGGTGCAGCCCTCGCTGGAGCACACATCGACCCTATCCCGCATCGAATGCACACTCCACCTGCCCGGGAACGCGGCAACGATCAAGCCGGATGTACAAGACCTCTATCATCGGATCCTGATTCCGGGTGCGGAACGGACGCTGGAACCCGGCAAGCCGGAACTCCCCGCGTTCACGTTCTTTGCGGCCATACCGCAGGACGCACAGACAGGTGAATTGGCGCAATGGACTATCACCATTTCCCCCGAGTTGAAGCAACCGTACGAAGGCGTCCATGTGTACCCCGCTCAACCCCCGGCATGGATCGAGAATACGAAACGTCGGGAACAGCGTCCGCTATTTGAACGAGATAACGAGTCCTATCAGTCCGGTGCGCTGTATCCCGGGTGGGAATACCAGAGCGATATGGTTCAATTGGGCAACCTGAATGTACTGAAGGTACGGGTCTTTCCAGTTCAGTACATTGCCGCTGAGCATCGACTGATACTGGCGCGGCGCCTTCGGATTCAAATCGATTTCTCGAGTGTGCAGTCGCCGATACTGCCCTATATCCTGGGTGACTACAAAGGCATCCAGGAAATGGGGGCCGAGGAGTGGCTGGCAACGGAAATGCTGAATGGCGAACTCGTCCCACTCGCGACGGCAAGCACTCTGAGCCGCATGCTCCTGGACATCGACCGGGATATCATTCGCGACGATGCCTTCGAACTCCTTATCGTGACCCGGCCCGAACTATACAGCCAGGCGCGCAGACTGGCGCGGTGGCGACAGGACTCCGGCACGCGCGTGTACTTGGCATCCCTCGACGGTACGGACTACCCCGACGCGGAGAGCATTCGCGACTACATTAAAGAGTTGGATTACCTGAACCGGGTGCCTACCGTTACAACGCCGGAACCCGCAGCCATGTCGGCAGTTCTTTTGTTTGGCGACGTGGAGTTCATTCCCGCGCACCAGGGCATGAACTACCGGGGACAACCCACGCCGGCAGGGTTCTTCGACTATGTATTGACCGTCGAAACCGATCTGCCTTATTCAACGTTGCGCGGCGGCGACTACGAACCCGACGTGGCCCTTGGCCGAATCTCGGTCGATAACCGCGACGAAGCCAAGGCCGTGGTTGACAAGGTCATCCGGTACGAGTCGCGCGCACCAGGCGACATCCCACTACACGCCGCCACGTACGGTTATTTTGACGATGTGATCTGGCCCATCGCGTGGCTGTTAACGCGCCTCGACTTTACCTTGGGAAGCCCGGTAGTGCGTGGCGTGGGCGAAGGCTTCATTGGCAATGTTCTTCCGGGAGACTATCTAGCCGCGGCGACCAGTCCTGCCGAAGGTCCTCCCTGGTACCGCGTCGAAGAGGTGGTAAGCGACAGCGAGTTGTTGCTGAGCCGTCCGTACCTCGAAGCGCCAACTCCGGGCGGTGACTACGGCGGCATCGGCAGACAAGACGGACAGGACGATTGGGAATTCTTCGTTGGCGCGGAACGCGTTCGCGACTTCCTAGCGGACCAAGGAGTGACGGTCCGGTTTGGCTACAACCGGAACGATGGTCCGGATCCGGTCGCGGATTTCTATGGCCATGCGCTGCCCGCAGATATTCTCGCTTATTCGTGGGATGCCGGGCCCGACACGATCCAGGCGAACTGGCGGCAAGGTCTCGAGGGGCTCGTCGTGCATTGCGACCACGGCCTGCTTTCAGGATGGCATCACCCTAACTTCGAAATGCGTGACTCCGATACCGACCCCGGACACATGATACCCATGGATGACCCCGACTCCGCCTTCTACCCCGTCGTCTTCAGTATGAACTGCGATTCAGGCTGGTTTGACAATGAGACCGACACCGTACGCTTCCCTTGGGGTCTCGTCCAAATCCCGCAAACCGGCCCGAAGAACGAGTGCTTCGCTGAGCGCGCGTTGCGATTTCCCGACGGCGGCGCAGTCGCAGTAATTGCTGCCGCTCGGGGCAGTGATGCCGATGCGAACGACCGCTTACTGGACGGTTTGATGGCCGCCCTCTATTCGAACTACGCCGAAGGGAGCATCAGTACTAGGCGATTGCGCCCGGCTTTCGACCGGCTCGGGCCCGCGTTCCGTTGGGGTATGTTCCATCAAGGGAACTGGCTTGGCGACGATATGGTTCGACGGGAGTACAACCTGGAAATCTATCACCTTCACGGGGATCCCATGTTGAAAGTGAATCTTCCCGGTTCGTGAGGTCTTCGGAGGGACGGCCGCAATCGCCCTCTGCCGGCTGCACGGCAGACTTGTTCAATGGTGCATTCTTTCTTCCCGCGCCCCGTGGTACCGGCGTTCAAAATCCTATAGGATTATCCGCTAAGCTGCGTCGTTCTGATGAGGATACGTTGATGAAGATTCTGCTTTCCGAAAAGCCCGTCGATATTGAAGATAGCAAAACCTTGTTCCAGTTGCGGGACGAGGTGAAGCCGGATGCGGATATCGTGGTGTTGAACGGCGCGCCGGCCCGAAGCGATTGCGTGCTCTCCGAAGGCGACGAGGTGGTCTTCATTCGACGAGGCGAAGCGCCGCGGCAGGATGAGATGGAGGCGCTTATGGCCGCCCGTCATACCCCGGGCGTGCACGCCGTGTTAAAGCAGTCCTGCGTCGGTATTGCCGGTCTCGGAGGTCTCGGTTCCGCGATTGCTATCGCCCTGGCGCGGGTGGGTGTGGGCAAACTCGTGCTGGTCGATTTCGACGTGGTCGAACCCAGCAATCTGAACCGGCAGCAGTATTTCTTCGATCAGGTGGGCATGCTGAAGACGCAGGCCTTGAGCGCCAACCTATCCCGCGTCAATCCGTACGTTGCCTTGGAGACCCACACGGAACGGCTGACTCCCGCGAACGTACCCGCAATCTTCGCGCACGTGGATGTGCTGGCCGAGGCCTTCGACGTGGCGGAGGAGAAGGCGATGTTGACCGAGAGTTTCCGGCGCGCCCGTCCCAAAACACCCATCGTGGTAGCCACCGGCCTCGCTGGCCACGCCCCAAGCAATACGGTGGTTACCCGCAAGCTCGGCACCGGGATCACGGTCGTCGGCGATCTCACAACCGCGGCGCAACCGGGGACGGGGCTGATGGCGCCGCGCGTCGGGGTCGCCGCCCACCACCAGGCCAATGCGGTCATCCGGCTATTGCTAGGCGAAGATCCCGTAGGCGATACAATTTCGATGTGAGACGTGTAGTCGGGCGATTCGATTAACCACGCGCTACTTCACGCGCCTGAATAGGACCGCGTTTCCCGCGCGACCGGCGACAGCCAGTTCTTCCATTGACGTAATCCCCGCCAATGTTTCCGGATGAACGGGAAACGTGTCGGGACAATAGATGTAGTCCACGCACCACTCCGTTAAAAACTGCTTACGGTATTCGTTGCCGGTATTCGGATCGAAGAACCGTTCGACACCTTCCTTCATCGTCTCGTACAACTGGTCCGCGTGTCCGGTCGCCGCGCCAAACAGTACGGAGTTCCCCGGACGAAGCGCGATAACGTCCGAAATCGGCTTTGGCGCGAGCACGACGCCCGGGCCCAAATGGTCGAGCAGATTCGCATCCGCCTCCGTCATTGCTTCCATGTGGTGCCAGGAAAAAGGATCCCGGCCGGGTTCGTGGAAGAGCGGTCCTTGAAAGCACAGCGCGCCCACCGCGACAGATGTAACTCCACATGCAATGATTGTTGGGACGACCGCGCGGGCCACGACTGGGCGGTGGCTGTGCAGTCGCGTCGCGCCGCGTGCCGCCAGTAGCGCGATGGGGACACCCAACATGGCCATGCATCGTTGCGGCGAAAAGCTCAGGAACCACCCGTTCCCCCACGCCGAAACGGCCACTGTTAGAAATGACAGAAACCAAAGTACGACCCATGACAATTCGGGATCAGGTTGACGGCCGCGCTCGCGTCGCGTCATGCCGAAGACAAACCCCGCAACGGCGCCAATCAAGGCTTTGTCGGAGCTGAACAGGGCAGCGTCCGGCTCACCTCCTTTGAGGTAGTTTCCCCAATACACCTGATGCCCAACGTACAAGAGCGTGAACACGCCGAGGTATCCGATGGCAGCCCAACTGCATGCCCGGCCAAGCAACGGCATTCGAGGCAGAGAACTGCGGATTTCGTTCGGCACCAGGAGCAGGAAGAAGAACGTTGCGCTCAAAAACGGGAAGAGCCACATGGCCTGGCGCACGGTGGATACGGTCGTCCCGACGATGCTCGGGTTCAGTCCCAACAACAGGAGGCCCGCCACGATCCCCAGTCCCACGGCAATGGTCATCGTGACGGCCGCTCGCACGCGAAGCCGCATTTCGCTATCTTCCTGCGTGTACAGGTAGAACATCGCGACCACCCACGCCAAGGTTCCAAACCGGGTATTGATGAACGACGCCGTTGCTAGCAGTATCGCTGCGAACACGGCGTGACGGCTCGCGCCGGACCTGGACGCTTTGATCAGTTGGGTGAGGCTGCCGTAACACACGACGAACGCCACGCCGTAGTACAAGCGAGGAAAATGAAGTACCGGCGATAGAACGGGTCCTTCAATCAATTCGTAGAGGGCGTGGCGCGCGAAGTTTTCTTCAAAACCCGTCGCCTCGTGTAGTCCCATGAGACCGGTCAACACATACATCACACCACCCAAACCGCCGCCCAGGGTAAAGAACACGAAGGCGAGATTCGCGAACCGGGTTGCGGCCTGAACCAGGAAGCGGTAGACAACCCACAGGTAAAGAAAAGCGACAAGGCCATTGCCAACGCCGAGCAGGAGGAAGTCGTTCAACTGGAGCACGTGCCCCACAAACCCTAGCGCCCCGTAGAGCCAATAATACGGGACGGCGAAATAACCGATATACTGAGACCCATGCGGCGCCTGACAGGTCGCGTGCGGCGAATGAAATCCGGATTCAAACATATCCATGAACACGCGAAAGCAGATGGTATCGGGGATGTGAAGGCCCGTGGGGACGCTGCCGTCGGGCAACCCGAAGGCGATCCAAAGGTGAGTCAACGGCTCGATCAGGGCCAGGACCACTACGATCAGCCAGACCCATAGCGGCGTTCTGATTGGTCTATTCGCCGGCCCCACGGTTTCCACTGTCGAGAATTCCCCTGGTCTCACGGGCGCGATTGCCGAATGACGAGCCTGCGCAGCCACGGCAGCCTGCGCAACCACAGGTGTTCATCCAGAAAGCGCCTGTCAAAGTCATCGAGAAACGGCGCGTATCGCACTACGGAAAGATAGATTCCAGCCGCGGCCGCCGCAACGGCCACGGTAACGGCGGCGTTGGGAATCCCGCCTGCGAGACCGCCCGTTCGCCAGTCCGCGATGACACACACGAGCGACCCCGGCGCGATAGCGATGGCCGGCCAAAGTAGAGTTTCCCTGAACAGCATGGCCGCGGCAACACCCGTTTCCTTGCGCATCACACCGGCAAACCAGAGGCTGGCGGCAATCATAGCGATACTCGTCGCTGCGGGAACGCCGTAGAATCCAATGGACAAGTAAAGCAAGATCGTGAGCGCCAGGTTGACTGCCATGGCGATGATGCCCGCGTACATCTGCAAATCAGGACGGCCCTTGCCGAGCGCCAGCGCAATACCAGCCCCGGCCAAGACGTTTGCCAGATAACCCGGAGCGAGGATGCGCATGACCCAGGCCGATGTCTCGAAACCCGGTCCAAACATGGCGCGCACCAGCGGTCCCGCGAGGCAGGCGCTGACCAGGATCAACGGCACCGCTATCGAGGCTACGTACTTCGTGGATCGCAAATACAGCTGGGCGAAACGTTCGCGATCTTCCTGCGCATCCAGTTCCGACGCGGCGGGAATCAGCGCGCTCAACAAGACTAGCGGCGCCTGACGCACCTTGTTCACCAGATTCACTCCGGCCTGATACACGCCGACCGCGCCGACGCCGCCCAGGAAAAAGCCGATGATGACCATGTCCGTTTCGAAGGTGATCAGGTTCGACAGGCGCGAAACCTGCGTGCGCCAGCCGAATCCGAACAATTCGTGAAAAGCCCGGCGCGTAAAGCGGCCCGGCGTTACGCGGAGCGTAGGCAGCAGGAAGAACCCGATGGCGATGCTGAGCGGAGCGAATACGGACAGTACCACCGCGTTCGCGTAGAGCAATCCGCGCACGCCGTAGCCCTTTTCCAGGAAGAACACGGTTGCCGCAACCTTCACCAGCGACATAACGAACGAGACGACGTTCGTGATGCCCATGCGCTGCAGGCCGGTCTGAATGGCCGAGAACACGTTGACACAGCTCGAAACCGCCATCAGGACGAGTCCCCAGCGGAACAGGAACCGCAGATCCTCGACCACCCAATCGCGCGGTGCGCTCGCCCCGCGGAGTTCCTGGAATCGCAGCACCCCGTCGATGGCGATGTCGATGAAGGCCCATCCCGCCGCGACGATCGCGATCCCCAGCACACCGTAGGCGAAGAGACCGGTGGTCACCACTTCGGAAATGCGCTGCGAATCTTCCCGCGCGCGGTACTGAGCGATGAACTTGGCGTATCCGCTCCCAATCCCCAGGTCGAGTAGCGCGACATACCCGAGAAACGGCCCAAGCAGCGACCACATGCCGTAACCGGCCTGATCGAGCGTACGCACCACGTAGGCCAGCAGCGCCACGCCGACCACGGCTTCCCAAAGGCGTCCCGCGGCGTTGAATTTCGTATTGCGTGCTATCGTTTTGGATACCGGCATAGGCAGAAACGACCCGTCTTTCCCACTCCCCGGCCGATTGTACATGATTGGGCGCGTCCGGCACGCGCACCACCTTGCAATCGTCGCGCATTATCCCCAACACTACCCGTTCAACATGCAAACAAGCTGGGAGGGTATCATGCGGAGTGTACGCGATTTCGGAGCCGTGGGCGACGGTGAAGTAGACGATTCGAAGGCCATTCAACACGCAGTCGACAGCAAGGCGAACGAGATCGTGTTTCCGCCCGGCGACTACCGCATCACGCAGAGCATCGTGCTGGACGAATCGAAGTCGGGTCGAGTCTGCCTGTCGGGTTCCGGCGGCACCGCCAAGATTCTCATGGAAGGCGCGGGGCCTGCTTTTCGCATCATCGGCACCCACAATGGCAGCGCCGATCCCGGCGGGTTCGAGGCCGGGGTGTGGCAGAAAGAACGCATGCCGACGATTCTGAACATCGAGATCGAAGGCAAACACCCTGAGGCGGACGGCATCCATATCGAACGGACGATGCAAAGCACCTTCGAAGGGGTGTTGCTGCGGGAATTGCGCCATGGTATCCATGTCCAGACCCGAGCCCGGAACGTGCTCATTTCTCACTGCCACATCTACCACAACCGCGGCATCGGCGTATTCTTCGACCACGTGAACCTGCACCAGGTCATCATCGCCAGTTCGCACATCAGCTACAACGCCCAGTCCGGCATCAAGATCCTCAACGGCGAGATGCGCAACGTGCAGATCACGGGCAACGATATCGAATACAACTACGACAAGAGCGGCGGCGAAGACGTCGCGCCAAGCGCCGAGATTTGGATCGAGTGCTCTGACGAAAGCGCCTCCATGCGCGAAGGCACCATCGCGAGCAATACGATACAAGCGCGGCATTCACCCGGCGGCGCGAACATCATGCTCATCGGCAGCGAAGTGAAGACCAAAGCCGGCGTCGGCATGCTGGCCATCAGTGGCAATCTCATCGGGAGCCAGGAAACGAACGTTTTGTTGGACCAGTGCGACGGCGTGACGCTGACCGGCAACTTCATTTACAGCGGACACAAACGCAATCTGCACGTGAAGAACAGCCGCAACATCGTGGTCTCCGGAAACTGCTTCAATCACAATCGCGACTACTTGCCGAACGCGCTGGCGACGGGCATCACCTTTGAAGACTCGACGGACTGCATCTTCAGCGGCTCCGCCATTCGCGATTCGTTTGAAGGAAAGCACACCGCATCCACGCCGGTCGTTATCGAGCGGGAAGGTTCCATCGAAGTGCTGCGCTGCGCGCGATTCTCGCTGAACGGCAGCCAGATCACCGACCCTGGTGTACCGGGACTCCGCATCGCGGATAGCAGTTTCGTTAACATCTCGGCCTGCACGATTGCCGACTCGCGCGACGAGAAGCTGATGCCGTCGGCCATTCGATGGACCGGCCCAGGGACGGCCAACTCCATTCGAGACTGCACCATCGGGGCCGGGACTGAAACTGCCTTGGCGATAGACGACGCCGCGGGCGTCGCCGTCGAAAACAACACGATGGCCTAGGCCGGTCGCGGCAATAGTGCCCCGATGTGTCCGTGTCAGTCCGTGCCGGTCCGTGCGGGCTATTGCAGTACCGCAACATCCGGTGATTACACCGGCTCGCCCAATTCCTCAACGGCGGCCCGGATTGCGGCCAACTCGTCCGCGCTGAGTTTGATCGATCCAGCCTTGGCATTCTCGGTCACCTGCTCTTCGTTGCGAGCGCCCACGATGGCCGTCGTGATGCCAGGTTGGTCGATGACCCAACGCGTGGCCACCTGCGCCAACGTCGCGTCGTGCGCTTCCGCAATCGGTTTGATCTTTTCCAGCATCGCAAGGACGCGTTTGCGATTCTCTACCGAAAACCACGGCTTGTCCGCTCGCGCGTCGCCTTCATCAAAGGTGCGATCCCGCGTTACTTTTCCCGTCATGAGCCCTTGCGCGATGGGACTGTACGCGAGCACGCCGATCTGCTGTTCGACGCAGAAAGGCAGCACGTCCTTTTCGATTTCTCGCTCCAGCGGGTTGTATTTCGGTTGGTCGCTCGCGATGTAGCCCTTTTTCAAACAGTCCCGCATCATCTCGACTGTGAAATTGCTCACGCCGATTGCGCGTACTTTGCCCTGCTTTTGGATCTCGAGCAACGCATCCATGGTCTCAGATACCGGCGTCTTGGGGTCCGGCCAGTGGCATTGGTAGAGATCGATCTGCTCGATGCCCAGCCGTTGCAGGCTCTGGTCCACTTCATGGACTATCGATTCGGGTGTGAGATTGCGCACGAGGGTCACTTCCTTACCCTCGTTCGTGACGGTCTTCATACCGTCATGTTCCCCTTCGAGGTCCCATCGAATGCCGCATTTGGTCGCGATCAGCACCTCGTCGCGACGCCCCCGAATGGCCTCGCCGACGACGCGCTCGCTGTGTCCCATGCCGTACGTGGGCGCGGTGTCGATCAGGGTCATTCCCTCGTCGATGGCGCGGTGAATTGCGCGAACGGCCGCGGCGTCATCGGTGCCGCCCCACATCCAACCGCCAATCGCCCACGCGCCAAACGATACCACCGGCACCTTCAAATCCGATTTTCCAAGCACCCGATACTCCATCAAGGACAACCTCCAACTGAGGACCCGGCGCAATCTGGTCCCCAATTCTTAATTCATAATTCCTAATTCTCAATTACCAGTAAATGCCCCGCATCAGCGACGCAAAGGCCACCGCTTCCGTTGAAGGCGGCGCTTCCACAGCCACGTCGCCTTCCTTGCCCCGTCCCGTATCCGGGAACAGTTTATAGGCAGTGTTCAGGACCACCAGCGCCACATTCGGTAGAACGGCGTGCATGATTTGCGCAAAGACACCCAGCCTTGTCGCGATCCGCCGCGGCTTGTCCACGATCGCGCGCACCACCATGTCCGCCGCTTCGTCCGCGGAAAGCGCCGGCACGTTCTCGTAAATCCCCGAGGGATCGATCATCGGCGTCCGCACCAGTGGCATGCTGATCGTCGTGAAACTGATATCCTTATCGAGGTACTCGGCCTGTGCGCAGCGGGAAAATGCGTCTAACGCCGACTTGGACGCCACGTACGCGGAGAACCGGGGCGGATTCGCGAGCACGCCCATCGTGCTGACGTTGATGACGTGCCCGCGCCGGTTCTCGGCCATGCCGGGCAGCACCCGCAAAATCAGGCGAATGGCGCCGAAATAATTGAGTTGCATTAAACGCTCAAAGTCGTGAAACCGGTCGTAGGACTGCTTGATGGATCGGCGGATGGAACGCCCGGCGTTGTTGATGAGGATATCGACCGGTCCATGGTCCTTGAACACCGCGTCCATGACCGCGTCGCACTGCTCCATATCCGAAAGATCGGCGACGTACGCGTACGCGCGCGCGCCGCGGCCTTCGATCTCCTTGCGCACGAGTTCCAACTCGTCCTTCGTACGCGCGATGAGTATGGTTTTCGCACCGGCGTCCGCGATCTTGATGGCCGACGCGCGGCCGATGCCTGAGGAACCGCCCGTCACCACGACGACGCGATCCTTCACCGCTCCCGCCAGACTGCGGTCGCGGAAGAGATCCGGGTCCATGTGGCGTTCCCAGTAGTCCCAGACTTTCGCCGCGTAGGATTCCAGGCTCGGGCAGTCAATCCCGGACCCCTTCAGTGCGTCGGAGGTGTCGCGGCAATCGAAACGCGTCGGATAGTTGAGGTAGTAGAAGACTTCATAAGGAATCCCCAGATCCGCCAGAATCGTGTCGATAATCCGTCGAATCGGCGGGAGGTTTATCAAGGCATCGCGAATCCCGCGCGGTACGAGGTCCAGCATGCGCGAGTTGATCCGCATTACAAACTGCGGGGCGTGGGCCGCGTCCGCAAAGACGTTCAACACCTCGCCCGCGCGGTAGGGGTCCGGGTCGGTGAGATGGAAGCATTTCCCGTCGAGGCCGCGCTTGTGCGCGAGATGATCCATGGCATCGGCGACGAAATCCACTGGGACAATGTTGATGCGCCCGCCTTCCAGTCCCACGAGCGGGACCCACGCCGGCAGCGCGTTCCGGATTTTCTTCAGAAACTTGAAGACGTAGTACGGCCCGTCGGCCTTATCCGTCTCGCCCGTCTTCGAATTGCCCACGACGATACCGGGCCGGTAGATGCGAAAGGGAATCCGGCACTCCGTGCGCACGACCCGTTCCGCAGCGTGCTTGCTGCTGAAGTAGGGATGGTGGAAGTTCTCGGCTTCCTCGAACATGTCTTCGCGCCAAAAGCCCGGGTACATCCCGGCGACGGCGGTCGAACTGGCGTACTGAAAATGCTTCGCCTTCAGCGCGTGCGCCAGGTCCACGGCATGGCGCGTGCCCTCAACGTTGATCGCCACGTGCGGCGCTTCGTCTTCGCACATGATGTCGTAGAACGCGGCCAGGTGAACGAAATGCGTGACCTTTCCTTGCAGCCTGGAGACGTCTTGCTTGCGCAGCCCGCACAACGGCTGCTCGATGTCTCCCTTCACAGGCACGATTCGGTCCGGTTTCGCACCCAACCGTTTCCGCAGCGCGTCCAGCTTGTGCTCAGACCCTTTGCGAACGAGACAGTAAATGGTCCCCTTTCGCCGCAGTAACCGCTCCAGCAAATTGCGCCCGATGAATCCGGTAGCGCCCGTCACGAAGTAGCTCATGAAACGTCATCCTTTCCATAGAGGCGGGACCCGGCACGGCAAACGTGTCTCGTTTTGAGGGTTGAGCCGCCAATCAAGAAGCTGCGCAATATGCGCGCGAAAGACTACTGAACGCGCCATTCTAGCTTGATTTGCGCGATTAATGCGACTACAGATCTGTCACTAATCTCAGGCTGAAACCATGATGGTGAATGCACGATCGTCGCGTGCGCGATCGGGGGTGCAACACAATCCGGCTCAATCATTCTTGGGCAGCGACAAACTGCGCCAGCGCCCGGACGTTCGCGGCGAAGGTCCGGCAGTCGATCACGCGGTCGACGTCCACGTTCTCGTGGTATTTCATTTCGCCCGATTCCACCCAGGCGCCGCGCTCGTCAAGCGCGCCGATGATCTTCTCGACAGCATCGGCAGGAGGAGCCGCTGGCGCGCTCGATTCCGCAGCCTCTTCGCCACTTAGAACGGCTTTGTACACGGCCTCGATGGAATCGAGTGCAGAAGGGCCGATGAACGAATAGTGCGTGGGCATGTCGTCGCTGGAATAGGTGAGCTGGTAGTCCTTCGTGAAGTAGAGGGGCGTATTCGTTTGCAGTTCATAGAACCGCGCGAGGCGTCCGTCCGGCAACTCCGAAGCGCGCAAATAGGCGATGGCTCGTGGTATGGGTTCCAGGAACCGCTTTTCTCCCGTGCGCCGCGTCAATTCAATGAGGCAGCGCATGACGCCTTGCGATTCGCCGCCCGTCACCGCCGGGGGCTCGAACTTCCGCGCCCAAACGGGATGCATGTCGCGGTCGTACTGCTGCGCCCAGGCGGGCTGAGGTTCCGGCATCTGCGCCAGCAAGATGAACTCGCCGCCTCTCAGCGCCGCGGCGCGGTACTGGTCGTCGCCGTAGATGTCCGCCGCGTCGAGGAAGGCGTCGATCACGTCCGCGATCGTGTTGTCGTTGAACGTGTAGTCGTGGGTGTAGTCGCGCGCGGGAAACTCGCGGGACCATGAGTCGGGATACGAGGCCTTCACCACCGGAAACTCGCTCGCGTCGGGCGGCCCTGAGAACCGCTGCGGCCACGCCCCGTTTGGATATTGCACCTCGATGAGTTTGTCGAGGCCATACATCACGCACTCGTGAATCTTCTCCTCCTTGAAATCCGTGGCTTTGTCGAACTGCATGAGAAACCGCAGCGCCGCCTGCGTCGTGTTGTCGTCGAGCGTGGTGGTGTTCTGCCCTTCCGTTCGCCCGTCGACACGATACGCCTGCTTTGCGCGGCTGGCTTCATCAAAGTGAATCCGGTAAGTCCACCCGCCGGACTGCAGTTGCGTTCGCACCAGCGCATTGG
This sequence comes from Candidatus Hydrogenedentota bacterium, assembly GCA_045863335.1. Classification (GTDB taxonomy): domain Bacteria; phylum Hydrogenedentota; class Hydrogenedentia; order Hydrogenedentales; family SLHB01; genus JAHDWY01. The sequence goes on along the minus strand of BTVY01000004.1, from coordinate 168,177 downwards.
CCGTTTCCCGCGCCGCGTCCAGGTAGTGATCATCCTTCGTCGCGGAATAGGCAACCAGGTACGCTTCGCCGATATCGGGAGTACCCGGCGGTTGCACCCACCCGGTTTGATCGTCCGCTTTTCCTTCGCCTTCGCGGACCTTCAAGTCGGCACTGTACCGCCAGAGGTAACTTCCTTCGACGGAAACCTGCTCCCGAAAGAACGCGACCGCGCGGTGGAGCGCCGATTCCGCGGACGCTTCAAGCGGTGCGGGTTCCTGGGCAAGGCACACGACGCTCAACAAACACAGGGCGAGAAAGCAACGAACGGCAATCATGGCTGCTCCTTTCCATTCAAAGAGCCATTGTTGAACACGGGTAAGCCGAACATCAACCGGCTGCGGATTGGAGCCGGAGCGTTTGACCGCATTCTCTGCTTTTACCTACACTGCCCGGTGAGACGCCGGCAACGCGGTGACCGGCGTGGAACGGTCTATTCGGGGGCCTGAAACATGTCGTACAAGACGAGTCGACGGGAATTCTTGAAGACGGCGGCAGCAGCGTCCGCAGTCACATGCATGACACCGGCGGCGTTCGGCCAGGAAGCGAACTCCGTTGCGCCTAGCAACCAAATCACCTTGGGCTGCATCGGCGTCGGCGGACACGGCACGGGATGGAATCTGGACGCCTTTCTCAAGATCCCCGAAGCCCGAGTGTTGGCGGTGTGCGATGTCTATCGCGACCGCTGCGAAAACGCACGCGACATGGTGAACGAGGCCTACGGCAGTTCCGACTGCGGCACGCACGGCGACTTCCGCGAGGTCCTCGCGCGGCCGGATATCGATGCGGTCGTCATCTCGACGCCGGACCATTGGCATGTGCTCATGTCGGTCATGGCGGCCCGGGCGGGCAAACATGTCTTCTGCGAGAAACCGACGTTGACGGTTGAGGAGGGGCAAGTCCTCATCGACGTCATCAAACAGACCGGCGTGGTTTATCAGGGCGGCATCGAAGATCGCTCCGTCGAAATCTACCATCGCATGGCGGAACTGGTCCGCAACGGATGCATCGGCAAACTGAATCGCATCCTGGTGGTCTTGCCCGAAGGCGAGGTGTTTCCCAAGGAAGAAGAAGCGCCCGTCCCGGAGGGGTTCGATTACGACCTCTGGCTCGGCCCGGCACCCTACACCCCGTACACACCCACCAAAACTGGCCAGCAAGAATGGCGCAACGTGTTCGATTATTCGGGTGGAAAGCTCACCGATTGGGGCGCGCACCTCATGGACACGGCACAGGTCGCCATGTTCCAGGAGCACGGTGGACCCATTTCGGTCGACGGCAATGGCACTTTTCCCGAAGGCGCCATGTCCAACACGGCGACGGAGTACAAGATCTACTACGAGTACCCCGGCGGTGTGGAGATGATCGTCAAGTCGGGCGGCTCTGGCATTCGCTTCGAGGGAACCGACGGATGGGTCGAAAGCCCATCGTGGCGAAAACCGATGCGCGCGAGCGATCCGGCCATTCTGGACGCCGTCATTGAGCCAGCTGAGAACAAGATGTGGCCGCTGCCCCCAACGGAACACCAGAGTTTCATCGACGGCGTCAAAGGCCGCACGACGCCGTACTACACGCCGACAGACATCCATCGCCTGAGCACGGCCATGCACGTCGGCAACATTTCCATGCGCCTCGGCCGCAAGCTGACCTGGGACCCCGAGAGCGAAACCTTCCCCGGCGACGACGAGGCCAACCCCTTCCTGTCACGCCCCATGCGCGAGCCGTGGTCGCTGAAGGAAACCGTATAGCGCGAGGTCGCTGCGGTGGGAAAAGGGGGACTCTCAGCGATTCAAAAACGAAAAGGCAACTCTCCCCACTTATCTTCTCAGTCTTCTGGTCTACCCTCAGATGTCACCGTTCTCGATGTGCTTCTCCAATTCGTCCATGGGAACTGGCTTATGCCGCTGGATGTCGATTGCGCTTTTCCGCTGCCGTTCGCTGGGATGAAGGGCGTCGATGAGTGCCTCCGTCACGTCCACGCGGGCCGCATCCGGGTGCGCGGCGAGTCCGGCCTCGTCCCATTTTGACACGAGGGCCACGACCCCGGCGTCGGCTCTGATCTGATCCAAATCTCCCTGAATGTGCTGAAGAATATCATCGACCGGCGCCGTTCCGAATCCCTGCAAATGCATCTGACGCTGTCCGTCCCGCCCTTCCTTCTCGAGCGCCGCGACACGCGCCTCGTCGCCTGCGGCTTTGGCGGCGTCGTAGTCGCCCTTTAATTTGCCGAGCTGCGCCTCGTGCAATTCCGATCCGGCGTACGCCACCGCTATGGCGCGGGAGTCGTAGATGCCAATCGTTTCTTTGGCCGCCCCGCCACTGGTTACCGGTTCGCAGCCAAAACATCCCGGCAACACCGATCCGGCAAATAGAATCGTGCCCAGAAGCGCAATGCTTCCCGTGCGCCCCCGGGTTTTACCGCAAGGCTTTGGTTGAAAAGCCATCTTCATGATGTCCATCCCCAAATCACGCGTTGATTCGTTTCAGCAACGATTTACCAAGAGCATTGCCCGTGCCATCCGGTGACTTGACCTTGACGATTGCAATATAACGATTTAACTACATCCGAGGTCGGTGGCTACATCTGCGCCTGGACAAAGTTCGAGCACTTCCTGTACATTTTATGTATCTGGAGGTGCTGACCATGGTGCTCTTCGACCAGGGTTCGATCCGCCGCGTGGAAGCCTTGGCCCGTTTGAACCATTGCAACCCCTTTTCGCAGGAACGAATCGAGTTGGAGCGGGAGGTGCTGGGCGGCGCCTTCGTCTCCAGCGGCACGGCCTGGCATCGGGAAGCGGGCGAGGCGGCAGTTCGTCCGAACATCGCGCGCATTACGAACGTGGCTGAAGAGATCGCCAACCGGGCGCGGGAGAGTCTCCAACGGGGCGAGTCCGCGGGCGCCCGCGAGATCGCCCTGTACGAGAGCGTGGTACTGTATCTCCTATACAACCGCTACGAATCCAAACTCCGCGAGTACATCGAATCCGCCTTAGTCGCCAACGCGAACGAACCCGCGCCGATCGAATGCTACGACGCGTTCTGCGCGGACATGGCCCACTACCTGAATATCCGGGGTTACACCTTTCCAGGTTTGGCAGAACGGGAACATCTGTTCGCCTGTTTCTTTCAGTTGCGCCGGGCCTTTCACCACATCTTCGACAACATCATCGGCGGGTCCACGGCATCGGCCCAACTCCGCGCCGCAACGTGGCAATCGATTTTCACCTGCGACATGGCGCGGTACCGGCGCACGCTCTACTCGCGCATGAACGACGTGACCACGTTGATCACGGGACCCTCCGGTACGGGCAAGGAACTGGTCGCAAAAGCTATCGCGTACTCCGGATACATCCCCTTTGACGCGCGGCGCAAACGTCCCGCGGAAGACTTCATTCGGGCCTACCACCCCGTGAACCTGTCTGAACTGTCCCCCACGCTTATCGAATCAGAACTATTCGGCCACGTGAAAGGCGCCTTCACCGGGGCCATGGCCGACCGCGCCGGGTACTTTGAGATCTGCCACGACCACGGGACCGTCTTTCTCGATGAACTGGGCGAACTCGATCCCTTCATCCAGGTCAAGCTGCTCCGCGTCGTTCAGGACCGCACCTTCCGGCGCGTCGGCGAAACCAAGAGCCGCCCCTTCCGAGGCAAGATCGTTGCCGCGACCAACCGCGACCTCACCGAGGCCGTCCGCAGCGGCCGCTTTCGCGAAGACCTGTATTACCGGCTCTGCTCCGATACCATCCGGACACCCTCGCTCCGGGAGCAGATCGCGGAATCACGGGAACAATTGCGCAACCTGATCCGACACGTCGCGCAGCGGGTCGCCGGCGAGCCCGAAGCAAAGGCCCTTGCCGAAGAAACCGACGTATGGATTTGGGATCACCTGCCCGCAGACTATCCCTGGCCGGGCAACGTGCGCGAACTGGAGCAGTGCGTGCGAAACATCATGGTGCGCAAGTCCTATGTCCCGACACCGTTCATCGACGCGAACAGGGATATTGTGCTCGATGAACTTCTTGCTTGTCGTCTGACTGCCGAAGAACTACTCGGGATCTACTGTCGTCGCGTATATGAGAAGACCGGATCCTACAGTGCCGCCGCAAAACAGTTGGGACTCGATCGGCGTACGGTAAAATCCCACATCTCCGGCCGCACGTAAGGGCATGAGCGCGCTAATCGGGCGCACGAGGAAGAACCTGGATCAAGGGGTGTCTTGAACAGAGGCATTTGGCGGTTGTGAATGAAATCACTAATCGTGGACCTCACACGGGATTCAAGGGCGGTTTCATTTGAGTTCGTTCGTGGTTTCCGGAATCACGGCATACAACTCAACTCGCGCTTCGTGTTCTTGACCCTCCAATTCGCAATGAACTCGCAAGTCGCCTTTTACAATACCTGCGGGCAACTCTGAAGGTAATTCTTCCCTTAACTTGACCTGAATCTTGGCCGAGTGGGAATCAGCACTGGATATCGACCAATCGAAACAATCGTCTCGAGTCGCTTCAATCTTGAGATCGGCTATCTCTGTACCATACGTAGATGAAACCACGATTTCATGAGGGCTCAAGTCGTTGTCAGTACGGACAAAACCAAAGTTGATTTCTTTAGGCAAGACCTCGACTGGCGGTACAACAAAACCCGTTATCTGCATTTGCTTGTCTGGTGCCCCAGAATCGTTCGTAACCCACACTACAGGGAAATCAAAACGGCCATAATCCATCTTGTCCGTTACGGTAAGCTCCAGAATGAGCACGTCTGGATCGCCTGACACTCGGTGGTAGGCGTACGCAAGTCCCGGGTCCTTACGCCGAACCTTTACGATGTCGATAGGCGGCTGCCCAGGATAGGTTGCCATCCGCAGGGACTGTGTACAGTTCTTTGAACCTCTTAAAACGCGTCCGAAGTCAACCACGGCAGGGTACTCGTAAGGCACTTGACCCTTTATCAAGAGACGAGTCGGCTCTTCTTCGCCTTCAAAGAACAGCGTGACACTGCTACTTACAATTCCGGTCTTCCCGGACAGATCCACTTCGACAGGAACATCCAACACGCCAGTCGGCGGTATCGACGATCCCTCCCGCAGATTCGCCACCGTGCAGTTGCAGGTGGTGGCAACTCGGGTAATCAACCGGGGGATACTCGTGGGATTTGCCACGTGAAACACGTGCGACACGGCGTCACCTTGCCGGGCAAACCCGAAGTCGAAAACCAAGTCTTCCGGATTCGGCCTATCAGCAGACGTACAACCCACCACGGCGAGAACCAGAACAGCTACTGCCGATCGCCACAGAACCCGCCTAGACGACGTTCTTGCGCAAAGGCCACGGTAGAATCGTCGCGCAATGCCGTCACGCAAGCGGCTACCGTTCACGTCTTTCACGCGTGAGATCCTTGGGTACAAGTTCTCCGTTCTCGACGACTAAGGCGCGCTGCTCGCCTAGAACGTCCGTACGATACAGCGTCATTCCAGCGGGAAACGCCAGACTCTTCCAGGTAAAGGTGTCTGGTTCAAAGCTATCGACAATTCCTACGGACCGCACCTTGTACTCCCGTAGCGTGACCAAGCGAGCGCCACCTCCCTGGTCGCCATCGTCATCGGAGAACATTTGCAGACGGGCTCGAATAGGAAACCAAACCCCGGGCGCGATTTCCTCACCCTGGACATCGATTTGCCGGTATGGCCGGCCATCCGGATCCAGCATCAAGCTATGCACCACCAGACACCCCTGGGCCGGATCAACAATTGCTGTCTGGACTGGATGACTGACCTCGGGTCCGACGCCGTCTCGCAGATACAGCTTGATGTCATATTTGCCGCCCGAAACCTGCTCAACCTCATAGCGAAAGCTCTCTGTGAAATCCGGGTCGAGCAACTGCTTGAACTCAAAATCCATGGTTCCAAACCCGAAACAGTGGATGTAGTCGCCTTCCATGTCGATACGGCGGATCAACCGGGCCGGGTGAGGCAGTTCCGACACCTCCCTGTACTCCCATATTTGAGCGATTTTTGAGTTGCGCATCCAGTAAAGCGCGTACCCGTCACCGACCACGAAACGGGCCGAAGTATCCATGGCGCTTTTCGTGTTTCCGTTCCTATCTCTTTCGGTCGTCTGCCGGATAACGTCGACGCGCATGCGATCCGGCGCGTGCTTCTGATTGATCTCCCCAACGTGCTCTACGGTTAGATCGCCGCTTTCGAACCAAATATATAACTCGAGGGTAACCTCGAAACGCCGCAGTTGCGACAAGGATTTTTCCTGTTCCGCAACAAGATTTGCGATAAGGGGATCGATCGGATCTGCGTTACCGGCAAGACAAATCGTGACGGCCAGAACGCACACAACCAACGCCGAACGCCAATACCTCCGCCCCCATCCAAGTTCTCGAACGACCGTCATGGGCACGCTGGCTTGGAGTAGTCTTCGATTTCCGAGTACCTAATGTGTACGCTGCCTAGGCCTCCATACCCGCATTGGTAGTAAGTGCTTATCTCACATTCATCCCCGCAGTCTGCCAAAGGATTAGTACATTTCAAGTATTTTTCACAGTTATACCATTGGTAGCAATTCCCCGGTTCAGCACTGTTGATGCACGGGTCTTGATGACCTGTTTCCGATCCCTGCACGGACCGGCATTTCGTATATCCGGGAAACACAAATCCAATCACCCGCGTCGAGTAACATCGATTCCCGTATTCACACTCTTCCTCGCAGGTCCAAGCCGTAGCGCATGCTGACTGCTCCGATATCAAACAGGCGGCATCGGTAACTTGAGGCACCAACAGGCAGTATGCCCCAACTCCAACAATGAGAATCGCTAAACATCGCTGCGCGTCCATAAGCGAACCCCCTTCGTTGCTCGAACCATACAGTTTACTTCTCCGCACATCAGTATTGCATAACTGGATTAGTTCGTCAATGAGTTTTCCAAATATTTACCTTCTCCGGGACGGAGCCGTCCCTATTGCCACCCCATAGACTTCCCTGCTAAACTGCAAAGTATCGAACGCAAGTCGGCCTCAACAACATCGAACGGGTGGCGTTGAATGAAAGTTCGACTTTTGCTGCTGGGGCTACTCGGGGCCTTGCTGGCGGCCGTGGTAGCCACGATTCTGTTCAGGAGCGGCGCCCCGGACCGTCCGGGCGGTGAGAGCGTGGAGAATCTTTCACGGCCTGATCTCCGCGTGACTACCGTACCCGAGCCCTACGCTCCCCGTGATCCCGCCCCGGAGGTGCAGCCCGTACTCGATAGCTCGAATTCGGGCTGCTCGGTTACCGGACTTGTCTTGTCGGCTACTGGACCTGCGGCAAGCGTTTCCGTCCTGGCCAGAGTGCGGGACGGGAATGTCCTGGTCGATCATGTTGCCACGCAAACCGATGAACTGGGCCAGTTTGAAATTGCCGATCTTCCGGCTGGAATGTGCGATCTCGTCGCCCGCTCGACGGCGGCAATTGGCTCCTTCACCGTGCGGTTGACGCCGACCGAACCGGTTGCCCAGGTTCGCATTATCCTCCAGTCTGGGAAGCCACTCGCCGGCCGTATTGATGATCCGGAGGGGAAACCGGTACCGGGCGCGGAAGTCGTTCCTTACGCACGCGATGGGGACGAGTTGGGCGCTCGGGGCGCCGCATTGGCGGTCCACAGCAGCGCCGAGGGACGGTTCGCATTCGATCTCCTGGACGGACGGTTCTGGCGCTTCCGTATCAGCGCGGCCGGGTTTGCGCCAGTCGTGACGGACCCGATCGAGACGGGGACCGACAGCGCCGTGGTGCAGCTGGCTTTTGGTGGAAGCGTGTCCGGAACCGTGGTCCATGCCTCCGACCGGTCCCCAGTACCGGGCGTGGTGGTTGGGGTACGCCACAAAGACGGCATTTTCAATGATTGGTTTGCACGAACCGGCGATGCGGGCGGCTTCGACTTTACCGGTCTAGCGCCGGGTTCCTACAGCGCCTACCTGGATGACGACGTCCTCGTACTCGAGAAGCCGGTTGAGTTCCAGTTATCGGCCGCCGATCCGGCGCATTCGGAAATCGAAGTCCTCGTGAGCTCCGGTGTCTCGGTCGAAGGACGTGTCTTCGACGCAGACTCGTCGCAAGCCATTGCGGGAGCAATCGTCCTCGCCTTTCCTTCCGATCGGCCGGGGAGGAAACGTGAATCTGCAGCGACGGACAAATCGGGCGGCTATCAGATTGCCAACGTCCACTACGGCGCGGTTCGATTGGCCGTGACGGAACTGCCGGTCCAATACACATCGGGAATCACGTATCAGAACGTTGTTCTCGCGCCGGACGCGGACTTGGCCGTCGTCGACTTTCCGCTCAAGCGCAGCATTACCGTGAGCGGAACGGTTGTCGACGGCGCTGGCGCGGGAGTTGCCGGGGCGCAGGTTTTTGCGCGTGTGCCCAACCTCGGCGGCCCGCGAGGGAGCACCACAAACCGATCGGGCGCGTTCACCATTGCGGGCGTTTCCACGGGGGATGAAGTCTACCTATCCGCCAAGACCTCCGAGACCCTCGCGCCGGAGATTGGCCCGTTCCCCGTTCCTGCGGAAGGGCTGTCCGGGATCGAAATCGTGCTGTCGATCGAAACCGGCGCGAGTATCGCAGGAATCGTCACGGACAACACCGGCATGCCAGCCGAGTGCGTCGTGTTTGCGGAGTTGGCGGATGCATCGATGGCGAAATCCCTGGGGCGACTTTCCAGCGAGACTGGTCCGGATGGCCACTTCACGATCGCGGGACTCGCCGCCGGCAGCTACGATCTGATCCTCGGCGCACAAGATCTCCATCTCGTCCAGGGCATTTGCCACGCCGGGACAGTGCAGGTCGCGCCGGGCCAACACGCGACAGGAATCCGCTTGGTTTACGAGACCGATCCGCTCACGGAGATCTCCGGAAGGGTTACAGACCAAGAGGGCGAAGCCATCGCCCGCACCCAAGTGACCGCAGCCAGTAAGAATCTCGATGATACGCTCGTCCATGTCGCCTATACGGGCGAGGACGGAACCTACGTGATGTCCGGCCTGACAGGAGAGACCTACCGGCTGGATTTCGTTCACGAGCAATTCGCAAGCGCGGCAGTCAACGACGTTGTGACCGGAAGCCGGGGAGTGGATGTCGTACTGCAGTCGCGTCCGACGATCTCCGGCACCGTAATCGAAGAACGCGACGGCCGTCCCGTAACACAGTTCCAGATCGCGGTCGTGCCAGGGCGACGCCCGGAGGACGGGGTGAATCTGACCGGCGCAACGTTCCTTTCGGTGAACGATTCCCTCGGCCGTTTCCAGATTGAGGCGGACTCGGGCTCCAGGATTCTTGTCGCCCGCGCAACGGGGTTCGCGCAACAGGCCACCGCTGTTGGACGAATTCAGCCCGGCCAGTCCGTTGACGGAATTGTCGTCGTGCTCAGCCGGGACGCCTATCGCCTGGAAGGGGTGGTTCGCGATAGCGTAGGGCAGGCGGTATCCCATGCGGTCGTCTCCGCGACCGGCGAGAAGGACTTGACCACGACGGAGGTGCAGACCGGTTCAGACGGACGCTTCGTACTGGACGGCCTTTCTGCAGGGAATGTTTATCTGTTCGCCTCGCATCCCGACTACGGAGCAAATCGAGTCGTTGCCGCCTCATCGCAGGAACCGGGTCATCCCGTGGAGATCGTACTTCTCGAATTCGGTTCGCTGGTGGGTACCGTTACATTGATCGGAGATCCCCTTCCCGAAGCAACCGTCACGCTCGTGGGAGACCTGGGTATGCGAAGTGTCAGCGCGCAGACCGGCGTTAATGGTGATTTTGAATTCGCCTCCGTTCCTTCCGGAGCGGCAGTCGTCCAGGTGCGGGCTATCCTCCCAAACCAAACGGATGCCGCAACGTTCGAACAAGAAGTTTTCGTTGTCCCCGGCGAACCCACTCCGCTGGAAATTGCACTGGAAACGAACTAGCGTGCTTACCGCGAGAACGTATACGCCCGTTCCGGGTCGTGAACGGAGAGGTAGAGTTTCCAGTTCCGGCCGAGGTTCTCGACTTTGACGAGAATCGGGTTGGCGCCCTGGCGCACGGGAACGGTGACTTCGGCATCGTGTTTCGTGCCGGAACGGGGGCCGTGTTCGGAGTAGACAAGATCGCCGTTGACCCACAGGCGCGCGCCGTCGTTGCTGCCGATGCTCAGTTTCGCTTCGCCGTCTTGCGGGGCGTTGAGCGTGCACGCGGCGTAGGCGACGACGTTGTCGATCGTATCGAACAGGGGCCGTAGATCGAGAAGCCCGGACACGTCGCACTCCGCGGCGTGCCAGGATCGGGGACCGTCCAGCGTGTCGAAGGTGGCCTTGAGGTCGCCGGATTCCGGCGCATAAGCCCGTTCAAATCCGGGTGCCATGGCGTGCTCGTCGTCGAGGTTTGCTTCCAGCGGGAAGGGGCCGGTCACGAGCCATTCGCGAGTAAACCGCCACGGCTCATCATTGCCTGGCGCGTCTCCCAGGCCGGGGATCTTGTGCAGTCCATAGGGCGAGACCAGGTAATCCTGCACGCTCGCGGGAATGGCCTCGCGCCGCTCCTCGGCAAACGCCATCGTCATGGCCAGCAGACCCCGGCAGTGCCGCAGCGTACTGCGCCACGCGCGAAAGGCGTCGAGGTACTCCCCATCCACGACTTCACTCGCGCAACGCTCCTGCGTGCGCATCGTTTCCATGACCGCCGTTTCCGATTCGTAAAGGTTGTCGAGTCCCAGTTGCCAGACCACACCGCAGACCTTGCGCGTCTGGGCCGCGGCTGCGGGCACGATGAGGCTCTTCATCTCTTCGGGAATGTACTCGAGTCGCTGCTCCAATCTCACAATCGATTCTTCCTTCGGATCGACGAGAATGAATCCCGCCAGTTCCAGACGCGGAACGCGGATCGAAATCGTTCCTGGTTCCGCGCCTGGGTTTACCTCGCATGCGACTACATCGGGCACGTTGACAAGCGTTGCACGGGGCAATGTTTCGGCGCTCCAGGGACAGGTGATGGTGACGTCCTCGATAATCCCTTCGTCGAGGTACTGGTGGTAATGGTCTCGGAACAACGCGGCCGAGATGACCGTCGAACCGCCATACGCGAAGGCTGTGGCGTTCAGGCCGGGGTCGGAACAGGGAAGATTGAACGTGGGTTCCCCGGCCGCCAAGTGGCCTTCGAACAACCGGATCTCGCGGCAGGTCAACGCCACTTCGGCCGCCAGCTCCGGCAGGCGGTGCAGTTCGTGGTGAGCGAAGAACAGCAGTCCGCGCACGCCCCGGTTGATGGCGGCGAAAGCCAGCAACCGCACCTGCTCCGGATCGGGAATGGGCCCGGGGCCTTCCGCGCCCACGCTAAGAAACTGGCCCGTGTGGCCCCACATGAAGTTCTGCACCCAGGTCCACAAAGGGTCGCCGACGAAGGCGCGCTGTTTGTCGAAGAACGCGAGATACTCTGTGTAGGGATCGTCGGGAATCGGATACGTGTACTGGCAACGGATGTCAACGTACTGCGTGAACGTTGTTTGCGCTTCGGGCGTTTCATCGGCGATATAGTCGGCCACCGTGGGAACCGTCGGAGTCTCTTCACGCAGAATGGATACGGTTTGTTGGATGCCTTCGAGATGGCGCATGGTGATGTCGTCGCCCACATACCACGTGAGGAGATTGGGCTCTGAAGCCAGTTTGGCGATGGCGCGCACGGCTTCCGGCGCCCAAGGCGTTACGCCCGCGCCGCCGTATGAAAGGTAGGGCACAACCTGGATACCCCGCCGATCGCACTCGCGCATGAATCCTCGGAACTCTTCGACCGCTTCCTCGGTTCCCGGACCGCCCCGAAAGCTCGTATTCATGCCGAGAAGCGCGATGTCCTCCAGCGTCGTGGTGGTGAAATTCCAACTGCCGAGTGGGTAGAACGGCCTGTTGTCCACGATCAAGACACCGTCACGTATTTCACCCCCGTGCGCCAGCGACAGGCTCAATACCAGGAGAATATAAAGTGCTACCTTGGCTCGCATGTTCCAATTCCCCCACACTTGTTTTTAAACGCTGCCGCACTGCACGGGCGGCGCTACTTTGAATCCACTGATCTGGACCGGTCAAAGACGAAAATAAGCAGCGCGGCCGTCGTCGCGCCTACGGAATTGGCCACGAGATCCCAGCCGGTGTTGATGTAGCCGCCCACGTTGGTCTCAGGGACGAGCAGCACGGCCGCGAATTCGACTACTTCGTTGAGCGCGCCGAAACCCAATCCCGCCGTCGCGGACAGCACCATCAACCCGAATGTCGGCTGAGGATTTGTCGTGTAGGCTCCCAGGATCGAACGCAGCCCCTGCCAGCACACCCAGGTGGTCGTGCCGAACCCGTAGGCGTGGACGACGTGGTCGTACTTCAGGTAGTTCGGAACGATCCACAGACTGTAAAGCACGCGAATGTCGCCATTGATGGGCCAGCCTTCCGGCACGCGGACGAGACCGCCCATCATGTGCGCCAGCCCCCAGATGCTGAGCGCCCACAACACGCCCGGGCTGAGGTGAACGCGCCGGTGAACGATGAGGACCGCGCCGATCAGAAGCGCCACGACAACAATGTAAAAGATGAATTCCTGGTTACCTCTGGCGAACGCAGTAATGGTCGCGATCGCCAAGTATGCGATCGTGAATACTCCGACGGGAACCAGGGAAGATGCCTTATCTGATTCGGTCACAGGTCCGCTCCTTCCGTCTTTGTTGCACGAGTCGTCGGGATCAGTCGCCTTCCATCACCCACGCTTCGTTGAAGTGCACATGCTTGATGGTCTCTAGGTTGAAACTATACGTGGCGTGTAATGTCCCATCCTTTGCCTGAACGATGGACGGATAATCGAAGCGGCCGTCCGGCGTGTCTTCGAGATGCCGCGTCCATTTCCAGGTTTCACCGCGGTCGTCCGAAATGGAAACGGCCAGCTTGTCCCGCGGACCCTCTTCCACGTCGTTATACGCCATCAGCAGGTGGCCGTTGTTCAGCACAATCGCCTCGATACCCGCGCCGGGATGCAGCAGATCCGTGGTTGTGATTGCCCCCCATGTCATCCCGCCGTCTTTGGATATGCTGCGCTTGATGCGGCGTTCGGGACCCCCGTTGCGGAAGAACGCGTGAATATCCCCATCCGGAAACTCGACCAACGTAGGTTGTGTAAGTCCTGCTTCCGGAACCAGGTTCGAAAACGTCCACGTTTCGCCGCCGTCTCGCGTAATGGCCATACAGGGAATGGAGAAGTTCTCGTTGGAGAGGGGCACGACGACCGCACCGTCGGACCGCACAAGCGGATGGGCGCGCGGCATCCATCCCAAACGCTCCGCGAGAGGATTCGCAAACATCTGCTCCACGCGCTTGGCCAGTTCCGCCCGGCGCTCCTCCGTCCATTGTCCGGATGCGACCATATCATCAAGGTATGCGTCAACCATCGGGCGCAGGTCGTCCACCCGTGGAATCAGGATGTCCGACTTTTCCCAAGTCGGCGCTCCGGGTTTCTCGTAGTCGCTGGCGACACGGTATCGCACGAGGCCGCTACCCCAGGTCCAATCGGGAACGCCCAGGAGCGTGGGATAGATGAGCCATAGTCGCTTCTCGTCGTCCACAACCATGCAGGGATTGTTATCCGACACACCGAAGGTATCCGCCATGACGAACGGTGTCTCCCATTCCGCTTCGCCCGCCGGACGCCGCGCCCCGCCGATGCGGACATTGTCGCTCTTGTCGCGGTCTTCGGCATAGTAGCCTTCGGGAAGAGCGGAGCCGTTCTCATACCAAACCGCGCGCAGATCGCCGTTCGGGCACTCAACGATACTCGACGCGTGGACATGCCCGTGGCTCTCAACAGCGGCAGGGTCAAAAATGAATCTACTCTCGTAGAAAGGCGCTTCCGCAGCTGTCGCCAACCAGCCCACGACCGTCAACACTGCTACCATCATCCGTTTCATGGTGATTCCTCCCGTCACGGTAGCCTGCCAAAGCGCGGGATCTGCCCGCACACGCCGGCTTCGCGGTTTGCGTTCCATGTATCGCGATCATTTGGATACCGGCAAATCCCACACAGAATCCATTCTCTCCTGAATATCATGAAGGAGTGGCAAGTGCGTTACAATACCACCGGGAATTCAGTTGGAGCCTCGGGATTCCACAGCCGTACAGGAACACCGATGTGAACCTCACAACGCTTCGAGCAGCCTTGGACATTTCGTCGGACGCAATACTGATTGCAGACGCTGCCGGACGCGTTCTGTTCGCCAATCGCGCTGCGCAGGACCTGTGGGTACAAGCGGTAGCCGACGTAACGGATCCGGCGTGGATTCGCGTTGTCGATTTGCGGGACCCCCGCGACCCGGGTCAAACCTACGCCCCGGAACGGTTTCCCCTTTCCATCGTCCTTCGCGGTGCTGACGAAGCGGCGGACGAGATCGCTGTTGTCCGCGGCGACCGGTTGAATCTCCGCATCTATCATGCGTTTGCAGCCCGCATAGACGCGGAATCCGCCCAACCGGCCGTCGTACTCATCATGCGGGATGTCACCAGCGAACGCCGTGCGGGTGAAGATGTCATGCTCCGTGAACGAGCCATGGCCGCGACACTGGAGGGCATCACGATCAGCGACCGGCGCTTGCCGGACAATCCACTGATCTACATCAACGACGGCTTCGAGGCGATCACAGGATACACCCGTGCCGAAGTTCTCGGCCGCAATTGCCGTTTCCTGCAGGGGCCCGAATCCAACGATGCCGCGCGCGCCGAGATCCGGGCGGCCATTAACGAAGGCCGGAATTGTGTTGTCGAATTGAAGAACTATCGAAAGGATGGCTCGATCTTCTGGAACCGTCTCTCGATTACACCGATTCGCGACGCGTCGGGAAAAATCACTCATTTCGTGGGTGTGCAATCCGACATCACCGAACGGGTCGAGACCGAACGACGGCTCCAAGAAACGTCGACGGAACTCAAGCGGCTCAACGATCGCTTGCTCCGCGACCTCCGCACGGCGGCGCAGATCCAGCGGGCCCAGCTCCCGCCGCTACGGCTGCAAATCCCCGGCCTTCGCGTGGCGTGGTTTTTCGAACCCTGCGACGCGTTGGCGGGAGACATGCTGAACATCGTCCGGCTCGATGACGACCACACGGCCATGTACGTGCTCGACGTGACCGGACACGGCACGGGATCCGCGCTGTTGTCTACGAGCGTAAGCCGCTTGCTCCAACCGGGCGCGGGAGCGGCGTCGCTCGTCTACGAATCTACGCCAAATGACGACGCTCGGGACCGCCGCATCATGGAACCCGCCAAGGTGATCGAACAACTCAACAAAACGTACACCTGGGACTCGGAATCCAACCAGTTTTTCACCATCCTGTATGCCATCGTAAACCCGAAGAAACGAGAGTTCCGGTTCGCCTGTGCCGGACATCCCAGCCCCATCGTCCTATCCCGGGACGGTGTGCATCAGACATTCAAACCCCACGGACTTCCCGTCGGCATTGCTGACGAATCATACCGGGAGGCTTCCACGACCCTGAACACGGGGGATCGCGTCTTTCTGTATTCTGACGGCGTCATGGAGGCTATGAACATGGATAACATGATCTTCGGAGAGGATCGGCTCATCGAGTTGCTGCGAGAAACCCGTGAGCTTCCGCTCGAGGATTCGGTTCTCGCTGTAAAGAATGCGCTGACCCGTTGGCGGAGCAACGCGCCGGTCCAGGACGACACGACGTTGCTTGCCTTCCAGATGGAGTGATCCCGGCCCACGCGAAAAGCCCCCTACCGATGTGCAATAATCCCGGTCAGGCTTTTTCTGAATTACGGAGATTCTTAACATGCGAATGGTAATCCTGCTCAGTCTTGTCTTTTCCTTGTCAATCAACGTCGCCCTCGCCCAGGAAGAAACCTACGCCGAAAAACTCGGCTGGCCCAAGGGCGCCAGGGTCCTTATGATCCACGCCGACGACGCGGGCATGTGCCACGCCGCCAATGCGGGCACGATCGCCACCCTCGAAGCGGGCACCGTTACTTCCGTCAGCATCATGATGCCCTGTTCCTGGGTTCCCGAGTTCGTCGCCTATCTGAAGCAGAATCCGAACGTATGCGCTGGATTGCACCTGACTTACACGGCGGAGTGGGACCCCTACCGATGGTCGCCCGTCGCCGGCCGGGACGCCGTGCCGGGGTTGGTCGACGCCATGGGCTTCATGCACGACAACGTCGGCCAAGTCGTCCAGAACGCAACGGCCGATGAGGTGGAACAGGAACTACGGGCCCAAATCGCCCTCGCGGAGAAGATGGGAATCGAAATCACACACCTCGATTCGCACATGGGCACGCTGTTTGCCACACCCGAGTACTTCGAGCGCTACCTGAAGGTCGGCATCGAAAAGCAGATTCCCCTGCTCATCGCCGGAGGCCACGGCACCATCGTCGGCCAGGAAGACGCGGAAGCTTACGAGCAATTGCGCCCCTACGCAGAGAAGGTCTGGGAGGCGGGCCTTCCCGTGCTCGACGACATCGACACGCGCAGCTACTCCTGGAAGAGCGTGGACAAGACCGCGGAATACGTGGACATGATCCGTACGCTGAAACCAGGTGTTACCTGGTTCAACTGCCATCCCACCAAACCCACGGAAGAAGGCAAGGCGATCACAAACAACCGCGAAACCGTCTTCGGCGATTACAACGCCCTGATCGATCCCGCAGTGAAGAAAGCAATCGAAGAAGAAGGCATCATCCTCACCACCTGGCGCGAACTCAAACAACGCCGGGACGCCATCGGGAAGTAATAGCTGCGTAAAGATTCCGGTTGGTCAAACGATCGGATGAAAAATGGGGACAGTTCCCTTTTCGTTTCTCAGGCACTGGGGCTCAATCTTGGCGCTTCAAAAACGAAAAGGGAACTGTCCCTATTTTTCTACTCGGCGGCGGACTTCCTCGAACACGCGCCTGACATTCTCTGCCGAGTGGGCGAACGAGCTGACGATCAGGCGACGGCCGTCCTTCAATGCGAGATACGAGCCGAACATGGTGTTGTATCGGCATCGGGTCAGGTCGATCCTGTCGACCGGCACGACCTCCTGTCGAGCAAACCCAAAAGTGCCTGCGCGGATCGGTCCGCCGATTCCCCGATCATCGATTGTTACGTCGAAACGATCACTGAATGTCAATGTATCGTCAAAAAGAGGCGGGCACCACCACCGCAAACAGAAGATAGTCACCGCGAAATCGAAAGCAATGAACAGGGCGTACCCAAACGATTCGTTGGAGTTCACGACGAGTGGAACGATAACAGCGAACACCACCGCGAATACGATCAGAAGATGTAGAGCTAGATAGCGCAACTCATTCGCCCTGATGTAGACCATTCGAAGCACTCCCCAACGAAAAGCCGATCCCCGGTCATCGGCCTTGTCCGACCTGTCCTCCGTCGCCATTATAGCGCAGCCGCGAGCAGTTTGCAGCCGCGAGCAGTTACAATCGCCGCCCCCCTTCCTGCTATACTCTGGCAATCCATGTGTTTTTACGGACAGGGGACGCGGTACAGCTATGTCAAACATCATGCAGCAATTGGTCGATATGTCGCGGTATCTGGGCGATCCTTCGAAGGGCTACGCCATGCTGGGCGAAGGCAACACCTCCGCCCGGATCGACGACGATTCGTTTTATGTAAAAGCCTCCGGCACAACCCTTTCGACCATTGACGAAAGCGGGTTTGTTGCCGTATCCATCTCGAAAGTAACGGCCATCCTGGATGACCCGTCTGCCGGGGATGAGGATGTGTCGCGGGTGTTCAAGGAGGCCCTGCTCGATCCCAAGGAGACGCGGCGGCCGTCGGTCGAGGCGATGCTTCACGCCATCCTCCTCCGGGTGCCGGAGTACAACTTCATCGGGCACACGCACCCCGTGTATACCAACGCCATCCTCTGCTCCAAGCGGGCGGAAGAAGCGGCGTCGGGGCGCATCTTCCCGGACCAGGTGGTGTCCATGAAGCACAAGTCCGTGTGGATTCCCTACGTGGACCCGGGGCTGGTGCTGGCGCGCGAGGTGAAGACGCGGTTCGAACAGTACGTCGAAGCGGAAGGCGTTTTGCCCTCCGCCATTCTCATGCAGAACCACGGCCTCATCACGATGGGCGGATCGCCGAAGGCCGTGACGAGTTGCACGGATATGGCGGAGAAATCCTCACAGATCATCGTGGGAACCTACGCCCTCGGCGGACCGCGCTTTATGGAGCCCCACGATGTGGATCGGATCTTCACGCGGCCCGATGAGCATTATCGCTTGAACAGCATCGCGGACCGGAAATCATAATTACAGAATATCGAACGTAGAATCCCGCGGGAATGTCGGTGACGGGAGTGTTGGAAAGACGCCCCCTTCACCCCACGCGCAAGATAAGGAGACGCAACGTGTCCACTATGGAGAAATATCGCAAAGCGGATGAACCGCTACCCAAGACCTACGACGCCTGGCAAGTGTTCGGCGCAGGAATCGAGAACGTCGGCAAGGACGGCAAACCGGTTACCCTCGAACTCCGGCCGGCCAAGGACAACGAAATCGTGCTCCGCGTGGATGCGCTGGGCCTTTGCCAGTCCGACATCAAGATCATCAATCAGGGCAGCAGCCACGCTCGCCTGCGCGGCCGCGACCTGGCGAAAGATCCGACGGTGCTCGGCCACGAATGCGCTGCGACGGTCGTCCAGGTCGGGTCGCAGTGGAAGGACAAGTTCAAGGTTGGCGAACGGTACATCGTCCAGGCGGACATCTACTACAAGGGCCTCGGGTTTGCCTTTGGCTACCTCATCCCAGGCGGCCTGGCCGAGTACTGCTACCTGGACGAAATGGCGCTGGAAGGCGACGAAGGTTGTTACCTGCTGCCGGTCAAACCGGAGACGGGCTACAGCCAGGCTGCCTTGTCCGAGCCGTGGGCCTGCGTGGAAATGTCGTACAACCTGAAAGAGCGCATGGCGCCCGCGGAAGGCAATGCCGTTCTTGTGGTCACGGACATCGATGCGGATGCGTTTCGCAAGGAATATCCGGCGGCGCAAGTCCTGTCTCGTTCGCTAGACGGCCTGAACCATGATGCCACGTTTGACGACATCATCCTTCCCATGCCGTCCCCGGAACTGGTCAACACCTTGGCATCGCGTTTGAACAAGAACGGGGTCATGTACCTGCTCGGTTCGCCATCCAGCGACGGCACGGCCTCCCTCGATATCGGGCGCATCCACTACGAAGGGATCCGGTTCTACGGCGGCGGAAACGACTTGCAGTCCATCCAGCAGGCGAACACGCGCCACGACTTGCTCCCCGGCGGCGAGGCCCTCTTCCTCGGCGCGGGCGGTCCCATGGGCCAGATGCACGTGCAGCGCGCCATCGAGATCTCAAGCGGACCGAACCTCGTGGTCGTCACGGACCTCGATCGGGCACGCCTCGACCACATCGAACGCCGCTTCGGCGATTTGGCCAAGCAGCGCGGGGTAAAACTGGTCACGCTGGCGCCAAGCGAGTTCGAATCGCAGGCCGCCATGGACGAGAAAATCCACGCCCTGGCCACAGGCGGGTATGACGACGTCATCGTCATGGCGCCCGTGGCGCCGCTTGTCCCCGCGGCCATGGCGTACGCGGCGGACAACGCGGTCCTCAACATCTTCGCCGGCGTCGGTCTCGGCAAGTGCGCGGACATCCAGATCAAAGACCTGTGCCGCGGAATCAAGATGATCGGCTCCAGCGGATCGCGCATCAGCGATTTGCGGAAGGTTCTTGAAATGGTCGAATCCGGCGAGCTTAACACGAACCTCAGCGTCGCGGCCATTGGCGGACTGAATTCCGCCCGCGAAGGGCTTGAGGGCGTGAACGACGCGCGCTTCCCGGGCAAGACGGTCATCTATACGCAAATCCCGGAGCTTCCGCTCATGCCCGTCGAGGAAGTCGAGGAGCGCATTCCGGAACTCAAGGGTAAGCTGGGCCCCCACTCCGCATGGACGAAGGAAGCCGAGGAAGCCCTGTTGGAGAAGTACGTCTGATGGCCCGGCTACAGAACAAACGCGCCGTGATTACGGGCGCCGCCCAGGGTCTGGGCGCGGCCATCGTGGAACGGCTGGCGAAGGAAGGGTGCGACGTCGTCGCCTGGGATCTCAATGCGGATACCGTTGCGGAAACGGCTGACCGTGTCGCGAAAGATACCGGGCGCGCGGTTGTGAGTGAGTCTGTTGACGTGTGCGACGATGCGGCCGTGCGCGTCGCCATGGACCGCGCGGCGCAGCGTCTGGGCGGACTGGATATCCTGGTCTCCAATGCCGGTATTCTCATCTCCGGCGATTCCATCGAATTCGACGCCGCGAAATGGCGGAAGGTCATCGACGTGAACTTGACCGGCTACTTCCTGTGCGCACGGGAAGCCGCCCGCGTCATGCTGGGTGGCGGTGGCGGTTCGATCATTCAGATCAATTCCAAGTCCGGCAAGAAGGGCAGCTTCAGGAATAGCGCCTATGCGGCGTCCAAGTTCGGCGGCATCGGCGTCACGCAGAGCCTCGCGCTCGAATTCGCCGAACGCGGCATCCGCGTCAACTCCATTTGCCCCGGAAATTTGCTCGATTCGCCGCTCTGGGTGAACAGCCTGTTCAAGCAGTACGCCGCGAACCAGGGCATTTCCGAAGCCGAAGTTCGCCAGAAATACATCGATCAAGTGCCCATGAAGCGCGGGTGTACCTATCAGGACGTGACCAACGTGGTCGTATTTCTGGCGTCGGAGGATTCGTCGTACATGACGGGTCAGGCGGTCAACGTTACCGGCGGCCAGGAGATGCGGTAGTCCATTAACTACAGCCTTGCAAACACTTACGCGCGCCAATCCCATAGCGGATTGGCGCATTTTTGATTCCTGTGGTAACATCAGTTTTGGGACCGGCTTGCCGTGACGATGAAGGAGGTCACGAAGCCGATGGGTATCGCGCAACCAACAATTCCGCCGCGCCATGCGGCGCCGTTTTTCCTCCAGTTTCGGCCCCGTCGCGGGTATCACAACGAAATCTGGACCGTTCGCCTTGATGGCGATCTGCTCACCCTGATGAAACCGGGCGACAAGCATGTCATGCAGTTGCACCGGGAGGAAGCCGCACGCTATCTGAAGTTCTCTTATGACCTGATCGGCGGACGAACCATCACCTTCCACGTCATCGAGGGAATGAAAAGCTATTCGTTCCCATGCACGAAAGTGCAGATGCTTAAGCTCGTTGCCTGGATGCCGCACAAGGAACACACCGAGATCGCCAAAGAGGTCCGGTTCTCCGGCGTGGCGATTCTGCTCTTCGGCGCATTACACCTGCTGTTGTCCGGAAATGTGTGGTTCGGTTGGGGCATCGCATTGGTTGCCATCGGACTGTCCGGCATCTGCGCGCCAAAACGCGGACTTTATGGCTCAAACGGCGCCCTGCTCCTCGCGGCCGGTCTTGGCGACTTGGTGGCCTCGACGGCGTACACCGTCACGCCAGGGAGCACACTCTTTGACCCCTCGCTGATACCGATGGCCGTCGGACTCACTCTTGTCGTCTGGGGAATCCATCAGTTGTCCATGTTGGGTCCCAATCAGCTCCTTCGAACCGCTCGGGCCATTCGGGATCGCCGGGCCAAGGTGGCGCCCGTCGAATCGAAGGTCGTTCGGCAAGTCGCCCTGTGGAATCTCGTCGGCGGTGTTGGATTCGCCGGGTGCGCGCTGCTGGTCTGGGCCTACCAACGCGGCACCACTGACGGACCACTCATTACCTCCGCCGAATGGACACCGGACCTCGCCATCTTTACCGGACTGGCCGTCGTGTCCATCTTGTCGGCGGTCGCGTTGTTTCTACGGTCCCGTCCGGCGTACTTCGAGGCCAAGGTGTCGGCCCAGATGCTCCTGGCCATTATCATTCTTGCCTTGTGGGGATTTGCCGCAAGCTATATGGCGGAGCGCCCTTTGACGGCCTTCGACAATACCTTTTCGCTGGATCGCGCGGCGTACGCCCCGGTCGCCTGGGTGTTGTTAATCCTGTGGGTCTCGGTCTTCAACCGCTGGTACAGCCAGGCGGTTGACCGCGAACTGGAGGAATCGCGCGACTGACGGCGCTAACACCCTAATCGCCCGCCCATGAATGGCCCCGGCACGGTTGACGAGCCGGGGCTTGTGTTTTCCGCTTCCCTCATGCGATAACGCTGTGTGGTCGTGCGCAGTATCAACACATTCAAGCCGAATTTACGAGGTGCCGAATCATGCCAAGTGTACGGAGTGTCTTATTGGGAATCGCGGTTCTGGCGATGACAGCGCTCATCTTCCCGGTTGCCGGAAACGCGGAACTTCAGGTGGGAATCGCGAGCCGAACCGTGACCCCCGACCCCTTGTTACCGGTTTCCGGAGGCGTGGGAATCCCGGAGCCCGCTACGGAGAAGAAGGGCGAACTGGAGGTGCGCGCGCTGGTGCTGGAGCAGGGCAACACCCGCGTCGCCATTGTGAGCGTGCCGTACCTGGGTTTCCCCGGCGTCCTTTGCGACCGCGTGCGAAAACAGGTCGATGGCATTCCGCCGGAGGATATCATCATCGGCTCCACCCACACGCATAGCGCGCCGGACATGTACGCCTTCGCGAACGAACAGGGCGAGACTGCAGCCGATTTGAACTACATCGACCGTACCTGCAAAGACATTGCGGACGCGATCAATGAAGCGCTGGCGTCCGTGAAACCAGCAGGCGTGAAGGTCGCCACGGGCGAAGCCGCCGAGAAGATCGCGTACAACTACTACGCGCCCCAACTTTACGACCGGCGCTGCAACGTGATGCAGTTCGTAGGGGAAGACGGCGCCGCAATCGCCACGCTCGTGAATTACGCCATTCACCCCGAGGTCATCGGGGACAGCCAAGGCATTCTCAGCCCCGATATGGTGGGTCCGCTCCACGACCGGATCGAGACCCAAGGCGGCGGCATGGCGATCTTCATGAACGGCGCCCAGGGCGGCATGGTCACCGCCGACTGCCGCGGTCCCGACGGTAAGGACATTCAAACTTGGGAAGAGTGCCAGCGCATCGGAAACCTGCTTGCCGATGAGGCGCTTCGTATCGTCGCCAATGCGCCGATACAGGAAGACCCGGAACTCTACTGCGCGGAGACGACAGTGTCATTCCCCATCGAATCGGAGATGATGCTGGCCATCGTGAAAAACTCGCCGCTCGGCTATCCCATTGCGGATGACAACGTCGCCGACACGCAGGTGAACCTGGTTAATCTCGGGAACGCCCAAATTCTGACCATCCCCGGCGAAGCGCTTCCGAACATCGGCTTCTACCTGAAGCGCAACATGTATGGCGAACACAACTTTCTCTTCGGCCTGACGAACGATGCCTTCGGATACATCTTGACGCCGGAGGATTTCAACAGCTTCAAGCGCTACGACTACGTGTCCCAGACGAGTCTCGGAGAAATGACCGGACGGATCTATATCGACGAGGCGCTCGCCTTCGCCGAAGCCAGCCCGCGCCCGGAAAAACTCGGGGCGTCCGGCGGCTAATTACACGCTAACAGTCTGTGTTGAAATAGTTTCCAACAATGGGGCTCCTGCAGAACGTGGGGGTCCCATTCTCTGTCTGGCGCCGCGTTCCACGTTAAAGTTTGGCGCTTGTTCTTCCGATAATATCTCCAGAACGGATTCTACTGAGTACGCGCCAGCGTCAGGATAAGGAGGTCCAAGATGGCTGGTATTAACCAGATTGGTGGTGTATCCACCCATATCAGCCAAGTTCAGTTCGAGGCCCAGTACCAGGCCCAGGCCTACACCCGTCAACAGCAGGTGGTGAAGGATGTCGGTACCGCCGCGCTGAATCTGATCCAGGCCGTGGTTTCCTTCGACCCCTACGTGGGACAAAACCTGGACCTGTTGGCCTAGCGGGCGGGTTTGTCGCTCACGTCCCTCAGGCTCTCTCCTGCATTTGCCTCCCTTCCCAATCCCGTTCATACTTCCGCCCATCGAACCCGCGAACTCCTGCAACTAGAGTCGAGGTGAAGCATGTCCCGATTTGGCGTAACGCCCGCCAAGGAAGCCGAACTGGAACGTCGTATGGCGGCGTGTGATTTAAAGGAAGCGGACCTCGACGAGCGGTTCATTCGCAGCGGGGGCGCTGGCGGTCAGCACGTAAACAAGACCTCGACCTGCGTTCATCTTCAGCACAAGCCCACGGGTCTCGAAGTCAAGATGCAGAAGGCCCGTTCGCAGGCCCTAAATCGTTTTTACGCCCGAAGGCGGATGTGCGAGTTATTGGAGGCGCGGAACCTTGGCGACTTGAGCCCGGAAGCGAAACGGATGGCGAAAATCCGAAAGCAAAAGGAACGGCGGCGAAGAAGGTCAAGTTCGGCGGGGAACTAGCACCGTCGGCTACGGTTGGCCCGGCGCGGGTTCCGAAGAATCGGAGCCGGTCTCTTCAACAGCGTGCCAGGCTTCGCTTGGCCAGTCCTCGCTCATCAGATCGTTACGCTTCAGGTAGTAGGCCACCTCCGCCAGACCGACGGAGATGTGTTCATGGCGCACAAACACCTCGGGGGGTACCGAAAGGCTAGTAGGGGCAAAGTTCCAGATGGCCCGAATTCCCGCCGCCACCAGCCTGTCTGCCAACGGCTGCGCCACTTCCGCGGGCACGGTCAGAATGGCCATATGAACGTCGTGGCGGCGTATCACGGATTCCACATTCTCGATGGATTGAACCAGCACGCCTCCCATGACCGAGCCGATGCGGGATTCATCCGCGTCAAACATGGCGACCACGTACATTCCGTACTTGGCGAAACCCGCGTAGGAGACGATCGCCCCGCCGAGACGGCCAGCGCCGACGATGATCGCCTTGTACATGTCGTTGAAGCCCAGGACTTCCCGGATTCTCCCCTTCAACTCGGCGATGCTGAAACCGACCCGGGGCCGGCCGCGCACGCCGATCGCCGCCAAATCCTTGCGGACCAGCGTGTCGTCCATGGCGAGCAGTTGAGCGATGTGCGCGCTGGAAACCCACCCCGTCGCCTGATCGGGAATTTGTTCCCCGACGAGATGGTAATAGTGCATAAGCCGTTCCAAAACCAACTGGTTAAGGATCGGCCCTTTTGCCTTTTTGGACATGCCGAAGAGCCTCCTACCCAGCACATCCTATCACTTTTGGACCGGCAAGATACAGTCACGGCTCAACTTGCCGCGATTCGACACGAAAACCTGATTCGCCCGCTCAGGTTTTCGTCCGGCCGCCTGGACCACTCCCCACGATGCGTCCAATGGACTGAATGCGGCCCTGCAAACAAATCCTGCATTCCTGAGACGTCTCCTGAATGCAGGCTTTCGCGGGGTAGATCTGATATAGAGCCCGGTACTTGGGCGGGGTCATGTTCGGCATAATCACGTTCGCGCCCCGCTGCAATCCGAGTTCGCGCCCGCTCGCGAGGTTCAGGGTCGCCAACGCAGTCGTGCTGGGAATATTGGCGCGCGGACAAACCAGCCGGGTCAGCGCGACGACCTTGTACGTCATGAGTTCCGTGTTCGGAACCTGTCGTCCCGGCTCCAGCGGTTGGATCGCGTCGCCTTCACCAAGCGGCGTTGACGGATGGGAGATGTACGGACCCACCCCGACCATATCGAGGTCGCAGTCCCGGAAGGTGGCGATGTCGTGGGCGAGGCTTTCGTAGGACTGCCCGGGAATTCCAATCATGACGCCACTACCCACTTCGTACCCGAGTCGGCGTAGCGTCCTTAGAATCTCCAAACGACTCTGCGCGGGATGCGCGGGATGGGGCGGATGAATGGCGGCGAACAGTTCGGGGTCGGAGGTCTCGAACCGGAGCAAGTACCGGTCTGCGCCCGCTTCACGCCAACGTCTCAAGTCGTCCTCGGGGCGTTCCCCCATGCTGAGGGTCACCGCAAGCGGCGTTTCCATTTTGATCCGCGAGACAATCTCCGCGAGCCATTCGGTCTCGATTCCGTAGTCTTCGCCGGCCTGCATAACGACGGTGCCGTACCGGTATCGGGCCGCCTCGTGGGCGGATTCCAGGATTTCATCCGAGGTCATCCGATACCGTTCCAGGTCCGTATTCGCGGCGCGGAGACCGCAGTAGCCGCACTGACGGCTGCAGTAGTTCGAGATCTCGATGAGTCCGCGCAGGTGCACGGCGTTTCCGACGTTTTCCCGGCGAACCCGGTCGGCCCAGTGCCAGAGCGCGTCCAATTGCGAAGGATCTTCTTCGCGGAGCCACTGCTGGATAACATTCTCGGTGAGCGGCTCGTTCATGGCTTGGGATAATTCTCCGTAGCGATGCAAACAAAATCTGACTGATCCGACCGATCGGGCCGATCAGTCTGATCTGCCGCCCGCGGCTTTCGCGCCACCGCTCGGTACGCTTCAAGCGCCGCTGGAAACGGCTCTAAGGCCCGCTCGAAGATCCCCAGGCTGTACGCGATGGTCAGCCCATAATTCGTGATCGGCACGCCAGCCTGCCGGCAACGCATGATGCGGCTTAGCATTTCCCTGCGGTTGGTAGTGCAAGCGCCGCAGTGAATTACCAGCTTGTACTCCGCAAGGTTCTCTGGGAAGTCGTGGCCCTGGACCGTGTCGAAGTGGAGTTTTCCGCCGACGTATTGGGTCAACCAGCGGGGGATCTTCACGCGGCCAATATCTTCGCCAATGGGATGATGGCTGCACGCTTCGGCGACGAGAACTCGGTCGCCGGTACGCAGCGAATCGATAGCGAGCGTGCCTTGCACCTGCGTCAAGAGATCGCCGTGAAACCGCGCAAAGAGGATCGAGAAACTCGTCAAGGGAATCTCGCGCGGCGTATCCGCGGCCACTTTGAGAAAGGCCTGAGAATCGGTCACCACGAGTTTTGGGGGTGACTTCAGGCGATCCAAAGCGCTGCGCAGCTCCCGTTCCTTCACGACCATGCAATAAGCATCCGAGTCGAGCAGGTCGCGAATCGACTGCACCTGCGGCATGATTAGCCGTCCCTTGGGCGCTTCCTTGTCGATGGGAACGACGAGCACCGCCATTTCACCCGCGCCGACCAGGTCGCCAACGATGGCCGGATTGTTGACGAATTCCTCGGGCGCGTTCTGGAGCAGGGCTTCGCGGAAGTCGAGAATGCCCGTGCCCGTGGAGGCAACGGTCGCGACGCACGCGATGTCCTTGGCCTCCAGCGCAGCGAGCACGGCGGGGTCGGGTTGTGCGCGGTCAACCTTGTTGAACACCACGATCGCCGGGATCTCCCGTGCCGTGAATTCGCTGAGGATCTCGGACTCGAACTCGCCCCACTCCCCCGCTTCCGCGACAAGTACGCCCAGGTCCGTGCGCTCGAAAACCTGTTGCGTCCGTTTCACGCGCAATTCGCCCAGGGCGCCCACGTCGTCGACGCCCGCCGTGTCGATGAAGAGCACGGGGCCGAGCGGAAGCAATTCCATGGGTTTCTCGACGGGATCCGTCGTGGTGCCGGCATGTTCGGACACGATGGCGGCCTGCTGGCGCGTAATCGCGTTCAGCAGGCTCGATTTGCCCACGTTGCGCCGGCCAAAGAGGCCGATGTGCAAGCGGAACGATTTGGGTGCAGACTGCATGCTTCCTTGCTATCCTTTCGGAGTTTCGGGCATACCCAGACGGCACACCGCCTCCGGTGAGATCAAATCATCAAACTGTGCGGCGGTCAAACGCCCTTCCTGCAACACCGTCTCGCGAACCGTTCTTCCGGACTGCTTCGCGCTCGCCACGATTTCGCAGACGGCTTCGTAGCCCAGCACTGGCAGGAGCGCCGTCGCAATGGCTGTCGATGAATCCACGTGCGATTTGCATCGCGCTTCGTCGGCTTCGATGCCTTCCACGCAAAACGCGCGAAGAATGTGGCAACTTCTCTCCAGCAGGTCACAACTCTCGAGCAGACAATTCGCAATGAGCGGCAAATACGGATTCAGTTCCAGGCTTCCTTGCGCGCATGCGTTTGCAATCATCACGTCATGACCGAACACCATCATGGCCGCCTGACTGACGGCTTCAGGGATCACGGGGTTTGCTTTGCCCGGCATGATTGATGATCCCGCCTGGCGTTCCGGCAGCCGGATCTCTCCAAAGCCGGCCTCCGGACCCGATGACAAGAGCCGCAAGTCGCCGCAGACTTTCAGCAAAGACGCCGCGCAGGCCTTGAGAATGCCCGAGACCTCCACGAAAACGTCGGCGTTCTGCGTCGCATCGATCAGGTTCTCGGCGCGGGCGAATCCGATGCCGGTCAATTCGCGCAAGGTGTCTACCACGCGAAAGATGTACTGACGCGGAGCGGCGAGGCCCGTGCCAATGGCCGTACCGCCGAGATTCACGACGCGCAATCTTTCTTCGCATTTGTAGATGCGCCATCGGTCGCGGTTGAAAGCCTCGGCATAAGCGCCCATCTCGCGGCCTAGGGTGGTCAGTACGGCATCCTGCATCTCGGTCCTGCCGACTTTGACGATGTGTGCGAAGGCCTTCTCTTGCGCCTGGAAGGCTTCTTGTAACGACACGACCCGCTCTTCGAGCCGTTGCAGCAATCGAATCGCAGCAAGCTTCAGGGCGGTGGGATAGGTATCGTTGGTCGATTGGTGACGATTGATATCATTCAGCGGCGAAACCCGCGCGTAGTCTCCGCGTGGTTCATCCAACAGTTCGAGAGCGCGGTTGGCGATCACCTCGTTGACGTTCATGTTGGTGCTCGTGCCCGCGCCGCCTTGTAGCGCGTCAACGACTACGTGCTTGGTCAACATTCCGTCGGCCAGTTCGCGGCAAGCCCGAAGAATGGCCTCCGCTTTCGCGCGGTC
The DNA here is from genome assembly GCA_045863335.1 of Candidatus Hydrogenedentota bacterium. GTDB lineage: Bacteria > Hydrogenedentota > Hydrogenedentia > Hydrogenedentales > SLHB01 > JAHDWY01. The sequence goes on along the minus strand of BTVY01000004.1, from coordinate 139,311 downwards.
GTCGCCCCACACGGCCAGCGCGTCGTTGGTCATCGCGCAGGCGAGTTTCACCGCGCCATAGGCGCGGACAAGTTCGGGATGCACGGGTCGTTCCGCGAGCGGAAAATTCTCCAGGGCGCGGTCAGCGTGAATGCCGTACAGGGCATCCGTGGGAATCCGGCGTTCGCCAAGGGAATCGTGCTCTGTACGGTAGGTGTCGTTCATGGGTTGCCCCACCTTGGGATGCGGTCCGCCACGGGAAGTGTCCGCGGGGGAACAGACGGCTTCGTGTCAGCGATCGGCAAGGCTTCCCTTCAGTGCGGGTGGTCGAAGATCATCTGCTGCACCTCCACACCCTTCACCGCCTTGAGTGTATCACGGAGTTCGTCGCAAATGGCCTCGTCTCCGAACAGTTCCAGCACAATCAGTCCGTTGGGCGCGCAATGATTCTTGTCCACCTCGTGAAGCCCGATGCGGGTCTGAATGTTGCAGCCGTACTTCGTAAGGATGTCCTGAACGACGCTCGCCTTCTCGATACGGTTGGTAATATGAACGCCAAGAATATTGTGCTTATCCATATGAGGTACCTCCACTCCCGTAATTCCGCTGCGAACTATACGAACACATCGCGATCGCCTTCGCGAACGCGATCCATCAGGATCTGGGCCACGTTGCGGCGGTGTTCAGTGAACCCTTCCAAGGCCTTGGCGATGCATTCCTCACCCACAACCTTCGTGTACGGAGAACCGTAGTCTTCGAGGTATTCGACGAAGGTGCTCAGCGCGTTGACGTCGCAATGGTCCTTGATCTTTCCAGGTTTGGCCAGGTCCATAAAGTCCTGGCCCGTGCGGCCAAGCCGGTAACACGCGGTACAGAAGGACGGGATATACCCCAAGGCCGCGATGTCGCGGATAACTTCGTCCACGGGCCGATGGTCACCCAGGGAGAACTGGCTGCCGTCGTACTCTTCGTCTTCGGCATAACCGCCCGGGTTGGTCCGGCTGCCTGCGCTGATCTGGCTGACACCGAGCGCAAAGGTTTCTCGCCGGATGTTCGGGGTTTCGCGGGTGGACATGATGATGCCGGTGTACGGAACGGCGAGCCGCAGGATCGCCACGATCTTTCGGAAATCGATATCGGATACCGGGTGAGGCGGTTGGCTCGCCATGTCGGATCCGAAGGCCGGTTCGAGTCGTGGAACGCTGATCGTATGGGGTCCCACGCCGAAGGCCTTCTCCAAGTGTTCGATATGTTGCATAAGCGCGAGGATTTCGAAGCGCCAGTCGAACAACCCGAAGAGGATACCCACGCCGATGTCGTCGATCCCGGCTTCCATGGCGCGGTCGGGCGCGCTGATGCGCCAGTCGAAGTCGGACTTCTTCCCCTCCACGTGGACCTTCGCGTAGGTCTCCCGGTGGTAGGTCTCCTGGAAGAGCTGGTACGTGCCGATGTGCGCGGCCTTCAGTTCCTTGAACTCGTCCACCGTGAGGGGCGCAATATTCACGTTGACGCGCCGAATCTCGCCGCGTCCGCTCTTGGTCGCATAGATGGTTTCCAAACAGCGCAAGATATACGGGAAGCCTTCCACCGGATACGACTCGCCCGCCACCAGGAGAATGCGCTTGTGTCCCTGCTCGATAATGATCTTCGTTTCCCGCGCGACTTCTTCCTGCGTCAAGGCGCGGCGTTTTACGCCCGTGTTCGTCTTGCGGAAGGCGCAATACAAGCACTCGTTGGAGCACAGGTTGGACACATAGAGCGGCGCAAAAAGCACCAGTCGCCGCCCATAGATTTCTTCCTTTACAGTCCGGGCCGCGTGGAAGATCTCGCCCAACAGTTCCGGATCGCTTACGGCCATCAGCACGGCGACGTCGTTCGCGTCGAGGCCCTTCAGTTCCAAGGCCTTGGCGACTACCTCCCGTACGCGGACGGCGTCCTTCTGCGCGCCATAGGCCAGCGTGGTTTCAATGCGCTCTTCGTCGATGGGGATTCTCGTTTGCTCGCTTAACATGACAGGAACGACTCCATGGTGTCCCGGTCGAGGGTGCCGGGCGGTTGGGGGATTTCGATCGTGAACTCGGCCCACTGGCCTTCCTCGGACTCCGCGTCAGCATGCCCCCCGTGCAGCTTGGCGATACGCCAGACGGAGTAGAGGCCGATTCCCGTTCCGGGAACCTGCTTCGTTTCGGAGGTTTGCAGCCGGGAAAACCGGCGGAACAGCCGTGATTTGCTTTCGGCAGGAAAACCGGGACCTTCGTTCCAGACCGTCACACGGACTCCGATGCGGGTCCGTTCGACTTTGACGCGCACTTCCCCGCCTTCCTTTCCATATTTTACCGCGTTGGACATAAGATTGCCGAGGGCAATCCGCAGAAGTTCCGGTTCGCAAGAAACATGAAGCAGGGCTTTCGGAAACTCGCGCGTAATCCACATGTTGCGATCTTCCAGTTGCGCGCCGCCAATCTCGATGGCAGGCTCCATGACCTCCGCGACGAAATCAGCCACCTCGTGAAATTGCGGGTCGGGGCTTAAGGTGTCGATGCGCGTGAGATCGAGGTAGTCGCGCGCGAGCAGCAAGACGTGCTCGGCTTTCGCGATAATCCGTTGCACTTTACGGCGCTGTTGCGGGGCCAGTTCACCCAGATACGCTTCCGCCAGAACGCGGGCATCCATGGCAATTGAGGCAACGGGGCTTTTCACCTCATGGCTCACGAAGGCCAGCAATTCGCGATAGGCCAGATTGGCGTTTTCCAGTTGCTCGATACGGTAGGCCTTCTCAACGGCTTGAGCAAGCCGTTCGACCATGGCCGATTGAAGAAGGGCTTGGTGGCGGTCGTAGGCGAAGGGGGTACGCGAACTGCGAAAGAGGAATCCTACCCGGCGTTCGTCGACCGTGAGCGGACAGGTCATGCTGGACCGCACGCCCTCCCGCACCAGCAGGGCTGTCGAGGCGCTGATGGGCTTGCTTTCGAGGTATTGCTGCAGGTCGTTGATGATGCGGATGCAACCTCGCTGGAATACCGATTCCAGCGAGCTGCCTTTCAGATCTTCCGCGTAGCCTTTGTCGAGCTCCAATGCTTCATAGTCCGCGCGGGACCAGTAGGCCACGACGCGGGAGCTATCCTCCTCCAGAAAGGCGAGGCCCATACGGTCGCAGGGGAACAGACTTCGGGTGCTGTCGAACACGAAATTCATAATCGCGTCGAGCGATTCCGCCGCTGCAACGCGTTGGTTTACGGCGTCCAAAACGGAGCGCTCCGGCTCGGAGAACACTGCGGCTGCGAGTTCCGCCGCGTTGAGTTCTACGTATTCCAGAATGTCTCCACATCCCTGTGAGCTGGAGCGCTCCGTCTTCATTGCATCCCCCTACGTGATAAATTTTCCCCGCGGGGTGTAATGGGTGTGCAACAGCTTGTGGCTGAGGTGCCCACAGGGCCCGTCGGTGAGGAATTCGCTGTAGATTCGTGTAATCGCCGGGTTCTCGTGCGATTTGCGCACATCGTAAGCCCGGTCTTCAGAGTAAATCGCCTGCGCACGCGCGGCACGGATGGCAGGGCTGGTCGGAATCGGCTGGCCGCCGCCGCCCAAACAACCGCCCGGACACGCCATGAATTCGATGAAGTGGCATTCGCTGAATTTGCCGCCGGCGCGGATGTCTTCCATCACCTTCTTGGCGTAGGCCGTACCGTGCGCCACCGCAACCTTCAACGTTGCGCCCTTCAACCAATCCCAATTGTCGACCAAGCCCTTCAGGAGTTCGGGCACGGGGCCGACTTCGGTAATCGGCACTTCAGCGTACCGGATTCCCTCGAACCCGCGGAGAGGTATGATCTCGGCGTGGTCAAAGAAGCTTTCGACCTTCTTGCCCGTCACCAACTCGATGACCGTCCGCAGTGCGGCTTCCATTACACCGCCGGTAGCGCCAAAGATGACACCGGACCCGGTGGCCGTACCGAAGGGATCGTCGAAATCCGACTTGGGCAAGTCGGGCAGATAGATCCCCGCTTCGCTGATCATCTTGCCGAGTTCGCGGGTCGTCAATCCGTAGTCAATGTCCTTGTATCCGCTGTCACACATTTCCGGCCGGTTGCACTCGAACTTCTTGGCCGAGCACGGCATGAGCGCCACCGAGACGATGTCCTTGGGATCGATCTTATTCAGATGTGCGTAGTACGTCTTAATCAGCGCCCCGAACATCTGCTGCGGACTCTTTGCGCTCGAGAGATGCGTCAGGTACTCGGGGTAAAAGTGTTCGATGTACTTCACCCAACCCGGCGAACAACTTGTGAATTGCGGGATCGCCACCGGCTCGCCGTCGACCAATGCCTTCTTCAAGCGAAGAATCAGTTCCGTGCCTTCCTCAATGATCGTGAGATCGGCCGTGAAGTTCGTGTCGAAGACCTTGTCGAACCCGCACTGGCGAAGCGCCGTATTCATCTCGAAGGTCAACGCGCGGCCGGGCGGCAGGCCAAAGCATTCGCCGATACCGGCGCGGGGGCTCGGCGCCGTCTGCATGATGACGTGTTTAGTCGGATCGTCGATGGCTGCCCACACTTCGTCGGTCGGGTCGTTCGCGCGCAAGGCGCCCGTCGGGCACCGGTTAATGCACTGGCCGCAATTGATGCAGACGACTTCCGCGAGCGGCTTGTCCATGAAGGTCGTGACCTTGGATTCCGCGCCGCGGCCTTCCACTTCAAGGACGCCCACTTCCTGGAAGTCGATGCAAGTCCGGATGCAGCGCCGGCACAGGATACACTTGTTCATGTCGCGCACGACGGAGTGACTCGACGTGTCAATCTCGAACATGGGTTCGTCAGGGTGGCCGAAGCGGAAGAAATCGACACCATACTCCTTGGCCAGGGTCTGCAACTCGCAGTTGTTATTCCGGCCGCAGGCGTAGCATTCGCCGTAGTGATTCGCCAGGAGCAGGTCGAGAATATGCCGCCGCGCCTGACGCACCTTACGGGAATGGGTTTTCACCTTGATGGGCTGCGTGATGGGATAGGCGCAGGACGCCTGCAATGTACGCTGCCCCTCGACCTCTACCACGCACATGCGGCACACGCCCGCCACGCAGAGGTCTTCGTGATGGCACAAGGTCGGAATCTTCAGCCCCAGTTCCTTGGCTGCGTCGAGAATTGTCGTGCCAATCGGCACTTTCAGGCTTTTGCCATCGATCTCAACCGAAATCTGCCCGCCAATCGCGGTCGTGTCCACGGGAGAATCAATGCGATGTCCCCGCTGGCTGACCGGCGCCCGCGATACGTCTTTTCCAAATGTACTCGTATCCGACATGCTCTACTCCTTACCCGCAGTCGCGAGGTCGGTTCGTCCCATAATCTCGTCCTGGAAATGCTTCACGATGGAGAGGAAGGCGTTGGGGCTCGATTGGCCCAGGCCGCACTTGGAGGCCAACTGCATCGTTTCACTCAGCGAACACAGTTCGCGGAGGTACTGCATCGAGCAGTCGCCGTCGCGGAGCAGTTCGACGCCTTCCAGCAGTTTCACCGTACCGGCGCGGCACGGCGTGCATTGTCCGCAGGACTCGTCCACGAAGAACTCGAGGAAATTGTGGGCGATGGCCAGCATGTCCCGGTGCGGTCCAAACACGATGATGGACCCGCCGGTGGGAATATCTTCAAATGCGAGGGTTCGGGCGAACTCCTTCGCGGGAACGCAGTGTCCCGATGCGCCGCCAACCTGCACGGCCTTGGCGCCTTCGCCGCCAACTTCGCGCAGCAGCTCGACGATGGAGATGCCCATGGGAAATTCGTAGACACCCGGACGTTCGCAGTCGCCGGATACGCTGAACAATTTCAGCCCGGTCGACTTATCCGTTCCGATGCCCTTGAACCAAGCCGCCCCCTTGGACAGGATGCAGGCGGCCCATGCGAGCGTCTCCACGTTGTTGACGATGGTGGGATGGCCCAGGTACCCCGTGTCGACCGGGAACGGCGGACGATTGCGCGGTTCGCCGCGGTACCCTTCCAGCGATTCGATGAGTGCGGTCTCTTCGCCGCACACGTAGGCGCCGGACCCCATGCGAATCGTGATGTCGAAGGTGAACCCGTCGCGCCCGAGCACATTGTCGCCCAGGAGATTCTGTCCGCGCCGCCGCTCCAGAACGGCCTCCAGCAGCGGCCGCAAATAGCTGTATTCGCCGCGCAGGTAGACAATACCGGTCTTCGCGCCAATCGCGAGTCCCGCGATCGTCATGCCTTCAAAGACCAGGTCGGCGTATTCGGACAGGATGACCCGGTCCTTGAACGTCCCCGGTTCGCCTTCATCGGCGTTACACACGACGTACTTGTGTTCGTCTTGAGCCGCCGCCGCGAGGTTCCATTTAACACCAGTCGGGAACCCGGCGCCGCCACGGCCTTTCATGCCCGAGGCGCTGATTTCGCCGATAATGTCGGCGCGGCTTTTCTTGATCGCATTTTGGAGGCCGCTGTTCGGCTTCACCGTTCCGAAGGTCAAATGCCCTGTCGTCGTGGTTTGAACGCCGCGGCCGTTCGTTGTCGTAGTCATACCAACTGCTCCTGCATCGTTTGCGCCGCGTGTACGCCGAAGACTTTCCGGCATCCCTCGAGAATGTCGTGGATCCGGTCCGGGGTCACCCGGGTGAACACGTGGTCGTTGACCAGCAGGGCCGGGCCCTGATCGCACATGCCGATACAGTTGGCCCATTCCAGCGTGAACCGCCCGTCCGGGGTCGTCTCTCCGAAGGTGATGCCGAGGTCATTTTCCAACTGCCGCGCGAGCCGGTCCTTGCCCTGCATGTCGCAGGAAATGGTCCGGCACAGGCGAATGACAAAACGCCCCTTGGGCTTCCAGTCCAGGAAGCTATAGAAGGACACCACGCCGTAAACTTCCACGGGATGGATGTCGAGCATGTCCGCTATAATCTGCATGGCGAAGTCGGAAATGCGAGAATGAACGCGTTGAATTTCCTGCAAAATGGGAATGAGCGCGCTCCGTTCCTTACCGTACACCATGCCCCAGCGCTGGATTTCATCTCGCAATCGATCTTGTTCGGTCAGCAACATGACTTATCCCTCCTTCGCCGCGAGCAGGCGCTTGACCTTCTCGATAAGCGTTGCAGGGTCCACGGGCTTTTCCTGGAACTCGTCCACCGGCACCACGTCGTTGTCCCGGCCGTACTCCAGCCCACTGACCTTGCTGATACTGGTCAGCATGAGAATAGGATTGGTGAACCCGTTGCGGCGCAGATCCTGCGCCATTGCCATGCCGTCGTCCGGCTGCTCCATCATGACGTCCAGGATGACCAGGTCCGGGGGCGATCCTTCAATGGATGCCATCCCCGAGGACCGGCTGTTGGCGCTGACGACCTCGAACCCCTCGCGTTCGAGGAAGAGCGTGCAGGCCTCCGTGATATCCGGGTCGTCGTCGACTACGAGAATCTTGGCCATACTACTACCTCTCGTTGGTTGGCGGTGCTGCCGCCGTTCTACTGGCCGTCCGAATCTCGGACCGGGGGAGGCCTACCCTTGACTGCCTAATCGTGATTTATTTCACGATTAATCTCGACACCCTTATACCGCGTTTGAAACCGAAAGATCAAGTTAGGTGTAGTACCGCCTCCAAAAGGCTGCATATTCAATGCCAACTCATTATCAACAAACGCTTTAGACAAAGATCGCCTATAACATGCTGAAATAGTGCAGGTTAGCGACACCCGGCGCCTCGTGTCGGTTTTTGAAACTCGTGCAGAGACATGTGCGGCGGACACACCCGAAGCGAACAGATCTGTGCAAGGAGGCCCGGGTGGCACTCGCCACGGCACTACAGCTATTCGAGTCGAGCCTATGCGCCCGTGTCGTGAACTCCGCGCGATTACCACAACATAAGGCCGATTCCAAGGCGAGGAGAAATGGGTTGTTTCGACAGGAAACGGATGGTAGCGTGTTGCGGCCACGAGATACACCGGCCCTGCGCGGGCGGGGCGCGAACGGCGAAGCTGATCGGGGAGGATTGATGCATGGCGCAACTTGATAAGTATCTGAAGGCGATGGTCGAGCACGGTGCTTCGGACCTGCATTTTTGCACTGGGTGTAAACCAATCCTGCGCAAAGACGGGTCCATCGCCGCACTGCGGTCGGAAGAGACCATGGACGGGCAAACCGTCAAGAGCGTGCTCTACGAGATCATGCCCCCCGAGAACGAGAAGCAGTTCAACGAAGTGCACGACACGGACTTCGCGTACGAGCTTGAAGGCTACGGCCGTTTTCGCTGCAACATCTTCATGGACCATAAGGGGATCGGCGGTGTCTTCCGGTTGATTCCAACCGAGATTCTGACCTGCGAACAACTGGGGCTTCCGGACGCGGTCAAGAAGTTCTGCTCGTTGAGCAAGGGGTTGGTATTGGTGACGGGTCCGACGGGCAGCGGAAAGTCGACGACCTTGGCGGCGCTCATCGACCTCATCAACGCGACCCGCAGCGACCACATCATCACGATCGAGGATCCTATCGAGTTTGTGCACAAGAACAAGCGCTGTCTCATCAACCAGCGTGAAGTCCACACCCACACCAAAGGCTTCAAGGCGGCGCTGCGCGCGGCGCTGCGCGAGGATCCGGACATCGTGCTGGTAGGTGAAATGCGCGATCTGGAAACGACACACATCGCCATCGAAACCGCGGAAACAGGGCACTTGGTCTTTGGCACCCTCCACACCACGACCGCCATTTCCACCGTGGACCGGCTCATCGACCAGTTCCCGTCGGAGCAGCAACAGCAGATTCGCACGATGCTCGCGGGCACGCTGAAAGGCATCGTGGCTCAGAACCTCCTTAAGAAGAAGGGCGGAGGGCGTGTGGCTGCGCTCGAGGTGCTCATCGTCAATGCGGCGGTCTCTTCGCTGATTCGCGAAGCGAAGAACAATCAGATCATGAGCATCATGCAGACGGCCAAGAAGGAAGGAATGACCCTGCTCAATGACGAATTGGCGAAGTTTGTGAAGCAGGACATCGTAGAAGCCGAAGAAGCGTGGAAGAAAGCCGTGGACAAGGACGGCTTCATGAAGGCGCTGGAATCGGCGGGCGTCACGAATTTCAAGCCGCCGTCGGAGTAGGTCGTTCAGAATTTGGCAATGCGACCGCCAAACGCGGTAGGCTGGTTCCGCTTCGCGTAACGACGCCGTCCGCGGGGGGGGAAGAGTAGAAATCAGCAAGTGAGGAGATCGGATGATGGACCGTCGAGATTTTTTGACGACAGGAATCGCCGCTGCGGGTGCGACCGCATTGGCCGCTGCAGGTACGTCGCGGGCCGCCGCTGCGGAGGCCGGGTCGAAGGGCTTCAAACTGAAGTATGCCCCCCACTTCGGGATGTTCAAGAACAGCGCGGGCGAGGATCCCATCGACCAGCTCAAGTTCATGGCCGATGAAGGATTCACCTCGCTGGAAGACAACGGCATGAAGGGCCGTTCGGTTGAGGAGCAGGATCGCATCGCCCAGGAGATGACGCGACTCAACATGACCATGGGCGTATTCGTCGCCTCCGCAAGCTTCAGCGAGGTCACCTTTGCCTCCAGCGATCCGGAGATGCGCGAGAAACTGGTCCAGGATCTCAAGGACTCGGTCGAAGTTGCAAAACGCGTGAACGCCAAATGGTGCACAGTCGTCTGCGGAATCTACGACACAGGCCTCGAATGGGACTACCAGACCGCGAACGTGATCGACAACCTGAAGGCCTGCGCCGAGGTTTGTGAACCGGAAGGCTTGGTCATGGTATTGGAGCCGTTAAATGCGTGGCGCGATCATCCGGGTCTCTTCCTCACGAAGATTCCTCAGGCGTTCATGATTTGCCAGGCCGTGGGCAGCCCCTCGTGCAAGATCCTGTTCGACATGTACCACCAGCAGATCACCGAGGGGAACATCATCCCGAATATCGACCGCGCGTGGAGCGAAGTGGCCTATTTCCAGATCGGAGACAATCCCGGCCGCAAGGAGCCGACGACCGGCGAGATGAATTACCAGAACATCTTCAAGCACATTCACGGCAAGGGATTCGACGGAATCATGGGTATGGAGCACGGCAACTCGCAGCCCGGCAAGGAAGGCGAGCGCGCCCTGATCGACGCCTATCGCTACTGCGATAGTTTCGAAGTGTAAACCCCTCCATCAGGAAGCCCCGCCGGCCCGCATCGGTCACCCGATCCGGGCCGGTTCCTTATTCGCCGGTGACGGTGAGTTGCTGCATTTAATCCAGGGGATATACATTGCTCGCCGTCACGCGGCTGTGGTAGCATTCCTGCCTTACCATGATTCACGTTACGTGCACTCAATGCGGTCTGACTATCTCGGTACCACCAACGGTCCAAGGACGTTGGGGGGTGTGTTTTGGCTGTGGCGCGCGGTTGCTGGTTCCTCATACCGCGAACGGCGACAGGGAACTGGATCTCCAGTTTGAACCAGGCCATCGCATTTCCGATCGATACGTCATCGAGACTCCTATCGGCAAGGGCGGCATGGGCATGGTCTACCGGGCCCACGACACCTTGATGAACGAGCGGGTCGCGCTGAAGTTTCTTGACCCGCGCATCGTGCATACACAGAAGGGCGTCAAGCTGTTCATTCAAGAGGCTCAGGTCGCCCGTCGGCTCCGCCACGAGAACGTCGTGGCGGTCCATGACGTCAGCGCCACGCCTGAGGGAATCCTCTATATTTCCATGGAGTACCTTCAGGGCCAGTCACTGCGGGCCTTTCTCCGGAATTGCCGCAATCAACGCAGGCTAGTCGACGTAAGGCTGGCCGTTACGCTGACCGCGCAGATTCTGGCAGCCCTCGACTACGCGCACCGCATCGTCATTCATCGCGATATCAAGCCCGAGAACGTCATGTTGCTCGCGGGCGAGCATCTGAAAGTGCTTGATTTCGGGCTGGCCAAAGTCGTCGATGAAGAGTGCCTTTTCACGGACAAGGGACCCGATGGCAAACCGACTCGCGTCGTAGGCACCGAGGCTTACGCGTCGCCCGAGCAATTGCGCCACGCGGAGATCGATTCCCGCGCGGACCTGTATTCGGTCGGGCTGATCTTCCGGGAATTGCTCAATTTGCGGACGCCGCTGGACGATTTCGTCGAAGTGACCGCCGTGCGTGACGACGTTGCCCCTTCGCTCTTGACGGTCTTGCAGAAGGCCGTCCAGATCCCGCGCGAGGATCGTTGGCAAACCGCGGGCGATTTCCGATCAAACCTCCTGAAGGCTTTTGACGAGTCCTATCGTGCGACCCTGAAAACGCGCATTGAAGTCGAGCCAGGCCGTGAAGTCTCCACGGATGGCATGGTGTTTCTGGAAGGCGGCAGCTTTCTCATGGGCAACAACGGGATTGCCGATGAAGCGCCTGAATTTGAAATGACCGTGGAGCCCTTTTACATAGACGCGTATCCCGTGACGAACGCCCAGTTCGAGGAGTTTCTGCGTGCCACGGGCCGGCCCAATCCCAAGCTCTGGGGCATCCCGGACTACCGGGGCGCCGATCAACCGGTCATCGGCGTAACGTGGGAGGACGCGGCCGCGTACGCCGCCTGGGCCGGGAAGGCGTTACCCTCGGAAGCGCAATGGGAATACGCGGCACGCGGCAAGGAAAACCGAAAGTACCCCTGGGGACACCAGGAACCGGACGCCCACAAAGCGAACTATCGCGACTTCCTTAATATGCCCTCCATTGTATCCATGCACGAAGAAGGCAAGACGCCGGACAATGTGTACGACCTGGCGGGAAACGTGTACGAGTGGACGGCCGACCTGTTTCTTCCCTACGATCCCGCCCGTCGTGAGGCGGCGGCTCGTACGGGTCCGCCAAAGCGGGCGATTCGTGGCGGGTCGTGGCACTCCAAGGCCGACGAACTTCGATGCGCCGCGCGGAAAGGATTGTTTCCGGAAAGCGCATTACCTACGGTGGGGTTCCGCTGTGTGCTACCGGTAGAACGGGCTCAGCGGTAGGAGCACGGCGCGCGACGGTTGAAGCGCGGGTGGATCCTGTGTTCGAATGCGGCGCGTGCAGCAATACTGGGGAAACAAATCATGAACAAGTATGACGCCATCAATTATCTAATCGAGAAATGTATTGTCGCGGTCGTCCGTGCGGATTCCGGGGGTGACGATCTGGTCCGCGTGGTGGAGGCCGTTGCCGCGGGTGGCGTCCACTGTATCGAAGTGACCATGACGACCCCAGGGGCGCTGGAATGTATTGAGACCGCGTCAAAGAAACTGGCTGGCGCGGACGTGCTTCTGGGTGTGGGAACGGTACTGGATGCGGAAACGTGCCGCATGGCGATCCTCGCCGGCGCGGAGTATGTTGTTACGCCTACGCTGTCGATTCCCGTGATCCACATGGCGCGCCGATACGGAAAGCCGATCGCTGCTGGCGCCTACACCCCCACGGAGATTCTGACCGCATGGGAAGCAGGGTCGGATTTCGTGAAGGTGTTTCCCGCGAGCATCGGCGGACCGGAGTATCTGAAGGCCATCAAGGGACCACTTCCCCAAATTCCGCTCATTCCCACAGGCGGCGTAGAAGTGGGCAACGTGGGTGAGTTTCTGAAGGCGGGCGCGGTAGCCCTTGGCGTCGGCGGGAATCTTGTCGCGAAGAAACTCGTGGCCGCGCGCGATTTCGACGGCATCACCAAGAACGCTCGCGCCTTTGCCGACGCGGTGCGCGCCGCGCGGGGCGGATGACGTCCCCCCGGTGAAGCGGTTGCTTCAAAAACTGGGCTTGCGCAAGCGCGACAAGGTTTCCGCAACCGCCGCACGGTACACCATCCGAGTGCAAAGTACGGTTGATCGTCACCGGCAACCGTGCCTCTTCATGCCCGCGAGAATCGACGGTCCGCAACCCCTTCTGATTTACCTCCATCCGTGGCGGCATCACTATGATTTCGATTCCACGCCGTGGCAGGTCGAGGCGGCCAAACGAAACTGGCATTTTCTCGCGCCGGATTTTCGTGGACCCAATCGCCGCCCGCAAGCCTGCGCCTCCCCGCTCGCCCGGCAGGATGTACTGGATGCCGTGGACTGGGCTTGCGCAAATCACGAGGTCGACGCGAATCGTATCTACGTGGGCGGGTGCTCGGGTGGCGGTCACATGGCGCTCATCATGGCGGGAGAAGCACCGGACCGCTGGGCTGCCGTGTCAGCTTGGTGTTCCATCACCGACTTAGCCGCTTTTCACGCCGAATGCAGGGTGATGGACGCCAAAGCCTACCGCCACGTGGAGAAAGTCGCCGGAGGCGCGCCGGGGTCCTCGGCAGAAGTCGATCGCGAATTGCACTATCGGTCGCCTGTGTTCCACATGGACAAAGCGGCGGGGCTACCCGTCGATATCGCCCATGGCATTCACGACGGCCAACCCCGAGGAATCGGTGTACAGCACAGCGTGTGGGCATTCAACGCGCTCGCGAAGTCTGTAGATGGACCGGCCATCTCCAATGAAGAACTCGAGTTGATCCTCGCGCGGAATACCCTTGGCTTGGCCGATCGGACGGATCCGACCGATCGGTCCGATCCGTCTTACGATCGCCCGATCTATTTCCGGCGGTCGGCCGGAGCCTCCCGGCTTACCGTTTTCGACGGCGGTCACGAAGACCTGCCACACGCAGCGTGCGCATGGTTCGATCGCCACGCGCGCACCGGCGACGCCGGAAACACCTAGCTTCTCAACCTCGGATTTCCCCCGGGCCGAACCTACATCTTCTGCATCATCGACAAGAAGTCGGAATTGGTCTTGGTCTTTCTCAGCTTGTCGATGAGCAATTCCGTTGCTTCCGTGACACTGAGCGGGCTGAGCACTTTCAGCAACAGCCAGATGCGCTGCAACTCGTCTTCGGCGATGAGCAACTCTTCCTTACGCGTACGCGACTTGAGCACGTCCAGGGCCGGGAAGATGCGCTTCTCCATGAGGCGGCGATCCAGATGGATCTCCATGTTGCCCGTGCCTTTGAACTCTTCGAAGATGACGTCGTCCATACGGCTGCCGGTTTCGACCAGCGCCGTGGCGAGGATCGTCAGGCTTCCGCCTTCTTCGATATTGCGGGCTGCGCCGAAGAACCGTTTCGGGCGCTGCAAGGCATTCGCATCCACACCGCCGGATAGCACCTTGCCGCTGGCAGGCACGATCACGTTGTACGCGCGGGCGAGACGGGTGATCGAGTCCAGGAGGATGATCACGTCGCGCTTGTGCTCGACCAGGCGCTTCGCCTTTTCCAGCACCATCTCGGCGACTTGCACGTGGCGCTCGGGCGGTTCGTCGAAGGTCGACGCGATAACCTCGCCCTTCACCGACCGCGACATGTCCGTCACTTCCTCGGGTCGCTCGTCGATGAGCAGCACGATGACGTGCGCTTCGGGATGATTGATGCCGATGCTGTTGGCGATCTTTTGCAGAAGGACCGTCTTGCCAGTGAACGGCGCCGCCACGATGAGGCCGCGTTGCCCCTTACCGATTGGCGAGATGAGGTCCATGATGCGCATGGCCACTTCTTTCTGCTCGGTTTCAAGGACGAGGCGCTCGTTCGGGTGGAGGGGCGTCAGGTTGTCGAAGAGGATGCGTTCGCGGGCGACGTCGGGGCTTTCGTAGTTCACCGCCTCGACTTTCAGCAAGGCGAAATACCGCTCGCCTTCCTTCGGCGGCCGCACGTGACCTTGAATCGTGTCGCCGGTCCGGAGTGCGAATTTGCGAATCTGCGAGGGCGACACGTAGATGTCATCCGGCCCCGGCAGATAAGAGTAGTCGCCCGATCGCAGGAAGCCGAAGCCGTCCGGCAGAATCTCGAGCGTGCCTTCGCCGTACAGCGAACCGGTCGCTTCGATGCTCTGCTGCAAAATGCGGAATATTAGATCCTGCTTCTTGAGGCCGCTGTATCCTTCGACGTTCAGGTGGCGGGCCGTATCGGCCAGTTCCGTCATCGTCATGCGCTTCAAGTCACCGATCGCGATCTCCGGACCGTTCGAACTCGCCTGAATCTCGCTTTCCGGATCATTGGCTACGTCGACCACCGGTGCCGACGGGCGCCGATCCCGGTCACGTCCGTGATCGCGGCCACCGCGCGATGGGCCTCGGCCCGGCCCTCCCGAGTTGGAGCGTTTGGGCTTCCCCCGGGGCCTCGAATGCGACTTGTCGTTAACCGTTCTGTCAGCCATTCATCATCCTTTCGTAATGTCCAGTGTTTGGGTGGCGCGCTACGGCGCAAGGTTTTCAAACGTTGTCAATGCCTTGTATTGGTGCCGCCCGCGCGCCCACGAACTGTCGACGCACGGCGCGTCTCGGGTTAGTGAATTTCCGCCCAGTTGTCCCCGATGCCCACATCCACTTTGAGTGGGACGTTCAATTCTATTGCGTCCTCCATGATCCGCTTCATCGTGCCCGCGACGGCTTGGACCGTGTCTTCAGGGGCTTCCACCACCAATTCGTCATGAACCTGGAGGATCAGTTGAGCGTCGGTCCCCTCCAAGGCTTCGTCGAGCCGAATCATGGCGAGCTTGATTACATCCGCCGCGCTTCCCTGTACCGGCGTATTGGTCGCGATGCGTTCCGCCGCGCGGCGCATACTCACGTTTCGGGAGGTCAATTCCGGCACATAGCGCCGCCGTTTGAGCAAGGTTTCTACATACCCGTCCTTGGCCGCCTGTCGCAGGGTCGCATCGATCCAGGCGCGTACCCCCGGATACTTCTCGAAATAGTGGTCAATGAACCGGGCGGCCTCCGCATTGGTGATCCCGAGATTCCGTGACAAACCAAACGCACTGATCCCGTAGATCACGCCGAAGTTCACCGCCTTGGCCTGGCGACGCATCTCCGGGGTTACCAGTTCCGGCATGATTCCGAACACGCGCGCCGCTGTTTCCTGATGGATGTCGGCATCGTGCATGAACGCTTCTTTGAGATGGGCGTCCCCCGAGAGGTGGGCCAGGATTCGCAATTCAATTTGAGAGTAATCCGCCGAAATCAGCTTCCTGCCCGCATCCCGCGGTACGAATCCTTCGCGAATGCGCTTTCCGATTTCGGTCCGGACCGGAATGTTCTGCAGGTTCGGGTCGCTACTGGATAGGCGCCCGGTCGCCGCAACGGCCTGATTGAACGAAGTATGTATACGCCCGGTTGCCGGATGCACCAGCTTGGGCAACGCTTCGATGTAGGTTCCCCGGAGTTTTTCGAGAATCCGATACTCCAAAATCTTTTCGGGCAAGGGATGCTCGTGTGCAAGAACCTCGAGCACTTCCACATCGGTGGAGAATCCGGTCTTCGTTTTTCGGATTGGCTTGAGCCCGAGCTTCTCGAACAGGATCACCTGCAATTGCTTGGGCGAATTTATCTGGAAGGGTTCTCCGGCTACCTGGTGTATCTCCGCTTCCAGGCTCTTGAGCCGTCCCTCAACTTCCTTTTGAAGCTCCTCAAAGAGGTGCAGGTCAACCCCGACGCCAGCTTGCTCCATCCGGGCGAGAACGCCGATCAGCGGCCGTTCAACCCGGTCGAACAACTCCCACAACCCCCGTTCGCTGAGCAGCGGCTGGAAGACCTCGGAGAGGCGCCACGTGATATCCGCGTCCTCGGCGGCGTACTCACACGCCTTTTCCAGTGGAACGGTATCGAAGGTTACCGCTTTCGATCCCTTACCGATCAAATCGGATATGGGGATCATTTTGCGCTTGAGGTAGTGGAGACTGACTTCTTCCAGATTATGCCTCATCCGCCCGGCATCTGTCAAATACGACGCTACCATCGTATCCAGCCCGACTCCGTCGATCCGAATGCCCGCGCGCTCGAGTACGACCATGTCATACTTGATGTTATGGCCGACCTTGGTGACCCCGGGGTCTTGCAGCAGCGGACGCAGCATTTCGATGGCCGTCTTGCGGTCCAGAAGTGTCTCGTTCGAAGGGGCTGAAACAGCCTTCATGCGCTCCGCAGTGTGGCCGACCGGAATGTAGCAGCCCGTGGCCGTTGCGCAACTCATGGATACCCCGACCAATTCGGCGCGCATGGGGTCGGTTGACGTGGTTTCCGTATCGAGTGCAAAGGCTCCGGATGCCCGCATTTCCGCGAGGACGTTTTCCAATTGTTCTCGCGTCAGGATTAACCGGTACGAGGTGGTTTCGACTTCGGCCGCATCCGGCAAGTACTCTTCAAGCAGTGACTGAAACTCGAGTGCGTGAAACGCCTCCGCCAGCTTAGCCCGATCCTCTTCGCCACGGCGGCAATCCTCGATTCCCAACGGGAGGTCCACGTCTGTCTTAATCGTGACGAGTTCGCGGCTCAGCCACGCCGTTTCCTTGTCGGCCTCGAGTTTCTCGCGCTGCTTGCCCTTGATTTCGTCGATGTGCTCGTAAAGCGATTCCAGGGATCCGTACTTCTCCATCAGCGTCTTGGCCGTCTTGGGACCGATGCCCCGGACCCCCGGCACGTTGTCCGCCGTGTCCCCCATCAAGGCCAACGCGTCGATCACGTGTTCCGGATCGCAACCAAAGCGTTCGCGGACTTCGTCAGTTCCGTACCAAGCGCCATTGTCTCCCTTGCTGGGGTCGTACACTTTGGTTTTACCACCGACGAGCTGAAGCATGTCTTTATCGCCGGTGACGAGGATCGTCTCCACATTCTCCTTCGCGGCGCGTTGCGCGAGCGTACCCATGATGTCATCCGCTTCCACCCCTTGCTGGGAAAACATGGGGATGTTAAAGGCGGCGACCAAATCTCGAATGAGCGGAAACTGGGAAGACAGTTCTTCGGGCATGGCCTCGCGATTAGCCTTGTATTCAGGGTAAAGCTCGTCTCGAAAGGTCTTCCCCGGGGCGTCGAACACGACGGCAATATGGCTCGGATCGTGTTCGCGAAGGAGTTTCAGCAGGATGCGCGCAAACCCGTAGACTGCGTTGGTTGGCTGCCCCTTCGAGTTGGTCAGGTTCCGAATGGCAAAAAACGACCGGTATGCAAAGGCACTGGCATCGATGAGAAACAGCCGATCAGCCATGGCTCCCCTTTCCGGCGACTGCCAGGATTTGTTCGGCCGCGCGTTTACTCGCCCCGGCTTCTCCCAACGCGTCTCGTACGGCGCGTAGTTCCGCGAGCATCTGCTCCCGCCTGGGTCCGTCGGCGATCAGTTCAATCGCTACCGGGAGAATGTTCGACGGAGCGGCATCGTGCTGAACGAACTCCGGCACGATGCGTTTGCCCGCGAGAATATTGACCAGGCCGATATGGTCGATGCGTACCAGCATGCGCGCCAGCCAATAGGTTATCGGCGCCACGCGATACAGGATAACCATGGGCACGCCGAAGAGCGTGGTTTCCACGGTGGCGGTCCCGGATGCGACCAGGCAGAACCGCGCGCCGTCCAGCACTTCATAGGTCTTGCCAATTACCGTTTCAATGGGAAAGTCCCCGGCGATCGATCGTATCTGCTCCTGCCGCGCTTCATCGACACATGGCACAACGAAACGCGCCTCCGGATGCTGCTCGCGAATGCCTTTTGCCACGTCAACCATGGTTCCGAACAGCCGGCCAATCTCCTGTTCGCGGCTTCCCGGCAACAAACCAATCACCATGCCCTCGCGATAGAGCCCTTCGATGGGTGTCGCGGCGACGTGATCGAGCAGAGGATGCCCCACGAAGGAACAGTCCAAGCCAACGGCATCGTATAGCCGCTTCTCAAAAGGCAGAATCACCAGCATCTTCTCCACGATGCGCGCGATGGTCAGCACGCGGCCGCGTTTCCAGGCCCACACCTGGGGGCTGATGTACCAGACGACCGGGATGGCCAGCATGCTGGCCCGTTTCGCGATCTGAATGTTGAAACCGGGATAATCGATTACCACGAGACAGTCCGGCGCTTCATACTCGAAGCCGCGAACCGTCTCCACGTAGAGCCGCTTGAAAAACGCGAAGTGCTTGACCACTTCGACAAACCCCATGATGGCATTGCTCGCGAGGTCGTGCTTCAACTCCATGCCGGCGGCTTCCATGCGCTTGCCGCCGAGACCGACACATTCGAGGGCCGGATCCAGTTCCTTCAGCGCGCGTATCAGGTTGGCCCCGTGCATGTCGCCCGACGATTCTCCCGCTGAGAAGAAGATGCGCGTCACGGATGCTCCCGGATGAAATCCACCACCTGTTGCGCCAGGGCCAATGCTTCCAATGCGTCCTCTCCGGAGACCAGGGGACGGCGGCGTTCCCGCACGCACTGTACAAACGAAGCGAGTTCCAGTTTCAGCGGTTCATCCTTGTGGACGTCCAAGGGCTCTACGGAGATGAGATCCATGGGGGTCATGCCCTCTTCGAGGGGCCCTGGTTTCTTTCTGTAGACCAGCACTTCCTGGGCGCTGTAATCGGTGGACACGTAGCTTTCCCGGGCGAAGATCCGAATCTTGCGCATGCGCTCGACGGACACACGGCTGCACGTGATATTCGCAACACACCCTGAAGCAAACCGAATTCGCGCGTTGGCAATGTCCTCCTGTTTCGAGAACACGGGAACGCCCACGGCGTCCACGGCCGTCACGGGTTCCCCAACCAACGCGCGCACGATTTCAAGATCGTGGATCATGAGATCCAAGACCACGCTCACGTCCTCGCCGCGATTCGGATAGGGACTCAACCGGTGGCATTCGATGAATCGCGGCTCCCGCACGGACCCGAACAGCGCCACCACAGCCCCGTTGAACCGCTCGATGTGCCCGACCTGCAATAGCCGATTGTGAGCCCTGGCGGACGAGACCATGCGTTCGGCCTCGGCCATGGTGGACGCGATAGGTTTCTCGACGAGGACGTCTATCCCGGCTTCCAGCAGCGCGATGGTCGCGTCGTGATGCGCGCTGGTGGGCACCACCACGGAGACTGCATCAACCCCTTCTTTGAGCAATTCGGATACGGTGGAGAACCCTGGAGCGTTGAAATCTTGCGCGGCCTTTGCCAGGCGTTCCGCATGCGTATCCACCACGCCGGCCAACACGACATTGTCGAGTGCCGCGTAATTTCGCGCGTGGTGGTAACCTAGGTGGCCGACGCCGACGACGCCGACGCGAACGGGATGCATGTGAGATGCCCTTCGGGGTATCGCGCGGAACCTCGCGGCTCCGCTTGGTACTGGTTATGGTTTCCGATGACCGCTCAAAGTCCACTATCTGATGTATTGCGGATGCGTCCGCAATACGCGGTCTGGAGATTCAGGTGTTGCTAAACCTGTGACGAACCTACTTCGTTATGCCTCGAATGGAATTGCCAATAAAGTCCAGGAAATGGCTGCGCTCCGGACAGTCTTCAACGGTCGCCTCAATTTCGTGAATCGCTTGGGTCGTATTCAACGTCGATCGAAACATGATCTTGTACATCGTCTTGATGGCCGACCGGGCGTCGTCGGTCAGCCCATTGCGCTGCAAACCAACCGTATTGGGTCCCTTGCACCGCGCTGGATTCCCATCGATGATCATGTAAGGAGGCGCGTCGTGCCACACACGGCTCAGCCCGCCGATCATCGCCAACCGCCCAACGACGCAAAACTGATGGATCGCGCTCAAACCGCCGATGATGGCCCGGTCTTCGACTTTCACATGGCCGGCGAGGGCCACGCAATTGGCCAGAATGACGTGGTCTCCTACCGAGCAGTCGTGTCCCACGTGGGCGCAGGTCATGAGGAGGCAGTTGTCGCCGATTGTGGTAACGCGATGCTCTTCCTCGTAACTGCTCATCGTACTGGCGCTAATGGTCGCATGCTCGCGTATCACGTTGCCGCTGCCGATTTCGAGGCGGCCGATGCACTCCGGCTTCTGCTTGAGGTCCTGGGAAACTACCCCCACCTGCGCGCCGGAGTATAAGCGGTTACGTTCGCCCAGAATCGTCCGGCCTTCGATGACGCAGTGGGGACCGACAATGGTACCCGCACCGATTCGAACGTGGGGACCGACAATGCTGAACGCCTGGACCTCGACATCGTCCGCCAGTTCGGCTTTAGGGTCGATGATTGCCGTTGGATGAATGTTCATGGAGTAGTCTACTTCCGCCCCTGCACACCCCGCCGGGATCGCACACGGCCCGTCGCACCACAAGCCGGTTCGCGCGCGGTTCTGGGTCATGCGCGAGGATAGTGAAACACGTTAATTCGTGCGCAATTGCGGCCTGCCACGCGACACCGCATTTCCGCGCCTGGGATCTCGTTTCTGCGGTACCGCCCCCCTGACATTCAAACCGATTGACTGCACCAGATGACGCGCGTCAGGAAGGATGGCACCCCAGAGACGTAACGGATAACACAATCCCGAATGGAAATCAAGCAGACTGGCTGGCGGGGGCGCCTCTTTTCGGGTCCCGTTCAGGGTGAAATGAGAGGAGTTTATGCGGTGTGACGGCGATTGCACGCGCCCGTCCGCCAACATCCATGCAGGCGGACAGACAGCGTAACAATCATTTTAGAATCGGGAACTTCAGGGTGAAGTCAGCGCCGTTCCATTCGTTCACATCAACATGAACCTCGCCGTTATGACGGCGCATGATGTTTTTGACCGCGGCCAGTCCCAGGCCCGTTCCGTTCTTACCCTTGGTGGAGTAAAACGTATCGAAGATCTTGGCCCGGTTCTCTTCCGGAATTCCGGGTCCGGTATCGCTGACGGAAATGCATACGTAGTCCGGTTCCCGCCAAGTGCGAACGCGAATCTCCCGCGGAGGCGCCTGACCGTCCATGGCCTGGCAGGCATTGGTGATGAGATTGAGTACGGCCTGGCGCATGAGAACGAAGTCGCCTTCACACAATGGCACTTGCTGCTCGAGTTCCCGCTTCACTTTCACGGCCATCTTCTGCATCAACGGCATGCTCACGTTCAGGCACGTTTCAGCTACGTCATTGATGTTGAGAATCGCGAAACGCTGCGTCTCATGGCGTAGAAAGTTCATAGCCGACCGGACGATGTCCGTACACAACCCAATCTGGCTATGCATCATCTGCAACCGGTCCGGTGTCGGGGAAATTTGCGGGCGGTTGAGAATCATCTCCAATTGACCCGTGATAACAGCCAGAGGCGTTCCCAGGTCGTGCAGCATGCCCGAGACGAAACGGCCGAGGGTTTCGAAGCGATTGGCTTCCATGGCCAACTCTTCCATCCGGCGGCGTTCCAGTTCCTTGACGCGCTTGCTCAGGCCTTCCTCCACGTGACGAAGCATGACCTTCGTGTCGAAGGGTTTGACGATGTAGGCCAGCGCCCCGTATTCGACGGCGTTCATGGCTGAATCGAGTTCGCCGAACCCCGTGAGAATAATCACCTCGGTTTCCGGATACTGGGTCTTCGTCCAACGGAGTAATTCGACGCCCGATTGCTTGGGCATGCGGAGGTCGGTGATGACCAGATCGATGGTCTCGGACCGGAGCAGGGCCTGCGCCTTGGCGACGTCCTCGGCGAGAAACACGTCGTGCTCCTCTTTGAGAAGCATGCGCAACGCCTGACGCGGTCCATTTTCGTCATCGACGATCAGAATTCTCCCCCGGATTGCCTGCTTGGAAGTCAGTCCCATTTCGTTACCCATCCCCAGCACAGTCGGTTCTGCAGCCGTTACCAGTCCCATCTTGTCATACCCCCTGCGTTACAAGTCCGCGGGTTCTGTTGCAAGAGCGGTGCCAAGGTGTCAAGAATTTGTCAAGTCACTACCAGTAAACTCTTTACATTTGTCAGATCGACAAAACGCTTCGTACAATTTTGTACAATCATGGGTATAACACCTGTCTGCCGTACAAAAATGTACAGAAAATGGTCCCGCAAAAAAGTATGCATATCGGTGGATATGGGTGAGAGGAGCACTTTTTCTTTCTCTGATCTTTCTCCAGGTTTCACCAATTCCGAAGCCGATTGAAAGTGAACCAAAGAAAGGGCTTGCACTCTCCGGAGCGTTATGCTTTAATAGCGCTTCATTCGTGTGAGAGATTCGGACAGAACTTAACGAACCGTAACGAGACGAGAAAGAAACGGAACATGGTCAACACACTCCATTACGCCGACGCGCAACACGCCGTCAATAAGGCGAAGGCGGTGTGGTGCACCATGTCCACGTTTATCCGTGGTGTGGCCCGAGTACCCGCCTGCGGTTCTCGTCTCGAGGTGCTGATATCGAAGTAGCCCCTTAGAGAAAAAGCTCAAAACAAACTGAGCGCCGCAGGCGAGAACCAAACGCCTGCGGCGCTTTTCATTTTCATGGCTTTTTTGGCGGTGCCGGGTGGGCCGGAACCGCAAGACCAAACCACAAGGAGAACTCGAATGAAATTCCGACATCACGACGCCGTAGCGATTACGGTGCCCCGCTGGGGCAAACGAATGTGCGCCAACCGATCCCAATCATCATCTGAGCACAGTCAATCGGGACGAAGTAGAAGAGGAGAGTGCAATCATGGCACGGTTCAATGCGGAATTCTGGGAAATTCCAACCCAGTCTGCTTACCTGGATAACGTTCCGTCCGAGCGGGCCTTGTGGTTTGAAACGGACGAAGATCGCGAGCGGCGGTACGCGTTGCAGGATTTCTTCCGCAGCGTGCTGCCCTTCGTCAACGACATCATCGATGCCAAGCTTACGGCGCGGCAACGCGAGATTCTTCGGCTGTACTACTTCTGCAACAAGACGCAGGAAGATATTGCAGCCATGCTGAATCTGACGCAGTCCACCGTTAGCCGGCACCTGTTTGGGACGGTCCGCAACGGCAAGAAAGTCGGCGGGGCTATTCCCAAACTGAAGAAAGCGATTGAAACTCGGGACAATATCCCGATTCATTCGGCGCTGGCGACGTTGCGTACGCGGTTCGATGAATCGTCCTACGCCGCATAACGGCGAGGTAAATAGTGTGGATAGTGGGAGCAGGCCCGGCCCTTACGGGAATCACGGCGCTGGGAGGATTGTAATAGTCCTTACAGGCTACTTGTAAGCGCCGGGCGGCTCTGCTACACTGGAGGTTGTCACAAGGGGTGCGCCCGAACGGGGTAAAGGGTGTGTGAACCCGATGCAGGAGCCTACGACGCGCGCATTTGGCGTGCATGGCCTCGTAAACTTGACAGCCATGCACCTTTGTGGTTAAATGTAGACTACCATGGATTTTAGTAAGCGGAACTAAGGAGACGACCACAATGAAAAAACTACTGATTGGGGTAGTAGCGGTCATGCTGGTTGCCGGAAGCGCAACCGCTGCTACCTGCGGACCCAAGACCTGGGACGACATGTCCTGGTGGGGCAATACGGGCGCGACGCCCGAGCCGTACCCCGACCAGGGCGCGGCGATTTGCCCCGACAACGCTCCGCGTTCGTGCTATTGGTGGTGGCCCACTGAGCCCGCCTCCAACAGCGGCGACACGGAACTTTGGGGTAACCGGGGCGTGGTGTACCACTGCTGGGTGCAGCCGCCGCCACCGCCACCCCCACCACCTCCGCCTCCTCCACCTCCTCCGGCGGTAGAGCGCCAGAAGATCCTGCTCAACAACGTGCTGTTCGATTTCGACAAGGCCGTGTTGAAGCCGGAAGGCAAAGCGGAAGTGGACAAGCTGATCAACGAGATGAAGGCTCACCCGGGCGACACGGTTGTGATCGAAGGTCACACCTGCGACCTCGGCAGCGAGTCCTACAACATGGGCCTTGGTCAGCGTCGCGCAGACGCGGTGAAGAACTACATGGTGGAAAGCGGCATCGCCGCGGAACGCGTTTCGACCGTCAGCTTGGGTGAAACCCAGCCGGCCGTGCCGAACGATGGTCCGGCGAACCGGAAGCTGAACCGCCGTGCACAGTTCAACATCACGCTCGGCGCCGAGTAACCCTTAGCAAACTGAAATCCTGCGAACCGCCCCGGTGTGCAACCCACCGGGGCGGTTTTCTTTTTGAGGCCGTCGGCAATTGCGGATTTCGGACTGCGGATTGGCGAGGCGGAAGTTCCTTCATCGATGCTTATCCGACTGATCCGACCGATCGGTCCGATCAGTGCTGATTAGGCTTGGTTCCTGTACACTGATTCTGAGTTGTCAGGCCCTCCCAAAGGAAGGAATTCTCATGTTTAAGCTCACCCTGTCTGCGGTACCGCTGGTCTTCGTGTTGCCGGGCTTTGCCGCTCCTGTGGACGATGCCTCCCGTAACGGCGCGCAAGCCCAAGAAGCCTTCCAGCGCAGCCAGCGGGTCATGAACGCGTGGCTCGAACGCGCCGATCCCGTGACCGGTTTGCTGCAACGGCGCGGCACGCAGAACATGTGGTACGTGCGGGACTCGGCCGCGGACCTCTACCCCTTCCTCGTCATGGCGGCGTATTACACGGACCGGCGAACCTACGAGACGACGATGTTCGCCATCTTACGAAACGAGTTGCTGCATACGCGGCGCGCCGGGCAGTTGTCCGACAACGTGCTCTTCGGCGAAGCGGGATTCGAGGATGCGGAAGTCGACATGGATCGCGTGATCTTCGGGAGTTGCGAATATGTGAAAGACGGGTTGCTGCCCTTATCGGAGTTGCTCGGTCACCATCAGTGGTACGAACGCATGCGCGGTATCGTCGACGACATCATCGCGTACGCGCCGTACGAAACCCGCTTCGGTAGGATCCCCTCGCTCAGCGCGGAAGTGAACGGTGAGTTGCTTCAGGCGTTGGTGCGTCTCGCGTACGACACGGGCGACGATGCCTATATCGATCAGGCCATTCGCATCGGGGACTTCTATTTCCAGGAAGTCATTCCCAACTCCCATGGGTTGCCGTCGCACATGTGGGACCTGGAAAACGGAAAGCCGGCGTCCGATAAGTTTGTTCTCTCGGACCACGGCAACGAAATCCTCGGAGGGCTTTCTGAACTGGTCATGTACGCGAAAGCGACCCGCCACCCCGCATATGAACGATACCGGGAACCGCTATCGCAGCTCGTCCACAAATTGCTGGACGTAGGACTCAACGAAGACGGCATCTGGTACACGTCCATCGCGCTCGACACCTACGAACCGGCCGACGCGCGCCACGCCCATTGTTGGGGCTACCTCTTTAACGGCGTATACACCGCCTACCTGATCACGGGGGAACCACGCTTCCGTGATACGACGCTGCGTGCGCTGAAGACGGTCGTCGAAAAGCCCACGACCTACCTCGACGATCCCGAGGGCAGCGGGCGTAACTATGGGTCGAACGCCTACTCCGACGCATTGGAAAGCGCCATCGTGTTCCGCAATCGATTCCCCGACATCGTTGACGAGGAAATGCTCGACACCTGCGTGAGACGATTTCTCGCGCGTCAGCGGGAGGACGGCATCATCGAGGACTGGTATGGCGACGGGAACTACGTGCGCACGGCCCTCATGTATGCGCTCATGAAATCGCAGGGAGCCTGGGCGGAACCGTGGCGCGACGACCTACGACTGGGTGCGGTGCCGGACGGCGATGGCGTGCTGGTTGTCGTCGAACCCCATTCCCCCTGGGAAGGCCGCATCCGGTTCGACGTGCCGCGGCATCAGTACGTCTTCAACATGCCCGTGAACTATCCGCGCCTCAACGAGTGGCCGGAATGGTACACGGTGGAGTTGGACCAACTGTATACAGTCACCATCAACGGCGAAGAGCTAATTCGGAGCGGCGGCGAATTGGCCCGGGGGCTGCCAATTCACACCGAGGGCCAGACGATCGTCACCGTTCACAACGCAAAGACGCCATGACGCAAAGGCGCAATGAGGCATCGTGATTTGCTACGAGCACGGGTGGAGCTCAGGTTTCCTTGAGGTTATTCACCACTCGATGAATCCCGAGTTTGACGACGCGGTCACCAAAATTAATGACCATACCCAATCTCAAGTCTGTCATTCGCAAGTACGTTAAAGCCTGGACTTCGAAGATGTCGTTATACTCGCGGACCGCTTTGCATTCCACGATTACCCTGTCGTTCACGAGGAGGTCGAGCCGTAGGGGAGACGCCAACACGTTGCCCTTGTACCGAATCGGTAGCTCGAGTTGGCGCTTCACCATGAGACCCCTTTGCGCCAACTCCCAAGCCAGGGCTTCCTCGTAAACGCTTTCCAGAAGTCCAGGACCCCCAAGCGTTTTGTGGACTTCAATTGCACAGCCTACAACGACGTTACTGATTTCGTTCTCGTTCATTCGATTTCGTTCCTTTCCGCAGAGTTATCATCAAGACCAACCTCCTTTGCGCCTTTGCGTTAAGTAGCATTGTAATTTCTTGACGAAGCATTTAGAATCTGATCATGAGCCATGAGTTGCCAAATTCCTCGCTTACCCGGTTGCTGGACCAGTTCATGGAGGCCGCCACATTTGAATCCGGCTTGGCCGACGCTACGCTGGCGGCGTACGCCGCGGATTTGGCGTCCTATCTCAACTTTCTCGGCGAATCTGGCGTCTCACATATCGACTCGGTTTCGCGCGAGCACGTGCTGGACCATCTGATCGCGTTGCGGAAAGAGCGGAAGCTTTCGGCGCGCTCTGCGGCGCGTCACCTGAGCGCCATCCGCCGGTTTCATGCGTTCTTGCGCAGCGAGCGCATCGCGAACAGCGATCCAACTGAAGGCTTTGATGCACCTCGTCTGACGCGCGCGCTTCCCCATGTACTCTCGTCACGGGAACTCGAGCGGATGCTGGATATGCCAGATAGAAGTACGCCGGAAGGCATTCGCGATTCGGCGATCCTGGAGCTGTTCTACTCCTGCGGATTGCGCATCTCCGAGTTGGCAAAGCTACCGCTCCGTGACGTGTCGTTGGACGAAGGCGCAGTGCGGGTCCGAGGCAAAGGCGCGAAAGTGCGCCTCGTGCCGCTGGGAACGCGGGCGATGGTGAAGCTGCGCGCGTGGCTGAGCGTGCGGGACAGCGGCAAGGTGCTCGACGACACGCTCTTCCTGGGATCTCGCGGCAAGCGAATGAGCCGTACGGGCGTCTGGCAGGTGGTCAAACGGTATGCGCAAGCGGCGAACATTCAGCAGAACGTAACGCCGCACATGCTCCGCCATTCTTTCGCGACGCATCTGCTGGACAACGGTGCCGACCTGCGCGCGGTACAGGAGATGCTCGGCCATTCGGATATCGCGACGACGCAGATCTACACCCACGTGAGTTCGGATCGGTTGAGTAAGGCCCACCGCTCGTTCCACCCGCGGGCCTGAGAAGAAGGGAGACTAGCGCGCGCCCGTCAACTGCACGACACGATCCATCAGCATCTCGGCAAGGTCGCCCTTGGACATGTTCGGCAGTTCTTCCACCTTCCCCTTTCGATCGATAATCGCGGCGCTTGTTGTGTCGCTTCCGAAACCGGAATCGGGGGTATTCACATGGTTGGCGACGATGAGATCGAGGTTCTTCTTTTTAACCTTGGCGGTCGCATTCTTGATGAGGTCGTCGGTCTCCGCTGCGAAGCCAACGATTATCTTACCGTTCTTGCGATCGGACCCGGCCAGGGCGAGCACGTCGGGATTCTCCACCAAATGCAGATCCAGGCCTTTACCGGACTTCTTCCGCTTGGAAGCGGCTGGCGCGTCCACCCGGTAGTCCCCCACCGCCGCCGCGGCGATAAAGATGTCGCATTCATGCATAAGCGATGCGACGGCCTCGGCCATTTCAGTTGCAGTCTGAATAGAGATGAGCTTCACATTGTGGGGGATTGCGACTTCCGACGGCCCGGATACGACGGTCACCTCTGCGCCACGGGCCATGGCTTCCAGAGCGATGGCGCGCCCCATTTTCCCGGAGGATCGGTTGCCGATGTATCGAACCGGATCGATGGGTTCGTGTGTAGCGCCACTCGTGATGACAACCCGCCTTCCCGCGAGATCCTTTTCCCTGCGCAACAATGGCACACAGGCCTCGAGGATGGTCATGGGATCGATGAGCCGGCCGGGTCCGACGGTTCGGCAGGCGAGGCGTCCCGAATCGGGCCCGACGAAGACCGCGCCGCGCGTATTCAAGGTCGCCATGTTTTGCTGCGTCGCGGGGTGCTGGTACATATTGGTGTTCATCGCCGGCGCAATAAGCAAAGGCGCGCGCGTGGCGAGGAGCGTGGTGGTGAGCCAGTCATCCGCGATTCCGCAGGCGGCCTTGGCGATGAAGTTGGCCGTGGCCGGCGCGATCAGATACAAATCCGCGCGTTGCGCGACCGCGATATGCTCGACTTCCGGATTCTGAAGCGGCTCGAACATGGCGGTGATGGCGCGCCGCCCCGCGATGGCCTCAAAGGTGGCCGGTCCGACCAGTTCGGTCGCGGACTTGGTAAGCACGGGCGTCACCTTCGCGCCCAGTTCCACGAGGCGAGAGGTCAGTTCGCAAGCCTTGTATGCCGCGATAGACCCCGTGACGCCGAGGACGATTTCCTTATTCGAGAAATTCCTCTTCATCCACTCCGCCGATTCTGGCTTTGACTTTGCCCTGCAGGACTTCTTCCAGCGCGGTGATGGTCGATTTTTTCGAACGCACGGGGACCAATGGCCGCGCGTCAGGCTTTGCAATCTGCGATGCGCGGCGCGCACACAGGATCACCAGCCGGTACAGACTGTCAATCTTGTCGTCAAACTGCTCTACGGAAATTCTGCTCATCGTTCCTCCCTCTTGGGGTTAGTGGTCTTTGTGTATCGCAAAACACGCGGTTACGGCTGCCGGTGCGCCCGGCACCGCTCCGCCCGAATGATAGCCTTCAAATCGTCCACGGCATCGTCAAGGTGCGCGTTCACAATGACGTAGTCGTACTCGTGCCGCGCCGCGATCTCGTCCAGAGCGTTGCCCAATCGGAGCGCGATAACCTCCGGATGGTCCGTCGCGCGCGCCCGGAGCCGCCGTTCCAATTCGTCCAGGGAAGGCGCCATGACAAAGACACTCACGATCTCCAGACCGCGCGTCTTCAAGTTGCGCATGCCCTGTACGTCGAGTTCCAGGACGGTGTCCATCCCCGATCCGGTCAACCGCTCGAGTTCTTCCACAAGGGTGCCGTAGAGGTTCCCATGAACCTCGGCCCATTCCACAAAATCACCGGCCTCGATGCGGCGCTGAAATTCGTCGCGATCCAGGAAGTAATAATCCTGTCCCTCGATTTCTCCTTCCCGACGGGGTCGTGTGGTCGCCGAGATGGAATAGCCCAACTGCGCATCGTCGTCGAAGACTCGCTTCAGAACGGTCCGCTTGCCTGCGCCGGACGGGGCGGACAAAACGAAAATGGTGCCTTTTCGCGCAATATCCGCGCTTGTCTGTTCGGATAAGGTCACCGCCGGATTCACTCGATATTTTGAATCTGTTCGCGGATCTTCTCGATCTCAGCTTTCAGATCCAGGACTTCTTTGGCGACATTCGCATCTCGCGTCTTGACGCCCAGCGTGTTCGCCTCGCGCTGGATTTCCTGGGTCAGGAAGTCCAGGCGACGCCCGATAGATTCCTTGGACGAGAGGATCTCTTCCATGTGGTCGAGATGGGTTTTGAACCGGACAACCTCTTCGGTCACGTCCGACTTCTCGGCCATGAGCGCCACCTCGATCGCGATGCGCTCCTCCGTCAGTCCGGCCTCGGCATTCAACTCATGGATGCGCGTCCGCAGGCGCGTTTCGTAGGCCGCGTTCAATTCGGGCAGCCGCGCTTCAATGGACGCGAGCGTCTGCCTCATAACCGCCAGCCGGCCACGGATATCCTCTTCAAGGGCCTTGCCCTCGGTCTCACGCATCCCGTTCAGCTTTGCGAGCGCGCCTTCCAGTATTCCGCACAGGACCGGCTCCAGCGCCTCGATATCCTCATCGGAGTCTTCCTGATACATCACGCCCTCAAGTTGCGCCAACACGTTCAGCGACAGCGTCTCGTAACTGCCCAGCATGGTGCCCAATTCCTTGGATGCATCCAGGTACTGTTGCGCCAGCTTCTGATCGAACATGACGGACCGGTTCGAGGTCTGGGTGCGGCGTCGAATGACGGTCACGTTCAATTTGCCACGGGAGAGGTGATTTCGAACCGTCTGCTTCAACGCGGGTTCCAACGCCGACCAGGCCGGCGGGATGCGTACGTTACAGTCCAGGTACCGGCCGTTGACGGAACTCAGTTCGACGGTTACAGACTGCCCGTCAAACTCTCCAACGGCTTTTCCAAACCCGGTCATACTGCGTGACATGAGATATCCTGCTGTAAATTGGAAACTTAGCGAACCGCAACGACCCACAAGTATAGCGAACGGTGGCGAGACTTCGCAAATGGCTGCCGCCCGACAACCGAGGTACTTGGTCAAGGTCGATACGGCCTGCCAGATAGCCTTGGTGAGGCAATTGACTTGCCGAGCATTCCAAACGTATATTCCCGGGGATATCAGGCTACTCCCGACCCGTCCTCGATAGTGGGCAAGTCCGGCAGTTTCCGATGCAGTTAAACCGTGTTTTCTATGTAACTCCTGATACGGGTGCCCTTTTCGTGAATTCACACCACAGCGATCCTCACACAAAACACCTTTCCAGACCTCGTTCGCGACTCAATGCGCTTGTAATGGGGGTCACGTGCTATCTTGGCGCAACCGCAGCGGTTCTGACCGGAGTCGCGGGTTGCGGAGATTCGGGCGTGATGCCGTCAGGAGATGCGGACGCTATTGAGCCCGGAGTTCTCTACACGGTTTCTGTAGCACCCCTTCCGCCGCCGCCGGCGAAAAACCTCATCGAGAACGGGGACTTCACCGCGTGGCAGCCGGGCGCCGCCGCACCGGATTTCTTCCTGCCGCCCGATCCGGGCCGGGGTTTCTCTGCGATTGAACCTGCCGACGGAAAGACCCCCGAAAGCAAGGGCGTGAAACAGACTTGGTCCGCCAACGATAGCATTGAAGCCTACACCAAGGTCTTTCGATGCTGGTTAACCGATCTCCGGCCCAACACGACGTATCGACTAACGTTGACGGTCAATAATCCCTCGCCGAAAGAAATCTTCCTCCGCGCGTTTCAGTACAACACGCGCAGCGCCGCCGAAGCGGAGAATTCCACGGAAGTGCCCCCCGCTCTGGCCGGTATCGCGATCGGCCAAACCGAAGGCTTCGAAGAGTTTTTTGCCGAATTCAAAACCGGCGCCGAGGAGGTGTTCTGCGTTTTGCTGGCGCCCAAGCTACGGTCCCCGGACGTCAGCTTTCCGTCGCACTGCATTTGGGACTCGTGGCGATTGACCGAAGTGGTCGGTGCGCCACAACCGGCGCAATGAGCCTGCCACGACACGGCATCGCGAACCAGAACCGCGCGTTGAACGGAAGCGCCTTCGCGGAATCCTGGATCGATCTCCTTGAACGATGGATTGGACAGCGCGGGCTTCGCGGCTTCGACCGCTTCGATGTGCGCGCCCACCCCCTGGTTCGCGCCGCACAACCCTACCCGCTCGCACGTAAAGTCACGACAGGGCTGACCGATCTCTTTCCCACGCTTTCACGCCGCATGCTCGGGATCCCGCCGCAAGAGAATGCCAAAGCCTTCGCCCTGGTCGCGTTGGGTCACCTCCGCCGCTACGAGACGACTAAGCGTGACGTGCATCTCGATCGCGCCCGCAGCCACCTGCAATGGCTGCTCGATCATCCCAGCGAAGGGTTTGCCGGGATCTGCTGGGGCTATCCATTCGATGTCTCCGGAAAAGGCCTGAGCACGCCGCGTAATACGCCCGTCGTAGTCGTAAGCGCCATCGCCGGCGAAGCTTTCTCCCTCGCGTGGCGAATTACCGGGGACGAAACGTATGCGACCACCGTGCGATCCATCGCGAAGTTCATAGAAATGGATATCCCCCGGCTGGAATGGCCGGACGGAACCTACTGTTTCGCCTATACACCGGGGGACCGCCGGCGGGTGCACAACGCCAGTCTCCACGCGGCGGCCCACCTCGTGCGCACCTATGCCATTACCGGTGAACGCGAGTTGCTGGACCTCGCCATGCCCGCAATCGAGTTCACGTTGCGCGGCCAGCGAGACGATGGCGCATGGCCCTATGGCGTCCACGCGCCGGAAGATCCCTACGAAGCAAAGCTGCTTTCCCTTGTGGATCATCACCATACCGGGTTTGTTCTCCGTTCGCTGCATGAGATAAATTCCGTAGTGAAGGACGCGCGAATCTGGAAGCAGATTTCCTTAGGGTTCGCGTTCTATCGGACGCGGTTGTTCGATGGGGATGGCGCGCCCATCACGATGCACGGGCGTTACCCCATCGACATCCACGCATGCGCGGAAGGCGTCTTGTGCCCGTCGGTCCTGGCGGAGATGTCGGATGATGCGTTACCGATCGCGGAACGCACGATGCAATGGACCCGGAAGCATTTGAGCCATCCCGTCACGGGCGTGCCGTATTACCGGAAGTATCCATGGTTCACGTCGCGGCTCTATTGCCCCCGGTGGGGGTTGGCGTGGATCTATTACGCCCTTTGCGAATACCAGGCGGCATCGGCCAGAACGGACGACAGCAAGTAACGGGGTCACGATCGAAACGTGCGTCTAATCTCCCCCAGAATCGGGTTCGTCATTGCATGGTTGATAGCCGCTCACGCCGGTATCGGGTGGACGGAACAACCCTCCTCCTCCTTCCCCGCGTATACGCCAGATTCCATTAAAATCTTCGTGACTGAAGGTCGCATGGTTCAGGTTCACGGCGAAGCCATCCAACGGTCCCTGGAAACTGCCAACCTCACCGAAGTTACAGAGGAAGTGGAGGGCGAGGAGATCCTGCAATTGGGCGGCGCCGCTGACGGCCAAGACGGGGAGTCCAACGACACCGGCGGTATCGAGGGAACGTGGGATACGGAAGTCACGGTCGTCCGATCGGTAGAAGAGACCGGTTCAGCGGCAGCCGGAGAGTACTGCCTCAAGATATCCGGGCCAAATTCGAATCGCACGAAGGACTCGGGAATCCACCAGCCCTCTACGCGATTTGTCCTCCCCGGCAACAGCCGCTTTCGGTTCACGTGTAAAGTGTACGGCGAACAACAGGGCGACCGATTCGCATTAGCGCTGCAGAGCGATCGGCGCTTCTTGACCTCACTGCACAGCACCCAGATCTGGGCCAAGAATGCCGACAACACCGGAGAGTACTTTCAGAATTCACCCGGCGAGTGGACAGAGTTCAACGGCATTCTGACCACCCTCGATGAAGGCGATCGGGAATACCGCCTGTGGATTCACCACGACGAAGGTGGTCCGATGACGTGGTATTTGGACGACATCGCAATCGTGCCGCTACGGACAGAAACTCGTCGCATATCATTCCGGGAGAAATCTCCGGAGGAAGCGGAACTGACGCTCGCCGGCATCAACGCGAACCGCGTAAACCTGTACAACCGTGGAGAGATCATCCCCATCAGCATAGAGAATGCCGCCGAGGATGGCAGTTTTTTGAACGAAACCATTGTCACCTTCTGGGGCGAACTTCCCGTCTCGCGCAACGGGGACAGAAACGTCGTGACTCCGGAAAACACGTACGTGCTCTCCTTCGACTCTCCGGACTCGCCGTTGCGGTACCGGCCTGCGCCTCTGACGCCGCGGCAGGCTGGCGCAGCAGTGATTCGCTCGCTTCCGCGGACTCGGCGCATTGAAGAAAACAACTCACTCCAGTACTACCAGAAGTACGACGGACCCCCGACCGACCGGGTCATGTGGGCGTCGTTCAAAGCGCCGCCGTGGGAACCGACGACGGTCGAGTTTCCGCCCATCGACGATTATGCCGGCGAACTCGCCCAGGTCGGTGTGACCGCGCACTTCTGGGGGTGGAGCGACCTTCCGGTAAGTCCTGACCATTTTTGGGAGCTATCGCTGAACGGCGCGCCGCTGGGTACCGCTCAGTGGGACGGGCCCCGGCTCTTCGTGGCCGAAGCAACGGTGCCCGGCAGGTCCGTTTTCAGCGATCGCGCAAACGAACTCACCGTTCAACCCACAAACGATGACATCCAACTCGATCTCATCTCGCTCGATTGGATCGAACTCACTTACGACGCGGCGCTTCTACCCCGTGACGACTTTATTGAATTCACGGCGGCGCCTGCGACTGCCCCGCGATACGCGCAGACGGAAGCAGGATTCGGTGATTCCAAGGTGCGCGTCTATTCCGAGGGATCCGAGTTGGTTCAAACGCCGGCGTCCTTTTCCAGACGAAACCGGCATGCCGTGGAAATCCCGCTCGATTCTGCGGGCGGGCGGTACCGCGCCGTCGGACCGAAAGGTTTCGCCCGGCCGGCACGTCTCGCGGTTGGGTACGCGAGCGAACTACGCCAGCTAGACGACGTTCCGGATTACCTCATCGTGACCCATGCGAGTTTTGTCGAGGCGCTTCGCCCGCTCGTAAAATGGCGAACCGAACAAGGTCTCCGCACACTCGTCGTCGACGTGGAAGACCTGTACGATGAGTACGCGGACAGCCTTTTTGACCCGGAAGCCATTCGCCTGTTCGTCGACGGCCTGATACAAAAGCAGGACGGCACGGACCGGTCGCTCACGTATATTTGGTTGGTGGGCGACGCAACCTACGATTACATGGGGATTCGCCCAGGGTCGCGCAACTACGTTCCAACGCATCACACAAACGACGCCGACATCCTCCCAAACTACTCGCCAACTATCGCTCACGACGACTACTTCGCCTTTGGACCACGGGGAAGCGATGTTCCCCTGGCTGCGGTGGGAAGACTGCCCGCTTCTTCCATCGAAACCGTCAAGGCCTACGTAGCCAAGACCCTTGAATACGAACAGCAAGCCGGCGAAGACGCAGCCTGGCGACAACGTGCCGTGTTGATCAGCTCGAAGGACTTCAATCGTTTCTCGAACGACACCGCGAACAACATCCTTCCGGATTGGTCCGTAGACAATCTGACGGGTACGGGCGACCAGGAAGGCGACATCCAGTTGCGCAACACGATTATTGAGAAAATTTCCGGCGGTTGCGGCGTCGTCACGTTCACCGGTCATGGCGCCTATTACGTTTGGCGAACCGGCGAGAACATGAACGACCAGCGCACCGACATGATGACGGACCGCGAGATCGATCTCTTGTCCAATTCCGGAAAGTACCCCATAGTATTTGCGGCGACGTGTTTCTCCTCGCTGTTCGACGCGCCGATCCACGGCATGTCTCGGGCCGATTCCGGCGTGGGCATCTATTTCGTGCAGGCGGAAAACAAGGGCGCCGTCGCGCTGATCGGGCACGTGGGTAAAGTCGACGTGGCGGCGGGGCATCAGTTTAATCGCGCCGTGCTTGAAGGCCTGATCGCGACGCCGGGCTCGCGGTTGGGCGATCAGTTCCTCGACGCAAAGCGCCGATTACCGGACCGCGCCTTTCATGGCGTGGCACTGATAGGCGACCCGGCGCTCGTCGTGTCGCTCGAATAGACCAAGACTTCACCACGACCACGGGACCTCCGCTCGTTCCAGCCACTTTCACATTTCGGCTCACCCCGGTATACTGAATTGGGTGGGAGGGTGTGCGTCGTGGTGTCTTCGTCGAATACACCAAGTGAAATTCGACCCGGTCAACGAATTGGCAAGT
Organism: Candidatus Hydrogenedentota bacterium; assembly: GCA_045863335.1. Lineage (GTDB taxonomy): Bacteria > Hydrogenedentota > Hydrogenedentia > Hydrogenedentales > SLHB01 > JAHDWY01. The sequence continues at coordinate 102,894 of BTVY01000004.1, read as the reverse complement.
ATTCCGTCGTACGCGAATTAGGCCGCGGAAGCATGGGAGTGGTCTACCTGGCGGAAGATACCCGGCTTCGCCGCAACGTCGCTCTGAAGATTCTCAGTGGGACCCTCAGCCATGACGCTGGCTTCCGCGAACGATTCGAGAAGGAGGCCCGCTCCATTGCGAGCCTCGACCATCCAAACATCGTGCGCGTCCACGCTTTCGAATCATTGGACGGACTTCTTGCAATTGAGATGGAGCTGGTTGAGGGTGGCAGCCTGGCGGATCGGTTGGCGACGAAGGGCCTCACAGCGGGTGAAGTCGCCCAATTCGCCTATCACGTCCTCGACGCCCTCCGCTGTTGCCATGACGAGGGGTTAATTCATCGCGACATCAAGCCTACGAACATCCTCATCGACCGCTTCGGCGCAGCGAAACTGACCGACTTTGGTCTTGCAACCATCTTGGAAGGGCACCTCGAGTACTCCATGCGCGGCAGCGGCTCCTCGGTGTTCTTCATGGGAACCCCGCGCTACGCACCTCCGGAAGCATGGGACTCGCATGAGCCTTCGCCCTCTTGGGATGTGTACGCCCTTGGCACTGTGATGTACGAGGCCCTTACTGGACGCACACCCTACGAAGCGACGACTCCGATGGCCCTGGTCAAGGAAATGGCCACGCGGCGCGTGGCGCCTTTGCAGGAAGCCGCTCCACACGTCTCTCAAGAACTTGCGGAACTGATCTCGGTGATGATGAATGCCGATGCCGACCGGAGGCCAAATTCAGCCCAAGACGCCATTGACCGACTCCGGGCCGCGCCCGAGTTCCTGCACCCCCAGGACCCCCGGTCGATGACCATCGTCGCGCGGCGGGCACCGAGGTCGCGCGTTCAATCGCTCATGAAACGCGTCCGTCATGTCCGTTTGTCCGCGTATCACGGCTTCCTTGCAGGTCTTTTGCTGGCCCTTGCGGTGCTCTATTTTTCAATCCCCCTTGGTGACGATCCTGGTTCGCCGGTACAATCAGAACAAAATCCAATCTCCGCTCAGGAAATGCCGGCGACTCAAGCGACGTACCTCTGGGACGCGCTGCCTTCGCCCGATAACTTGCCCGGTCTGCTCAAGTGGGACCCTGGATACGCCAGCGTCTACGACGTGTGGCGGCAGAACACCGACTCGAAATACCCGGCATCGCTCCTCACCATACAAGAAGGGGGCGGCGCCGATCGCTTACGAGCCTATGCGGCGTTTGAAGGCTCAATTTGGGGTCTGATCATCCGGAACGAACAAGACGGGCTCCATGTTGAAGGCGGATGGGCGGAATACCAGGGCACTTCCGGAAGTACGCTCCGCATGGGCGCGATCGGCGGAAGTGCCCAATGGCTGGAGCCCCGCCAGTCGCTGCTCATGTCTCTCGAGTTTACCGATGACCAAACCAACTCCAGGTGGACAGAGACGGTTTCCCTGAACCGATCGGTCCCTGCCACAACCGGTACGGAGTTTCTTCTGCGCCTGGAAGCGCTGCCCCTGCAGCAGCCGCTGCTCTACAATGAACTTATTCCACGCGGACTCGGCTGGGCAAACTCGCTGGAAACTCTTCTTCCCGCGATAGCGGGCGCGAGAACCCGGATTCCGCGTCTCCCCAGCGACGGGCCGGAGATCACGGTGGATGGCGCACTCGACGAACCGGTCTGGGGCCATCGGTTCTTGGATGATTCGGGGACTATCGGCGTTCTCAGCGGACTGCCGGGCCGTCTGGGCGCGCGCATGAACGTTCATGCGAGCGACAAGCAACTCCGAATCGGTATTGTCGTTCCACGCAAAGACGCAGATAGAGATCAACTCGCGCTGGCGCTGTGCAAGGCGTTCTCCACTCCCAAATCGGAGACAACGTGGTGGCGCATGGTATACGATCCCGACACGGGCCTGACGGCAGACCAGCTCGTCGGGAATCGCGTACAACCGTGGTCATGCGACTGGAACGTCGCGGCACAATCGGCAGAAAGCATGTTGACTCTGGAGATCGCGATTCCCTTTAGCAATCTCGGAGACGGCCAGCCGCCGCGTTCCCCGCAGCAGTGGCGGATAAACGCCAGTGTCCGGCATCTGGCCAATCCGGCGAGTCCGGCGCCGGTCGTAGTTTGGGGTTACCCCGAATTCGAGAATCTTCAACATGGTGCGATTCTTCAATTCTGAATCGATGCCAAGGAGGAGCTCACCTGTACCAGCTTGTAGCTAAATCGGGCATCACGAAGGGCGTTTCATGGCCCATTGCGGACTCTCCGATCACCATTGGCCGCGATCCCGATTGCGACATCAGCATCCTCGACGGGCACGTCTCACGTCACCATTGCCAGGTCGAGGCGGTGGGAAACGCCGTCTTGCTCACTGACCTCGGCAGCCGGAATACCACCTTGGTGAACGGCAAACCCGCGAACCGTTGCACCCTTCAAGCAGGCGATGAAATCGCCGTTGGAAACGTCCGCCTCCTGGTCGCAGAAGTCAGTAGTCGCGACGAGACGCGCCGGGCGCCCGCGACTCCGGGGTCCACGGTTTCCATTCGGCAATCCTCCGGCTTTTACGTCCGCGGACAAATCGCCGATTTCCTTGCGTCGGGAAAGTCGCACACCATCCACGACCTCGCCGATCTCTACTCACTTGCCCGGGCGCTGTGGACTGCGGGCAAACGCGATGAATTGATCGTCCGAACGCGCGAATGGATCGCGGACCGCTTCGAACCCAGCACAATCTGGATCGCTAACGATATCGCCGGCACGGTCAACACGCGCGAGATCTACCGCGCCCCCAACGCCGAACACTCGCAACCACCCCAGAGTCATTGTGAACGAGCAATACGCACCGGAGACGGCCTCCTCATACGCCTCGACAACGTCGCGCCCGGCGCGGATACACCCGAAACACTGATGGTCGTCCCTCTGGTCGTGGGCCCCGAAACTGCAGGCGCCGTTGCCGTGCAATCGGATCGCCGGCGTAGCAGCTACGATGAAGCGGACTTGGAATTGCTGATTGCCGTGGGCTGTATTGCCGCACCGTGGGTCCACGCGATGGCCACGATAGAAACGCTCCGGGAAGAAACAAATCGGCTACGGCAATCCCGCCCCGAGTCCGCCGTACTCATCGGATCCAGTCAACTCATGGAAAGCGTCCGCTCCGCCATCCGGCTCGCTGCGCAGACTGACCTAAACGTGCTCATCGTGGGCGAAACGGGTTCGGGCAAGGAAATCGCGGCGCGGATGGTCCACGACTACAGCTCCCGGCACAAGGCGCCTTTCGTGCCTGTCAACTGCGCGGCTATTCCCAAGGATCTCTTCGAGAGCGAACTGTTCGGCTACGAACGCGGCGCATTCACCGGTGCGGTACAGGCCAAGAAGGGCCTCATGGACGAGTGCCACGGGGGCACACTTTTTCTGGACGAGGTGGGCGACTTGAGCCCAGAGAACCAAGCGCGTCTCCTCCGAGTAATCGAGTCTCACCGATTTCGCAGGCTGGGCGGAAACCGAGAGCAGGAAGTGGACTTCAGAATCGTTTCCGCGACCAACCGGCCTCTCGCGCGCGCGATTACCGAGAACGCGTTTCGATTGGATCTCTACTACCGGCTTAACGGAATAGAGATCGGTATGCCCGCCCTTCGCGACCGCAAGTCTGACATACCCGAATTGGCCCAACACTTCCTGGCGCTCGTTCGTCTACGTGCCAAACGGCCCCTGAAGGGCTTTGGACCCGGTGCTCTGGAAGCGCTTCAGGACCGGGAATTGGAGGGAAATGTTCGAGAGTTGCGCAGTATCATCGAGAGAGCTGCAGCCGTGTCCAGCGGAGAATACATTGAAGCGGAAGACTTGGCAGGCACGCCGTTGCAGTACGGTCACCAGAGTTTCCCCACTCTCGCGGATTTGGAACGGCAACATCTCCTCGAGGCGCTCCAGCGAACGCAGGGCAATATGGCGGAAGCGGCGCGGCTTCTGGGAATCGGACGGACCACACTGTATGAGAAACTCGCGCGATACGACTTGCGGGCCCGTTAGTTTCATTGGATCGCTGCCGCGTGCTACCGGCGCGGTGGTTCTCGCCTTGCTCGCCACGCTTCACGGTATGGCACAGCCGGCTCTCACCACCAGTGATATCGCCCCGGACACGAATCCCAATTCCGACCCCGACGAGCTGGTCCCTGCAGGCGACTTCGTGTACTTCGTGGCTAACGATGGTATTCACGGCCGCGAGCTCTGGCGCACCGACGGAACGCCGGACGGCACTATCCTCGCAAGTGACATTTGGGAAGGGCCCGAGTCATCGAATCCCGCAGACCTTTGCGCTGTCGGCGATGCCGTTTTCTTTCTTGCCGATTCACCCGGCCCTTCGAAGCTCGCCGCCTTATGGGTCTCACATGGCACACCCGACACGACCGTCCCCGTCGAGTCCGACGATTCGGCTGTAAGCATTGATCGATATTTCTCTCATCACGGCACGTTGGGGCCAAACGCGCGGTTCTACTTCGCGGGTCCCGCCGTAACTCCCCATGCATTGTGGGTGTGGACCTGTTCGGCGGCCGGCGATAACGCATACTCGTTTCCACTGCCGCCCGAACCATCGGGACCCATTCGACTCAGTGACATTCTTCAAACCGAGGATCGGGTCTTCGTGTGGGGCTGCTATTATGCCTGGCAGGAGAACACCTTTCCCCGTGAGATGTTTTGGGTCTGGCGTTCTGAAAATGAACCGCCTCGGTCCATCGACCTCGGTCACACGATTATCAATACTTTTCTCGGTTCGATTAACGGCCACGCCCTCTTCCGGGCGCGGGATATTAAAGGAGCCCAAGGATTCGAACTCTGGATCTCCGATGGCACGGAGGAAGGCACTCATCTGCTGAAAGACATCTTTCCCGGGGTCGAACATGGGATGCCAGAACCCGTGGAGCACGCCGTTTTCCACGATACCTTGTTCTTCCGCGGAAATGACGGCCAGTCCGGCGCCGAACTTTGGATTAGCGACGGCACGGAAACAGGGACCCGCCTCGTCAAGGATATCAATCCCGGCACCGAGAGTTCCGAGCCAGGGATCTTCGCCGCCACGGACTCACATGTCTATTTCCAGGCGTCGAATGGCGTGACCGGTGAAGAGCTCTGGGTTTCGGACGGCAGCAATGAGGGAACCCAAATCGTCCTCGACATCGAGCCCGGATCGGGGGGGTCGAAGCCTTACGCGATCCAGGCCGCGGGAGACCGCGTCTATTTTACCGCCGAGGACACTCAGCACGGCGGCGAGCTGTGGGTCAGCGATGGAACGGCAACGGGGACAAAGCTTGTCCGCGACATTGTGCGCGGCCGGGATGGTTCGTGGCCGCGCCACAAGGCGGCGATTGGCGGCAAACTGGTGTTCAGCGCCAATGACGGCGTCCACGGCACCGAACTTTGGATCACCGACGGTACGGCAGAAGGCACGATGCTGCTCAAGGACATCCATCCAGAAAGGGGACCGAATCCGTCATCGGACCCGCAAGGTCTGACGGCGGTCGGAGACCTCCTCTTCTTCGTCGTGAATGATGCCAAACACGGTGCGGAGCTGTGGAAAAGTGATGGTTCCAGTAGCGGTACCGCGCTGGTTAAAGACATCTTTCCCGGCCCTGCCAGTTCACGTCCGAACGGATTGACCGCATTCGGCAATCGCCTCTTCTTCCAGGCGGAAGATGGCACCCACGGCCTTGAGCTTTGGGTGAGTGACGGAACGGTCGACGGCACCTACCTTTTCGCCGACCTCAACCCCGGCGCGGCATCTTCCAGCCCGCACGAGTTCGTGTCGCTCAACGAGGACCGTTTGTTCTTCGTCGCCACCCATCCCACGTTCGGCAAGGTGCTCCACTCCACACGGCCCGCAGACACTACGCCGCAGGTGTACGCGAACGTCCAGGGGCCCTCCCAACTTACACGCGCTACGATTGCTGAAATCGGCCCTTGTATCTATTTCGTGGGCGACGACGGAATGCGCGGACGGGAACTCTGGTATGTCGACGCGGTGCGCCAACCGGCATTGGTTAAGGATATCCTCTCAAATCATGCAGCCGGTTCCGAACCCGGGGACCTGACTGCGGTGGGCGACCGCCTGTTCTTTGACGCGGACGACGGGACTCACGGGCGGGAACTGTTTAAGACAGATGGAAGCAGCGCATCCACTTCGCTGGTCCAGGACCTTCAGGTGCCAGCAAACCGGGAAAAGCGATAATCCTCAGGGTCGGCAGATTCCGGTGAAATCGGCTGCGGATGTAAACTGTGTTCGGAATCGGGACAACAGTTTTGAGAAATTGAGCAGAAATCTCAGGAAAACCGTCGTCGCCTCCTCTCTACGAAGTATGAAATTCGACGAATACCGCCCGATCATCCCCGCTTTGCCATCAGGCTCTCGATCACCCGGCTTTGGCATGGCATATGCTCTATAAGCACTCAGAATGACGCAAGGTAAAACCGACACCCAAGAACGCGCATCGTAAACGGCATCAACAGCCGACCAGCCTTGCGTCATTTGATTGCCATGAGGGCAGGGCGGGAGTGACCCCCTCTCGTCCTGCCCCCTCAGGCTTCTCACATTAGCTGCAGTTCAGTTTCTGGAAATCGCTCGGTGGAGGTCGTCATCCGATGTATGTGATCATTCAAGTGGACGCCCAGCAGACCCGCGCGATCCGAATCCTCCCCATCCAGTACACGGCCGAGGCCGAGGCCCAGGCCCACGCACAAGTCTTGTCGGCCCGGCACAGCGCCGCACATCACGCGGTGCAGTTCGTTGTGCGTCCGCTTCAGCAACCACTATCAAGAACGGAAAGCCCTGCTACGACGTGACGTCCGTCTCCGGTGACGCACCCCGCGCTGGTCTTTGCCCGCCGCGCCCTCTTTGACTATCATGGCGTTTCTCTGCCATTAACGACTCGTAAGGGTCCAACGCGATCGGAGCAGGAAACGTCATGTTCAAGTCTCGCCTACATCTCATTGCCGCAGCCACCGCTATTGCGCTCCGTTTCTCCGGCGCCGTGGCCGAGTCCATCGATTTGAGCGAGGCCACCATCGTCGTCCAAGGACTCCGAGGGCCGTCGCACTTTGCCGCCAACGTTTTCGCCGAGGAGGTTGAGAAACGAACTGGTGTCACTCCACCAATCTCGGGCCGCTGGCCTTCTGAGGGCCCCTCGATTGTTGTCACGACTAACCGTACCGATAGCTTCAACGGCCGGTCCGTACCGGAAGTCGCGCGCGAGCTGCCCGATGAGGGATTCTGCGTTATGACAGAACCCGGGGAAAGACCCGTCATTTGGATTGCGGGTGCAGATGCGCGCGGAGCCCTGTTTGGCGTCGGATACCTGCTTCGCAAGCTGGAATGGAGCGATGGCCGCATTGCGCTCGCAGGTCCATTGAACGAGACCCTGGCGCCGGAGTACCCGCTGCGCGGCCATCAGTTGGGGTACCGCGCAACGGCGAATTCGTATGACGCGTGGAGCATTGAGCAGTACGATCAGTACATTCGTGAGCTAGCCTTTTTCGGCACGAACGCCATTGAGATGATCCCCTTGCAGGACGACCGCCCCATCGTGGGCGATGTGCCGCGCGAGGAAATGGATCGCGCCGTTAGCGCCATCTGCGATAAGTACGGCCTCGACTTCTGGATCTGGACGCCCGCAACCATCGACCTCAACGACACGCAAGCGCGCACCAATTTGCTTGAGGAACTCGGCGACTTGTTCGGCGGGTTCAAACGGCTGGACGCGGTCTTCTTCCCTGGCGGGGATCCTGGCGACAACCCGCCAGAGTTGGTGATGCCGTTCCTTGAGGACGTGTCCGAGGTTCTCGCCAGGCACCACCGGAAGGCGAAGATCTGGATTTCGTTGCAGGGGTTTGACCATTGGCAAGTGGATGTCTTTTACGAGTGGGTCAACGAACACCAGCCCGATTGGATGGGCGGAGTCGTCGCCGGTCCGTCCAGTCCCGCCATTTACGAAACGCGGCTACGCCTGGACAACCGATACGGTCTGCGCCATTACCCGGACATCACCCACGTGGTACGCGCGCAATACCCGGTGTCATGGATCGACCCGGCCTTCGCCTTCACGCTCGGTCGCGAACCCGTTAACCCGCGTCCCGTCTACTACCGCGTCGTCCACAACAATCTCGCGCCGTACACGAACGGATTCCTGACCTATTCCGACGGTATCCATGACGACGTGAACAAGTACGTGTGGAGCGCGTTGGGGTGGGACACGACAGCGGACTTGCGCGAAATCCTCACAGACTACTGCCGCGTGTTCTTCGGACCCGAAGTTGCGGAAACCGCCGCGGACGGCATCTTCGCGCTGGAGAAGAATTGGGATGGTCCGCTGGCGAGCAACGGTAGTGTGGATGGCACGTTACGTCTCTGGCAGGAACTCGAGGCGAAGTCGCCGCAGCTTGCCGACAACTGGCGCTGGAACCTCTGCCTCCTGCGGGCCTACTACGACGCGTACGTGCGCCACCGCCTCATTCACGAATCGGCCCTGGAAGAGGCCGCAAATGCCGCCATGTTAAAGGCGCCCGAGACTGGTGCCGATGCCGCTATAAACGCTGCGCTGGCCGAGTTGGCGCGCGTGGATGAAGGGTCGATTCAACCAGGCTGGCGCAATCGCATTGAGGGCATGTGCGAGACCCTCTTCCAGACCATCGGTTACCAGACCAGCGTCGAAAAGTACGGCGCCATTGCGCCCGAACGCGGCGCGGTGCTGGATTACGTCGACTATCCGCTCAACAACCGTTGGTGGCTCGAAGATGAAATCGCGAAGGCGCGTGAGCTAACCACGGAGGAAGAGAAAGTCGCACACCTGCACATGCTGGCCACGTGGGAGAACCCCGGAGCGGGGAGCTTCTATGACGACATCGGCAATGTGGCGCAATGCGACCGCGTCATCAAGTCGGAAAAGTACAACACGCTGCTGGAACCGGACCGCCCGACCGTGCCGGATTTCATGTTTTGGGACAGCGGCATGCGGCGGGTTCGACAGTCCTGGATGAGCAAGATGGACTGGCCGGAAGGGCTGCGCTACATCGGCCTCGATCCGAATGCGGACTACGTCTTCAAAACGACCGGCGTGAGTTCCTGTCTGCCCCGCGCAAACGGTATCCGGCTGGTGCCCAGCGTCGACGGCCGTGAAGTGGGCGAGATCAAAGAGTTCCCCGTGCCGCGTCAGGCCTACCGCGAAGGCTACCTGACGATCACCTTCGACGTACCCTTTGAGCCGGGCATCAACTGGCGGCAGATGTCGCGCTTGTCGGAGGCCTGGCTGATCAAGGAGTAGGAAGAACCTGCGACCTGAGAACGAGCGCTTTGAAATCCTCGCGGTCGCGCAGCGGCGCAAGATCGGGGTCGCTTTGCAGCGCCTGGAGCAATGCGCTATCGGCGGTGGCTTTTTCGAGCGCGGCGGCTAGCAACTCCAGTGCGCCTTCCGCATCGCCACCGACGGCCTTCAGGCAGGCCAAGTTGTACGGTGGAATCCAGGAGTCGGAGCGCAGATCGCCGGCGCTTTCAAAGTAGCTCGCTGCCGCGTCTGCGTCTCCTGTGCGTTGGGCGCAAAGCCCCGCCTGCAGGAGCGCCGCGAAGTGGGTGGGCGTCGTGTCGAGCACGCGCCGGTAGAAGGTGAGTGCGCGCGCGTAGTCCTGCTCCACGAAAAGTAGATCGGCGTAAGCGAGATGGGCACGCGGTAAGCCCGGATCAATGGCCAGCGCGCGGTCGTACCATCCCTTCGCCTCGTCGGGCTTGCCTTGTTTCATCGCAATGAACCCGAGATGAATCATGGCCTCGGCAAATTTGGACGTGATTGCGAGCGCCCGCTCGTACAACGGGATGGCTTCGTCAAACCGGTCCTGCCGCAACTTGATGTAGCCAAGCATGTAGAGAACCCGGCTCTGATTCGGGTCAACCTGCAGCGAGGCTTCGTATGCCTCTTCTGCTGCCGCGAAATCGCCCTGGCGCATTTCAGCGAGGCCAAGCACATTCCAGGCAGACACATGCCGCGGGACAATCTCCAGCAATTCCCGCAGGAGCATCTCGCACACTGCATAGTCGCCTCGTTGCGCCGCGTGCCTCGCGTCTTCCAGCTTGGTGTACAGGACGATGCCATCTTTCGGGTCCATGCCCTCCATGGCCGTCCGCTCGTCCGAGCCTGCGAGATAACCCAACGCCTGAAGCATTTCGAGGGTTTCATCATCCATTGGGTTTTCCGCTGGCTGCAATGCGAACCGTTCCGATTCGTCGAGTAACGCGCTGAGCCGCCCATCCAACTCGGCAGCCAGTTCCTGCTTCTCGTCGTAGAGGTTGTTCAACTCATCGGGATCGGAGCGAAGGTTGTAGAGTTCAGGGCGAGGCGCACGGATGTATTTGTATCCCTCGTACCGGACGCCGTAGAGGGGGGCCATGCCGAACCCTACTTCAGACAACAGCGATTCGCAGTACTGCGGGCGCTCCGGCAGAGGCGCATCGCCGCGCAAGGCCGGAAGGAGATTGACGCCTTGGGTCGCGTCCCCCCCTTCGACGTCAAGCGCCGCCAGCACCGTCGGCATGATGTCGACACAACTCACGGGTCCTCGGTATTCCGTATCTGCGGGCAACTGTCCCGGCCAATGAAAAACCAGCGGCACCCGCACGGTCGCATCGTATATGAATATCGCGTGAGTCTTTTCGCCGTGTTCTCCCAGGCTCTCGCCGTGGTCGGCGGTGACGATACTGAACGTGTCGTTTGCGACGCCCATACTCTTCAATGCGTCTATGATCAGCGCCAGACCATCGTCGGCTTGTGCAATCTCCGCGTCATACGCTGTAGGGATGAGATACCGATCGGACACGCGCGACTGGTAGGGCTGATGCGGATCGAAGAAGTGTACCCAAAGGAAGAAGGGAGACCGCTCCTCTTTCCCGTGCCACGCCTTCAGCCATTCCACCACCCGTTCCGCGGTCTTCGGCGCGGGACGATCGCGAATCATGAAAAGTTTGGGATCGTCTTCGGCCCAGAGGTCGTCGTCGTACACGTCGAACCCCTGAGTCAGATTGTAGCGCCGGTTGAGGACCAGCGCCGACACGAAGGCGGCCGTGTCGTAACCCGCATCTTTCAGCCGCTCCGCCAGCGTCACCGCATTGTCACTCAAGGCATAGGCACCGTTGTCCCGCACGCCGTGTGCGGGCGGCAACAGCCCCGTCAGAATGGACGTATGCGCCGGCATCGTAATGGGCGCGGTGGTGGTCGCATTCGTGCACCGCACGCCTCCCGCCGCAAGGGCGTCTGTCGTCGGAGTGCGCGCGAGCCCGTAACCGTAGCACCCGATCCGGTCGGCCCGGCAGGTGTCGATAGTGACGAGCAAGACGTTCGGCCTAGGCGCTTCGGCGTGCGCCGCAACGCCACCCCCAACGAGAACCAGGAATACACATACCAACCGCATTGGATATCCTTCGCTTGCGACTCAGTAATCTTCCCAATACAATGGCGATTCGCGAGGTGAATTCCAAGGTGAACATAGGACGTATAGGACCTATCGGACGAATAAGACGTTTAACAGCAGATTTCGTTGGCCCTGGGCTCTCGTCTAGCACGGAGTCTACCCCTGATTCAGTAGGGCCGGGCGCGTCGGCTCTTGTCCTATTCGTCCTATCCGTCCTATAGGTCCAATTCCCAAACCAACAGCATCAACTCGAGGAACCCACACATGTCCCACGGCGGCAAACTCGTTGCGCGCGCGCTCAAGAAGGCGGGCGTGGAATGTATCTTCACCCTGAGCGGCGGCCACGTCATGCCCATCTACGACGGCTGCCTCGACGAGGGCATCCGCATCATCGACGTGCGGCATGAGCAAGCCACAACCCACGCCGCCGATGCGTGGTCACGGCTCAATCCCGGCAAGATCGGGGTCGCGGTCGTCACCGCCGGTCCGGGCGTAACGGACTGCGTGACGGGCGTTGCCAATGCCTGGCGCGCCAACTCCCCCATTCTCTGCATCGGCGGGCAGGGGCCCTTCGTGAATCTGGGACGCGGCTCGCTTCAGGAAATGGATCACGTGAGCCTCATGCGACCCATCACGAAATACTCGGCCGCCTGCTACGACACCGAACGCATTCCCGAATACATCGAGCAGGCCATCCGCCACGCGGTGTCCGGTATCCCAGGGCCGGCCTTTCTCGAACTGCCTATGGATGTGTTGATGAACACGGCAGATGTGGACAAGGCCGTTTATCCGCCCATCAACACGATGCCGCCCTTGCTCACGCCCCATCGCGACGATGTGCTCGCCGCACTGGAGATCCTGCAAAAGGCGGATCGCCCCGTGCTCATGAGCGGAACCAGCGTGAAATGGTCGAACGCCCAGCCCCAGCTCAATGCCTTTCTGGAAAAGACCAACATCCCCGCCTACGCCAACGGTATGGGACGCGGCACGATCCCGCGCGACTCGAAGCATCTCTTCAATCGCACGCGACGGGACGCGCTCGAACAATGCGACGTCGTGATACTGGCCGGGGTGGTGCTGGATTTCCGCATGAAGTTCGGCCAGACCATTCCGACAGGCGCGAAGATCATCCAACTCGAAATGGACAACCTCCTCGTCGGGCACAACCGCGCATCGGACGTGGCGCTGGTCGGCAATCTCGCGTGCAGCTTTGATGCGCTTTTGCAGACCATGGCGTCGGAAGGGATCACACTGGACTTCAGCGCCCATGCGAACGCCCTGCGCGAGAAGGAAGACGCCATCGCGCAAGCCGACGCGGCGAAACAGGCGTCGGACGCGGTCCCCATCGAGTCCTCGCGGTTATGCAAGGAAATCGCGGCCTTCGTCGAGCAATTCGATGACCTCATTGTCATCGGCGACGGCGGGGATATCGTGGCGTCCGCGGCGAAGGTGGTGCCCATTCCCCGGAACGGGGCCTGGATGGATCCCGGCCCCCTGGGCACGCTGGGCGTGGGCATGCCCTTCGCCATCGCCGCGCAAATCGCCCACCCTGACAAGCGCGTGCTCATCATCTACGGCGACGGGAGCTTCGGCCTGAACGGGTTCGAGTACGACACTGCCGTCCGGTTCAACTTGCCCATCGTAGGCATCGTCGGCAACGACGCCGCCTGGGGCCAGATGCTGCGTCCACAAAAGGCTTTCTACGAACGCCTCGCCGCGACCCAACTCGCCTATACCCGCTACGACAAGGTCGTCGAGGCTCTCGGCGGCCACGGCGAACACGTCGAGCAACCGGCCGACATCCGGCCTGCCATCGAGCGCGCCTTCGCCGCCGGCAAGCCGGCCTGCGTGAACGTCGTGTTGAAGCAGGACCATTCGTACAAAGGCGGGGCGTATATCTGACGCGACCGGTTCTGGTATGGCCAGGTTCGCCGCAGTATGATAAGCGCGAACAAACTCACCAGGGCGAAACCGGATATGGATGTACAAGATCGGGATCGGGTCAAGGCCGAAGCCGCTAAGCTTCGGAAGGATTACCATTACCTCCGCAAGGCGCTGAAACAACGGCCCACCGATCGCGAACTCCGTAAACGGGCCGAGAAGATTCAGGCGCGGTATACGGAATTGCAGCAGCTTCTCACGGACCTCCCCCGCGTCGAGGCAATGGACTCGCGACCCCCCACTGAGCCGCCGCCATCCGTGGACATGTCCATGTTCGAACCAAAGGTATACAACCCGCCGCCGCCCGTAGTCGTGCCGAGCGGGGGCGGATGGGAGAACCCCTTGAGCAACCTCAACCTATCGCGCCGTACCATCTGGACCAGCCTTCTCGTCGCGATCCTGCTGGTCACGTCCCCGTTCTACTACCTGTTATTCTTTAAGGGCCTGACGTTCTACGAAGTTCCGACGGGTTCCATGATCCCCACCTTGGAACCCGGAGATCGCTTCGCCGCCATCGTGCCGACCGAATACCGGCGAGGCGACGTGGTGGTTGTCGAGGACCCGGCCGATCCCGCCGCCTTTCTCGTGAAGCGGCTCGTGGCCCTCCCGGGTGACGAAGTCGAGATTGCGAACAGCAAGCTGTGGGTCAACGGCGAACCCATCAATGAATCTTATATCCGGGAGCGGATGGAGTATTCGTTTGGTCCCATGACGCTCGCCGAGGGCGAGGTCTTTCTTCTCGGTGACAACCGCAACGAAAGCGAAGATAGCCGCGCCTGGCAAACGGGTTTCCCCTTCGACCGCGTCGTGGGCCGCGTCTTCTACATCTACTACCCCGGTGAACGCAGGGGCAGCTTGCGATCCCAGCAGGCGGCTTTTGCGTTGGTGCCGGAATTTACCGCACGCTGAGTTGGATCGTGACTCACGGTCGATTCACTCGACGGAGCTCACGTGATCGGTTTGGTATCTGCAACGAGGAGGGACCTGTCATGAGTAAACGCTTGTCAGTTGTCTGTGCAGCCTTGGTCTTGGCCGTCGCACTCGGCCCAAGATTGGTCAACGCCTCGGAGAAGAATGACGGATCCACGCTCACCAAGGTGGGAGATCCGGCGCCGGACTTCGAATTCACTACGTTGGACGGAGTGAAAATTACCTCGGAATCCACTAAGGGAAAAGTTGTCCTGCTCAATTTCTTTGCCACTTGGTGCGGCCCCTGCCGCACGGAATTGCCTCACCTTGCGACAGCCTACAGGGATTTGAAAGAGGACGACGGCGTCGTCGTACTCTCCGTTGGCCGGGAACATTCGAAGAAAGAACTCATGGAGTTCGCGAAGGAGGAAAAACTCGATTTGCCCTTCGCACCCGATCCCGAGCGAAAGATGTACAACAAGTTCGCCACGCAATGGATCCCCCGCAACTACGTCATCGGTCCCGACGGCGTCATCGCCATGCAGGAAATCGGATTCGATGAGAAGGAATTTCGCGCCATGCTCGACTTGGTCGAAACGTTGCGGGCGGAAATCGAAGCGTCATCAGAAGAATCGAGTCAATCGTAATCTGCTGACTCCGACACGCGTTCACCGCCTGCTCAGTATCGGGGCCGTTGCTCCGGACGAAAGATAATCCACATGAGCAGCCCGAGCGGCCAACTGAACAGCGCGACCAGAATCGCGACCAGGCAACCCGGTTTGCCGCGGGCGTTGGCATCTCCGTAGGACCACGCAACGCTCCACAAGTAAAGCACCAGAATCGTGAGGGCGAGAATCAGGCCTGGCAATGCCAGGAGGGGAGAGAAATCTTGGGATTCCATTGCAAGTCCCCCAATGTCCCTTTGGTCTAGAATACCGGGTTACACCGGATTCGTCGTGTTGGCGTCCACGCGGGCGCGTTGGAGCAACAGTTTGATGATACTCTTGGCGAGCTCCTCCTCGCCAATCAGCACGGTGGAGGCCGGATCCTCCCGGAGGAGCGTGGCTTCCATCTCGCTGTGCGCGCGAATGATGACTTCGATGGACGGATTCAACTGTTTCGCCGTTTCCACCATCTGCCGGACCTTCAGGGTATCCGGTGTGGCGATCACCAGGGTGGCCGCGCGGGAGACGTGAGCCTGCGCGAGCGTCATGGGTTCCGAGGCGTCTCCGGTGACGGCCGGAATGCCGCGATCGCGCAACGTCTGCACAATCTCCCGGTTCAGATCGGCCACGACGAAGGGGAGCTTCCGGGCTTCCAATGCGTCGCAAACTCGCCTGCCCACGCGTCCATATCCCACGACGACGACTTGTTTGGACAAGTACTTTTCCTCGGTCGACATGGGCAGCATGGCGAGCGGATCGGCGAGCACGTCTTGTTTACGAACGCGGGGTCGCGGCGACAATACCGAGTCGCCGGCATCGCGCAACGCTTTTGGCTGCCCGATCATCAGGAGGGTGTCGTAGGGTTCGATTCGGGTCTGGCCCCGAGGCACGACGTACCCGTCGCCACGGCCAATGAGCAGAATCAGCACATCCGGCGGGATGTCGAGGTCGGCGATCGTACGACCCACGGCCGCCGCGTTAGGCAACACTTCGACCTCGCGGGTCTCGCCCTGCGCCTGGCCGCTTCGCTCAATCTCCAGCGAGAAGCGCGGGCGCGACGCCAAGGGTTCATCCACCTTGAGCAACCGCGCCACCGGCATCAGAAAGGTTCCTTGCACGAGCACGGAAGTCAGCACGGTAAAAAACACCACGTGAAACACCATGACCGAATTCTCATAGCCTGCCATCCAGGGAAAGGTCGCCAGGACAATGGGTACCGCGCCGCGCAAACCGGTCCAGGCTACCAGCGCCCGTTCGCGCCAAGGGAATGGGCTGCCCCACAGGCCTAGCGCAACCGCGACGGGCCGCGCGACAAACATGAGAAAGAGGGCCGCGAGCAAAGCTTTCAGGGCCACGGAAGGAAGTTGGGCCGGAAAGACGAGCAACCCGAGCACCAGGAACATGACGATCTGCATCAACCAGGCGAGTCCGTCGTGAAACTTCACGACGTAGCGCCGGTAGGTGAAATCCGCCGAGTTCAGCATGATGCCGCACAGGTAGACGGCGAGAAAGCCGTTGCACCGAAGATACTCGGCGATGCCAAAGGTCAGCAGGACGATGCTCATGCTCATGACCGGGTAGAGGCCTTCATAGTCCATACGCAGACGATTGAACATGAGGCTGGTGAGTTTACCCGCAGCGAGACCGACTATGGCGCCGCCAAGCATATTGAGAAAGAACGCCGGAATCAGACCCGCCCACTGAAAGTCGGGTTCCGTGAGGATCTGCGTCATGCTCAAAGTGAGAAAGACAGCCATAGGGTCGTTGCTGCCGGACTCGAGTTCCAACAGCGGCTTGAGCTGCCCCTTGAGCCCTACCCCGCGCCCGCGCAGCACCGAGAATACCGCCGCCGCGTCCGTGGAAGAAATGATGGCGCCCAATAGCAGTCCCGTGAGTATGGAGAAGCCCAGCGCGGCCCACGCAAACAACCCAACCAATCCTGCGGTCACAGCGACCCCTAAGGTAGCAAGTACGATTCCCCGCGCCGCCACAGGCCGGATAATGCGCCAATTTGTGTCCAGCCCGCCGGAGAACAGGATAAACGCGAGCGCGATTGTGCCTACGAGATTGGCCACCTCGGCATTGTCAAAATGGATTCCGCCGGGCCCGTCCGAACCCGCCAGCATTCCGATTCCCAGAAACACGAGCAATGCGGGTACGCCCAGCTTGTCGGAAATCCGGCTGGCAAGAATGCTCGCCAACACGAGAAATCCGGTAACGAGCAGTATGATCGAAGGGATTGTCATGGGAGAAGCGCACTGCCTTTCATTAAACGTCTGGGCCGCCCACGGTTCTGTATCTATACGGAATCATGCGCTTGGTAGTCAATGAAAGTGCTTCGCCATTTCGCACCGATCAGACGCCAGCGACCCAATCATATCATACATGTTACACTACTCCCACGCACTGGATGGAGGATTGTGATGAAGCGGCTGCAACGTGAAGAACTCAATGCGGAAGCACTGGCCATCGAACGGCGCCTGGAAGCGAGCCCGGATATTGCGGAGCGGCGGGAGCTCCAAACGCGCCGGGATGAAATCGCGCGCCTGCTGGTCAACGAACCGTTCGACGCGCCGGAACCTTCCAGCCTGAACGCCCCAGAAAGCAACGCCGAACCCGAGGAACGGGATTAATCCGGCGCGCCCACACGTAGGTCGGGATTGAATCCCGGCCAGTCCCGATCTACTTAATGTCCGTTCAATCCGCGACCGGGTTCCGCTCCGTACTTGGGGGCCATGCTCAATACCCTGTCCCTCAAAACTTCCGGGGCGGGAATCATTCCCGCCCATTCCCGCTCTGCATTTGACCCCGGATGTGGATATGCCAATAATGGTGACCAAAGCGTGTCCGCGCTAGGGACACGGTTGTACCCAATTTTGCGATGGCGCCTTCGACGGGACCGCGTCGGCCCCGTCCGCGCATTACCCGGAGGATGTCTTTGATGGAAAAGTTGACGCGAAGAAAATTTGTGGCGGGTTCAGCAGCCGCGGCGGGACTGCTGATCGGGACGTCGAAGACCGCGTGGGCGGGCGCCAATGAACGCGTCAACGTATGCGTCATGGGCGTGAACGGCCGCGGCCAGAGTCACCTCGGCAACTACAAGGAATTGAAGAATGTGGAAGTCACCACGGTGTGCGACGTGGACTCCCGCTTGTTCAAGCCGGTCGGCGACTGGTTCAAGTCGAACAACCTCAAGGAGCCGAAGTTCGAGCAGGACATCCGCAAGGTGCTCGAAGATGACAGCGTGGACGTGATTTCCATGGCCACGCCCAACCACTGGCACGCGCTCGGCACCATCTGGGCCTGCCAGGCCGGCAAGGACGTGTACGTCGAAAAGCCGATGACCCACAACGTATACGAAGGCCGCAAGGTCGTCGAGGCCGCGGAGAAGTACAAGCGCATCGTGCAGCACGGCACGCAGCTCCGCAGCAACCCGGGGTTCATCGAAGGCATCAATGAACTGCAAAACGGCATCATCGGCGACGTCTACATGGCGCGCTGCGTGTGCTACAAGTGGCGCCCGTCCATCGGCCCGGCCCATCAGGGTCCGCCCCCGGAAGGGTTGGACTGGGACATCTGGCAAGGTCCGGCCCAGGAAGAGCCGTTCCTGCTGAACGAGGCGGGTGAAGGCATCTACGTGCACTACTACTGGCACTGGGTGTGGGCCTACGGCAACGGCGACATCGGCAACCAGGGCGTGCACCAGCTCGACGCGGCCCGTTGGGGCCTGGATGTGGAAGTGCCGTACCGCGTGGCGTCCATGGGCGGCATGTTCCTGTGGGACGACGCGAAGGAAGTCTTCAACGTTTCCTCGTCGTCGTTCATGTTCAAGGGCAAGGACGGCAAGGACAAGATGATGACCCTCGAAGTGCGGCCCTGGTGCACGAACGATGAGGCCGGCGGCAGATCCTTCGGCGTCATGTTCTACGGCTCCGAGGGCTGGATGACCTTCCCTGGTTACGGCGGCTATAAGGCCTATCGCGGGAAAGAGAATGAGCTGATTAAGGAAGCCAACGACGGCGACGACATCTACCACTTCCAGAACTTCATCGACTGCGTCCGCAGCCGCGACGCGGAAGCCATCAACGCGAAGGCCATTGACGGCCATCTCTCGTCGGCCCTGTCGCATTATGCCTTGACCGGCGCCCGCGTCAACCGCGTCCTCGAGATCGATACAGAGAAGGAACAGGTCAAGAACGACGACGAAGCAAACTCGCACCTGACCCGCGTCTACCGCGAACCCTACGTGGTACCGGAAGTCGTATAGGGAATTCTGATACGTAGTGAAACGCGGCGCCCGGAGACAACTCCGGGCGCCGCGTTGTTTGTACTCGTCAGGTACCGGTCGCTGTCGGCGCGAATGAGAGAAAGTGAACGCCGAACTCACTATCAAGCGAGAATTGGGCAGGCCAGTTCCTAAAACATATAGACAAATGACGCGACTACGGGATATTGGCCAGCAAAGAATATGAACAACCCCAGCAACATGAGCGTAAGGATGATGGGAGCCAGCCAAAACCGTTTGCGCACGCGCATGAATGCCCAGATCTCTCGAATTGTTTCCATACAGTTATGTTAACTCTCAACCGCCCAAGAGTGCAACGTTGCCACGCCCCAACTTCATCAGAATTGATTCCGGTATTCCTTGGGGTCGTCCGGTTGCGCGTCCGGCGACTCCCAGTAGGTATCGGCATCGGGCAGCCAGGCCCGCTTCAGCGGGTCGGAACCAAACATTTGATTCAGAAACCGCGTCGGGGTGATGAGCCCGTAAAAAACAATCGTCAGCAGTACGCGCGTCACCACCCAGTTCATCGCCTCGGCGAACTTCATCCACACGACGAACACCGGCCGCAACGCAAACGGTGCAACCGCCGCCGCAATCAGAAACACGACGGAAATCGTGAACAACGTCGGCGACGGCGCGCCCTTCACAAACCAGCGGATCCCGCCGATCGCGGCAAATGCCACTGCCATGACGAATCCGAACTTCCGCTGCTCCCAGCGGTTTGAGGTGTCAATGTGCTGCATGTTTAGAAAATACCCTGCCGGTGCGAAGTCAATCCTTTGGGATCGCTATCCGCAGTGAACGTGTTTCCTCTTGAGCAAATGAAAGCCTATTATAGGATATTCACGTAGCAGGAGGAAGGCCAGGAGCAAAGCGCCAGGTACTACGCTTTTGGCGGCGCGAACTTTTGAACGGTTACCACAAGAGACCTTTCGCCCTTGGAAAAGGCAATACTGTCTTGTAGCCCCGACATGACCATTTCGAACACGCTCATTTCTGATAAATCTGGCATACGAACTCATCCTGAACGGTGACTTTATCTGAGGTACAATACGTTCCCGCTAGGTGCTATTTCGCGGTTCCTCCCGCGTGGCATCCACCCGGACCTTCGCGCGGAGAGCCGCTTGCTCTTGGAGAAGCTCTTCCGTTCCACGTTGCCAATAGGCGAGTACTTCGTCCCTGGACATTCCTGCAGTCTCACGACGGACGCGCTCTGCGCCTTTCCGTTTCATCTGCACGCAATCAAACGTCTTCATCGCACCCATGCCTCCGAAACGCCGGAGACTTCGCCTGGATCTTCCGCACCGCCTCACGGCCATAAACCCGCTCGCCGCAGTCAGGGCATTCGTGGTACTCCACGTTCGACACCGAGTACTTCTGGCCGTCGAACTCGCGCGTGAGATTCCCACGAATCTTCTCTATCTTCTTGCTCTTACAGCTTGGGCACGCTAGAAATCTTACCTGGCTAGGTCCCGTCTCAGGCAGTAACGCCATCTCGCTTTTCCGTCAGCCGTTCGGAATATGTCTTTCGCAAAGTCTTGCGGACCAAGCTTGGAAGGATCCAATCCCAGGCTGTCACAGACTTTGCCGAAGGCTTCATCCGCCTCCGTCGGAAATAGAATCTCCGTAACCGGCACGTAATCTTCGTTGCCCATGCCCATATCAGAACATCTGCCTATCCAGACTCCGATACTGGATCGCCTCGGACACGTGGTTGTCGGCGATGGATTCGGAGGCGTCGAGATCGGCGAGGGTTCGCGCGACGCGGAGGACTTTGTCGTAGGCGCGGGCGCTGAAGCCGAGTTGGTTGATGGCCTGTTCGAGAAGGGCGTTGGCACTGTCGGCGATGACGCAGTGATCGCGGATGGCGCGGGAATCGAGGTGGGCGTTGCAGGTGTACGCGCCGCCGTAGCGGGCCCGCTGACGGTCGCGGGCGGCCTGAACCTCCGCGCGCACCTCCGCGCTCGTGGGGCCGCTGGGCCGGCGGTCGATGAGTTCCTCGAAACTCAGCGCGGGCACATCGACGTGGATGTCGATGCGGTCCAGCAAGGGCCCGGACAACCGCGCCATGTAACGCTGCACCTCGCCCACGCTGCACCGGCACTGCCGTTTGGGATCGGTGCGACACCCGCAAGGGCACTGTTGCGTTGCCTTGTTGTCATCGAGAGCTAAGTTCAACAAAACCAATTCCTTCCGGTTATCCAGAGACATTAGAAACCATCGGGGACCATATCCGCAAGCGCAGAATGGACCTGAACCTCCTACAACGGGAGGTTGCGGGGATTCTGGAAGTAAATAAGGCCTCAGTCTTCAATTGGGAGGCAGGAACCGCCACGCCGAACCTCCGAGTACTGCCCAAAGTAATCCGGTTCCTTGGTTATGATCCCCGTCCGCTGGGCCGAACGGTCGGAGAAAGACTGCGCCGTCACCGGGAAGGCCTGGGTATGTCCTGGGCTGAAGCGGCCACGGCCATGACCGTGGACCCAGCTACGGTGTCCAAATGGGAACGCCAGCCGGACTCCAGGCAGAACCATATTTCGATTCCCAAGATAGCCGCATTCCTGGGGTATAACCCGTTCCCACCGCCCGGATCTTCTGCGGAGCGCCTTAGGCAGGAGCGATTACTTCAGGGACTCACGCAAAGTGCGTTCGCCGAGGAGTTGGGCATAGATCAACGAAGAGTTTCGGAATTGGAACTGGGACGTGCGGACTTTTAAAGCGAAACGCATTGAGCAGGTCGGAATCAGCCTAAATCGACGGTAGTAGGGAGCCCCCAGTGAGATAAATGGGGCTATGTTTAAGCCCGCGCTCTGCGGTAGACTTAGGGCATTGGTACTAGACCTAGAATGGAGAACTAATGTGAACAGACTAGACATAGAAGAAATCAAGCGCCACGTACAGGATTACTACAGAGATATGAACGGCATGTTTCCCCCTTTAACCGAAGGTAACATTTTCATTGGGAATAAATTCGCAAAGTGGAGTTCTGGAGACGTGGAGAAGGCAGTTGAAGAACTTAAATCTCAAGGTTACGTGCGAATAGTTGATCACGAAGGCCACTACCCCAGTCTGGAGATTACTGAACGCGGCATTGCGGAATGGCTCTCGTGATTGTTCCGACTACTCGGTTCCTCACCGTTTTCTCCGTTTTGTAGAGATGATAAGGATATGAGGTGAAGAAGAAGAAACAGGAACGGACTACGTTCGGAAATCATGTCCTGCGACCACAGAACAGCGCAAACTCGACTCAGGGACTGGGTGGACATCGCTTCACTCCCGGAGATTATTTGACAGCCCTGGGCGCTTCCTTGGTCGCGCTGGGCGTGTATGTGCCGACGCTGGGGCCGACGGTCACGGGGGAAGACAGCGGGGAGTTGGTCACGGCGGCGTATACGTTGGGGATTGCCCATCCGCCGGGGTATCCAATCTGGTGTCTGTTGGGGCATTTGTTCACGTATATCCCCTTTGGAACCGTGGCGTGGCGCGTGAACTTCATGTCCGCGTTCTTCGCGGCGGTGACAGTCGGGCTGGTGTGTCTGATCATCCTCCGGCTGACGCGGAATCGGGTCGCCGCCGTGACCGGGGCGCTGGCTTTCGCGTTTTCGCGGGAGTTCTGGGAGCAGAGCGTCATCGCCGAGGTGTATTCGCTGAACACCTTCTTCATCGCTCTGTGCGTGTTGCTGCTGTTCCTGTGGTACGAGTCCCGGCAGCCGCGCCTGCTGCTCCTCTTCGCCTTCGTCTACGGCCTCAGCCTCACCAATCACAGCACGATGCAACTTCTCGGCGTCGTCTTCGCCGGGTTCATCTTGTTCAACGACCGCCAGTCCTGGCGGCAATGGCCGGTCTACCTCGGAATGGCCGGACTCTGCCTGCTCGGCCTGTCCGTCTACCTCTACCTGCCCATCCGATCCGCTGCCGACCCGCCCATGGACTGGGGCAACCCGGAGACTTGGGAGAATTTCAAGGACGTGGTCACCCGCGCCCAGTACAAGTTCATGTTCACCGAGCACCCCCGCAGCCTGGGACTCTTCTTCCAGCAATGCGGCGTGTTCCTCCGGCTTTACCTCCGGGAGTTCACACCTTGGCTGGCTTGGGTGCCGCCCGTGGGAGTCTACGCCCTCTGGCGTCGCGACCGGCATCGCACGGCCTTCCTGGCCGTCCTCACGGCCGTCGTCCTCTTCGCGGTCATGCTGGTCAACAACTTCGCCATAGACCCCCTCGCGATCTGGGTAAACAATGTCTTCTGGATTCCCGTCTACATGATGGCCGGAATCTTCATCGGCGGCGCCATCGACTTGCTCAGCCGCACGATGCGCACGATGGGGACTGACCCCGTCTTTCGCGGAGTCTTCGGAGCGAAACACGGGGTCTGTCCCTCTCTCGCCACGAACATCGGAAAACGCGGCCTCGGGCGGACGCTCATGGTCACGGTGGTGTCAGTCATCGTCGTCGCCTTCCCCCTCGCCATGAACCGGTCCTTTGTGGACAAGGGCGACTACTACTTCGCCTACGACTACGGCCGGAACGTCCTCGAAACCATTGATAAGAACGCTGTCTACTTCCCCACGGCGGACCATGCGACCTTCCCGGTGATCTACCTTCAGGTGGTGGAAGGACTCCGGCCCGATGTCACCATCGCCAACAAGTACGGCTACCCCGAGGAACACCTGTACGCGGACATGCCGGAGGACCTACGCAACCGCTTCCGCAAGATCCCCACGGAAGCGGAAGAGCAGGGCATCGAGGACTGGATCATCACGCAGAATCCAGACCGGCCCGTGTACTTCACGAAGAAGCGGCCGTTGCCGGGCGTACCGGGCGCGCAGATGGTCAATGCCGGGCTCCTATACCGCGTCATGCGCGACGGAGAAACTCCGCCGGAGCGTGACTACTGGGCGGAGTACACTTGGCACACACTGGACGAATCCGACACGCGTGGCGAACTCACCGCCCAAATGATCCTTGCGGACTACCACTTCTCGCAAGGTAGGACGTTTATCCATGAGGGAGACACAGAGCATGCCATGGTGGCCTTCGACACGGCACTCCACATTGGCGAGGGCGGCAAGAAGACGCTGAACAACCTCGGCAGTGTCTGCGCAGAGTATGGGCAACTGGAATCTGCGGAGCGCTACTACACGCAGGCGTTAGAGGCGGACCCGGAGTACGGCACGTCGCTGCGGAACCTCGGCAAGGTCTATGTCCAGACCGGCCAGCACCGCGAGGCGTTGCCCCTGTTCGAACAGCTGCTAAAGCAGGACCCCTTGGAACCCGAGGCCAATTGGCTGGCCTTCACCTGCCTGAAAGAGCAGGGCCGTATCGACGAGGCGATAGCGCAATTGGAGCGGATGGACACCTTTCCCGGCGACTTCAGCGAAGCGAAGTCGCCTGCGTCGCCAGGTATCACGCGGCCGAGCGTGATACCGAGAGACAAAGCCCGCATCTACCGCGAACTGGGCATGATCTACCTCAACGACAAACGCCAACCCGCCATGGCGCACCGGTACTTCGCGCGAAGTCTATCCATCGATGCCAATCAGCCGGAACTGCAACGGCTCATCGCGGACCTGCAAGCAGGCGGGTCACCGATGAACGACCCGAACGCTCCGCTTATGCCCAGCGATCTCATGCTGGACCTTCCGGGCGTGCCGCCGTCGATCCCAACGGCCGAGATCCCAAAACCGGGCGTCGACGTGCCCACTGTCCCCTGAGCGAAGCACGCTCGCTTCGGCCTTTGGCGTAACCTTCGAATGCGGACGCGCCACACCGAAGGCCTGAATCCCATTCGTACTGCCTCGCTCGACGAGCGCGGCATCACTCAAACCATCAATAGTCCCGAACCGATTGGGATTCTCCAAATCCGCACTTCATAAACTCGCAAAGTCAACGGACCCAGTACTAGCTATGCACACACTGGTCAGGGGCGCACCACCCTTATCCGTGATGCCCGGTCACCAGCGCCAAACCGCCACAGAAAGAGTTTGTGACGAACGTGCTCGTATCCGCGGTGTACCACGCCACCGTCCAAACCTCGTCGTCGCACTGAACGAATACCGCGAGACCAATATCACCCATCGACTCACGCCAGCAATCATCTATTCGTTGCGCTTCACGTCTCTAATTCTGTACTCATGTTAACCCGGGCTTACCGGACACAGTAACGCAGTCAACTCTCGGATGTTAGGTGATCTGAATTGGACACTGAATGCGAAAACTTCGCCGCTGCCAAGCCCAACAAACCCGCAAATAGTCGCACCAAATCCAATACCATCGATATGCCAATAGCGTCGCGGAGGAAGAACGCAGGAAACTCGCCGCCAAGAGCTACTAGAACACATAGCAGTGCAATTCTTCCAAGTATTAGCGTACTGGGATGAACAATCACCCGCACTGCGAAGACCAGAATGACCGTCACCGCCACCATTGCAAACAGGGTACCGCCCCACGTTAGAAAACTCATCATATCTGTCACGAACGAAGCGCGGTCGCTCGACGTTTGGTTGGCAGGAACGGCCTGGAAGCTCGCCCAAACACGCAAAACCTCCACGACGGTGACGGACGTAAGAATCCAAACCCAGATCATGCGCGTACGCTCGAACGGGTTCGCTAGCACATCAGGATTGAGATTCTCTCTAGCCACTCTACCTCGTGCTGTGTAAGGTTATCTCGACACGCCTTCAATCAACATACGCATTTGCATTTCCAATCTACAGCAGTTTTAACCCCCTAGGAGACCCAGGTACTCTCCAAAATCAATACGAACGATTCCCGCCATTGGCTGATCCTCTAGTGATTCATCACAACCAACGTGAGAAGCCGCCGTAACGGCAGCACTAACAGGCCATGCAACATATCGGGCCATGGCCTTGCCTACCATAAGTGCCGCTGCTCTGCCGGTCGCTTTCTTACCGACGTTCATACTCCGTTTGGCGACTTGGTATGCACCTTCTGCCTCGGGGCCCATCAATTGTGGCGAGAAAGGATTAAGGACGCCATCAGGCGGACTCTTGCTGTTTGGTGGCGTACCGAATAACATGCAAGACAAATATCTGAAGAGACCAAGCCCCAGGGGATCGACAGCGTTGATTGGGTTCCCCTGCACATACGCGAACATATTTGTGCCGTCAATCATATCGAGCGGATCTTGGCACGACCAACGTCCAGTCTCCGGTAGGTAATTCCGGAAAGGCGCGAATAGTGTCCCGGAAGGCCAATCGTCTGCTAACATGCCATAGGCCCATGTTGACGCCGAGCCGAAAGACTGAAAGCTAGAGCCGTACGGCGTGTATTCGTTGGCGGCCAATGTTGCTGCCGAACCATCCGTAACTCGCCGGGCGGAGCCAAGATTGTCACCATGGTAGTACCGGCTTGTTCCCGTAGCCGGGTTGCTCCCGTTCACGTCCGCAAGACGGCCGGTGTAGGTGCGCGTCAGATTTCCAGAGTCGTCTTCCTCGCTGATGAGGCCAAAGCCTCCATTCCAGTTGTACCTGACCGTCGTACTATCCACGGTCCGTTCCCGCCGTTGCAGGTTGCCGCCGTAATTGTACGTCACATCCCCTTCGCTCGGCCAGTTGCTAGCCACATTACACAACATCTGGCCGTACTTGTAACCATACGTCGCCGAATAACTGCCACGCGCCTTCGAGGTCATGCGGCCCCAGGCGTCGAAGGCGAAGGTGGTGGAGCCGTTGTAGTCCGTCATGGAGGTGAGTTCGTTGGCGTTGTTGACGGCGAAGGTGGTCGTGTTGCTGAGGTCGTCGGAGAGGATGCGGATGTTGTCGATGCTGTAGTCGGCGTTCAGGCTGGGGGTGAAGGAGATGTAGTTCGTGCTCGCAACGGTGCAACTGGAGGTGGAGAGGACCTCCTGTTCGAGTTCGCCGGGAGCGGTCCGGAAGACCTGCACGTCCGACCCGTCGCACACGACGCGGATGGTGTACTCGACGCCCTGCGTGCTGGTGAGAGCCTGGGAGTCCAGCGACGACCACACGCCGCCCACGCGCTGCGCCAGGTTCACCGACCCCGGCAGGATGTTTAGATAGATGCGGTCCCCATTCGATGCGTAGCGCGGACTCACCGTCAACGTGTACCCGCTGTTGCTCGTGTCGTTGCAGACGTAGGAGAAACGCAATTCCAGATCGTTATCCGTATTCGCATTCTGCGCGATGGTCCCCGCCGACCCCGGCGTCATCCGGAGATAATTGTTCGCCGCGCTCCACGACCCGGACCACACCGACCAGCCCGTGTAATTCCCATCATTGAAATCGTCCTCGAAGGGCTCGACCTTTGTGAGCAGGTTGTCGCCCGCATCGTAGGTGTAGGCATACGTGGCCTCAATGGTCTCGTTGGCGTTGCTGCGTACGGCGCTGGTGAGGCGATAGCGATCGTCATAGGCGTAGTCCCAAAAGGAGCTATCCGCGTGGGTCACGCTCGAGATCAGGCTGCCCGTGTCTAACGCGTAGTCAAAGCTATCGAGCGTCGTCTGTCCGTTCATATGCGCGATCTTCGTCATCCGGTGCCGCGAATCGTATTCGTACGCCGTGGTGACCCCGTTGGGATGGGCATATCCCGTCGGCTGGCCGAGCGTGTTGTAATCGAAATCCCAGACCTTGCTGCCCGGCGCCGTGATCGTACTAAGTTGATTGCGCACGGTATACGTATATGTCGTCGTGTTGCTGTGATAGTCGTTCTGAGACGTTACCCGGCCGGCGGCGTCATATGCGTAATCCAGAGTAGAGCTGTCGTAATCCGTAATCCGCGTCAGCCGGTTCGCCGCGTCGTACGCGTACTGGATGCCGTTCGTCGCGTCGATCCAGTCCTTGAGCCGCGTAACACGTAGCATGTTGTCAAACTCGTATGTCGCCTCGTGTGACTGCGCACCGCTCGTATACCGCACCTTCGTCATGACACCAGTGGACGAGTTGTAGAAATACTCTGTTGGGTCGAAGCTCCCACTCGAACCGGCCCCAACCTTGGTCAACCGCCCATAACCGTCATAGAAATACTTGACATACTTGGCCACGGGGTCTGTAACGGATGTGAGATAGCTGTTTCCATCGTAGTCGTAATCCCACGTATGACTCAATGCATCCGTGACAGTGGACAGGTTCCCCGATGAGTCATACGTAAATGTAACCGTTCCCACGGCGTCGCTCACCGTAAGCACTTGGTCGCGATGATTGTACGTAGAGGAAGCGGTCTTCCCGTTCAAATCCGTAAGACTCGTCAACCGTCCTAAGCGATCGTACGCGAACGTCATGTCGTTCGCGCTTCCCGACGGCGTCGTGATCTTGGTGAGCCGGTCATTGATATCGTAAAAGAAATCCGTCGCCTGTAAAGTCGCGGCAGTAATCTTCGTGACATTACCCACAACATCGTACGCAAACAACGTGTCGTTACTGTCCGCGTCCGTGACCTTCGTTAGGAGACCACCCCCGCCGCAGCCGCCGCAACCTCCGCTTGCATAATAGAACTGTTGGACTTGCGATAAGGGGGACGTGCGTTTTGTAAGATGTCCCAATGCATCATATTCAAGGAGCCACTCATCATTGAGCGCGGTCTTCACGCTGGTGATTTTCCCGATAGAGTCATAGGCATATGTTGTGGAGTTGGATAGAGGATTCACAAGAGACGTCAATTGCCCGTACGAATCGAAAGTTCTCTGGTAACCGTTCGAACCGCTCCAAGGCAAGACTTCTTTTGTGAGTCTATCTTGAGAATCGTAGTAGTAATAGGACGAGGCCCCATCCGGATGATTGACCTTGGTCGCGTGCAGGCCACTTGTAGCATACTCGAACGTCGAAGCGGGCTGGCCAGGAAATCTAATGCTTGCCAAGCGACCGTCCGAAGTCCAAGTGAACTCGTTTACACGAACTCCTCGGGGATCGATAATCGCTTTTAAGTCACGGTCGTTTTCGGTATTGTTGTCGTTCAGGTTGTCGTGGTACTCAAATTCCCACTCTTCATACGCCAACCCTTGGCCGGTGTAGATTCGCACAAACTGGGGGTAGTACCCTTGCGGTCCTGGTATGATCTCGATCTTGCTCAGGAGCGTACCCTGGTATTGAACTGTGTCCGACGCTCGGTTATAACCGGATCCCTGTGTGCGATTGATTACCTCCTGGATACCGTCAGGATAGTTGATGGTGATGATGTAGGGGTGCAGACCCCAACCGTCTGGATGGTAATCGTATAGATAACTGTACGTCGTTGTCCGGTCTTCTTTGTCCGTAAACGAAGCGATGTATGCGGTGTCCACATCCCGGCTGTCGTTTCCATAGGTATATTCGATGTCTGAGCCATCAACGTCAATTACTTTCGTCAGATCATAGTTGGCGTCGTATTGATATTGCGTACTCAGCAACGTCGCGGTTCCGTCCTTAATGGATGCCTTCGTGATCTGATTGCCGGAATACTCGAAGAACATATATCGAGTGTCGGGCGAAGGTCCGTAAACTTTCGTTAGATGGCCCCCACTGTCGTAATCGAACGATATCACGTTACCCGACACATCAGTCGCCGTGTCGATCCTCGCGATATAATAGCTCGGGGAACCGAAGGCATACTGCATTCCGTGGGGTAAATGGAGGGTGTAACTATCCGTTGTAGAATTTCGGATGATGTAATTGGCTTGATCATCCGTAGGGTTTTTTGTGCTGGGTTCGTAAAGATCAGCACCGAGTGTTGAGCTTGAATAGTAGTAAAAGTTGTGATTGCCGGCCGAATCATAGAAGATCACGTGGTCCGGCTTTCCGCCCTGCGTAGACGTAGAGACGGAAATGAACATGTTCAGGCTATGGGTCCACGATCGACCGATATTGTTACTCCAGACTTCGGAATTGTGGACGTATTCCCAACGGCGCTTTCCCCACCGGTTATGATAGCCGCGTTGGAATTTGATATGCATGGGTCCACGGATATCGATGGCAAGATCGGTGCTCACCATATATTGGGCTCCCTGGAATCCTTGTATCCGCGGCATCCCCCTACCGCCGGGTTGTGGACCGCTGCCGTGGCTACCTTCGCCGCCCATATAAATTTCACCAGGATGGCCACCCCAAGGAATCGCGCCGAAGGCTGCAAAACCCCCAAGTCCATTTCCGCTACCGGGACCAACATCCAACTGTCCCGATCCAGCATTACCCAAACCAATGCCTAAGGTACCGCCTATCCCATTTGGCCCGTTTCCGGGATTGGAGCCACCGCCACCGCCGGAACCACCGCCACCGCCGGAGCCACCGCCACCGCCGGAACCACCGCCACCGCCGGAACCACCGCCACCGCCGGAACCACCACTGGAGCCACCAGGTGAGCCTGAAGAATCTCCTCCATCCGCGCCGCAATCGTTGTTGGGCGGAACATCGCCTGCGCCCCCGCCTCCGCCCCCAAGAGGTCCTCCCCCGCACGGAGGCATGAAGCCATTAGGACAGTCCGGTGGGCTGAGAGTGATGCCGCCGCCACCCCCGGAACCTCCCTTTGCGCCCGTCAATTGGCCGGTGTTCATTGCGGATTCGTACAGTCCTGAGCCTACATTCGTTAAGGCGTGGCCCTGCCACATTTGTGCGAATTCGGCCTGGGACACAACTCTGGCTTCTGTGCCGGTGTCTAGATATTGGACCGTATCCTTGTCCAATTGCGTTACTAGAACGAAGTGATTTCCATTTACGAAGGCTATGAACGGCGTCTCAAGCGCGCTCGCATTCGCGACCTTCACCCCCTGCAGCCCGAAGCCCTTACTATCTGCGGCACGAATAAGTCCAAGCATCGTTGTTCCACCGCCGTCCGTCCCGGCAGCGACGGCTAGTTCCTCCACCGATGCGTTGATGCCGTTTGCGTCTAGCAGCGCGCGCAAAGCCATTGGGCCGCAAAGCTGGCCCTCGATTTCAGTTGGTAGCCCAGAATCGGCGAGCACATAACCTTCGGACACCCGGTAGCTGCCAACGAGGTTGTTGAGGATATACTCCGAGCTGCGCTCCGCAGCTATCGCGAGAGTGGTCTCCGGATACTTCTCCATTACGTCGCCAAACGTTCGCAACGCTGCGTCGTAATCCTCTGCGGCCAGGTACAAGTTACCGATTTGCCAGAGCGCTTTGCCCGCAAAAATGCTTTCCGGGGCACTTTCTATGAGCTTTCCAAACTCTAGAATCCCCTCGTAAGGCTGGGCCTGGCCAAAACCAATCGAGAACGCGACGTTGTAGGCTGCTTCTTCGACCGGTTCGCCCGTGCCGGAATAGTTTTGGACGATCCGCTGATATCGAGAGAATGCTTCATCAGGCGAACCTGCATTGTGATACGCATCGGCGAGCGCCAGTTCGAGATACGCTTTCACCCAAGGGTATACGCCGGGATCGGATAATGCTTCATCAATGAACCCGAGCTTTGCATGTTGAATCATCGCCCGGTAGTGACCGACTGACTTGCCCAGCGCATTGCGTTCGGTATGTGCATGAGCGGCCGCTACGTAACGGGCGGCCCACTCACTCATGCATGGTTCAGACTCTGATATGAGCCGTTCCAGGAATTCGATTGCTTCGGTCGTTTCTTTTTGGCCAAGAGCCCTGGAGGACTCCATGAAGATGATTGCGGTGTCAATCTGTAGAGGGTTATCCGGAAAGTTCCTGAGTAATTCCCCAGCTTCCTTCCGGGTAAGTGCGTACAATTGTTCTCCGGCACCGATATCGCCGCCTTCCGATACTGCCCTTGCCTTGAACCGGTAAAAATCTACAAGCGTGTATCTTCCTTCCATAGAGGTTAGCGATTCCAAAGTAGGAAGTTCCGCCTCGAAGCGTGCTATTTCGGATGAATCTAACTCGCCCTGCATCAATCGATTGGCGGCTTCGCCGAGCCTGCGATTTGCCTCCACGGCTTCGACCGTACGAGGGTGCTTGTCCAGTATGTCCAGGTACGAGATGCAAGCTTCGCCAACTCGCCCAGATTCGTATAGGACGTTTGCGGAATCAAGCATGCTAGCTCGGTCTTGAATCTGCCCACCCTTGTACCGTTCCAGTTCGTCCTCAGATAGAGGCTGAATACCCTCTGTCGATCTGGACTTGCCACGGACCAAGGTCTGCCAGGGAAGCTCTCGGAAGTCTTCCTTTGAAATCTCCTCGGCTGTTTTCCATGGTAGAACGGACCATGAAGGCGTAGAAGCCAACTTCTCGTCATAGGATTGATTGGGAATGAAATTCCATGCCCCCGCTGCGAAAGGCAGAAATGTGGCTACGGTAAATAGTGATACCAATCGAAGCCAAGTCTTGTTTCTTAGAACGACTATCATGGCGAGCACTCCCTACAACCGAATCTATCCAATTCCAAACTCGTTTATTCCCAATGCTTAAGCTGCTCTGCAAATCCGACGTAAGATTGGCTTAATCTCCAGCACGGCGCAGGAGGCCATAGTACGACACCTCCGTGTGTTCTACTAATGCATTGTCGGTAAGCGTTAAGTGAACTTTACCGGATTTCTCACCGATGGCAGCAGACGGTTTCGCAAATATCTCTATTCTGTAGGTTGTTACGCCCTCGGATTCCACCTGCGACTCATGCAACGCCACTTCCGACTCATCAATGTGAACGCTTTTCAGTAGAGTATCCTCAGGGCAAGTGAGTTCAAACGCTCCGAGAGATTCGCCGGGACGCTTCTCGCCGAAAAGTACCACCGACCGCGAGAGAGAGTAGGTTAGTCCGCGAACTTTGGCGTAATACGGAAGGGTCACCCGTGGAACACGATTGAAGTTCGTCAGGATTTCGATTTCATTTCGCAGATATGACGCCGATGCCGTTGGCGAAAAAACGACGTCCAGGCTATAAACGCGCGGGGCGTTTTGGTTCCCCATGCCATTGCCCAGCGCACAGGACACGTCTTTGACAACAATTTCCATAGTATCCGAAGCACGTACTGTCGGTTCCTCGAGCACTTGTGCCCCAGTTTGACGAACGTAGACCGTGCTGGTCACAGACTCACCCACACGAAGATCACCAAAGTCTATTTCCGCGGGTTCGAGAATGAACTCAGGCTGAATTTTTGCCCGAACAGCAATGTATTGTCTGGGTCTTAAGCTATCATCGGATTCGATGATGATGTAGGTATCGACTTCTTCCTTTGGGTACAAATGAGGATCGAGAGTTACGATGAATTCAGTTGCATCCGATGGTTCGATGTGTTCGGCCCCTCGCTCCACGAGTGTGCAAAAACATGAACTCTCCACGCGCAAGAGGTTTAGAATTATTGAACCCACATTCATGAGTGTTATTCTCTTCTCATAGGTTCCCGTCGGATCCACTGGACCAAAATCGAGAACGTGCTGAGATAGCAACAAGCTGGGGCCGGAGCTCACTTCGTTGGCTGGGAATTTGGATTCGGCTGTAACAGCGCTCGCTACGAGCACTAGAAGTGTCCCGAAAATTCGCGCTCGTAGGCAAGTAGCTGTCCCGATAGGATGTGGGCTTAGGAAACTCGACGAAAGTCGCTCGGAAAACAGTGCGAGATTCTGGCGGAGATCTATCGTTCCCATCAGGAGTTCAAAGATCATACTTCCTCGCGACATTGGGCAAACTCCACGTAGCATGAATTACATGAACGTGCTGCGATGGAAACGAGGAAGGAGGACGACTGGCTGCATCTTCCCCAAGATGAGCCACGTGGGTGTGTCAAGGATAACCCCCGCGTACCGCACTAGACCTAAACTCGCTTCGTCGCGCTTACCCAATCCCCGGCGAAGACTCCCTTGGTCCTGCTTCTGTATAACACGAAGACGGACGTTCGTCAAGCAAAAATTGTGGGAGACTGATACGGAAAAGGGAGTTTCATCAAGTCTGTGTGGCCTGCATACTTTGGACCAGTCAGCGGTAAAATCAGACCAATTGACGGTCTAAACTGCGGTATTGCACCGCCTCCGCAACATGCATTTCGGAGATATGTTCTGCTCCTTCCACATCGGCGATCGTTCGGGCGACCCGCAGGATCTTGTCGTAGGCACGGGCGCTCAGGCCGAATTCATCCATGACGTTTTCTAGCAACCGCTCGGACTCCTTGCTTACCTGACAGTACTCTCTGATGGCGCCGGAATCCAGCCTGGCGTTGCAGGCTATCCGACCTTTGTAGCGAATTCGTTGGCGGTCTCGGGCTTCTTGCCCTGTCGTTCTCACTTCCGCGCTTGTTGGGCCGCTCGTCGCTCGATTGGCAATCTCGTCATAGGTCAACGCAGGAACGTCGACATGGATGTCGATCCGGTCGAGGAGAGGCCCAGATAGCCTCGACATGTATCGTTGGATCTCGCCAACGGAGCAGCGACAGGACTTGGTCGGATGCGAACGATATCCACAGGGACACTGTTGCGTTGCCTTGTTGCCATCGAACGCTAAGTTCAGCAAAACCAACTCCTTCCGGTTATCCAGAGACATTAGAAACCATCGGAGACCACATCCGCAAGCGCCGAATGGACCTGAACCTCCTGCAACGGGAGGTTGCGGGGATTCTGGGGGTGGACAAGACCTCGGTCTTCAACTGGGAGGCGGGAACTGCGACGCCGAACCTCCGAGCGCTACCCAAAGTCATCGAATTCCTCAGCTATGACCCGCGACCTCCAGGCCGGACGGTCGGAGAGAAACTGCGGCGCCACCGGGAAGGCCTGGGTCTCTCCTGGGACGAAACTGCCCACCTCATGGGCGTGGACCCCGCCACGGTGTCCAAATGGGAACGCCAGCCGGACTCTCGACAGAACTACATCTCAATCCCCAAGATAGCCGCATTTCTCGGGGGTAGCCCATTCGCGTCACCGGAGTCCCCGGCAGAGCGTATCCCGCAGACGCGGCTTCTCCAGGGGCTCACACAACAGGAGTTCGCCCAGAAACTAGGCGTTAACCAGCGGAGAGTTTCGGAGTGTGAGCGGGGCGAGCAGTAGCCATGTACCGATGTTCAAGTATAGCTTTACGGAGAGCGCGTAATTGTCTGACAGTTTGATGTGCCCTACGTTGAGGTCGCTACGCCCGTCCCCTCGAGTTCAAGACGAGCACTGTAACGCTCAATTAACTCGCGGAGAACCTAAGTTTAGCGAGGCAAAAAGCCAACACTATTCATCTGCGGGACCAGAATTCAGATAGTTCAAGCCTGTGGTACCCACCTGTTGGTGCCGGAGTTACGCCTTGAGCTATCCACACCGAATCACCAGTGAAAACCACGCTATGGATTGTGTGACTATTGCAGATACAGTTATATCCTCGACCATGAGCCCTACCAGTTGCCATATCGTACCTATCGCCTAGACACTGAATAGCGGTGTCCAATGAAAATGAATCGGAAGCACGTAAGATTAACTGGACCATGCGCGCGTGTCGAAATGCGCCTGACGCATGAACAAGTCGGTGAAGCCCAGTTTTTTTGCACAGACATACATCATCGACAACGAGTACCCCCTTTTTCGCCTTTCGAAACTCGCACTGAACTCTCGTGCATTCTATCGCCAACGAACTCATATTTACTGCATCGCACACAGCAATATTATAACCTCCCGTGCGCGGGGTTCTACCCACCTTGTCGTGAAAAACATCCATGGTCGTGGAGGATTCAAGCGCATCACGAATCAAAATGCTTATTGGGACTCCCTGCGCCGTACAGTCGCGCGCTGGCACACCAACCTCGCCAACCGATATTCCCATTGAATTACAACCAGTTAAAATGCCGACGTATCCTGCCCATGCAACCGAAATAGTCTCACATCTTGACGTATCCTCCGGACACCTTACTAACGCTACCGCCGTACGAGGTAAGACTCCGGCATGAGGGAAGTCTAAATTCCGTCCATGAATTGTGCTATCGCTAATCGCCGGTGGAACCAAAACAAAGTTGCAGCAGTGAGACAAATTCTGCATGTAGGTAGCGTCTATATCCACCAAACAATTGAACGCAAGCAACTCCCTAAAGTCTACACGCGCCGACTCTGCGAGTGCCCTGATCTCTCGACTGAAACGGTCCGGTATAAAAGGGAGGATCTCATCCACTTTCCTAATCAGGTACTCGTACGGCACCTCAAAGATCTCTCTACTCCTACGTACATACTCACACATATTCTCATGAATTTCATCACGCAACAATTCACCGTGCTCCGCACCCATCTCCTCTGGTGTACCACAAAGACACAGGGTACGAGGCTGAGAAACCTTGCCCCAAGGCATAGTCTACACTCCCGCTTTCCTTCTTTCGACCGAAACAACATTTCCAATCGCCGAAGATGTCCAATGTATGCCTCGGTAGTCATTCGCAATACCATGCTCAACAAATATCGGGCCCAGTCGAAACAAAACCCGATGAACAATTCTCCTCTCCCCATTCCGAATATACACAAGTTGGTTTTGATCTACACACGGATGTTCCGAAAACCGTACGCTCACACGCTCTCCATCGGATATCACGTTTCCCATGCTCGCCCCCCTTACCAACAAATCCACTACGCGATTCTGCTCTTGCCATCGGCGTTCCACTGTCCTCCTAGCTCGTTCTCTCGGAGAACTACGGAAGCCGAGTTCTCCGAGAAAATACAGCCTGTTCCGACGAAATGTATGCATATCCCATTCCCAATCAGAAGCCTTCTAGACTTTCCTACTGCCAATCCGAAAGCCTACAACTCAACCCCATACTCATGCTTGTCCATTATACTGTAGAGAGCAAACCTGACTCGAAACGAACACGAGGCGATGTATGAAGGCACGTATGCGCCGCGCTGACCAGCCTCGACGTATTGATTGGGCGCCTTGATCGCTACGCGCACGGTAATTCCATGGGAGTTATTGCCCCAGGATTTGGATTGCTGTTGCAGATGGTATACTCGCGACGCTTTGCGTTTCCGCACGTCGAAGGTACCTGGTAGCGAACGGGCGAAATACACGTCGCCTGGTTGTTCAGTCCGACCAACTCGACTAATCATATGCAGTAGACAGTACCGGTTTATGCGTAGTTTTCGGCGGCTGAAAACCGGCCCCAATCCCACGGATCGGCACAAACTCGAAACCACAAACATCACGTGCTCACGGATGGTCAGGGGATTCCTCTGACATTCACCATCGCCGGGGCCAATCGCCACGACGGGAGGAATTTGCTTCCCCTGGTGGATGCGATTCCTCCCATCAAAGGAAAAACCCGGCCGTCCCAAGCGCCGTCCCTTCGTGCTGATGCCGACCGCGCTTACTCCCAGCCCCATAGTGATAACTTCCTGGGCAAGCCATACGAACACGCACCTCCGGCCGTAACATTGACCATGGCCGCGGCCTCGGTATTCTTCGCTGGGTCGCCTAACGTGTCTTGAGCTGTCTTGAGCTGGATGCACCAATTTCAAAGACTCTCGGTTCGCTACGAACGTTGCCCAAACATCCTCGAAGCGTTTCTCGCGCGCGGTTGCATCAGTATCCCTTTTTAATTTCACAAGGGGCTTTTGTTAGAGGCCCTAAGTTCTTCTCAAAGCTCCGAACATATAGGTAAACGCAAAATCCGCCCTAAGTGTTTTGCCACGGAGTGCGCGTACCAAAACATGAATAGATCCGTAGCATGATTCATTACACTTGCGTCAGTTCCGGAATGACCCTGCTCATCCTCTGCAAGGTAATGTAAATACTTATCACCGCTCGAAACCAACGAATCAAAGGTTTCTTTTAGGGCAGCATTCTTCCCAACGTAAGCATCGTGCAAGTTGGGAAAAAACCATGAGTTCGGGTAACGAGGGCACTCGACGAGAGAGATTGGGACATCACCGTGGCTTGCCCTAAGTTCCGCAATAAACTTAGGGCAATTATCTCGGATCATCCCCGGCGACATATTTGGCGCACAATCCAGGACAAACGCACTACACCGCACCCGCTGAAGCAACTTCGCTACACTTATTTCCATTGTGCCCGCACCTGAAAACCCTAGGTTTATAGTATCAACATTCAACATGCGACCTACGATATTTACATAGGCCATACCGGGACGCGACGCGCAAGCGCCCTGCGTTAGACTTGTGCCGTAAAAACATACCGGCAAGACTCCAGGGCGACCCAAACTAGCTGAGGTGACCGTTGCGCCTGAATCAACGCCAATTAGCAAATACCGCAGACCCGTGAACAGTGGTAAGTATACTAAGTAATCTCGCGGTATGGACTTAACGCACTTAACCAAACAATCGACATTCTCAACCTCTCGACCTGCGAATCCTGTAGCTACGTATCCCCAGTCACGGGTGCTACGTCTGGAATAGAGATCGATACCGCCAATGCTAATCGGCGACATATGCGGGACCCTGGCGCGATACATGAGCTTCCAGCAGGCAAGAAGATTCATTGAGTCCGTGCGGAAAGACACCGACAATCCAGCTGGATGTTGTGCAAAAGCCCATGTTTGCCTGCTTACATACTCTTCAGCTTCCCCTGGTAGACGATGGTACGGTCTAATCTCTCCAAACCAGCCCTGCCCCTTGATGCCGATATCCAACGCATCATACCAATCTCGTCCATCGTCGGGAACTCGGCCGTCGCCTTTAAGTCGTGTTAAACAACCCGCCATCGCCAAAGCTCTTCCTGCACCCACTACCTACCCCGGCTATATAGAAGCCGACTTTTAGCCTTCACTCACAAGGCTGTTCACGCGTCATCACGACGCCACGCTCTGCAAACTCCTTCAATGCCCGCCCTAAGTCTATTCGTAGCACATCAACCGTAACATCCGAAAACTCTCTCAGTAAAATACCAAGCATCTCTTGATAGGAAGTATGACCATCGCAATGATCCCAGATAAGACTCGCAGTGCAATTAAGCACGTGGATGCGCTCATTCTGCTCATCATGGAGAAATGACTCAGAACCTAAATCGTGTTTGACAATTCCGGGCACCCACTTCGGTAGAAGCATTTCCTTATTCATATTCGACATCGGACTCCTTTAACTCCTCTGAGTGAATCTCACCCTAAATGATTTTTCATTTCGCCTCCAAGTTTAGTCTTCTTGGGCAGCTGTAGATATATCCAACGAGACTCAAAAGCTGAGCATCAGATGAATAAACTCGCACGAAACCACGGCGAACCCCGCAAAGCGACGTAGGATGTACGAGAATCTCCAATTCGTATTCCGACCGAGCATTCGACTTGACGATCTTTCCCTCAATGTCCGGATTGTCTAAGGCAAGATGATCCGGCTCTGAGATGCCTTCGTCCTCAGAATTCAGTATTACGGTTCGCAATGCAGAATCCCCAAGCAATACTCCGCCGAAACTCACCACCCCAGGATCCGCCCTAAGTACATACTTTGACTTCGACTCAATATCTACCTCTATCACGGGAATCAGGACGTTGTCCGTTGTTAGCATAGTTGTCTCACTCACCCATGCGGCAACTTCCGGCTGCATAAACTCGACTGAGAACTCCTTTATTCTCCACTCTCCATCAGGAAAGCTTCTTACATTGCTTACCGTGAGCGCAGGGGAGGAATTCTCAATATCAACAATCTCCATTGGTACTCGGTGCCGAAGCAGAAACTTTCCGGTCCCGATACTTCCCACTTCCAGTTCTCCAAGGTTAACCGTCTTTTCTACAACATACGCGACCGGCACAATATTGGCCCTCGCCGAAAGGGTAATAGTTGGATGGTCCGGATCATTTGTCTCTAGTACTACGGTCATACTTTCTAGGTAGGGCCGATTTGCAACCGAACGATTATCGGTCCGTATCCCGACTTTTCCAACAGCGCCAGGACTAATATGCTCTAACGTTAGAAAGGATGTAATACAGCCACAACTCTTTGATCCAACTTCCAGCACTAAATCTTCATCCCCTCTATTCTCGACTACGAACTGATGCTCAAACGAAATCTCAAGTGGCCATTCTTCGATTTCGACGTTTGGTTCCAAAACGTGAACTATCGCCTCCGCATGCGCTTCGAGCTCAAGTAGTGAAAAAACGCCAAAGGAAAATGCCAATGCGAGAACACCAATCGACTGAAGTCGAAAACAACTTTTCACACCATTTTCTCCTTTTCACCACATTCGCTACGTGCGAGGCCACTCTCTATTTTGCCCATCAAGAACGCTTGCTTGCGGCGATTGCGAGGATGCAGTAGGGACAAAATCATGCAAACTAATCTGGTAGACACCCCAAACACGAGCCCCGGAAATAGGTATGTGCAAAGCATTACGTAGACACGCATCCTCTTCATGTAAAGTGCACCCGTAAACGCTTCGTCATCGAGTAAAATCACAATACCGCTTGGCGGCCAAATAACCGTTATGCGGCCTAGTCTCACGAGGTCAGCACCATTTGTGGTCGAAAAGTACTTCACAATTAGACAGACATTTGCTATGAAAAGTCGGCCGACACTGTTTGAGCGTCTTCGGAAATTCCATGATTGAACAGTAATTAAGTGGCGCATATATCTTCGCTCGTAGAGGGGCACTCCGAAGTTTCGAAATCCGAGAAAACGCTCGCTGAATCTCGGCATTCGTTCATTTAAGGCATAATTACGATCATAGTAATCAAGAAAAAACGCAGCAGCTCGCTCAAATTTTGCGAGTCGTACTTGGCTCTCAAAGTAGTCCCAATCGATTCTTTCGCCATCTCGGATCATTATGCGACAAATGTCAGCACACGCCTGCACAGTATAACCATCGTATTCATGGCCTTGTGCGATGTGCCTAGCGACATCTAACAGCGTGTCTGTTGGGGAAAGTTCGTATTCGACTGCCGATTTCCCTTGGGCGCGCTCCCACACTTTGGTCGTATCGAAACTCAAACCACCATTTTGTCCGTTGCCGGTCAATTTCCAGTTGATGTCCAGCCGTACGCCGGTCATCCTATGCCTTAGTTCTATCTGGCAGACGTACTTTTCTTGGGCCGCACGAAAATCTGCCAGTCTTAATGGAAGAAAACCAGCGTCTGCGAACGCGCTAAGCGTAACCATGTTCGGCTTGTCCATGCATAGTATGTCTATATCCCCAAAGACGCGATCGTGTGGCTCCTCGTAGTACAGCGAAGCCAAATGCAACCCCCTCAATATGGTAAACGGTTGTGATAGGCTTTCGAATATAGCCCTAGTTGCGATGTAGGTATCTCGCAGTATAGCAAAAGTCGGGCACCAATCCCGCAGAAGCACCTTATAGAGTACTCCTGCAAGTTGTCGATGGTGGACTTCTATAGAACCTCGTCCTAGGTGAGAGAGGTTACGTAAAACCAGAGGGTAGATTCGATGCGCAATAACGAAGTCACGGAATCGGGAGGAATTCAAAACGCCCCCAATTTGCAGGGATTCAATTGAATCCGACGCTAGATATGGCTTAGGCCATGAAAGCATCGTCGCTGCGACGCACGCGTCAACCTTTGCAGTTTTCCTATTTATAGTACAGGTCATACACCTTGTCCGTACGAAATCATGCATTACTGGCTAAAGCGACACCCTCGCATGGTTCAGGAAAAATTCACATTAATTTCATTCGCCTGGGGCTCGTTGTTTGTTATTTGTTATTTTCCGGCTGCTCGCGAAAACTTCCATCGATAGACAACTACAGCCAGTAGCCCGCACGAAAACGCTCCAATGAGATACAAATGACCCGAATGTGTCTCACTCCTACGCGATGACTCTCTGGCCTCGTCGGACGGTTGCTCGATCACCGCGATATTGGAAACTTCCGAGTTCTTCACAGACGCAGAGTACTCCGCTTCGCTAGGTGTTATCGACTCGGAACTCCCTCGGAACTGGGAAAACTCGGGTTTCGGAATCTCAATTCCTTTGGCGTAATCAGAGGTTGAAACTCTGGATATCTTCCCTTCCTCGGCTCTCCGCACCGCGAGATCCAATTTTGCCGACATTGTCTTTATGTTACGGCCCAGAGCTACCAGGCTCGCGTACTCCTTTCTCATCAATTCATCATTATCTGTGCCGATTGCGACGATAATTCCTTCACATTCCGAAAGTCGTTGTTGGGCCAGGTTTAGTAATGTAGTGTCCTGATTTTTCGTTCCGCCGTTGTATGCTAGTCTCGCGCAATCATAATAGGCGTTGGCCATATAAACGTTGAAAGGGTCATGGGTTATAAACGCTTCTTCATATTTGGTTAAGACAGATTGAAAAGGAACATCCATTAACTCGTATGCTGATGAGAGAGTCTTTAATTCGGCTAAATCTAGAAGGCACTGTTCCATTCCTTCATTCGGCAACATACTCCGCAAACTAGACATAGTCTCAATAGCCTCGCCATACTGCTCGACACCAAGCTCCCATACCGCTTTCTCGAGCTGCAAGTATGAACGTAGCTCCTCAGTCATACTCCCTCGGCTAAGAATTGAATTCAACGAAGCCAGAACCGCAACGCCGTCTCCCTCGCTAATAGCCTGAGAGTACTGATCAATATATTCTTGTTCAACTTGGTCCAGGGACCCCTCACCAAGTGCTTCAACAAGCCCCCCTGGTAATACGTATTGTCTCTGCAATTCCTTCAACAAATCTTGTGGGTGGTTGTACTGACTTACAAGTCCACTTAGGAGAAACACCGCTACGGCCATCATTTTCTACCTTATTTTCCTGTGCATAGTTTCAGATCTTTTCTGTTGTTCAAACGCTCCAAATCGGAGGTTACCCGTTTTATACTCAGGAACTTGGTAAGTCGCGTGCGATCACGGACTATAATCTTCGACCCATCATATGGCCAAAAGCTTACCGCGGACTATCTCTGGCGATATCAGGTAGAATCTGCCGTATCATGGTATTTGCTTGGATCTCAATTTTCTCAACAATAGGGGACAACGGCTGACCCTCAACCATTGGACCCGCCAACCCCGAAACTATGTATATTAAGGCATCCCTCCTGCCGTACACCGGATCTCCGGGGTCAACTGCAATTGAGTTTGTAGTAAGCGCTTCTGCCAATCCCTGGATTTTGCTCTTCGATTGGAGCCGAAAATCCTCGCGTCCTGTAATGTTACTTCTGCAAGGAAACACGTCCCAATTCGTAGGCAGGGATATCCCTTCTCGTGTCATCCACTTAACAAACTTCCAAGAAGCCATTTCTTGCTGTGGAGTAGATTTTCTTATTGCAAAATATCGTCTGCACTCCGCGATGCACACCTTCTCCTTATCGGTCGGCAGCGGCATAACTCGCAAGTCAGTCCGATTCTCTATTTGTGGCAAATCGAAGCTAGGTATAATGAACATTGCGTATCGTACGTCCTGGTCCTGCAAGAACTCTTCGGGCTGCCTTGCATCGAGTTTTGAGGCTGATCTGTCATTTGCGAGTTCCCCAAAGAACTCGAAGGCGTCAATAAATGCAGGATGGTTAATGTCGAACATTCCGTTCTTCATTACATGTCCACCATCTTGCAAAACTTTGCTTACCGCGGCGTACGGCGTACTTTCGTCAAAGAAAGTTAGCCTCATTCCCCATTGATCCACTTGTCCGTCGCCATCACGATCCTTAGTTAGCTTCCGTGCAGCTTCGTGTACGTCCTTCCAAGATTGAGGCAAAGGAATCTTGGATTCATTGAACAACTGCTCGTCTATAACCAAGAACGCGGTCCAGTACGTCCAAGGAACACCCCAAGTCTTTCCCTGATATCGGACGCTGTCGAATACCTTCGGGTAAAAGCTATCAAAGTCGAAGTCGGGGTCAGGCAAGAAATCTTCAATTGGAACTAGCATGTCACGTTCCACGAAATACACCGTTTCGTAGCCAGACTCACTGTCTATTGCGATTACATTCTCAGCTAGCCGAGGAAATTTCTCAACGGGATTTTTGTATCGAGAGGGGTCAAAAAGTGAGACAGTCGATACCGAAACATCTGAATACGCTTCCTGGAAAGCCGTCAACTCGGTAGTCAACCATTCCCGGCCGTATTCAGCGCTCCATGTGCCAACTTCGATTGCGACAGGATCAGCAGCCCAAACTCTCGACATAAGAGCTACTGAGTGAACAGCCAGCAGGATGGATCTTGTCCAGGTCTTAAGCCGCCCGTGCCCCAATACTCTATTTGGCATCGCCGTGGAGAACCCCAACACCATCCTTGTAGGCCAGCCCTTATTCCTTTTTTGCACAGTTAACACTCCCTACCATACTGGCAGTAAACGCTCTTCCTGCCGCTTTTCAGTCAAAGTCCGATACACTCGCCGACCGAGCTTCGGTTCCTGT
Source organism: Candidatus Hydrogenedentota bacterium (assembly GCA_045863335.1). Lineage (GTDB taxonomy): Bacteria > Hydrogenedentota > Hydrogenedentia > Hydrogenedentales > SLHB01 > JAHDWY01. Next base: position 58,535 of record BTVY01000004.1, on the reverse strand, counting down.
TATGTGTTACAACCTGATTACGATTTCACGTTTAGTGAGTCACATCCTGCCGGTGCACGTTTGTGAAAGCAGATACATGATATGCGATCTAATTGGCCTGCGTATCATGTAGCGACACACCGCTTTCTCCATTTAGTCGAGAGATCCAGTTCTCGGCCGCACTTCTTACGTTCTCGTCCTGCCCATCCGGCCCCGTTGCGATTCGCCGCATCCGTTCGATCGCATCCGGTTCCAAACCCGTCTCGTATTCTGCCAAAGCCAGCAAGTACATCAAACCCACAGCATGGGCGCCGTTAGGGTGATCCTCCAGATAATTTACGAGGACCTCCTGAGCTGCCAGAGGATCCCTAATCCCGAGCAATAATGCCTTTGCGAGTCGGAAAGTTATATACTCTCGCTTGTCTGGCGATAAATCCCTCTCTAAAACTGCCCAATAATCTTTAACTGCTGAGCGGTGGTTTCCGAATTCCTTCTCTAGCAATTCCCCCCGAAGGCACTGCGCATCCAGTGCATTCTCTGTACCTGGGAATTTCTCGACAACAAATCCATACGCTTCTAGAGTTATCGCGGGTAATTCTTCAGTTCTGGCAAAATCCAACAACCATTCGATGCTTCCTAAGGCTTGTCCCCTGTTGGCAGCGAGATTAAGTTCGGACTCGCGGATCGCAAGTTCGCAGATTAGTTGCGTGCACAAACTCTTTTCCAATGCAAGCGCGAACGGAGTGATATTATGCGATTGGCCTAGCTCATGCGCAAGAACTAGTTTATCCATTGCGGCGTAGATAACTAGCGCCGCTGCACGCACGACGCGCAAGTCATGTATCGACATTTGGCCTTCAACGAGATGATGCCGCAAGACCGAATTGCATGTCGCTATACCTTCCAGCACTAATTGCCAATCTCCCGCCCTGGACGCCTCACAGACCGAATTCATAACTGGCCAGAAATCCGCGTGTAACGCACTGTCTAGGAAGGAGAATTGTGGTAAACGTGTCGAAAAGCCAATAGCATCACCTTCGTAACTACCGGATGTCTTTCCTGGCACTTTCTTTCGCCACAATTCAGTCTTTATGTACGTGGCAACTGCTTGGGGGTCCAATTCTCGACCCAGAAGATCGGATTCAAGAATGTACCCCGCGCTTTCAAGGGACCCCTGAAGTCGAAGGCCTAAGTTCTTTTCTTGCACTAACTTGGGACAAAATATCCATAAATCTAATGCGCTGCGGGCTACTTCACTTTGTTGCTCGCGAAGTTGGTGATATACATACTTCTGGTACAGAGCCGCGAATTTCGTTTCGATATTCCCCGAGTTTTCGCAAAGCTCAACCCAACACTCGTATATTTCTATGTCCCGTACTGACAACGCTTCAAGTGCGCTTAAACTGATCGAAACGCTGTCTTCTGATTGCTCGATTAGTGCGAGTAACGCTTCGAGACTGCTTGCATGTTTCTCAAAATCCTCGACTTCAAGCTGCTCTAGAATCGCTAGAATCGACTCGGTTCTGACGCCACGACGCTCCAGTTGTGCGTAACAATTTGATTGGGGAGCGTTGCCGTTTCGGATGCACTCTACTACAGTCCTTGCTTCGCGGGAACTAAGGAAGTCTTCATGTCCAACTATAGTCTGCGACTCTCCCTCCGCTTTCTCAATTTCGATACGGTGACTCTGCTCCTGATGGTAAACGTCAGATCTATAACAGCCCATCACAACCAGTGGAGCCATGCCTAGTATCGACGGCGCCCGTAACCACCCTGCGCAGGTGGTAATATAACCCACCGCCGTTCCTATTCGTACCACGAACTATTCTCCTTGGATGTTCGAGGGTTCTGACTGTTGAGATGCCTCTCTTTGAGCTTCCGGATCGACGTATACTTTCTGCGCACGTAACCTCGCGGTACGGGCTAAACTGGCGGCTTCCTCTTCGCTGAGCAGGCCTGGCATTGGATTGGAATCGCTTGGGAATAGTGCAACTGCGCGGCTTGTTTCGGATCTGACTATACCCCAAAGCGCAGCCTTTCGCATATGAGTTTCTATACCTTCCGCGTCCATATTTAGCCAATTGCAGCTTATAGTTTTCCTTTCCCAAAAGTCCTTGCTGGATATTTGTAAAAGATAGTCAATCGAAGAATTGCTCCCAATTGATCCCTGCGACATTATCGCTGCGTGGAGCAGATTAAACTCCACGAAGTCTAAATCCTTCTTCTCTAGGTTGGTGAGTCGTTCAACATAGCTCCGCAGGAAGTCTTCAGCTCGATCATCTTTCGTGTAGGCGAGCCATGCCATGGCGCGCTGGCGCGTGACCGCGTGCCGATTACTATCATCTGCCACTTCGATTAGATATTCCGCCACAGCGGTTTCTGGATACATTTCTACAAGATTCACCATCATTTGATCGTCAAAATTTACAAGCCTATTCTCAAGAATCGAGTCAATCTTTGCCTTTCCCTTGACTGTCAATTCGTTACCTACTATCAAATCGACGACTTCGTTATTGGCTCCCCCTTCAGGTGCCGCCGACTGAGCATGTACAACGGCGAATACGCCGAAATAAGTAATGAGGAGTAACTGAAAATGCTGCGGCCTTATCGTTAACATTGGGACGCCTCCTCTTTTGTGAGTCTACTGGCTACTTCTGGTGAAAGGAGCCAGACAAGACCTGCTTGCTGGCCTTTTACTTAAGCCGCAACTACGGGAGCTCGGCACATTGATCGCCGTCTGGCGAGACGGTGCCCACAAATTTCCCGTTGTGAATGTTCATCCAGTTGTTGGGATAGGCAGGGTTTGGGTCGCCCTCATTCTGGCACCACGCTGATGAGCCAGGCGTTCTGCAGTAGAGGTCCGCCAAATCGCCAGCCTCGTGTCCCCATTCGTGAATCCATGTCCAATCAGTAGCGTTAGCCATGTTCATGTATACATGATTCGCAGTTGTATAGCTGCGCTGCTGCGTCTGCGTAGGCACATTATTATTGTAGTCAAACGTGTAACTATCCACCATTATGTATCGTTTCTTCTTGCTACCGTCGGCCCACGATCCTTTAATTGCATTGTGCTTAGCCTGAGTATCGATTGAAGTAAAACCTGTCAGGGAAGAGTGTACGTCGCTGTCATCAAAGATGTAAGTTGCCGAATGCTTGAAGCCTTTGCAGCAGTGGTTGTCCGCCGTAAGCGCTAGAGTGTCGTCGTCCTTCAGCAATACTTCTTTGGTTTGTTGCGCCGTTAAGATTTGTATATTCGGGTTAATGCTTCCTGACGTGTGCTTCGAAACTGTGATCGCGTCTCGCGAAGGCTCAGTAGCAGTTATCTTTAGAGTACAAGTCTTGTTTGCAGCAGTCTCGCCGGATTTGATAGTACATTCTTCTCGCGTTACCGTGATCGTTGTGCTTGCCCCCCAATCCACGGGAGCCTCAACTAAGTGTTTTGATTCCCAAACACCGTACGCTTGGTCAACGAGACCACTGCCGCTCCAACCGTAGTTGGCGTTGAAATTGTCCCATTTCTCAGCGCACCGCATGCCGGAACAGCCAGAACACCCGCTGCCCTGTTTCAGATCACAATCGCTACCACCGCTTGCGGTCACTTCAAAAATCTTCCCTGCACACACGAATATCTCGCCATTGATTAAACCTTCAATGAGGATTGGCTTATTATTGTTGGTTTCGGACTGTGATTTCGCGGGGTAGTTAGCAGGAACGGTTCCACTGAGACAACCTGTCTCTACAAGGCGGTCCGTGGGAGCTTGAGCTAGGCAAATGGTCGATATGAGAATAAATGCCAAAGAGGCCGAACAAAGATTCTGCACCAGGTCTCTCATCGTTCTCTCCCCAAGTGTTATTAATCTACGCCCACCCCGACACCCCGTCACAACGTATTCGCTTTCTCTAGGCAAGGAACTCTGGGTCTTCGTTCGTGAGTCTTCTAGCCTTCCGGCTCCGACGGGGCTTGACCGGATTCGTTCCTAAACCTCTGATAAATTTCTTCGCGCGATCCGAATTCTTTCTGAATCCATGACCAGGTATCCCAATATTGGGAACGCTCATCCTGATCGAGCTTCGAAAGCTTGTCCGGTATGGCGATTATGTCGCACTTACGGTAAACAGCAATGTCTAGACGATGGGGAAAGCTTCTGCTTAGGTCCGCCGGTAACCCCTCGCCCGTCGCGAATGCCTTTATCGCTTCATCAGTCCCCGATCCTGCAAGAGCCGACAGGGCCTGTTTGCGTAAATAGGTGATCACATTACCCTCCTGAATAGTGTCGCAATCGGCGCATGCGATACCATCGGGCGTAACCTGAGCCCAAAACTCCTTTGAAGCCAACTTAAAGAGAAGCTCTAATGCACGCTTGTCTCCTTGCCAGCCGAGTGCAATCATTGAACACCTAATCAACTCGATGTCATCCTTCATCATTTCTTGCTTCAGTCGTGAATCGATAATGTCTATAAATACGTCCGTAGAGCTATTCTCTTCCAATTGTCCGAGCAAGAATATTGCCTGAGTTCTAGTCGATACACTCTCGCTCTCGTCAAGAACTATGGTTTCCAGGAATGGAGATATGTTTAAATTCTTGGACTCATAATCCTTGGCGATTGCATCCGCGAATACCTCTGCCGTAACCCGGTCGAGGCTACTGCGAACTTCATCCCTCTCCTGTTGGGTGAGGGCTAAGTGCTCACTACTACTATTAGTATCCACTGGCTGGGCATGGGAAAAACCGACCGCGAACGGCAATACAGTCATACAAACAGATATTCTTGTAATGAATTTCATTTTACATGCCCTCCACACTAGGAGTTGCCTATAGCCGTTTACGAAGCTCCTGCCATGTACCGAACTTCGTAGGCGTACAGGCTCGTCTGGTTTCAACTCTCATATGCAAACGAATATATGCCCGCTACCGACTCCACTCAACAGACATCACGACTGCGCGACGGTGATCTAATTCCGCAGGAATTCTAATTTGCGTTCGTCAATTTTGTACACTGGTTTGTACCGGCACCCAAATCTGGGTCATTCACTGTGGTCACTCCGCCAGCAGTGAGTGTCGCCATAAAGTTATTTTCATAACCCTGCAGCGGACCTTGCGCGTCGTACAAATCTGCGAGTCCCGCGTAGTGCCCATATTCATGGGCCCACACCTTCGCGTTGGCGTTGACCGCGTAGTAGAGTTTGTGTCTCGCCGGCAAATAGAAACCAGGACGATTATTCTGCGGGATATTCCCCAAGGTTCGAGTCCACAGGATCTCGTCCACAACAACTATCTTCATGTACTTACTCTCATTATTCCAGGTTATACCATACCAGTCACCATTCGCGTCTTGGTCTTCAACCATATCTCTATATGTATCTTCATCCGAGATTCCGTCAAACGTTCCATCTTCCACGGTGTCGGCCGAAGACACATTATTGTCAGTAAATGTTACAAGGCTTCCACTCGCCGTGAAGCCAGTACAACAGTGAATATCCTCAGTACCGGAATTGCTATCTTCGTCGAGCAAATAGACTTCTTTAGCTGCATCATCCATCAGCTGCTGTGCCGTGCTCATACTGTAACCCAAGGATGTATGCGCACAGACCGTCAATGAATTGCGCGAAGGCTCAGTAGCAGTTATCTTTAGAGTACAAGTCTTGTTTGCAGCAGTCTCGCCGGATTTGATAGTACATTCTTCTCGCGTTACCGTGATCGTTGTGCTTGCCCCCCAATCCACGGGAGCCTCAACTAAGTGTTTTGATTCCCAAACACCGTACGCTTGGTCAACGAGACCACTGCCGCTCCAACCGTAGTTGGCGTTGAAATTGTCCCATTTCTCAGCGCACCGCATGCCGGAACAGCCAGAACACCCGCTGCCCTGTTTCAGATCACAATCGCTACCACCGCTTGCGGTCACTTCAAAAATCTTCCCTGCACACACGAATATCTCGCCATTGATTAAACCTTCAATGAGGATTGGCTTATTATTGTTGGTTTCGGACTGTGATTTCGCGGGGTAGTTAGCAGGAACGGTTCCACTGAGACAACCTGTCTCTACAAGGCGGTCCGTGGGAGCTTGAGCTAGGCAAATGGTCGATATGAGAATAAATGCCAAAGAGGCCGAACAAAGATTCTGCACCAGGTCTCTCATCGTTCTCTCCCCAAGTGTTATTAATCTACGCCCACCCCGACACCCCGTCACAACGTATTCGCTTTCTCTAGGCAAGGGAAGCGGATTTCGCCCGCTCATTGAATAACTTAATTACACTCTCTGCCCGCTGCGCAGGGCTTCCGTGAATTATGTTAAACATTGGCAAGCGAGCGAGTACTGGGCTGAACTGGCGAATCACTTCTCCAATGTCAGGTGCGGGATAAAGCAAGTGTTTTGAGAATACTCTTACCGCAGTGGACGGAGTCAGCTTCCGCATTGTCAGGGCCTCATTAAACGAGAATCGTGGTATCAAAACTGGACCTGTACTTGACGGATTTCGTTCGGCATTCTCATCGCCAAGACAAAGTCGACAGAGAACTCGCCACGCACGAAATTGTTCGCCAATTGATTTGGATTCCAGAGTCCGTAATGTTAATTCGCGTCCCATGACAGAAAGATCGTCCAAATTCCCCAAATAGATTAGCAGGGAGATCGGCTTCTGGTGTGATTCATACCCACCGGCGTCCACACAGAAAGACTCAGAACGTCGGGTTGCATCTTCATTCTGGGAACATATTTGTGGACGATACCGATGGGCCGATTGAGTTCTCACGTCTATTGGCGTTACGTCCTCGCATTCTATCGTAAATCCCCAGGAAGTGAGAGTTCTTGCCAGCGTTGACTTCCCGGCGCCTGTACTGCCAATTAGCAGCACACATTCGTCGCCTTGAGAAATGCTCGCAGCATGAAGGAAGAAATACTTCGGACGAAGCTGAATTAAAACCATTTGGACAAAATGCTCAATATTCGGCCACTGCGAACGAAATTCTATATGTGCCTCTCGATCACCATAGGAGATCACCGAATCTACGCCGTTTCGCTCGACGCCGATGCTGGCGTGAATTATCTCAGGGACCTTCTCTTCAATATAGGGAGCAAAATGCTCCCGCAGGCGTTTCAACTCTGGACTCCCCCTAGTGCCCTTGATTAGAATCGTTATACCCAAGACACTTATGAAGAGTTCATTCGCAACCGAAGGCACTAACACCTTTACAGCTGGTCGCAACTTATGTCAGCAAGAGCCGCCTCCGCAACGAAGTCACTTTCCTCATAAGTTTCGATTTTCGGTGGCTCGTAGACATTTTTCCTGCTCCCGGACATTTGTGTACCCTCCAATTTCTCGCTACCTTTTTTGACTGGGTTCCAAATATGACTGTACTACACTTCGTTCGAAATGTCAATGGGCTTGCCATGGGGGACGCCAGTACTACCCAAACCCTTATCCAATTGGCGCATAGATCGGTGATTTTTCTTACGTTTGTCGCGGAATTTTGCGTTTTGTTATCAGGGAAATTTTGCACTAGCGAGCGTACTACTTGGACTAAACCTTCTCTTCTGGACCGAGCAACCATCTCACTTCACATTCTTGGTCCAGCGAGAGGGCACTTGCGAGTATGCTGGGATCCCTCGGTGCTTTTTGCTGGAACCGAGTGTACCAGCGCCGAACCGTTGCTTCGGACAGACCAGTGATGTCGGCCGCTTGCTTGAGCGACATGCGGGAACTCCAACACCACAGAATTAGCCACCATTTTTGCAGCGTAATTTTGAGGTCGCGGAGCCAAGTGTGGGAAAGAAGCGAGAACCTTCGTCGACATTTGGCGCACCAATACCGCGCGCCATCTTTATGGACCCGTCTATTCCTGCATTGCGGGCAATAGACATTCTTTCCGAAGAGCCCGCGGCGGATGAACTTCCTGATCTGGGCTTCCGTAGGAATTGAATCTAGGTCATACATATAATCCCCGTACTGACAAGAACTTGCGCGCGCCTCCGCAACGCTAAGAGTTCCGCGTGACAACGAACTGGCGGAAGACGGCCAAGAGTAAAATCCTGTCACAGTAATCGATCTCATTTTCTCGGTTGTATCCAATCGCCGCGCGGTACCCGCATGAAATTGTTTTGTCGACTATGGGTGTACACGCAAGATCCACACCAGAAACTGTCTCGCAAGCTCGCATTTTGCTAAGTCATTGGCGAAAAGGTAGGCAAGACGATCTTCTTAAGCGAGACAAAGGGTCGCATTATCCAGGAAAGTGTAAAAAAGATTTACATTACAAGCGCAACATCCTGTTACACTTGTCGAAATCTCGCATGGAGGGGGTTGTAGAGTTGCTGTGGGACTTGCAGATCGTATTATGGCGTTAGCGTCGGAGGGGCCCTATACTCAAGGAAGGTGCCGATCCATACTTCTGTAATGAACCGCCTCCGCCACGTGCATTTCCGAGATGTGTTCTGCTCCTTTCACGTCGGCGATGGTTCGCGCCACCCTGAGGATCTTATCGTAAGCACGTGCGCTAAGGCCGAATTCATCCATGACGTTTTCCAGCAGCCGCTCGGATTCCTTGCTTACCGGACAGTGTTCTCTGATCGCACCGGAATCCAGTCTGGCGTTGCAGGCTATCCGACCTTTGTAGCGAATTCGTTGGCGGTCACGGGCGTCTTGCACTGTGGTTCTTACTTCCGCGCTTGTTGGACCCGTTGGCGCTCGATTGGCGATCTCGTCGTATGTCAAGGTAGGAACGTCGACATGGATATCGATACGGTCAAGCAATGGCCCAGACAGACGGGACATGTATCGTTGAATCTCGCCGACCGAGCAACGACAGGACTTGGTCGGATGCGAACGATATCCACAGGGACATGAATTGAGCGCCACTACGAGCAAGAAACGCGACGGAAATGTTACCGAATAGAGCGCTCGCCTGATGTGCACCAACCCTTCCTCGAGAGGCTGCCGCAAAACTTCCAGCGCGGCGCGATTGAACTCGGGCAGTTCGTCCAAAAACAGGACGCCATTATGTGCCATGCTAACTTCTCCCGGCATGGGCCGCTGTCCGTGTCCACCGCCGGAAATCGCCACTGTGGTCGCGGTTTGATGGGGTGCCCGGAACGGCCGTTGCGCGACAAGGTGCCTGCCGTTGCCCAAAGCTCCCGCCACGCTATACACACGAGTGGTTTCCAAAGCTTCGTCAAACGTCATATCCGGTAGGATTCCGGGTAGCCGGGATGCCAGCATAGTCTTGCCGGTACCAGGAGGCCCGACCATGAGGACGTTGTGGCCGCCAGCGGCCGCAATGGTGAGCGCCCGTTTGACGTGGGCTTGACCTTTCACATCGCTGAAATCGGCAACGTGCGTGCGCCCGTTCTGGAGCACTGCCTCAAGGCTGGTCACGAACGGCTCGATGTCGCTCGTTCCGGTCATGAAGCCAACTGCATCGGTTAGTGTTTCTACAGGAATCGCGTTTACATCCGGCACGATGCCAGCCTCTTGGGCGTTGACTTTTGGGATCAGAATTCCCCGAAGACCTTGTTCGCGAGATGACAGAGTCATTGGAAGGACACCCGCAACGGTGCGGACCGAGCCGTCGAGTGCAAGCTCACCGACGGTGGAGTATTCGAAGATTCGCTCTCCATTGATTTGTTCCGTGGCCGCTAAGATACCCAACGCAATGGGAAGATCGAGTGAACTCCCTTCCTTCCGAATGTCCGCGGGCGCAAGGTTGACGACTGTGACCCCCCTCGGAACTCGAAACCCGGAGTTTCTGATCGCTGAGGTAACCCGCTCCTGACTTTCCTTCACGGCGGTATCGGGCAATCCCACAATCGTGAGTTTGTTCAATCCCGGATGATTGTCCACCTCGACGGACAGAGGAATCCCATCGATCCCCAGTATGACGCAAGATTGGATTCGTGCTAACAACTGATCCTCACATAACCGCCACTTCGGCTCATAACGGTACATACCCGTGACAGAATAGCATGAAGAGTGAAGGATCGGAGAACGGCTCAAATAGGGTCTGAATGGCGCATCGTCAGCGGCGGTCGGCGAACAGATCCCCTACATCACATTTCAGCCGTTTGCACAAGACTTCCAGCGTGTTTAGAGAGACGTTCTGTTCGCCCAATTCCATGCGGTTAAGGGACGAATTCGATATCCCAAGCTTCTTGGAGAACTGGAGTTGAGACTCATCTCCCCGGAGTTCTCGCAGCCGAATTCCTAATCTTTTCGCTAATGTGTTCATCGATTTCCCACTTGCGGGAAATCATGGTATCGCGTATAATTTCCCACATGTGGGAAATTTCCCAGAGGATCGTAACTCTTGATTGCGGACAACTCCCACCTTGCGCCCGGTACCGTCGCTCGTAGGTCCGATTCCACCGGCCTGCGCGCGCACGAACCACGTCCGATGACGGTGGAGGATATCTCGGCGGTAACTCGCCTGATCGGGCGGGCCATGAATCAGGACGAGGCGGGCCAGGCCCAGAAGACCTTTGGATTCCACTTCACCTGCCAACGACACGATCTGAATGATGGCCGACGATACTTCGTGCTCGATCGCGACGGCCGCATCGACGGCGTTGTCGGGCTCCATCAATATCTGTGGGGTCCCCCGCAGAACGTGTGGCTGGCATGGTTCGCCGTGGACCCGGACCATCAGAAGCGGGGCCTCGGCAGGCAAATGCTGAAATTTGCCTGCCGCCTCGCAAAGCAATTTGGATACATGAAAATCTTTATCGAAACCTATTCCACACCGGAATTCGCCAAAGCCCGCGCGTTCTACCGAACGATGGGGTTCTTTCATGTGGGAAGCGTCGAAAGTTACCTTCCGGCAGGCGGTGACATGGTCGTATATTGTAAAGACTTAACAACCCATGCATGAAGTCGCTCTTTCAGAACATTGCCGCCTACGTTCTCGCGCTCGTCGCTCGTGTACTTACACCGGCCTTCCAAAGGCAACTCGCTCGTCTGTGTATGCACGTGGTGGGCGACGTTCCGGACCTAGACGGCGCCTGGGTCGTGAGCTTCGATGATCCCACGCCTTCCGGCAACTCCAGAAGCCGCAAAATCGACGCCTTGCTCCAACAGTTCGGCCGATACGTCTGGGGAACCGGCCATGTCCAAGACAAACCGGGTGACTTGTTCGTCTACCGCGGGACTATCAAGCGAAACGCCTTCTATGGAAGCTTCCGTCGCGTAGACTCCCACATCCTGGCCGGAACGGGAACCTTCGTGCTCCAGATCAGTGCCGATTCTTGCCAGATGACCGGCCGATGCAGTTGGTACGACAACCTCGTGAACGACGTATGGTCCTCAGACTATGCCTGGACGCGAAGCGAGTATGGGATTTGCCGGTTACCTTCCATTAGTACGAACTGGAAAAACGGTGGAAATCGGAGACGAGAAAAAGGCCCGGCGCTACGATAGACGCAGTGCCAGGCCGGTTCTGACGTTCTCACGAGGGTGAATCGTTCGATGTCGGATCGGGGTAATCCTCTTTGAACTCCCGTTCCAACACTTCACTGAATTCCTTCCGAATGGCGTCCACTTCCAAGGACGCCTGACAAAGAGCAAATGATTCGCCATTGTCCAGATGAAGGGTCAAGACGATGGCATGAATCTCGTTAGAGAACTCCACATCGACGATAGAGCGGTCGATGAGAGTTCTGCGGAAACCTTCCAGATGTTCCTGCCCTTCGGGCGACCGCAGGAAGCGCTCCAAGTCGTTGTGATCGCAAACATCTCCCATGATTCCTCCCGGTATATCGTTTTGGCAAGAGCGGCTGCAAGCCTGCTTCCTACATTGTTTTGGGCCGGTGGTGCGGGTGAGAAACAACGAGGTGAGAAGTGGGAATGAGCCCGTGGATACAAGCTGGAAGCTAGGCGGCTAGCGCCAGCAACTTCCCGGCGCGTTCGTCTGCGTCCGCCCGGTCTCCGGCGTAGGAATGACGTTCCTGGGAAAGCCGCGTCAGCGCATCAATCAGGGAGAACAGGGTCAATGCGCCCTGTCGCTGCGCCGCTTCCAGCGCGGCGTTGGCCAGGGATCGGCTGAAACCTTGTTGCTGAACCGTCTGCAACGTTTCCTCCAGGTCATCGTCCAGCCGTATGTTCATGGCCTGCTGCACAATACGAACGAAGCGATCGCGGCGCTCATCCCGTTTGGAAACGAGGTAGTCGATAGTTTCCCGGATCTCGTCCAGGGCCGTATCGACATTCGCCGTATGCTTTCGGTGGTATTGCGTCGCCGGGATGGCATCCCAGACGATATGGTTCTGGCAGACCGCTTGGAACCAGAAACTCTGAATCCCCACGGACCGCCGGCCAACCTCCGAATTCCACAGGAAGAACCCCGGTGCGAAAGCTTCGTTCTCGATCTCCACCCAGCCGGTCGGGTCGACGAGGAAACAGAACATGTCCTGCTCGCCACAATACAACCCGGTGCCGCCATTCGCCGCCACCTGCGGCGGAGAGAATCCCACCGCGTGCTCGCGGACGGTGTTGAGCAAATCGGCATTGTACAGCCGACGGTAACTCACCCCGTGAATCGACCGCAGCGACTCTCCCAAGGAAAATGCCTGAATCGGCCGACTGCCCCTTGGCAGGGTTTCCATAAGCACTCGACTGGCGGTCTCAGCAGTAAGCCGGTTCACTGTGTCTTTCTGGACCTCCGCCATGCGGCATACTTGGGAAAAGCTCCAGTCGGACATGGTATGCGGCATATCCCCATTGAAGGCCAACCGGGGATAACCGCCGTCTACGACGAAACGGAACTTTTCCGGGACTACCCACCGTTCCATGGACTCCTTCTTCTCCCGATCGCAGTGCGAGTGAAGATCGTCCAGTGACGCGAACCGTGTATCCGGCGCGCGCCGGAACAACTCATCATGTGCGCGTGTCAATGTCGCCATTTCAATTCTCCTTTCTGCGAACCACGCCACAGGCGTGGCCGCAAGTTAGTTGTCGGGTTGTTAAAGATCTCTGCTTTGTTTGCACCACCGGCCCTAAAGCCACGAGGGGGTTAATCGGTCCTCGCAGCTTTAGGGACGGTCGTGCTCCCGAAAAGAAGTCTTGTTGGCGGTTTGGTTCGGCTTAAGTTCTCAGCGTGCTCGGTTGGAACGGTGATAGACCGCCCAGGCAGCCTCATAAGCCAGGTGAAGTGAACGGCGCGCGCCGGTAGGCAATGACATACGGGATAGCTCGGCCAATCGAAGATTGGTCCGGAATCTATTGTGAACATCGATCGACCGGAACCGGATCTGGTGGGTGCGAGCTAGCCATTGCGCTTCCGCGAACACGCAATCAACAATCGCACGGTCTCTAGAACGCACGTACTCCCGCATAGAAAGGGCAATTTGACTCGGACGAAGGTAGTTTGTCACGGATACGAGCCGCTTTCGTATCGCAGCGAAATTCTGGACAGGAGACTTGGAGCGGTCGTACGGTACGGCCCAGTAATAGACGATGTCGGAGCCTTCAAGGACGACGAGTCCACAGGCGCGAGCAGCAGACGCAACGCCCAGCACCCGCGGTTCACGCTTCATCTTGATCGCGGTTAGTCTGTGGCGCGTTTATGAATCGGTAGTTGTCAAGGAACGTCAAAGCAACAGTCGCGGCCGAAAAAATGCTCATGCGCGCATCTTCGCTCATCCAGGGCTTGCGCGGCGGGGGCAGGCGCGGTTCCAACACCGGCAACTGCCTAGAGATGAGGTTGGCCCGCTCCTGCTTCGTATTGGCGCCCCATCGGCGAAAAGTGGACTTGATGAGTTCTGTCGGTACGAGTCGGCAATCTTTGCCGCTTTCCACCATGTGTATTGCGATCTTTCTCGTCAGAAGAACGGCGCGGGCACTTCGGCGATGCGTATCGTGAATCAAGTCTTCAAGAAGTACGTAGTCAGGCTGGTAGAGGACAACGAGGTCCGCAACAACATCGAGCGTCTTCTTGCGCCCCGCCCCTGTTGTCTGTTTGGTCCCCCAATCGACCAACCGGTTCCCGCCCTCCAAAACGATATAGCCAAAACCCCGGTAATCAATGTGGATCGCAAGCGTGCGAATTCCCGTGCCCACAGACATGGCTATCGAGATTCGGTGGTCCTTATAATTGCGAGAAGTGCTTTCAGTTTGCGGTCACGAGCCGGACCGGCTGGGCACTTTCGCTCGACTTGCCGTGCTAGAACGCGAGCATGGGCATGCGTCGATTTTCTTACCGTCTCAAACGTGCCCGCAAATAGCTCTCGAGCCGGAACTTGAAGTATGTGTTCAAACCAAAGGGCACTCTTCAAAGTGGGCGTTCGAGCAAAACGCTCGTAGCGAGACACGCTGGCGCTGCTAACACAACCCATCAAGAATGCCACTTCATCTTGTGTCAGATTCAGCTGCTTTCGATGCGAACGAATGTAGTTGGGGAGGAACTGTGGAGATGACACTTCATGCAAGTTTGTTTGCGAATAATTTCGACCTTTGTGCCTTTCCAGTTTACCGCAAGATGAGCGACTCCGAAGGGTGTTTGCTTTGCCTACACCGGCAAGTTTCTGTGGACATCGGGACTTCAGGGACTTCGCAGGGGTACACGGAGTGAATCACTGGACTGGTTAATCGAGCGACTTCAAACCATACTTTGCTTCCAATCTCTCAAGAACTTCGGGATCGAGGTTTGATACGACAAAAGTTCCGTTGGTCTTGTTTGTCGAGAAGCCCAAGCGCTGCCGGATAAGCCAACCAATCCATCTTGGCGTGATCTTTCGTTGATACTCGGCTTCATGAAGATTGGCGAAACGTTCCGTTATGACCTTAACAGACAGTGGTTCGTTGGCGTTCAGAAGCGCACGCATCACCTCCAAAACTTGTGCCTCCGCCGTCATACCCCGCTCGGAAATCACCTGCCGGTTGTATTGCCGGATGAGTGACCGAATCTTATCACGTGCCTCGGGTTCCTGGATCACACTTAGGAGCGGGGAAAATATCTGGTTCAGTCTGGGCTCTAAATTGGCGTCTGCGACACCCTCCAGGGGCCGCACGAGCGAATGATTTCGAATACGAAAAGCAAGCAGCTTGTTACGCAGATTTCGGGCTTCCTGCCAAAGCGATTTGGGTAGGTTGATAGGGATATCCGCTCGGAGCGGGCGTACGCCCATCCGTTCGGTTAGAAACCGGCTTTCCAGCGCCTTG
The DNA here is from genome assembly GCA_045863335.1 of Candidatus Hydrogenedentota bacterium. GTDB lineage: Bacteria > Hydrogenedentota > Hydrogenedentia > Hydrogenedentales > SLHB01 > JAHDWY01. The sequence continues at coordinate 43,414 of BTVY01000004.1, read as the reverse complement.
TCGCTGAATTCAGCGCGTGTCGCCACCAACTTGGGTCCGAATACGGAGTACGCGACGGGGTTTAATTCCCGAGTAGGTGTGAGTTCCGTTCGTAGTACCGGGAACCCGCGCGCATTCCCGTTGTTCAGGATTTTGACCATATCCGCCCGCTCATCACTCCAACGAAGGTCGGCCTCGTCAATGATGAGCGTACCCCGAAACGCATCCAGGATTCGGAACAAGGGTGAGACGGTGGAAGCACCACTCGCAAAGATAGGCAGATAGCAGATAGACCCAACCGTTAGCAGGAACCGAGTCTTACCCGAGCCGTAGTCACCCATTGCGCGGAGATATGGCAATTCATTGAAACTATCGTAGAGCCACGTGAACAGGACGTAATAGGCGGCAACCTCTTCGAAAAGTGGAGACAAGTCCACATAGCGGCGAATGAACTCCCTGATGTCTTGTACCAACTCCGCTTCGGTTCCGTACTCTTCCACGGCCGAAGGAAACAGTACCGTGCCGTGTTGGATAAGATTATTCTCCGGCGAATACGGCACAAACTTCTGACGATCGATCACGATCTCCGAAGCAGTCTTCCATTTGCCTTCCCTCGCGAGACAAAAACTTGTCCGCTTCTCGATTGGATCGTAGAGGGTCTCCAGTAGACCACCGTCCGCAAGGGTTGCCGAAGCGAGCGGTTTGGATGGAGACGCCTTTGCCAGACTGAGGGATGATTCTTTGTATGACTTAGCCATAGTGTGTGACCATTGTGCCGGTCCGGGCGAGGGCATCGTAGGCGTTCGATCTTGTTGGATGGGTAAAGAAGCACTGCCTCTCTCTCACATTTCGTTTCAGGCAAACTGCAGTCATGAATAGCGACAAGGAGAGGCCTTCGCGGGCGGAATTGGCCGGACTGTACCCAGAGCTTTCCGAAGAACAATTGGAGATCGCGGAGGAGAATCTCCGGCGGTTTGTGGAGGTCGCTATCCGCATCTGTGAGCAGGCCGAACAAGATAGCGTGAATCAGTCCACAACCCCACCGTTGACAGATTCCGAATCGCGATCTACGATCCGATCATCACCAATCACTAATCCAAAGCGACGATGAACAAAGTCTTCGCCTATGTGCGCGTATCCACCGTCAAACAAGGAGAAAAGGGCGTTTCGCTCCAGGAGCAACGAGACGCCATTGTGCGCTACTGCGAGCGCGAATCGTTAGAGATCGTGGAATGGTTCGAAGAGCGCCAGACAGCGGCCAAGAGCGGTCGGCCGGTCTTCGGCCAAATGTTAAGCCGGTTAAGACAAGGGAAGGCCAGCGGAATCGTCATTCACAAGATCGACCGTAGCGCCCGGAATCTACGCGACTGGGCAAAGCTCGGTGAACTCATCGATAGGGGGATAAAGATCCACTTTGCGAATGAAGGCTTGGATCTGCACACGCGTGGCGGAAGATTATCGGCAGACATTCAGGCTGTCGTTGCTGCTGACTACATTCGGAATCTCCGAGAGGAAAGCCGCAAGGGCTTCTATGGCCGGCTGAAACAAGGGTTTTATCCGTTGCCTGCCCCACTTGGATACTTGGATAATGGCGGTGGCGCCAAGAAGACTCTCGACCCATCGACGGCACCGTCGGTGAAGCGGGCTTTTGATCTGTACGCCACCGGCCGATATACGCTGGACACGCTTCGGGCGGAATTGCATCAATCAGGCCTTCGTAACCGTCACGGAACGAGTATTTCGCTGAACGGCATTTCAAGGCTCTTGAACAATCCCTTCTATACGGGTCTGATCCGACTCGCCCGAACCCGCGAAGTTTTCGAGGGCAATCATGAACCTTTAATCAGCCGTATCGTCTTTGACCGTGTTCAAGCCATTCTCACCGGCCGGACACCCGTTCGCACGCGAAGAAATAGCTTCCTCTACCGAAAACTCATCACATGCCGTCATTGCGGCTATACGATGTCTGGGGAATGCCAGAAGGGGCACACTTACTACCGGTGCCACTCTCGAACTTGTCCGACGAAAGGCGTCCGTGAGGAAGCCATAGATGTAGCGGTAGTCGCAACACTAGGCTCTCTGGAATTCTCCGATCGCGAAAGGAAGAAGTTGACCCAACTCATCGATGCGCATCGGGCGTCGTGGTTAGAAACGAAAGCCGGACTGACCAAAGCCCTGGAACTTCGGATTAAACGAGTCACAGACAGACTCAACCGACTGACCGACGCCTATCTCGATCAGGCTATTGACCGCAAAATGTATGAAGAAAGAAAGGAGAACCTGATTGCCGACCGGATGGCGGCTGAAAAAGCCCGGACAGAATTGGAGTCCTCTGCAAATGATGTCCTATATCGGGTGCGTGAGATCTTCGAACGGGCAAATTCGGCTCCAGTGCTTTACGAAATGGCTCTAAAAGACACGAAGCGAGAATTGCTCGGAACGCTGACTTCGAACCTGGCGGTGAACGAAAGAAACGTTGTGGTTGAGCTATCCTCTCCCTTCGACATCATCGCTAATCGGCGAAAACCGACAAACGGTGACCCGTATCGAGGCAGACTTCGAACTTTGGAGGCAATGCTTGCCGGGGTGATCAAACATTGCCGTACAAATGTGGAAAATATGGACATGGTGTCGGAAGGCGGTCAAGAGGAAGACTATTTTTCAGACTGACTCTATGGGCCATTCCATTCTATCGGACAGGGGGAGATTGGCAAGAGTGATTACTGAACGTAAACAGAAAAAGAAAAGCACCTAGTCATTTAGTTGATCTAAACTAATAGGTGCCGCGTCATTACAAGATAGGTATTGTGGGCAATCAAATAAAAGGTGCAAAGAAAGATTGAAGAGCGCACCGAAACGGACTACGCTCAATTCGTTCCAATCTCACAATCTGCCGCCCCAAGAAAGTTAAACTACCCGTCTCCTTAACCTTAGTCCCGTCTCTGTGGTAGCCAAGACAAAGCAATCCTAACGACGCAAGCTTGCGGGCTAAGTTGCACAGTTCTTTGGGCACAGTTTGATTTCTTTCGATGTGCTCAAGTAGCCAAAACTCCGTGTTGTTGAGTAACATATCATTTCTCCTCTTAGGTTCTAGTTGTGGAATCTAGAGTCAATACTACCAGTCTTACAAATCGCGTCAAGGGTCTATGGTAATGTGCACACACATTTGGATAAAAGGAGGATTAGCAAAGGCGGGTACGCCCCAGGTGAAGTCCCTGAAGTCTTGAAGTCTACTTGGCAGACTCGGCTTTTGCCGATATTATGATGACGCTATGATTGAAGCGGAAAAGTTCGCCGAATACAAACGTAAGGCCGAGACTATCTACTCCCGCCAGAAGGAGATCCTCTGCCCTTATTTTCAGTCTCCGATTAGACTCAATTCGGACGGTTTTCATCATCTTCAATTTTCAGCCAGGCGAGAGCGGTCCAAGGATGAGCAGATGCTTAAATTCCGCCTGCTGCCACTAGCGCTTGATGTGATTCGGAAATCAGGAACTCTTCAAGAATTCCGCGAAACGATGAGTCCGATTGGCAAGAAATCCAAAAGTGGCTTCACTGCCTTGAAGCAGACTACCTACTGGGGCTTCGCCGCCATCACTGGCCAGAATAAAATCAAGATCCGGGTAATTCTCAGACGGATTGGTGACGGCAATATTATTTTCTGGAGCGTCATGCCGGATTCAAAACTCAAGAATGGCCAACGGTTACATGACAAGAATATCGAAGATGAGTAACCAAAAAAGCCCCCACAGGGGCTCCTTTGGTGTGCTTGCCTTCAGCTTAGGAAATCCTTAGCTGAACGGGGCTTGCGCCCACAAGCACATCTTCATTCTAGCGGGTTTGGTGGGATTGTCAAGATGGTCGATGTGTATAAACCATAATCCCTTGATTTATATGACCCACAAGGAAAGTCTTAATCGATTAAGACGATTGTTCCCTCAACTCTCGGATAATGGGCTTGAGGCAGCCGAAGAGAATCTCAGGCGGTTTGTCGAGGTTGCCTATAAAATAGTCGAGGAATCGGAGTATCAGAACAACCAGACTAAGTAGTCCTAAGGGTGTCTTTTGACACAAATTTTCACCTTGTCTAGGTGGTATTTTTTGCCGCCGGAGGCAAATTATTGTGACCCGTATAGAGGCAGGTTTCGAACTTTGGACTCAATCTTTGCCGGAGTGGTCGAATATTGCGGTACACACATGGCTGATTTTGCTTCGGTACCGAAGGATGGTCAAGAGGAAGAGGAGTTTTTAGACTAATCCTATCGGCCACTTCATTCTATCGGACAGAGGGAGATTGGCAAGAGGTGGGTAGACCCCAGGTGAAGTCCCCGAAGTCCGGAAGTCTACTGTTTTTCAATCTTGACAGACAACACACAAGCATTAAACTTAAAGTAATATGCCGAAGAAGAAAACCACTCTTGATGATTTAGCACTGATGGTCAAATGCGGTTTTGACGCGGTGGACGAACGATTTAATGCCGTGGACGAAAGATTCGATGGCGTCGAGAATCGTTTGGATAAAGTTGAAAACAGGTTAGCCCGGGTAGAGTTAAGGCTAACCAGTGTCGAGAATCGTTTGGATTACTTTGCCGACCACCTTGGCGATCATCGCCGGCGACTGGAAAAAATCGAAGAAAAAGCGTAACCAAAAGAGCCCCATCGGGGCTCTTTTGGCATGCGATCCCGCATATACCGCATACGAAGTGAGATTTAATTCAATTGTCCTAAAATTGGACAAAATGATAGATTGCCGGGTACAATTGGGGTGCAAGAAGAGGAGGCACTGACACTCAACGAAGACGAAGGAGGTGAAAACAGTGGCTCCAAAGCCCGAAGTACATCGTAGCGGTGATGATCGCATAATCATCAAGGAATCAAGCCATCAAGTTGATGTCTTCTCTACCGGCAAGGGAGAAAGTGACCATTGCCATGCCTGGGTCGAGAAGGATACCGGAAATAGCGGCGTAGAGCATCGGGGTAGTTGCGACGAGTGTAGCGACCCTGCCAGTAGATAATTTTGATGAAACAGGGCAGAGTCTTGCGGGCTGTGCCCTGTTTCTATATTCTTAGGCTAATGACATACACAGATCTTGAGGCACAATTAAGGGGGTTAGAAGGGTCAACGGGACTCGAACTTCCGGATGCTCGCAAGAAACTCCAAGCTCTCAACACTCAGTTGTTGGATTCTATTGGTTCAGCCCTTGATTCTATGGAGAACGAAGATTCGTCCGAGAATTCCACTAAGAAAACCCACCAGCAATTATTTGAATTTGTTCAGGATGAAGAAGAACTCTTCACCATCCATACACGCCATGACGGCACTCAACCCAAATCGAACACGCCCACACTCGAACGGGTAGCGTTGCATCTTAGAATGAATCCGCGATCCGCATTAAAACCAATCAAAGATACCCTATCCTTGATTGACGAGCTCGTCTCCATCCTAAGCCGGGGGAACCTAGAGCGGCTACCCGAAATAAGAGAGAAATATGTGCAGTACCTTCACTTAAATCAAAACCAACAAGCCAATTCGAAAAGTTAGTTCGATTCCCGAGTGGATTCAATGAGACAAGGCAAAAATCCTCAGAATCTACGGTTTTTCGTTCCTCATAAATGGCTTCGTTGAGCCAAATTCTAAAGTTCGAAGTTTGGGCTTATTGTGACCCGTATCGAGGCAGACTTCGAACTTTGGAGGTAATGCTTGCCGGAGTGATCAAACATTGCCGTACAACTGCCGAGGAAAACGTCATTTTGCCGGAAGGTGGTCAAGAGGAAAACGATTTTTCAGACTGACTCGATGGGCCATTCCATTCTATCGGACAGGGGGAGATTGGCAAGGGGGAGACCAGGCCCCGGGTGAAGTCCCTGAAGTCTCGAAGTCTACTGAAGGTCAGCTTCTTAAACAAAGTTCCTTAAAGACGATGTCCTTTGGTACGCCGTCTGCTATACTGCAATTGCTAAAGCTCTCCATGTGCTGACCCATCGCGGTATGTGTGCTCATTTTGAGAGCTGAGGAGATGCTGCCTCGAACATGGTCAAGCATACCTTTCCAAATGTGCAACCACCCCAGGACAGGGCGTGCTATGGATGACTTATCGCATTTTCATTGCGCCGGTATGCCTCCGTTGATTCCTAGTATTCTTTGGCGCCTCGGACATTCCGAGCTCTTGCTCCTCAGACCACCCGGCTACCCATCACTTCGCCTCTCGTCCTCTGGGCAGTCCTTCTCTATCAACACGAACTCAACTTTTGCCCTTCTTAGCGCTCCCGAACTTCGAGATTGCGAAAACTTTACGTTATTGTTAGAGACAAAGGCTCGAGAATCACGATGTTTTTGGGCAACTCAAGGCTTCGTACCAGTGACCCTAGAGAACTTGCGTCGGTTCGCATCAAGGGACCTTGCCTCATGCTCTGTTGCAGCAGCTTTCCCGATTCACGCAGGAACTGACGCTCTTTCGTGCCTCGGCTACCTTACACCTGTTTCCCAGTCTGCCTCTTTTGGGACTACGGTTGACTTTCTCCAAAGGAAATCCAATGACTATTCATTGGCAGCACATCTCTGTCAATCGCTCTTCAACGTCGACTTCGTCTACGGCGACTGTCACCATACTCCTTCCCACTTCGACCTCGTTTCAGATACCATCTCGTTTGTCATCCCCTGCTATCGCGCTGATAGCACAATAGCGAACACTGTGTCATCGGTGTTGCTCGCTTTAGAGCCACTTCCGCACAACGTGAAGGCGGAGATCATCGTTGTTGATGACGGCTGTACTACCAAGTGTGACTTTACTAAGATTAGTCCTTCGGTCGCAGTTATCCGTTCTACCTCCCGCCAGCATTGCGCGGGAGCCAGAAATCTGGGACTCGCTGTTGCGCGGGGCAGTATTGTCTTCTTCTTGGATGCAGATACGTACCTCTCGCGGAATTACATCATAAATCACTGGTTGAGGCACAGGGTTTTTCCGAACCTGATACTTGTGTCCTTGAGAGAGGACATCAACAACACTGCGATCCCGGACCGTCTCCCAGACACGTCGCTTGATTCTCGAACTGTTGCCACTTACCCCGCGAACTGGCCGGGACTCCGGCAAGTACCAGAACGAGTTAGGGTTACCCCGCTGGCATCTACTGATAACTTTCGTACTTTTGGATACTACTCGAATTTGGGGCCCGTAGACCTTCCTTTTATGGTCAAAGGCAACAACTTCAGTATTAGACGCAACGCGGCGACAGAGGTAGGATTTGCCAAAGCTTTCGAAGGTTGGGGGCCCGAAGACGTCAGTTTTGCAGCTAAGATGATTGCGCGAGGTTTCTTCGTGAGCCCAGTTCTTAGTACTGGTGTTTTCCACGTCCATCACCTGCCTCGCTCCGGGAGCACGGATGCAAAAAGAAATGAACTGGACCGTAATCTGGCCGTCTATCGTGAGTTACTTCGCGAGTCACCCTTAACCCCTTGGGAGTTACTCCAGTGACGGCAGTAGAGTACTCTGGGAGCTTCTCCTATACCGATGGGTGGCATCCTACAGTGAACCCATCATCCCGCATGCCCGTATATTATCACCGACATATTAGTATCGTTCGCGAGAACATCGGAATATTAAACGAGGTACCGCGAAAAGGGGGAGGATGCACGCTCAGGTTTATCCGCTTCAGCGGTACGGGTATTCCAACCCTACCGTCGAGTGATGCCGTGCGTGCCAATCTGTTCGAACTCCCAAGTTTTCTTGCATACGTGCCATGGTGGATGCCCTCGCACTTGGCTTGGCAGTTTCTCCACCCAGTGTTTGACAACGGGGTGCGATCCGGTTCTGGACTTACGGCGTCTGAAAGAAATGCAGTAGCGATGCAGTATGACTGTCTGAGGACTAATCTCAGTGAAAGTGGAAATACAACTTTGGGTGAAGTTGTGAACATGAGCAATTTTGACCTTTCAAGATATGTCTTCTGTTCGTTACCCGATGTCCACTTACGGAGTCTAACAAAGGCTCCAGAACGTTTTGTCATTGCCCGGGTTTTGGATTCCTACGCTCGGACTATTGAGTCCGTCCTCGCGCGAATGGCCATTGCTGACCATGCTTCTGAGTATACAAAACTAGCTTTCGGGCATTCAGAGGACTTGAGCATATACCGAGTTGCGTGGGCCGCGGGAAGCGGAACCTTTTGCCAAATTGTGATCGACCCGCTATCGGGCAGGGCAGGGCCAGTGAAGAGTACTAACCTCCATGACATCGCGGAAGGACTTGTCTCAGGGACTACGGTAGTGGGCGCACGCCTCATCGCTATCGTTGAGGCGGTGCTCTCCTGTCTTGGAGCAAGAGTGACTCATTTCGGCAATACATATGGGAGGATAGGTTTGGCTCTGTCTGCGCTCGAAGATCTTGGCTTTGCGTTGAGAACGAGAGAACCTGTACACTGTCTGCCGGATGGGCAGGATTCGTGGAATTACGCCTTTGTAGCTAGTTCTCCACCGTGCCCTCTCCACCTTCTTGATCTACTTTCACTTGGCACGGTGGCCTTGGCACAAGTAGAACAGCTCGTACAGGAAAGTCTCCGAGTGGGTGAACCCTTGTACCTAGCCCCGCATGGTAGTTTAGATGACACCGTATCTTCGCCAAGACTGGTGTCATGATGCTACATCGTCGCAATTGCCGCCCGTATCTAATAGAAGGGCTCGATTGCTCGGGAAAGAAGACGCTCGCTCGGCATCTCGCGAGCGCGCTGGGCGAGCGGTGCATGCGACCGATTTCAGTTGTCATTGGTCCTCTTGTTCGGTCACCGCTTCAGTATCTTGACTGCCGCCTGACATACCTTGCAGGGGTTGGACGCTCCTCGCGGTTAGAGAAAACGCTGAAGCGCAGTGTTTATTTGCTCGGACCGCTTGTAGACGGCATACTTTTTTGCGAGCGGAACGGTAACACCACTGTAAAGGTGAGTTCTCACTACAGGGCCTGGGCAAAAGCCATCATCGACTCTGACACGATTATGACGAACTTCTTTGAAGCGTTCCGGTCTTTGCTTGTTTGTTACGGCGGATGTGCTTTTCTGACAACGCCATTCCAGGTGAGAATCCTCCGCCATAGAAGTGACTTTGAGAATGGCCGCACCACCAAGGTAGAGAATTACAGGTTCTTGGAGTACGACCAATCCGTATTTGAAGAATGGGACCTAAGCCTTCTCCGCCTTCTTCAAGAAAATGTACCAGATGTACTGGTCCTGAATACCGATGGCGTAGAACCGGAAGTTCTGACAGAAATCGTTCTCGAGCACTTTGATCGTTGTAGGCGCCGAGGGCTCATACAGTGACTAGATGGCACTTTTACTATCCCAAGCGTTTTGCCTTTTCCCCCGCAGATTACGAAATGCCTGGGTTGGGCGGTGGAGAAAGCTGCCTCGTAACGTTGACTCGAGCCTTGGCTAAGCTCGGACATGAGATACACGTGTTTAATGCGTGTCTAAGACCCGGCCGCTACGACGGGGTCTACTGGCATTTGCTTCACGAGTGGTCAGTAGCACCAGCGCCGGATGTGTACGTCGCAGTTCGCTGCGAAGAAGCGATACAGCCCACCCACGGCCGTCTGGCCACACTGTTCTGGATGCTAGACAACCGGACTTCAGGCTCACGCCGCTTCGCAAGTACGTACCGGCCCAGGGCAGCGAGAATCGTTGTTGCTTCAAGGGCGATGGCTCGTGTTCTAGGGGACGCAGGGGTTCCATCAAACTGGCTATCGTACATACCCCTTCCGGTGGATTACGACTTGTATAATCCTGTTCCTCATGAAAAACGCGACCTGGTTTGTCTTTTCAGCAGCATGCCCAACCGCGGATTAGATATTGTAGCGCGTCTGTGGCCGAGCGTGCAGGATCGGCACCCTAGTGCTTTACTGAGGGTTACAGGTGGATATCAGCAGTGGGGCTATACAGCAGAAGAGGCAAAGGACAGAGAGGAGCCCTATCACCGCCTGCTTCACAAGCTGACTTCAGGAGGCTATAATGTAGAGGTGCTTGGAGTGATCCCAAAAGACGCCTTACGATGTATACAAGCATCGGCCGCTTTGATGATTTACCCCTGCCGCTTCCCTGAAATGTTTTGTTTGAGCGCCGCTGAAAGCGCCGCCGCGGGCACGCCATGCATCCTGAGCGACTATGAAGCTTTAGCCGAGCGGGTACGTGAAGGTACTACAGGTTATCTTGTCGCTGGCGATCCTGAAGTTCCTGCAACCGAAGCAAAATTTACCGAGCTCATTTGCAGGCTGTTGAGTTGTTGTTCGCTAAGAGCGAAGATGGGCGTCAGAGCACGGCAGGAAGCGGAGGAGCTCTCCTCGGAACACGTGGCCAGAATGTGGGAGGCTTTGGTGAATGGAATGTCGTAAGTTTCGACACCAATTTACGGTTTAGTGTGGGCTGTACGGATGTTTCCCGGGGGGCATATAAAGCAGTGCCGTATGCAATGGGACAGTCTACGTGATAGTCGAAGGCGGTAGCTGAGAATAATGTGAAGCATGGGTATGAAACAAATAACGCGATTAGATAAGCCGAATGGCACCCGCGCCGTTGGAATCGTTCTCCACCAACAGGCCGTCTTGCTTATGAGACGTTCGCACTACGGCCGGGTGTATTTTACTTTTCCCGGCGGGGGGGTAGAGTGCGGTGAATCGGTTGAGGAAGCTGTAGTGCGGGAGATTCTGGAAGAGTGTTCGGTAGTCGTGTCCGTCGATCGACTCCTTTACCACCACGACCTTGTGGGCGATAGTGACCATTACTTCTATGCCTGCAGTTATTGTTCAGGCCAAGTCGCCTTGGGCGGTGAGGAATTGGAGGAATCGAAGGCTGGCGACCTTCATGAACCGATGTGGGTCTCGTTTAAGGATCTACACTCTATCACCCTGTATCCTTTGGAGGTACGTGACTGGCTCGCAGATGACTTAGTAAAGGGTTTTGTTCCGGAAGCTCGGACACTTAAGTGCGGTCCTGGGCAGTTGCGCGAAGACTAGGCTAGCCGCCATGGCGTCCCTCTCGACCCTCAGAGGAGCGATGGTACTCAAGCCAGATGCACTTAGAGGGTCGTACGCGACATGTGGTTATCTGCGATCAAGGGATTACTTTTATGCGCTTCGATGCGGCTTAGCGAATGTCCTTCCGGAACAAAAGGATTTCAAATGCCGAAGCTCAATATGGCGGGCTACGGCCGCACTCGAACAAGTCTGCTTTCGTGCACGGGCCGAAGCTAGCTTTGCCGAGCCGCTACTTGATCGCAGTTTATGCACTGAGCGTTTAGCGAAATGCGCGGTGGATTGCGAAGCGATCAGGAGTTCTTTCACGCTTCTTGATATAGTCACAAACAGTGCTGAAGCGTTGGGACTGCACGTTCTGGCCTCTGGTCATTTTACATTCACCGCAAGTGACGTACGCTTCATCTGTGCAGACGCAATCCGTCGGGAGCCTGCTTTGTTTCGACCTCTTGTATCGTACCTCTGTAGGGGTGAATCATGTTTACTGCTCCTTGAAGGGGAACAAAGCTTTGCCGGTCTCGAGTGGGTAAAGACGTATGTGCGGTATTTTTTTCGGTACCAACGAGGACGTGGTCATCAAGTACGGAACCTAATTCATGCTGGTGGTGTGGCAGAAGCGGAACACATTAAGCTTCTCGTTACGGAATGGTTGGGATGACTGACGAATGCGGTATAGCCCTGCACGGCACTTCTGGCGGGCGCGCAATTAGTACAAGCTACAGCCACAATTCGAGTCATGCGCGATTCGTAATACGTGGCTGCAACGACTTGCGGGAGGATGTGGATGGAATTCCAGTGTCGGTCCTTATTGCCCAACATACCAGAAGCAATCTGCAAGCCAAGAAAAGAAGGAGACAAGAAAAATCAAGAGATTGTGTTGGCTTAATGATTTTACAGAGTCTTGAGGGATGCGTTTCACCTCCCGTTTCCGATGCAGATTGGAAAAAATCACACTGTACACACCACTTCCCCGACCGCTTGAAGAATTCCGGTTCGAATCCTCACCGGAATTCGGAACTGTCCGATAGAATTCAAATAGTTGTCTCCACCAACCGTAATCGAAAAACGGCTCAGTTGAGCCAAATCTTCGTCTGTGAAATCTTGCCGTGAGCGGCAAAGGCGTGTGACCCGTATCGAGGCAGGTGAACGGGGGATATCAGGCTACCAGCGATATCGACGGCCATCGGGTGTAAAATGTTCGTCCACCGGGTCATCCTCGGCTTCGATTAGATTCAGAATATGGAGAATCGTCAGGACCGATCCGTAGGCCGACATGCCAACGGAGTCTTCCAATAAGGTGGCATCTGGCTTCAGACGCGCCTCGGGAAACCAAGCAGCGGCTAATACTTCCTGAGGTCCTTTGGGCAGCGCTTGTCCTTGAAAAAAATCGTACGCGTATGTGTTTTGGCTCAAGGACTGCCCGGACCGAATCCTTTGATCGAAGCCCTTTGAGGATACGCTCCATTGGACTACGCCCGCATTGGAACTCACAACGAGACATGCGGCGGATGTTAGATCAATGAACCGAAGGCTCGTCGCTGTCAGGCTGGTTTTGAAAGTGCCGGCCAAGTCCGTAATGACGTCAAAGGTAGGATTGCACCCCGTACACAGGGGCGCGAACATAGGCTTTGGCATCAGAAATTCGGCAGCGAACGCATTCGCCTCCCGCTCGGCAGCTGGATTCGTCTGCCTCCAAAGATCGAAATACTCTGCTTTGCAAGAAAATAACAGAGGCGCCTTGGAGTAGTGTAGTTCAAAATGGCCTAATTCATGCGCGGCGACGAATCGCTTTCTTCCCAACTCGGGTATCGTCTCATCTATCCGCACCTTTCCGCGGCCTTCGCGAATAATTAGCCTCCCTTGGGCACCCTGAAGCATCCCCTCTTCTACAAGAACCTTTCTCATGAACGCGATGGCGTACACATCGAGGTGCGCGGGTTCGCATACCATGGATTCGTTCAGTACCCGAAGCGCGATTGCTCGTGCGTGTGCCTCAGATGGTTCGGGCAACAGACTCTACTCCTTGTCCGATTCGGTACTGTCACCCCACTTCTCGATTTCTACCCAATCTTCCAAGAGACTGCGCAAGTCGGCTTCGGTAGGATTTTCCAGTTTGCTGAACTGGGCTTGTATCGCTTCCAGGCCTTGGAGTTGGCCACATTGGAATTGGCTAAGCAGTCGATCAACCACGGCGACCACTCCTGCAGAACCGCGCGTCCGGAGTGTCTTAAGCTGGTTCAACAGCGCGTTGCGTGTTTCCGAGGCAGCCTGTATGCGCCTTGTTTTCAGCATCCGAATCTGCTCGCCCGCGTATTCAGTTGCCCAGCGCGTCTCTACCTCTGGATCAATGCCGCTTGCTTGCAGCTCTTCCTTGAGATCGGCCAGACTACCTAATGTCTCCTCTTCTTCCAGAAACTCGAAGAGATTGGAAGCAAAGTCTCTCGAGCTTTTACCATCTTGATTGCTCATCACTCTCGCCTCCCTTTCCCTGTCACCCCCAGCACGTCGCAGTCAACAACGCGCTGCAGCCGCCTCCTAAGGTTCGTTACTTCGTCCGCCGACACGCCGAGCTCCCTTGCAATGTCGCTGCGCTTGGTGTGGCCTTCAGCCAGACAAAGCACAAGTAGTTCCAGGAATTCGTCTCCAGCTACGGCCGCCAATATTCGCTCCCGCAGTTCGTTCTCTTGCGCCACAAGCTCTGGCGAAAGTGGCGCTGGGTGCAGCGCGGTCGATTCCACCACAACGGATGCCTGAGAAGGGCTTATCACTGTGGAAGCATCCGTTTCATCATATGCGACGCTGACTCTCACCTCTGCCACTTCGGCCGACTCCACAAGAGCTGACATCAAACTGTCGACGACACTCTTGAGATAGCGAAGAACATCAGGCTCTTTGTCCGGGTCCCAATCCCGTGTGCCTTCAAACAGCCTCGCTATCGCCTCTCGCGCGATGTCCGTTGGGGATGCACCCTTGGCCAGTATGTCGAGCCGCCCTGAGGCGGTGGGCCAATACAGGCGCCGCGCCTTCTGGAGCGCATACTTGTCCAGCCCTAGAATGATTTCTTCCCAAGGCTGTTGTTCGAGTAGTTGAATACGATTGGCTTCTCTGTCCATTCCTCTCGTCTACCTCTCCTTGCCTGCCCGTAATTATACACTGCCACGGGATCGGCATATTTTGCGACTTTTTGCGAAGATTCCACCGAGGCGGTAGCGGAACACGGCAAAACCGGTTTCCGGAAACCAATGACCTTGTATCTTGGCTTGCCGGGTAAGGACCGGACCAATTACTGGTACGGGTGAGATTTAGGGAAACTTCTTGCAACCCCGTAATCAGATTCAGAGTCGCCGGTCCGAGGGGGTATCGGGATTTGCACCACAGACATAAGCTGGTCACGGTACACGCATAGGCGTGACGGCTGTTCAAATTTCGGGTGTTGACTGTGGGCAACCCGACGAACCGACAGGAGGCGCTTTCGTCCCTGGTCACTGCTAGCGCGGTAGAGGAATGACCGTTAGTGCCGGTCGCCAATTTGATCGATTGTGCCATCTTAGTGTAGAAAAACGTCCTTTATAATGTGCTAAGCTCAGTCCGCCAGATGACGAGCCGAACTTACTTGAACGAGCGTCGCCAAAGCTTGCTCAGTATCGACCACATTCCGCCTTCCTCACGGGAGGCCGGAATCGGCGGTTGGTCGGAAACGGCAGCCTGTGACTTGGGACCGGTGCCGAAGTACTCCTCCTTTGATATCCGGTCATGCGCGCGCCCGGCCTGGATCTCCCATTGTGACCAGGAAGGCGCCCAGTAGACACGATTGTTCCTGATCCAATAATGGGATCGGCATTCGAGGCCCCAGTTCCCGATGGAAGGCGCGAGGGAGATTGTCTTTCCATCGTACGTGAGCTTCCAGTCCGTAGGGCTCAGGGGAGTGACAACCTCCTTTCCGCAACCGCAGCAGCATTTGTGGACGACCGTTGCGAATTTCACCGACACATACAATGTCCGCTCCTGGATAGTATCGGGAATGAACTCCACGAATTGGTGGGATAACTTCGTAGTTCTCATGGGCAGTCTTCATTAACGAGGACGTTGCCGTCCAACGTGTATGTGCTGTTGTGTTCATGACTTAAGTCCCGGTAAAAGCCAAAGTGCTTCTTCCATTTGATGACGGCCAAAGCCGCGTTCAGGGCATTCAAGTCGGCAATCTGAATGTTCTGTGCGTAGTCGTTGTGGCCGTCGCCATCAGAGAACTGAATCCTAGACCTGACATGATCGCGCTTTGCAGACGTGCTGGCTGTAACGCGCACGATACCCCCCAGCGAGCCGTCGTTGACATGAAGGCCCATTCCGACATCGACGAAGGGCACGTCAAACTCCTCCAGCCACGGGACGATCAGCTCCTTCGCGGCTCCCCGGTCGAGACAGAGGAAGACGAAGTCCATACTCCGCAACTGTTCCACACTTCCGGTATCGATGTAATGTTCATGAGCAACTATTCCGCGATGCATCTTCGAATACACTTCACGCATGTATGCCGCCTTGCTTGGCTTGGCCCTGAGTTCATTCACCGATGGTGCGCCGGGAGAGCGAAATGCGTTGTGCTGATAGAAGGTATCGCCGTCGTAAAGATGAATCTGCTTCACGGGAGTTTTTGCCACGAGGTCCAGCACATAGCCCCCCGTTCCTCCCATGCCGACAATTGCGATGTTTCCAAGTTCCAATTTGCACGTGATGGTTCCGATCTCGGCCCGGCTTGACGCTGTGTCGACATAGTTAAACACCGCCGTATCATCTTCTCGATCTGGCTCAATTAGTGAGTGCATTGTCGCCACCGCAGACGGGTCAATCGCTTGGGCAGGTCCCGAGAGAATGGCAACATAGGTGCTCACCTTGGCATAGTAGTCGGGATACTGACCCGTCGGTTTTGGTTTTGCCGAGAATGTGTGATTAATCACTACGTCCTCCGCAAGCACCTGATTATTGCTCTGATTCTTGATCTGGTGGATTTCGCGCCCATCTTGACGGCACGGGTGCTCGCCTATGAAGTAGGCGACATGATTATCCGGCTGTGTGGTCACGTCACCCGCGAGTACAAGTTTTGTAACAAGCGTTCCCCTCTTGACCTCTTTGGAAGAGTTTACATAAGGAACGTCCTTGACCAGCAGAAAGCCGGACCGAATCTCTAGATTGTAACCTTCGTCACGTAGACGATTCAGGTCCGGGCTACGATTTATCAGTTTGTGTGACATTGAAAACCATACCCTCGGCGATTCTGACCTTCGATCCTTCTAACAACGTTCCTTCCGGGTTGGGACGCGGTCCGTGCCAATAGGTAATCGTGAAGATCAGGTTTGGCCCGGTGGGGATGGGGTCAAAGGCGAGAGCAACTACTTCAAGAAACGACAGGTGTTTTTGGGATACTGATCTCTGCCGGCCGTTGACGATGATCGTGGTTTCCGTCTTCTCACGCGGTCCGGTGTGAAATTGTTCGCCTGGCCGCAGTTCAATCACGTCCGTACTGTTGGGAATCTCGATGACTTCTCCACCGCACTGAACCTGACGGAGAAGCACGAGGTCTTCAACGATTTGACCGAGCGTGTACAGCGCCTTTCCAGTCGTTGGATTGGGCGAGTCGTACGGCTTGTGATCGATGTGGATGCGCACCTCACTCTCGCGATCACCTTGCGGGTACGCGACTTTCGGTCCGGTTTCTTTGGTTTCCATTAGTCCTTCTCCTACGACTTCTGTCGAGGCCCAATTGCCTCTACTTATTTACTGCGGAGCAACAAACGGAATTTGCCACCGAATGAAGAGATTTTTGTGGATGTTCAGTTCCAGCTCTGTACCTAGTTCGTTCGCTTCACCTACACACGAGCGGGTAAGCCCATACTCCAAAAATCTCTCAGACGCACTGGAACCCCGCGGACCGAAGAGTACGATGCATTCTTGAATAAGTTTAAGTTAGAAAAGGCATATCGTTCCGCAATGGAACGCGTGCCCCGTATCGAGCCAGACTTCGAACTTTGGGGGTAATGCTTGCCGGGGTGATTCCATTCTATCGGACAGAGGGAGATTGGCAAGAGGCTGGTAGGACTCCAGGTGAAGTCCCCGAAGTCCACTGGCAAAGGTCATCCTACGAGAGCAAAGTCCGTCATTCCGCTGCTTCTTCTGCCAGCACCGTACAAACGAGGCGTCTTCCTGCTATTCTTGCATTATGACTAAGAACCAAGTACTGGTGCGTATTCCGGAGCAAAGCGCGGTTGGATTCCGGGGGAAAGCGCGGAGTGATTCCGGGATAATCCGCGCACGAATTCCGATTCAATCCGCGCAGTGATTCCGGGGCGCGCGCGGATCCGTTCCGGAGGAATCCGCGCACCCGTTCCGGACCCCGCGCAGCGGGGCGTAGCGAACGCGGGACAGTTTCAAACCTTAAACGTATCGTGTGCCTTTTGTGGTCGCAGGGACCGCAAGCGAAGGAGGCCGCGATGCCGAGGGAGAGATTGTCCATGCGCAAGATTCAGGAAGTGCTACGACTGAAATGGGAAGGCGGACTGAGCAACCGGGCGGTAGCCGAGAGTTGTGGGGTTGGCGAGACGACGGTGCGGGATTATCTTCGGCGGGCGGTGCGCGCGGGGTTGTCCTGGCCCCTGCCAGAGGAACTGGACGAGGAAGGTCTGGAAAGGCTTCTGTTCGCAGCGCCCCTGTCGGGAGCAGTGAACCGGCGCCCCCAGCCGGACTGGCCGCAGGTCCACCAGGAACTCAAGCGTAAAGAGGTGACACTGATTCTGTTGTGGCAGGAGTACAAGCAAGAACATCCGGGCGGCTATCAGCACAGCCAATTTGCGAACATTATCGCCGATGGTCGGGCGGCCTTTTAGGTCCGGCGAAACCCAATATTCAACACTGTCTGACAGCAGGCGAAAACATTCAAGGCTGGAAAAGGTATGACAATACGCGGTCAGTCAGAGAGAAAAGCGAAGCGATCCACACCTGTCGAGCGAGTGTCGAGGATATTCGTCTACTTGACTATAGAATATGATTCTAGCATTATCCATTCAGACGGAGGCAATGGATAATGCTCGCTAGACGCAAACCTCGGATCTTTATCGGTTCAGCTACGGAGAACCTCGATGTCGCGCACGCAATCCAAGCAAATCTGGGCCGTAGTTTCGAAATCACTGTGTGGGATCAAGGAGTCTTTCGACCAGCGCAGTTCCAACTTGACGCCCTATTGAAAGCTTCCGAGCGCGCTGATTTCGCGATCTTTGATCTTACCGATGTCGATAAACTATGGATAAGGGGCAAGAAAGAAGGGGTTACGCGAGACAACGTTATTTTTGAGTTGGGTTTGTTTACCGGCCGGTTGGGACGAAACCGAGTATTCATCGTTATCCCCGAGAATCGAACCCGACTTCGCATCCCGACTGACCTACTTGGTGTGGTTGCCGCCGAGTACGACTCCGGGCGAAGTGACGGAAATCTGAAAGCAGCACTTGGAACAGCCTGTAATGAAATCATGCGAGAGATCCAAGAGGTCACCATGGGCCTCCCCTTAAATTGCACTGACACGGCCTGGCACACCCTTTGTCACTATGGTGTCGTTCACATGATACGGGAACTCGCCCACTGGATATCATCCGTTGATCACCAGACATTGTTGGATGCACCAGTACGTGCTGACACGAATGTCTTCTGCTCGAGTGTAGGAAAAACGTTGGGAAAGATTCTAGATTGTCCGGAAACTGATCCTCCTCATTGTTGTCTTAAAGTCAATGATTTCTCGAACAAAGTCTATCGAATCGTCACGATTGGCCGTTCCTCCCCCTCTGATAGAGAGCCTGAATATGGGAGAGAGAATGCACATGTCGCGACGAGCAACAGCGTCTTCGCAAGCATTCTCGGCAAATCTGACGGTATCAATGACTGGCCTCAACCATTCTCATCGTTCTCCTGTAACAATCTAGTACGACATCGGAGAATATTCGCGTGTGACAGAAAGAACTGGAAACGCCTCTACAAGTCTACGTTGGCGTATCCGATACGCCATAGGCCATCTGGGGCCGAGAAGTTCACCTTTTCGGGGTTTCTTACTTTTGATCGGAATTGTATAGATGGATTCCCGCAAATACCCTGTGCTTTTGAGCATCGGAAGAAATGGGAACAGTATGAGACTCTCTGTCGTGAATCTCCCGCCTGGCATCTCGGCGCTTGCATTGCGGACATGCTCTATGTCACTCTGCTACCTGTTCTTCATCCCCCGTCAAAATGACGCGCCGGGAGCGACATGATCTGAATCAGAATTGGCTTTCTAAAAGAACTTACCCCCTAAATCTTGTAGTTTAGAGCAGAGACTGGTACTATATAGGGTAGAGAGCGGGAAAGGCCTTTATCTTGCGTGAAGGGAAGGGACTAGCATATGGGCAAAGTACTGTTTGATTCAGAAATCCAACGGATTATTCACGAGGATATACCGCAGAACAGCAGCGAAGTAGATATTGGCTACGTCGACAGTGATTTCCTTGATTTGATGGATAAACTTCTTCGAGGGTCAGATGAACGGGCAAAGGGACAAGCGAAGTCAGAACGGTTAGCCGACACAAAAACGTAAAGGGCTCCCAACTCTCAACCGCCGAGCTTTCGGCGGTTTTTTTGCTGTGCCGAAACCAAGCCACGCTGTTTCTGTATGCTTGAAAAGCCAGTACAAGGTGTACTGGCTTGGACGAGAATGTTTCCTGCGATTTGCGTCGTCTACCAACTTCCCACGCATATCGGCAAATAGTCGCAATACGCACACCACTTCCCCGGCCGCTTGAAGAACACCTGCTGCTGAATCAGTTTGCCCACCTGACCAACCTTCTCTAGGTATTCCGTCAACTGCTCCGGGCGGCGTCGCGCATAATACCAATCGATCCGCGGCTCCTTCGTCTTAACGAAGACACAGAACACGCTCTGTTGAGCCTCCGGCTTGGCGAGCTGATATGCCGTGAGCTGATCAGACAACTCAACCTCATGGTCCTGATAGGCGGACGACGATGTCTTGAAGTCGATGACACTCACCACACCGTCCACTCGGGCCACGAGGTCGATAACGCCCACGAAGGAAACGTCCAGGTTCGAGATACTCAACTCGAACCTCTCCTCCGAGGCTTCGATGCAACTCAGGGACGGCTGCTGCTTCATCAGGAACTGCGCGAGCAATCCTTGGCCCCGCTCCCGGAGCTTCTCCCAAGATTCCCGGAACGCATAGCGGAGTTCCTCTTCACGCCAGCCTTCCCAGATCTCCAGAAAGACATCGATTGGGTTTTCTTGGTTCTGGTAGAACCGCGCCAAGGAATGGTGGATAGCTTGCCCGAATTCCAGACTCGCGGCCTTTACCGCCGGCCGCAAGTTCTCCACGTAATACAGCCGGTATTGCTCGGGACAGCGGAGATAACGATCCACCCGCGAGTGGGAGAGATAAGGCAGCGTCGCGTCCGGTTCGGCCACCTGAACGAAATCGTCCAGCATCGTACCCATGGCGCTACCTCCCATTTCCGTTCGGAGGCGCCCACGGCAGGATGGTCTCGACATTCACGTACTTACCATCTTCACTTGGGGCCAATACCGCCGCGCACCGGGCGTTGAAAACAGCCCCCTTGGTGATGTTGTTGGCGTAGCTTGCGCATCCGGCGGCCATGAGCTTTTCGGCCAATTGCTTGCGGGTGCCGAAAAGCTTGTACACCTTGTCGCCGACGGCCACGTTGATGAAGTAACGCCAGCCCAGGCGGGTTTGCATGCCGCCCACGTCACGGAGCACGGCATCGACGGGGCTAGAAGGCTCAGAATGGGCTTCTGAACCCTGCCTTGCCGTGTCTGGGCTACGGGAGTCCAGAAACGCTGAGACAATGGCATCCTGACGGTTTAGGACCGCCATGGCCACCTCATCGATATCCTTGTCCACAAGAACTTCCGGCGGAACCGTCAACTCGACAGATAATGAATCGATCCTACGGTCCGGGCTGACGCTTCGCTTGAGCACCATGCCGATGCCTTCGGAAAGCGTCAGCGGTACAATCGTGCCTGACTTGCTCGCCGGGACAGGTGCAGGCTGTACCGGCGGATTCGCGCTCCCGTTCCCGACATCCCGGAATACCGCATAGATGTGGGGACAGCGGTACCGCAGATGAGGCGGATGGGCTCGAAAATCGGTACAGGTGCAGCTTGGGTTGTCCGGGCTCCCGGACACCTGAAACGCATTGCTGGGGTTATCGGCCGCATAGACCGTATACCCTTGGGCGTGCGGGATAGTGACGAACGGCGCCGCCTGGTTCCCGCGATGGTTGCCGTGTTCAGTGGCTGAAATCGACATGGTTCTGCTCTCCTTGTGTTCTGGGTAGAAGTGAAAGACCAATAACTGAACACAGCTTGCGGGAGGGAGAGGAGTTCAGGTAGAGGGCGGAATTGGCGCGGTAAGACAAGCCGGAGCGCCTCGCGAGAGGGGTTGAGCAATGTCACGCTAGGGACATGCTGGACCCAACCGGCGACATCTCGTACTTCGCCCAAACGACGTACCGAAACAAACGGCAGGTATTTGGCATCCGGCAGGCGGATCGGCTGTCCCACATGTACGTCATCGGCAAGACCGGCGTAGGTAAATCGACGTTATTGGAGAACCTGATTTGGCAGGACACCGTCGCCGGGCGTGGAGTGGCCGTCCTCGATCCGCACGGAGAATTGATTGACCACGTGAAGCAAGTCATCCCAGACCGGAGACGGCAGGACCTCATAGACTTCAATGTGCCTGATCCCGCTAATCGCGTCACCTTCAATCCACTCCAGCACGTGTCAGCTCCCAGGCGCGGTTTGGCCGCAGGCGGAATGCTGGACGCCTTCAAGAAACTTTGGGCCGACTCCTGGGGACCGCGGCTTGAGCATCTGCTCCGCAATGCGATTTTCGCGCTCCTAGAGCAGCAAGATGCCACCTTATTCGACATCCTCCGCCTCTTCGAGGACCGCGAGTACCGCTCTGATGCCATCAGACATGTTTCCAACTCCCAGGTCCGCCGGTTCTGGCTGGAGGAATTTCCAAAGTACCCACCTCGTCTCCAGGCGGAGGCCATCGCACCCGTCCAGAACAAGGTGGGAGCGTTTCTGGCAGACCCGGTGTTGCAACGAATCCTGGGAAACAAACAATCGAGTTTGCTCCTGCGACCCGTTCTAGATGAAGGGAAAATCCTCCTCGTGAACCTGGCCAAAGGCCGGATCGGAGAGGACACCTCTTCTTTGCTGGGGTCGCTGTTGGTATCCCGGATCAATCTGGCGGCCCTGAGCCGCGCGGAAGTGACCGAGAGTGAACGCCCTCCGTTCTTTGCCTACCTGGACGAATTCCAGTCCTTCACCTCACAGGCCTTTGTCACGATGCTTTCTGAATTACGCAAATACAGGGTAGGCATGGTCTTGGCTCATCAGTATCTGGGTCAATTGGACCCCGCTGTTTATGAAGCAATCGTTGGAAATGTTGGGACACTGGTTGCGTTCAGACTGGGCAATACAGACGCGGAAGTACTCGCACAGGAGTTCTATCCCACCTTCAAGCAGTCCGATTTCGCCAATTTAGCGAATCGGCATATCTACCTGCGCATGATGATAGACGGAACCGCGTCTCGCCCCTTCAGCGCCGAAACGCTTGATCCCATGGCTCGGGGCGCAAGCCCTCTAAGCGTACAGACTCCGTAATAGTTCTTTACTTTCTAGCTCCTTCTGTACTAGACTCTCACCTGGGCACAGGGGCTACTCAAGCGGAGGGATGACCCATGGCAGACTCGCAACTGACCGATGTGATTTCGCACTGGCACCACGTGTTCGACGATCTCCAGTTCTCTTCCCAGGATCTCTACGAGCAAATTGATACGGCAATCAAAGCTCGCAACATCCCGGACGTGCGAACAACGAAAATCACCATGCAAGAAGGCGGCGTGTTTTCGGCCAAGCGCATCTACTTGCGGGTACTTCGAAAGGACCATATCTTCGACATCTGCGGCGCACCCTTCGGAAATGGCTTCTTTGTCTCCTGGTGGCTAAGCAGCAGAGCCGACGGTTGCCTCATGCTCCTATCGGCGATTCCCGGTTTGAATCTGATCGCCGGGCTACTGGTCCGCCCCGTCACATACTATAAGATTGACACCGCACTCATGTTCCAGCAGGCGGTACATAGCGCGATTACCGAGGTGCTGGACAAGATTACGTCCGCCAAAGGCGTCCGCGGGCTAACCGAGACGGAACGAAAGCCGATCATGCGCAATTTCTAGGGGTGTGGGGATCATGGGCGAGGGGCAAAATCTCCCGGTACCGGCAATGCCCGTCCGGCTGACGCTGGCCGAGCAGCTTACCCAGCAGTTCTATGAGTGGGAATGCCGGGGCCGCGGGTGGCTGGTCTGGGATGAGCCGGTAGACTTGGAACCACCGTTCCGGCCGATATACTACTACCTACCACAGACCCAACCGGTACTGGACGACGGCAGACGGCCCACGTTTCTCAGCAAGATTGTCGATGGGTTGTTCACCTCGAACCCGAGAGGACCGGAGCTTACAAGTCTTCAGGCGGATATCTCCCATCCGCTCGAACCCGGACCGTATCCGGTGGTCTATGGAGATTTCGTCGACGAACATCGGCTTTTGGTGCCCGCGGACTCAGCTACATCCAAGACCATCGCCACTCAATTGCTCGTGAGTCTTTCCTCGCTGCCTTGGCCCATTGCATTTGAAATCATCGGGACAAAGGATGCCATCTGGTATCAGTACACTTGTCGCCCGATAGACTCGCATACGCTCCTTCCTCAACTCCGCGCGCACCTGCCCGCCGCCGTGACTCTCCCCAGCGCAGAGCCTCTGGAGGACCTTTGGCATTCTCGGGAATACAACGATATCCTTTGCGTGGACTTTGGTCTATCCAATGAGTTCATCCGGCCGCTGCGCACATTTAGTTCTCTGGAGCCCGATCCCTTGTTGGGAGTGGTGGCGAGCTTTGATGGACTCCGCGATGAAGAATTGGCCGTGTTCCAGGTTCTCTTTCAGCCGTGTACGTTCTCCTGGGCTGCCAATATCCTCAGGGCCGTATCGGACGGCGGCGGCGGGTGTTTCTTCGCGGATGCGCCGGAGATGCTGTCCTTGGCACGGAGCAAGGTGTCCACGCCACTGTATTCAGCGGTTCTGCGATTGGGTGTATCTGCGCCGGATTCTTCCCGCGCTTGGGATATCGCGCGATCCGTGGGTGGCGTCTTGCGGCAATTCAGCGACCCCGCCAGTAACGAACTGATCCCGCTGGACAACGACGGTTACTATGACGTGGACCACGTCGAGGATCTCCTGTGCCGGCGAAGCAGGCGCCAGGGGATGATTCTGAATGTCGAGGAGTTGGTTGGTTTCGTTCATCCGCCCAGCCCATCCATTCGCTGTGAACGCCTCATGCGCGCGGATTCGCACACCAAAGCCCCGCCCGCTATCCGCGAAGGCCGGGGCGTCATCCTGGGCGAAAACGTCCACCACGGCGAGCGAACAGAAGTGACTCTGGACGATGCGCAGCGAATCCGGCACATGTACGTGATTGGCGCGTCCGGCACGGGTAAGAGCACGCTTCTGCTCAACCTTATCGTTCAGGATTTGGAGCGAGGGAATGGACTCGCCCTCCTCGATCCTCACGGTGATCTCGTTGATGAAGTGCTGCTTCGGATACCGGAACACCGGGTGGATGACGTGATCGTGTTCGATCCCGCCGATGCCGAGTATCCCATTGGCTTCAACATCCTCAGCGCCCACTCCGAACTGGAACGGGATCTAATGGCCTCGGACTTGGTGGCTGTCTTCCGCCGGCAATCCACCAGTTGGGGCGACCAGATGACGACGGTCTTGGCTAACGCAGTGCTTGCGTTCCTGGAGAGCAAAGAAGGCGGCACACTCGCCGATTTGCGCCGGTTCTTGTTGGAGAAGGACTATCGCAATACATTCTTGAGGATAGTAGACGATCCGAGTATCGCCTACTACTGGCAACGCGAGTATCCGCTCTTGTCCGGCCGGCCACACGGCTCTATTCTGACCCGTCTGGATGCTTTCCTCCGGCCGAAGGTAATCCGGAACATCGTCTGTCAACGAGAAAACCGTTTGGACTTCGGCGCGATTATGAATGAGGGTAAGGTGTTCCTGGCCCGGCTGCCCCAGGGCCTAATCGGCGAAGAGAACGCATACCTTCTGGGAACCTTCCTGGTCTCCAAATTCCATCAGATCGCGTTGAGTCGTCAAGGCATGCAGGAATCCGAGCGCCGCCCCTTCTACCTCTATATCGACGAATTCCACAACGTCGCCACCCCATCCATGGCTTCCATTCTGACCGGAGCCCGGAAGTACCGGCTTGGGTTGGTTCTGGCTCATCAGGAGTTGCGGCAATTGGAGAAACAGTCGCCCGAGGTGGCGCATGCGGTTTTGGCGAACCCCTACGCGCGAGTATGTTTCCGGGTTGGAGAACCGGACGCGAAACGTCTTGCCGACGGATTTAGCTCGTTCACGCCTGCGGATCTTCTGAATCTTGGTACAGGGGAAGCGTTGGTTCGCTTTGAACAGGCACGCCACGATTTCAACCTCCGGACGTTTGCCGCTCCAACGCCCGATTCCCAGGCACGGGAGCGAATGGAGCGCCTTTTAGCCCAGTCCCGCGAGCGCTACGCGATGCCAAGAGTGGACGTGGAGCGGGTCCTGCGGGATTCGCTCGCACAGGACGCAAAATTTTCCAAGCCTGCGAACGCTCCCATAACAGCACCACCGCCCACTGAGCCGCGCAGCGTAGCGGTAGAAGAACCGGAGTCTCGTTTACCGGTGACGGCCCCCGAAGCACCACCTATACCAAGAGCTCGCGCACTTCCCACTTCAAAGGTGATGGGGAAAGGTGGGCCGGAACACCGGTACGTGCAACAGTTGATCAAGCGATGGGCAGAGGGACTCGGGTATCGCGCGACGATAGAGAAGCCGCTCGAAAATGGTGGTAGCGTGGATGTCTTGCTCGAAAAGGACGGGGCTACGATCGCTTGTGAGATTTCCGTGACCACGATGCCAGAACATGAAGTGCAGAATATTCGCAAATGTCTGGACGCGGGCATCGGCCAAGTCTTCGCCATCGCGACGGACGCCAAGAAACTGGGCCGCGTTCGGAATGCAGTGGAAGAATCCATGTCCGGAGCAGAGCAGGTCAAGGTATCATTCTGCGATCCGGCGGAATTCCTTCAGGTTCTCCAGGACCGGGAGGCGAAAGGTGCGTCACACGACACCATGATTCGGGGGTACCGAGTTAACGTGAATTACCAAACTCTGCCCTCGGATGAGCAGAAAGATCGGCGTAGAGCGATTTCGCGTGTGGTGTTACAGGCATTGAAGCGAAAGAGCGTAGATAAGTGATATCGAATGATCCAACCGGGATAAAGGTCGTTCGTTTCCCTACTGTGAGCTTCTGGAGTATAGTTACGTACGTCGTCTTCCAGCGTGCGAATTACGAGGTAGTCCAAGACGAAATTTGGGACCTTATGAAGTAGAACCCTAGACGGTTGCTTTTTTGGGGGGATTTCTGAGTCGTGAGAGTTGTTCATGGCATCATGGCACGCCTATGTGGATCAGGAGGCATCCATGACCGAGCCGACCATCACTTGTCCGCAATGCCAGTACGAAATCAAACTCACGGAATCGCTCGCTGCTCCCCTCATCGAGGCCACACGCCACGAGTATGAGCAACGCCTCGCAAAGAAAGACGCCGACGTGGCCAGGCGTGAGGCTGTTCTACGTGAGCGCGAGGAGAACCTCGAAAAGCAGAAGGAATCCATCGAGGACTTAGTTACCGAGAAACTGCGCCAGGAGCGCACCAAGATCGCCGCAGAAGAGGCCAAGAAGGCCAAGCTGGCCCTGGCGACCGACATCGAGCAGAAGACCAAAGAGATCTCCGATCTCCAGGATGTCCTGCAAGAACGCGATGCGAAGCTTGCCGAGGCCCAAAAGGCCCAGGCCGAACTCATCCGAGCCAAACGCGAACTGGACGATGCCAAACGTGAACTTGAACTCACCGTCGAGAAACGGGTGCAGGAGAGCCTTGACGCCACTCGGGAGCAGGCCCGAAAAGAGGCCGAGGAATCGCTCAAGCTCAAGGTGATGGAGAAGGAACAGACTATCACCTCGATGCAGAAGCAGATTGAAGAACTCAAGCGAAAGGCCGAGCAAGGCTCTCAACAATTACAGGGCGAGGTTCAAGAACTCGAACTGGAGGCTGTGCTTGCAGCCCGGTTTCCCATGGACACGATTACCCCTGTACCCAAGGGCGAGTTTGGCGGCGATGTCCTGCATTGCGTAATGACACCTGTCGGCCTGACCTGCGGCACAATTCTCTGGGAGTCCAAACGGACCAAGAATTGGAGCGACGGTTGGCTTTCCAAACTCCGGGACGACCAACGTGCGGCCAAAGCCGAAATAGCCGTGATCGTCAGCCAGGCGCTTCCCAAGGACATCGACTCGTTCGACCTTAAGGACGGCGTCTGGGTTGTCCATCCCCGCGCCGTCCTACCGGTCGCTCTCTCGTTGCGGCACACCCTGACCGAAGTGGCCATGGCACGCCAAGCCATCGAAGGCCAACAGACCAAGATGGAGATGGTTTACCAGTACCTCACAGGCCCCCGCTTCCGCCAGCGCGTTCAAGCTATTGCCGAGGCCTTTTCCTCAATGCAGGAGGACCTCGACAAGGAGAAGAGAGCCATCATGAAGCAATGGGCAAAGCGTCAAGAACAAATTGATCGCGTCATTCAAGCGACGGTTGGGATGTATGGCGACTTGCAGGGTATCGCCGGAAAATCACTACAGGAAATCGAAGGGATTGCCTTACCAGCGCTTGAAGCACCGGACGAGGTTACCAAGTCGTGAGCACGGAAACACTCTCTCAACCAACCGATACCGCTTCACCTGAACCGACGCATTGTCCATATAGGCAGGCTTCACTTCTCCAGCAAGCACTCGCCCCCGATAAAATGCGCGTCGCATTCTTCCTGGGCGCCGGTTGTGCAATTCCTCTCATTCCCGATGTTGCAGGACTCACCCAGCAAGTCATCCAGTCACTGAACGGCGATTCTCAATTCTCCTCATCCTTTGCTGTCGTACAAAACCGCCTTTTGCTACCCAACCAAGAACCACCGACCATAGAGGACATCCTTACTCTAGTACGCACCTTAATTGACGTTGCTGGCGCAAACGGAATCGACGGAACGGGAAAAGACACCCTAGAAGCCCTAGACCGAGAAATCTGTCGCCTCACCACGGAGGCTGTTTCTGTCCGTCTCGCGCATGAAAACACAGCCTATCATCAACTCGCTGCATGGATAGGCGCTATAGAAAGACGTACGCCCGTCGAACTATTCACTACCAATTACGACCTCTTGCTTGAGCAGGCACTTGAAGAACGACGAGTCCCATTTTTTGATGGGTTCGTGGGATCCAGCCACCCATTCTTCGATTTGAAATCTACCGATATGGACCATGATCTACTGCCCCCACGATGGGCACGACTCTGGAAACTTCATGGTTCAATCAATTGGTGGCGCATCCCCAATGGCCATGTTCAACGCCGAGAAAAAGTGGAGGACACGGAATCTCGCCAAATGATTTATCCCTCCCATCTTAAGTACGACCAAAGCCGTCGCATGCCATACCTAGCCATGCTGGACCGCCTACGGAAATTCCTTGCTTCGGGACAGGCCGTTCTTGTCACCTGCGGGTACTCGTTTTCCGACCAGCATCTTAACGAAGTTATTATGGATGGCTTGAACAGCAATCCGAATGCCGTTTGCTTCGGGCTACTCTATCAGGACCGTACATCCCTTTCGGATGATGTCCGCCAGCAAATACGACTCCATCCAAACTTTCGCCTAGTGGCCCTTGATGGAGCCATCTTCGGCACTTTTGAACGCGACTGGCACTCCACACCAAGGGCGGACCATCCATTGCATTCTATTGCCGTTTCGGTAGACGGTGTCCAACGCGATACGTCCGCGGCATCCAGCTCGTGCAAATTTCTCTTGGGCGACTTCAACGCGCTTGGAAGCTTTTTGTCATGGCAACTGTCTCAGCAAGGCCCAAATTTGCGAGGCGACGATGGCGCATGATCCTTCGCGCATAGGCACTGTCCAGGATGTGCAAGGCGCAACGGTTACGGTAGAACTTGCTGCTGACACGGTCACGGGGCTTACTTTTGTCCATGGTGATGCTTACAGAGTCGGGCAAGTTGGCAGCTTCGTCCGAATTCCCCTCGGTTTCGTCAATCTCTATGGCATCGTCTCGCAAGTCGGCGCTGGCGCTGCACCGCAACGAGAGAATGAACCACACCCATTCGGTAACCGTTGGCTGCGTATTCAGCTGGTCGGGGAAGCGACGCGAGGCGGCCATTTTGAGCGTGGCGTTTCCCAGCACCCAACGATCAATGACCCCGTGCATGTAGTTACAGAACTGGACCTTCACGGAATCTACGGACCCGGTGACCCGGACGACCACGTCTCGATTGGGCACCTTGCGAGTGCTGAGTCCATCCCGGCACTCGTCAACATCAATAGACTCGTGACTCGCCATTCCGCTGTGGTTGGCACTACCGGTGCTGGAAAATCTACCACTGTTGCAGGACTTTTAAGTTCGCTTTCAGACCCGACGCGTTACCCTTCCGCACGAATCCTCATTCTTGATATTCACGGTGAGTATCCACGCGCATTGGCGGATCGAAGCTCAGTCTTTCGAGTCAACGCCAACTCTGACCGAGGAGAAAAGCCTCTTCTAATACCATTCTGGGCGTTACGATTCGAGGAGTTCGTCACGCTTGCCTTTGATAAATTAAATGACACCCAATTGGCCTCCGTCGCGGACCTTGTCGTTTCTCTCAAGAGAGATGCCCTGCAAGCGCGCCCGCTAACGGGCATATCTGCTGACGAAGTTATGGTGGACTCCCCGGTTCCATTTTGTATCCACAAGCTCTGGTTCGAGCTTCACAAACGAGAGCATCACACCCTCATACCACGGCCAGGAGGCAGTACAGACGAGGTAGAGCCTGCCTATGTGCTTGGGACAAACAACAAACCGGTGCAAATCGGCGACCCTATGACCGTCACACCACCGCTTTACCGCACCGTCAAGACGACTGGCCCCGCTCACGAGCGCGTCCAACACGGGCGAGATCCTCTTGGGATCCGCCAGCAATTGAGCGGCTTGGCATGGAAGCTCAGAGATCCATCTTTTTCGTTTCTTTTTAACCCTGGTGGTTTAAAGCCAGATGAAACAGGCCGCACTAGTATCGATCTGGACTCCCTTCTTCTCGATTGGATAGGTGGTGCTCCTCCAATTTCTATTCTCGATCTTTCGGGTATCCCTTCTGTCGTTCTCGACAAACTCATTGGTGCTCTCCTTCGTATCATCTACGACGCTATTTTCTGGGCACGGAATATCCCGGAAGGAGGGCGCGAGCGACCACTCTTGATTGTTCTCGAAGAGGCACACGCATACCTAAATACGCACGACAATGGCCCTGCTGCCGCGGCCGTGCGTCGGATTGCCAAAGAAGGGCGCAAGTACGGTGTCGGCATGATGATCGTCAGTCAGCGCCCATCCGAGATTGACTCCACGATTCTCTCCCAATGTGGAACTCTTATCTCTATGCGGCTCGCCAACGACACAGATCGGGGTCATGTGACCAGCGCTGCTTCGGACAATCTCAAGGGACTTTTTGATATGCTCCCGGTACTCAGAACGGGCGAAGCCATCATTGTTGGGGAGGCCGTCAGCTTGCCGGTCCGAACATTAATCGATGTACCACCAAAACACCGGCGGCCAGACAGCGAGGATCCGCGCGTGGCTGTACGCGGTAGCTTACAGAGGGACGGTTTCGATGGCCCTGGAGGCTGGAATCAGAAACGGGATATTCCCAATTTCGATACCGTAGTGCGCCAATGGCGCAAACAATCGCCTTATTACGAGCATCCCATTTCCGCCAAAAATACGGAGGATGAACAAGATGGAATGGATTGAAACCCCGGATTCCTCGAACATCGCGCGCTTCGCGCACGATCCGACAACGCTCATTCTTACTGTTGAGTTTAACAACGGTGGTCTCTACAACTACTATGATGTTCCGGAATTCGTATATACCGAGATGCGGACCGCCCCTTCCAAGGGCCAGTTTCTTGCCCACAGAATTAAGGGGGTCTACCGCTATGCGAGAGTCTGAGAATTCTACCGCTTTTCGATCTTGGCACCAGTCTTGACAGGCTCCCCCGACGCGCTATACTTGACGTAGTTCCGGTCAATACGCTTATGAGGTTTAGTCCAATGGCAACAAAGAAGACCCTGACCTACACGGTCGTTCTTGAGCCAACCGATGAGGGTGGGTATTTTGTGAGTGTACCGGCTCTGCCGGGCTGTTTCACCCAAGGGGAAACGGAGGATGAAGCGCTGGCCATGGCCGAAGATGTCATTCGGTTGTGGGTTGAATCGTTGGCGGCCGATGGCAAACCGGTTCCGGTTGAAGAGAGCGATCTGCGGGTGGTATCCCGGCGTGTGAAGGTACAAGCAGCCGTCGAGGTATGAGCCGGGTTCCGACGCTCCGGCCTCGCCAAGTTATCGCTGCCCTCAAGAAAGCCGGGTTCACCGAAGACGCTCAAACCGGAAGCCACCTTCTGCTTAAGCATCCCCAACGAAAACGGCGCATCCCCGTGCCCATCCACGCCCGCGATTTGAAACGGCCCACCGTGCACGCGATCATCAAACAGGCTGGCTTGACGGTCGACAAATTCATCTCCCTCCTTTGAACAGACCAAGTTCGACCGGAACTCCCTGTCCCCGCTACCAAAGCGGGGACTATTTATTTCGTCCAAATCAAGAAATCCACCAACGCGACCACGAGTTCAGAATTCGACGCCCGACCACTACTTCGCCTAATACGGCGAATAGCCCAACCGCCCGCCATGGATATCCGCTATAATGGCATCTACTGCTAAGAACTGAAAGTTCGGAGGGCTGCAACAATGAAGGATAGGCCGGGCACGAATCCGGGAGGCAAACGTGTTGGAATCTGGATTCGCGTATCCACTGAAGACCAAGCCCAAGGCGATAGTCCGGAGCACCATGAAAAGCGGGCTAAATACTACGCCGAATCCAAGGGTTGGAAAGTCACTGAGATTTACCACTTGGAGGGCATTAGCGGGAAAGCGGTCAGTGCGCATCCGGAAACGAAACGAATGCTCAAAGATATCGAGTCGGGCCACATTTCCGGGCTGATCTTCTCCAAGCTGGCGCGTTTGGCGCGGAATACCCGCGAATTGCTCGATTTCGCAGACATCTTCCAAGCCCACGGCGCGGACCTTGTCTCGCTTCAAGAGTCGATAGACACGTCCACCCCGGCCGGCCGGCTGTTCTACACCATGATCGCCGCCATGGCCCAATGGGAGCGAGAGGAAATCGCAGAGCGCGTAGCGGCTTCGGTACCCGTCCGCGCCAAACTCGGCAAGCCGCTCGGCGGTCAGGCACCCTTCGGGTACCAGTGGCAGGATGGAAAGCTGGTTCCGGAACCGAATGAAGCCCCGGTTCGGCGCCGCATCTATGAATTGTTCGCTCAGCACCGGCGCAAGAAGGCCGTGGCACGGCTACTCAATGAAGCGGGCCACAGAACTCGTAACGGTGGGAAATTCTCCGATACCACCGTAGACCGGCTCATCCAAGATCCAACCGCCAAAGGTATCCGCCGGGCCAACTACACGAAGAGCGCCGGAAACGGCAAGCAGTGGCACCTGAAACCCGAATCCGAATGGGTCTTGACGGAAGTAGAGCCAGTAGTCTCGGTCGAACTCTGGGAGCAGTGCAACGCCATACTCCAAGAACAGCGGAACAAGCGTTCCCGGCCCGGACCAAGGCCAGCCCACCTTTTCGCAGGACTCGTCGTCTGCCACTGCGGTGAAAAGATGTACGTTCCCTCCAATACTCCGAAGTATGTCTGCCGGAAGTGTCGAAACAAGATTCCCGTCATTGACATGGAGAACATCTACCAGGAACAGCTCAAGGGATTCCTCTTGTCGCCAGAGGATCTCCATGAATACGTCGCGGGTGCGGAGAAAGCCATCGCAGATCAGGAGCAACTCCTGCAAGCCTTAACGAAAGAGCGGAAGAAGCTGGAACAGGACATCGACCACCTGTTCAACCTTCACCGGGACGGCGAAATCCCCACCCAAGGGTTTGGGAAGCGATACCAGCCTCTCCAGGACCGTTTGGATCAGATTGAACTACAGATTCCCCAGATCCAAGCCGATGTCGACTTCCTAAAGATTAACCTCCTGTCTAACGATCAGGTTCTCTACGAAGCCCAGACTTTGGCCGATCGTTGGACCCGATTCGATAGTTCGGAACGCCGCCAAATCGTAGAAACCATAACAGACCAAATCGTTATCGGTGAACAAGATATCACCATCAACCTGTGCTACCTGCCGGTATCACCTGAATTGATGGCAACAAGGCAACGCAACTTCAAGGGTTCATGGCGACCACGAGCATGAACCGGCTCGGGAAGGTGACGGAATACATGGCGCGGCGGATGTGCACCAACCCTTCTTCGAGGGGTTGGCGCAGCACTTCCAATGCGCTGCGGTTGAACTCGGGCAGCTCGTCGAGAAACAGCACGCCGTGGTGCGCGAGGCTGACCTCGCCCGGTGTGGGCTGTTGACCCGCGCCGCCGCCGCTGATGGACACCGTGGTCGCCGTGTGATGGGGCGACCGGAACGGACGCCGCACGATGAGGTCGCCCTTCTCCTGCACCCCGTTCGCAACGCTGTAGATGCGCGTCGTCTCCAGGGCCTCCTCGAAGGACATGGTCGGCAGGATGCCCGGCAAGCGCGACGCGAGCATGGTCTTGCCCGTCCCCGGCGGACCGATCATGAGGAGGTTATGCCCGCCCGCCGCAGCGACCGTGAGCGCGCGCTTCACGTGGGCCTGCCCCTTCACCTCGGTCAGATCCGGAATATCGTGATGGGCCTGAGCGATGACGGATTGCATGTCCGTGCGGAACGGCGGGATCTCCAGTGCGCCCGACATGAACGCGACCGCATCGGTCAGCGTCGCTACGGGAATCACGTCCACCCCCGGCACGACCCCGGCTTCCTCCGCGTTTTGCCGGGGCAGGACAATACCGCGCAGTTTCTGTTCCCGCGTCGCGATGGCCATGGACAAGGCGCCCGACACGGGCCGCAAGGACCCGTCCAACGCCAGTTCGCCCGCGAACATGTAGTCCGTGAACCGGTCGCCCGCGATCTGCTCGGACGCCGCCAACATGCCCAGCGCAATGGGCAGGTCGAGCGCGCTGCCTTCCTTGCGGATATCCGCGGGCGCAAGATTGATGACCGTGATCCCGCGGGGATACCGGAACCCGGAATTTTTCAGGGCCGACCCGACGCGTTCCTTGCCTTCCTTCACCGCCGCGTCCGGCAATCCAACGAGATAGTACTGGTTGCTGCCGATATGGTTGTCCACCTCGATGGCGAGGGGATAGCCGTCGATCCCGATCACGGCGCACGATTGAACCCGGGCAAGCATGGCGATGGCGTTTCCTTGAAACAGTCAACCCGTACACTCGCCAGCATCTTAGTGCGCAAACGCCGCGCGTTCAAGAAGTCAACTTGGCAGACGAAGAAACATCCCCCTCGACCCTTCGGGTCTGCCCCCTTCAACGGGAGATTCTCTGGCCCGCGCTTCGCGAGGCGATTGCGATGAATGAAGATCTTCAAGTTTGCTGTTTGTCATTGCGTTCACCCGAAATTCGAGGCTGCGAAATTCCCCCTTCGAAGGGGGATCAAGGGGGATGTTCTTCCGCGTCTCGCAGAAATGGTCGTATGTCACCCCCGCCGGCGTTGGTGGGTTGGGCAGTAGTAGGTGGTGCGGCCGCCGGCGGTCGTGGTCACCAACGGGCGGCGGCATTTCGGGCAGAGTCCGTCGTAGTTCCGGTGACGGAGCAGGTATCGGTCCGGCAATTCCTCGTACCGCGTCTCGACGGCGATGGACGCTTCGAAGATTTCCATCATGGCGTCGTACAGCGCATCGACGGTGCGCGGCTTCAGACCGGACACGCGGGTGTCTGGATGGAGACCGCACTGGAACAGCATCTCGTCGGCGTAGAGGTTCCCGATCCCCGCGATGATCTGCTGGTTGAGCAGAATCCCTTTGAGCACGCCGGAGCGTCCGCGCAGACGCGCTCGGAACGCGTTCCGATCGAACCCGTCAAGCGTGGGGTCCGGTCCCCACTTCCGTGCTTCGAGGAAGGCGCTTACGCTCTCGACCAAATGCGCCTCGCCGAACTTCCGCGGGTCGGTGAACACCAGCGAACCGCCATCGCGAAACCGGAGCCGCAGACGCACGTAGCGCGGCAGCGCCACGCCGGCCTCGATCACCCGCAGGTTGCCCGTCATGCCGAGGTGCAGGGCCATCCAACGCAGCGACTCCGCCTGCACGAACAACCATTTGCCGTGACGAAACGTGCCCACCAGTGCATGGCTCGTCAGCGCCTTGCGGAAGGACCGGGCGCTCGCCCCGTTCAGCAGCGCCCGGTCCAGGATTTCCGTCCGCAGGATCGGCCGGTGCAACGCGTGGGCCGCAAGATACCGGCGGCGGATCTCGACTTCAGGCAGTTCAGGCAACGCTGCAAACCTTTCGCGCAGGGATTAGTTGAACCGCCACAATGCTACCACCACGAAAACCGCGGCGCGAACGGTTCAGCTCCAGGAAGTGGGGACGTTTCAAAGTTTCCACAGCGATCGCGTTGAGGATTGAAGACCCCCTCCCCGGCCCTCCCCGTGGACGGGGAGTGAGCAAGACCGCCATTTCTATTGGCGAATCCACAGCGTCCGAATTGCTTCCTACGTTTAGGAGGAGCAAAAGTTCTCCCCCCCGTCCACGGGGGGAGCTAGAGGGGGGTCTTTCCGGTTTTACACGTGTAAGCAGATCCTAAGACGAAATGGAACGACGCATTCGGTTCCCAGAATCTGGATCTGCTATCCCGATGCCTTGCGCATTTCCAGCAAACTCGCATGCACGGCGGCGCCGATGGCGGTGACTTCTTCGGGGTCGAAGCGGGTGATCGGCGCCTTTCCGAACAGCGTGGTCACGAAATCCACGGTCTGGGTTTCCCGCGTCGCGTCACCCACGAGCACGACGCTGTCGATGTGGGCGGCGTCGAGGTTGGCGTAGGCGAGGGCGCGTTTGCACGGGGCTGTCGTATCGGCAAGACGTTGCTGCAGGGGGACGGAGGCGTCCTGATTCAAGAGCCCGTCGCTGGCGAGGACCTCGAAGTCGATGCCCCGGAATGCGACGATCGTCACGTCGAAGTGGTCGGCGGCGAGGTCGTAGACGAGGGCCGTGCCATCGCCGTCGCGGAGGAGTCCGGAGGCCATGGCGGCGGCGGTGGGTTCGTTGCACAGGGCGATCAGTTCCCACCCGGCCTCGCGCGCGCCCGTGGCCACCTGCTGGCGCTGGACGTCATTGGCCCACGCGGGGACCGCGACGCAGACGCGGCGGGGCTCGCCGGGCGGTGTCGCGGCCATCAGGTCCCGGAGCAGTGCGCCCGCGCGGGCGAAGGGGAAACGAGTGTCAGCCGATTCCGGAGTCCGCTTCCCTCCGGCGAACCGTCCGATGAGGCCCGCCAAGCCGCCCTGCCTGGCAGGCTCGGGTTCCGGCCGCACCGGCGCCGCGACCAAGTCGCGGTATCCATGGACCCGTGCCGCCACGCGCGGGTCACCCCCGTTCAGCACGCACAGCAACGTCGCCGAAGGCCCCAGGCTGATCCCAGCCGATGTGTCCATTGTGATTTCCGCTCCAGGTTGCGCCAGGTATACGCCATAGGGGAATAAGAAACAGCGTGCTATCTCACGAGACGGGGCGGCACATCCCACTCGATCACTTCTTCACTTTTTTCTGCGATGGCTCCCTATTGGCATCCGGATTTCCGTATATCTTCTGCGCACGCAACCTCGCCGTGCGCGCAAGACTCGCGGCTTCCTCGTCGCTCAACAGGTCCGGCATAGGATTCGAGTGCTTTGGAAAAAGGGCAATTGCACGGTCCGTTTCGGACCTCACTATCCCCCAAAGCGCCGCCTTTCGCATGTGAACCGCTAGATCTTCCGCATCGCCATGGAGCCCGCTGCAGGTTATGACTCTACTGTCCCAAAAGTCCTTGCTCGCAATCTGTAAGAGATAATCAATTGCAGAATCGCTCCCGATTGCTCCCTGCGATATGATCGCTGCATGGAGCAAATTGTACTCCGCAAAAGATAAGACCTTCCCCTCTTGGGGAGTGAGTTTCTCGACGTAGCTCCGCAGGAAATCTTCTGCTCTATCATCCCGAGTATAGGCGAGCCATGCCATGGCGCGTTGGCGCGTCACGCTATCCCTGTTAGCATCATCTGCCGCTTTGATTAGATATTGCGCAACAGCGGCTTCCGGATGCCTATTGACCAAGTTCACCAAGGCCTGGTCGTCGAGGTTTACAAGCCTATTCTCGAGAATTAAATCTATCTCTGCCTTGCCCTTGGGCGTCAGTTGGCCATCGACTATCCAATCGGCAGCCTCGTTCTTTGCCGCCCCTTCAGGTGACGCCGGCTGTGCATGCGCAACGCCGACTACCCCGAAATAGGCAATGAAGAGTAATTGAATGTGCAGCGATCTGACGATATTCACTTGAACGCTCTCCAAAAGGCCGTTGGCACTCCGGAAGTTTGGCAGAAACCTGTACCGTTCTTGACCCGGCAACTTGTGACGCGGATTCCCGCGAGGCTTTAGCCCTCTGGCGCCGACTGGTAACCACCGGACTCATTTCCAAACCTCTTGTATATCTCTTCGCGCGACCCGAAGTTTTTCTCAATCCATGACCAGGTATCCCAATATTGGGAACGCTTATCCTGATCGAGCTTCGAAAGTTTGTCCGGTATGCTCATTATGTCGCACTTGCGGTACACGGCAAGGTCTAGACGATGGGGAAAGCTCCTACTCAGGTCCGCCGGTAACCCTTCGCCCGTCGCGAACGCCCTCATAGCTTCATCTGTGCCCGATTCTGCAAGAGCTGACAGAGCCTGCTTACGCAGATAGGTGCTCACATCACCCGCCGGAATGTTGTCGCAATCGGCGCATGTAACCCCATCGGGCGCAATCTGAGCCCAGAACTCCTTTGAAGCCATTTGAAAGAGAAGTTCCAATCCACGCTGATCTCCTTGCCACCCGAGCCCAATCATCGAACACCGAATCAAGCTGAGGTCGTCTTTCACGATATCTTGCTTTAGACGAGGTTCGATAACCTGTATGAAAACGCCCGTAGAGGCAGACTTCTCCAATTGTCCAAGCAAGAATATCGCGTGAGTTCTCGTCGACACACTCTCGCTTTCGTCGATAACTATGGTTGCCAGAAACGGAGATATATTGAGACCCTTGGACTCATAGTCTTTGGCGATTGCATCGGCGAATACCCCTGCTGTAACTCGATCGAGTCGACTGCGAACTTCTTCCATTTCCTCTTGCGTAAGGGCAGGGTGCTCGGCATTGTCATTGGATGAATGGGCACACGGCAGACCAAGACAGAATAGTGCCATGCCCACGCAGATGCTTAGGAATACGGGTCGCATATTGTATCACTCCACTCAAAGCCATTCCGACCGGTCCTAGAGACGCCGGGCGGAGGAAACTCCTAGTAGAGTAGCGCAAGTCCCTGTTTTGCGCAAGGGGATTCTGATTGGCGGTCCCCGGGTGTTCAAGACTGACGTGCGGGTTGTCGGTCGCAACTCCACTTTGGACGTGTACCCATCGAAGTATTGGGTTCTCAGCCCCTGCGGAGTGCGGGATTGCGACTCCACCGAATTCTTGTGTCCCAACGGGACATTGGGCTCTCAGCCACGCCATGGGCGTGGTTGCGCGGCGGTGTCGGTACGACGCCGCCGCGCTACCTGGGGAAACGATGACATACCCCAGGGACTACCCCAAAGGGGTTGCGGCCTTAATCCCAAACATACCGTTCGTCCCACTCGATCCCGTGTTTGCGAAGGAGCGTGCGCAGTTCGTCCTGGAACGAGAACTTCGCGTGATGCGTTTCTTGATCCACGATGTACTGCTCCACGCGCGCGAGGTTTGATTGGCTCACGGAAAACGCCCCGTATCCCCCCTGCCAATAGAATTCCTTAAACTCTGGGTCGACATCCTTCATCCAGATGCTGGAAACGCGCTTCAACTCCTTCACCCATCCCGCGATGGACACCTCGCGGCCCAGTTGCCCCAGGATATGGACATGATCGTCCACCCCGCCGGCAATGACAGGAGGACACTGCATTTCCCGCGAGACGCCCCCCAAGTACGCGTGGAGGCACGTGCGGACTTCGGGATCGCGTAGCCACGGTTTGCGATCCTTGGTGGACCAGACCAGGTGCACAAACACGGCAGACAAGGATTGCGGCATGAGAGATTCCTCCTTGGGTCGCATCGGTTGCAAGCAGGCCACAAGCCCGTTGGGCTAGCCCGATCGATATCACCAACCATACCCCAGGTAGCGCGCCTGCGTCTCGCGTGGCTCGACGTGTCGCGCAACCTGGGGCTGGGAGCCCAGAGCCCCGTTGGGGCAACGAAGACAACCCCGTCACCGGTTCGCGCTTCGCTGCTCTCGAAGGTTTGGAATCGTAGCCGGGCATTTGCCGGAGTCTTGCTGGACCGCTGGGGGCGATACGTTAAAGAATAAGCACCATGGGCGTGAGCAATAATTGGGTGTCCCCATTTATTGTTCTGCGCACATTTTGGGAGACGGGCCGATGCATCCCGGTCATGTCAAGCCTTTTAAAGGTTTGATGCGATGTCTGTCTGTTTTTATCGGTCGCGCAATCCGCTCACGATCTAGTTTTTACTTAACCGACGTTTGGTCGTAGCAACATGAAGCCAAAGGCAAGGCCAACGATCGATACTGCGCAGAGCGCAATGAATCCCATCTTTCGTCCCATCCCTTCGTCCATCCTCGCGGCGGATAGTGCAAATCCGAAAGCCATTGTGTAACTGAAGTAGAGCAATGCCAGCAAGTGGCCACGACCGAAAAGCGTCAGACAAAGCGGAAGCAGCGGGTGGTGTTCCTGGAGTACCCAAAGAGACCAGGTTGGCATGAAAAAGATCATCGAAATGGCGATCTCTCGCCGGCTCCTGCGCGCTCCATCAGTCACGCGAGACTTCTCCTCTGAAGTGACGATCATTTAAAGCGGGGCATGCACCACGCGATGGCTAAAGCAACTTCCGCTCCGAGTATAACGCCCCCCATGAACCGCCCGGACCCTTCCCCTACGCGCAAAGCGGATAATGCAAATCCAAAGGACAGGGCATACGTCAGAACAAAGAAGGTAAGACCATAGAGCGGGCCAAAGACGTGCACCCCGTGGAGCCGAGAGAAGGAAACGAGGTCATGAAATACCGCCTCGCTCCACGTTGGTAAAAAGAGGACTACGGAAATGGCTACGTCTCGCCGGCTACTAAGTTCTCTTTCGGTCATGGCTGGATCTCGTATCTACTCTCGACACAAGGAAAACGACCGGGCGGTGGAGGCGGTTGACGGGAACTCGGCGAGGTTGTACCCGCCGCAGGTTCAAACCCCAAGCGGATTGCGTGCGGACCAGAAGATGACCCATCGAGGAAACCCAATCGACCAACGGAAGAACGGGCAAATCAGGGACAGACCATCGGGGGGAGATTCCTCGGTGGTCCGGGTTGTGGTGCAGGCTGGAAGGCTGCACCACAATAGGCGATTCCGCTGCGCTCGCAGGTCTTGGGAACCATCGTGCGCGCCTGTGTGCTACACGCCGCACCGCTGTGGTGACCGCCCGCGCCGCGCCCAGATCGTTCCAGAATTGACACTTGCGGCGATTCGTGAAAGAATTAGCGCCATCTGCGTGCGCAAGGTAGCGGGACTGGTGGCATTTTTGTGCCCCGACTAGGGGTATCGTTTTCGGCGCACCATTCGCAATGAAAGGGAGCATCACGTGAGCACTGCAATCGATCATGTCCTGGAGGAAAAGCGTCAATTCGAGCCGACTCCGGAGTTCTCCGAGCTGGCCCATGTTAAATCCATGGACGACTACAAGAAGCTCTACGAAGAGTCCATCGCGGACCCGGAGGCGTTCTGGGGCAGGGCGGCGGAGGAACTGCACTGGTTCAAAAAGTGGGACCGCGTGCTGAACGCGGACAACCCGCCCTTCTACAAGTGGTACGAAGGCGCGACGACGAACCTCGCCTACAACTGTCTCGACCGGCACCTCCAAACTTGGCGCAAGAACAAGGCCGCCATCATCTGGGAAGGCGAGCCTTACGGCCAGCGCAGCATCCTGACCTACCGCGAGTTGCACCGGCAGGTGTCCAAGTTCTCGAACGTCCTCAAGAGCCTCGGCGTGAAGCAGGGCGACCGGGTGGCCATCTACATGCCCATGATCCCGGAACTGGCCATCGCCATGCTGGCCTGCGCGCGGATCGGCGCTCCCCACTCCATCATCTTCGGCGGCTTCTCGTCGGCGGCTATCGTGGATCGTGTGAACGATGCGGGCGCGTCCCTCGTAATCACGGCGGACGGCGGCTACCGGCGCGGGCAAGTGGTCGAACTGAAGGCGGCGGTCGACGAGGCCATGTTGAAATGTCCGACGGTCCGTCACGTGGTCTGTGTGGAACGCACGAAGACGCCGGTCCAGATGGTCCATGGCCGCGATGTGTACTGGCATGAGATGATGGAAACGGCGTCGGACGTGTGCCCGGCGGAGGAACTGGATGCGGAGCATCCGCTATACATCCTCTACACCTCCGGGTCGACGGGCAAGCCCAAGGGCATTCTCCACACGACCGGCGGCTACATGGTCGGCACCTACCTCACGTCGAAGTATGTCTTCGACCTCCGCGAAGAGGACACGTATTGGTGTACCGCCGATATCGGCTGGGTGACGGGGCACAGCTATATTATCTACGGCATTCTGGCCAACGGCGCCACGACCGTCATGTATGAAGGCGCGCCGAACTACCCCACGCCGGATCGCTTCTGGCAGATCGTCGAGCGGTATCACGTCAACATCTTCTATACCGCGCCGACCGCCATTCGCGCCTTCTCCAAATGGGGCGACGGCTGGCCTGCGAAGAACGACTTGAGCAGTCTGCGCCTCCTCGGCACCGTCGGCGAACCCATCAACCCCGAGGCGTGGATGTGGTATCACAAGCACATCGGCCGCGGGAATTGTCCTATCGTCGACACGTGGTGGCAGACGGAAACCGGCGGCATCATGATCACTACGCTCCCGGGCGCTATGAGCACCAAGCCCGGTTCAGCCGGACTCCCCTTCTTCGGGATCAAAGCGATGATCGTCGACGAGGAAGGCAACGAGGTCGACGCGAACCACAGCGGGTTGCTCGTCGTGACCAGTCCGTGGCCGGCGATGTTGCGCACCCTGTACAAGGACGACGAGCGCTTCCAGGAAGTGTACTGGTCCAAGTACGAAAAGCAGGGCTGGTACTTCACGGGGGACGGCGCGTACCGCGACAAGAACGGCTACTTCATGATCATCGGCCGTATCGACGACGTGATTAACGTGTCCGGCCATCGCCTCGGCACCATGGAAATCGAGTCGGCCCTCGTGTCGCACAAGCTCGTGTCCGAAGCGGCGGTCGTCGGGTTCCCCCACGACATCAAGGGCCAGGGCATCTGCGCCTTCGTGTCCGTGCCGGTCGGCATGTCGCCGCACGAGTCGGACAAGGATGTGTTGCGCGAGCACGTGGCGAAGGAAATCGGCGCCATCGCGAAGCCGGATCAGATCCGCTTCACGGACGCCCTGCCGAAAACGCGTTCCGGAAAAATCATGCGGCGTTTGCTGCGCGACATTGCCTCCGGCCGCGACACCACGGGTGACACGACCACGCTGGAAGATTTCACCGTGCTCGCAAAACTTCGCGAAGAGCAGGAAGGCTGACGCGCCGCGCGCGCTACCAGACCGCCGTGTAGCCTTCGGGCAGGAGATTCCACTCCGGCCCGTAGATGTGCACGCGCCTGGTTTCCGCGCCTTCCGGATCGACTACAGGTCTCCCCTCGTGGACCCACGACAAAATACTGCCCCGCAGATTTCGCGCGTCGAGGCCCTTCTCCCGAAGGGTCTCGGCGTAGATTCCACTGCGGTACCCGATCGTACAGTACGTTACGATGGTCTTGTCCGCGTACGCGTCCTCGTACTGCTCAAACTTGGCCTTGGAAATGGCATCCGGAATGCCGGATATCTCTCGCTCGTCTTCGGTTCGAACATCCACCAGCACCACATCGCCGGTCTCCTGCAATCGAGTAGGAGGGGGAGGATAGTTCCTCCCCCGTCCTCTCACACCACCGT
>BTVY01000003.1:204119-222906 GCA_045863335.1 Candidatus Hydrogenedentota bacterium | reverse complement strand
TTTATTTATTACAGAATTCGCGGTATTCCCAGATCTGCACCCCTTCAAAGGGGGAGTGGGCTAGCGTCGTGCACTGAGATTCAGAAGTCTACTGAATTGATCCGCGACGATCGTCATTGCTTTCGCACAACGCAAAGCGTTGTGATTCATCCCCCTTCGAAGGGGGATCAAGGGGGATGTTCTTCCGTCGGCCGCG
Source organism: Candidatus Hydrogenedentota bacterium (assembly GCA_045863335.1). Lineage (GTDB taxonomy): Bacteria > Hydrogenedentota > Hydrogenedentia > Hydrogenedentales > SLHB01 > JAHDWY01. The sequence goes on along the minus strand of BTVY01000003.1, from coordinate 222,710 downwards.
ATGCGCCCTGCGTTATTTTAGGCGGTAGAACCAGGCGAAACGGCGGTCGTTGATCATGACCTCGTCTTTGCCGTCGCCGTTGAAGTCGTGGATACGGACATAGAATCCGTAGCCGTAGTCATCGGGACGGCCGGGGACTTCGCCCCAGTCCTGTGCTACGTTCGACGTGTGGGGGAACTCGAGCGAGCGCGCACCGTCGCTGCCGATGACGTAGGGCCAACCCGCGTCGGAGAAGATGATGAGGTCAGTATTCTTCTCCCCCCCGCCGCGTAGAATCTGCAACGGTTCGAAGGTGTGGAAGGCTTGTTTGCACGCTTCAGCCTTGCCCAGCGGGAAGTTTTCGGGCGGCGTCATTCGCCAGACTTCGTGGCCCTTGCTGTCAAAGAGCTGAAGGTCGGCGCGCTTGTTGTGCACGACGACCTGCGCCTCGGTTTCGCCCGGCAGGAAATGGCCAATCGCGCAGACCTGCGGGTGTGTCCCTTCGAAGCTCCAGATCAATTCACCCGTTTGCGCGTCGAGCAGGTACTCCATGTTGCTCGCCGCGAGCGCGACCGCGTGGCGTCCCCCAACCTCGCCAACCGCGATCGTGTCCACATGCATTTCCGCGGCGTCCCACGCTTCATCCGGGACCGTGCGGTACGTCCACAGCGTATTCAGATTGTTGTCGATCGCGTTGAACCCGATGAGGAACTCGTCGAGCCTGTCGCCGTCGATGTCGTGGATCACCGGCGCATGCCCGGCGCCGCGGTAGTCAGCGGTCTTGATGAGATTCAATTCGCCATCATAGAACCAGCAAGGATTCGCGTACTCGTGGGGCGCATACGCGGATTCGGAATTCTTGACGAGAACGGTCCAATCGACCGACCCGAAGCCCGTATGCGCCAGCCCAACAATCTGCGCGTTGTCGGCGGGGGCGGTAACGGTCTTCTCGATGGTTCCCGTGCGTCCGTCGATCACGAGAATGTCATCGTTTCGCACACAGACGATCTCCGGCGCACCGTCGCCGTCGATATCCGCGCAGTCGAGTCCCCGCTCACCGCAGTGCGTAAGGAAAGGCCGGTCGCCGGTCCACGGTGTGCCGATCTGCCAGAGGACTTCGCCGGAGGGCGACGTGGCCGTCAAGCAGAAGTGTACGCGCTCGTCTTCCCGGATGCGGCCTTTCCACGGGCCATCGTCGAAGACACGGCTATGAAAGATTCCCGGCGATTGCAACCACAGGATCTCCGCGCCGGGTTTGCCGTCGATGTCGTAGACAAAGGGGATACCACCAAAATCGTGGAGAGGGACTTCGGCGGACAACTCGAAGCCCGCGCCGCTAAGTACGGATGTTAGCCCAAGGATAATCAACGCCGCGATGTCCATAGTTGCGCTCCCGTGATACGATTGCCAGGACGCATGGTATAACAGTCGAGGGGCGCAAATCGTCTTGAATAGACATGCGATTGCGCACGCGATGAAACGAAGCCATGCCGAGTGCATACAATGATGGGTCCCCGCGTTCGCGAGGATGACGGCGCGGGCCGATGTGCAGGTATGGGTTTATCCATGCGCAGTTTGCCGCGTGAAGCAAGATAAAACCGCGATGAACGGGTAGGACGATACAAGGACAAATGCACTCAGAATGAAACGAACAACCCCACACGCACCCAAACCGTCATCCTCGCGAACGCGGGGAACCATCTTCCGCAACAACCGCTAGGACGCCACAACGATGATCGCACACACATTGACACGAAAAACCTCACACGCACCCACACCGTCATCCTCGCGAACGCGGGGAACCATCTTCCGCAACAACCGCTAGGACGCCACAACGATGATCGCACACACATTGACACGTAAAACCCCACACACTCCCACACCGTCATCCTCGCGAACGCGGGGACCCATCTTAACCCAATGACCGAGCGTCGACCCGCAGTGTACATTCTCGCCAGCAAACCCAACGGCACCCTCTACGTGGGCGTGACCAGCGATCTCAAGACGCGTGTCTGGCAACATAAGATCGGCTCGTTTAGCGGATTCACCTCGAAGTACGCCGTTCACCACCTCGTATACTACGAGTTCCTTGGCACCATGCAAGACGCGATCGATCGCGAAAAAGCTCTGAAGAAGTGGAAACGTGCTTGGAAGATTGAACTCATTGAACAAGAAAACTCACAGTGGCGGGACCTGTACGACGATCTACTTTGAAGATGGGTCCCCGCTTTCGCGAGGATGACGGCTTGGGAGGGTGTGCGGGTACGGGCTTATCCTTGCGTAGTCCGCAACGTAGAAAGCAGTTATTCGACAACGAGCGGTAGGACAATACAATGACGAACGCACTCACGTTGAAACGAGAGACCCCACACGTACCCAATCCGTCATCCTCGCGAACGCGGGGACCCATCTTCAAAAAATTGGAGGAATGCGCGGTGGCCGTGAGCGCGAAACGAACTGCATGGATTGTAGTCATCCTCGTAATCGTGGCCGCCTCGGCTTTCACGATGGCACAGGCAGACGATTCCCCAATCGCCATCTCCGGCAATCCGCAACTCTTCCTCGACGATTATCTCATCCGCGACTTGCAGAACCTGAAACGCGTGATGGTACAACCGGAAAAGCACCCGGCCAATCCCGTCATCGTTCCCGAGCACCCGTGGGAGAAACGCATCCTGGATATCTACGGAACCGTGCTCTACGACGAATCGCGGCAGCAGTTCCGCTGCTGGTACCTCGCAAATGAATTCAAGGACGGCATCCCGGACAATCCAGAGCACCCCAAGACCGCGGAGTACTACACCTGCTACGCGGAATCGGTTGACGGTCTGCACTGGACGAAACCGTTGGTGGGCCGCGAGCCCTTCGGGCGTCACGCAAAGCACAACGTCATCATCGAAGGCACGCACGGCTTCTGCGTGCTCCCGACGCCGAACGACCCGGACCCTTCAAAGCGCTACAAAGGCGCGGGCGGCGCGTCGGTCGGCGAGTCGCCGGATGGGTTGACGTGGACCATCCGCAATTGGCGCGACGCGGTCGGCAAGAACGACACAAGCACCTGCGTGGTCAGGTGGAACGGCGAATACTTGGCCTACGTGCGTGCGCAGGTACCCGATCCCGATTGGCCCGCCGTGATGCGGGGCGTCGGCCTTTCCGTGAGCAAGGATTTCGTCGATTGGACCCCCAAGGAGACGGTCCTCACGACGGACGAAGAAGACGGTTACCCCTGGTCCCAACCCTACGGCATCTCCGTGACGCCCTACGGCGATGTGCTGATCGGAATCCTCTGGTTGCTGCATCTCGACGAAGTCGAGGGCAACAACAGCGAAGGTCACATGGACACGCAGCTTGTCGTGAGCCGCGACGGCCGCAACTGGGAACGTGTCGCGGGCCGAGCGCCGTTCCTGGTTCCCACGCCCGGCACCTGGGATGCGGGCCGCGTGTTTCCCGGCACAACTATGTTCCGCCGCGACGGCAAGGTCTGGATCTACTATACCGGCGTCAGCACCCGCCACGGCGAAGGCTGGGGCGAGATGGGCATCGGCCTCGCGACGCTGCCGGAGGACCGGTTCGTCGGCCTGCGGGTCCAGGAAGGCGCGACGAACGCCGTGCTGGAGACGCACTGTCTCTCGTTCGAAGGAAACGAACTCGTCATCAACGCGGATGTCGCCGAGAGCGGGCTTGCGGTCGAACTCGTCGATGCCGAAGGCAACGTTATCCAAGGGGCGGGACGCGATTCCTCGCACCTCATCCGACAAGATTCACTACGCTACCGGGTCGTTTGGCGGGATGGCGACACCGAGCGATCGCTGGGCGACTTGGCACAAGGGCGCCCCGTGGGCATTCGATTCGTTCTGGATAACAGCACCCTGTATGGTTTCCAAATCCACGATTCCAAACACTGACCCAAAATTCCGCCTTGCGTCTTAGCGACTTCGCGTCATTGCGTTGAAGCCCAAACGCAAAGTCGCAGAGACTCAAAGACGCAAGGAGTCCAATTGTCCTGCTTCAATCTACTCCATCCAAATTGCGTAGAGGTGAGCGTTCTTGACATCGAAGCGGAATCGGACGGGCCGATCGCGCACAGAATCGATACCTTCGCTCTCATTCCATTCTATGGCGTGGCGAACTGAGTCTGTGCGAATTGGGAGGCAGTCAGTCTCGCCAAGTTTCTCTATTGGATTCCCACTCTCGGCGTCCAGTATCTCCACGCGAATCTCCCCGCCTTTCGCGTCGGCGTTCATGTAAAGGGCGTCACCTTCGAGAACGATCGGCTTGGTCACCAGCGTGCCATTGCCGCCGATGGAGGCGAAGCCGTCCAGGCGAAGCGTGGCGAGACAGAGCGATCCGTTCGTATCGGTTGGGGGTTCGTAATGTTCGAGGCTGCGGCCGCCGTAGTAGATCCAAAGTTCGTCGCCCATGGGGATAGGATCGGCGACGGGATCGAGGTTGCCGTAGTCGTAGTCGCCTTTCGTCGGTGAGCAGTCGATAAACGGCTCGCGCCAGGGGCGTTCCCACTGTTTCGCGTTGCGGCTGAACGCGAGTTGCACGTCGCACCGGTCGGTCGCCACGTGAAAGATCTTTAATAAGCCGATGAACACGCTTTCGTAGTGGCTGACCCACATGGAGTAGGTCTGGTCCGCAGGGTGGTCGCGCTCGTCGGCCTTGAGCATGAGGTAGGTGTCGGTCCAGTGGTCGAAATCGGTGCTCTCGGCGTAACCACGCGCTCGTTTGCCGTCGTGCCAGATCTTCACTGACGAGATCCACTTGTTCTCGACCGGATTCCAATGGAACGAGGTCGCGTCGTAGCACTGCTGGATCGCGGGTTCCTCGCTGATCGACCAGTCCAGCCCGTCCGGCGAATACATGGCTGTAAACCCGTCGCTCCGCATCATGCCTTTGTAGCGCCGCGCCGGATCGGGATCTTGGAGATCGTAGTTGACCTTGATCGCGCGACCGGCCCAGATGATGTTGTTGTCGGTAGACCCCTCGAAGTCGAAAACGCCGAGCGATAACCGGTTCCAATGAATGCCGTCGGTGGAATCGGCCACGCAGGTGTACGTCAACTTGTCCGCGGAACGACGGTATGCGCCGTACCACGTGCGCAACGTCTTCCCCGGCTCCTGCCAGAGCACGTTGTAGGGCACATACCAGGTGCCGCCCGTTTCCCACGCCGTTTCGGGAACAAGGAGTGGATTGTCGGGATGCTTCTGGACGGAGTGGAAGGTCCGCTCCAGTCCGTCCATGGACTCGATCAGCACGTCATCCACGAATAGCTGCTTCGTGTCGTCGACGACAATCGGATACGCAATCTCCGGCACCTCTCTGGAAACGTCGCGCATGGTCTCCGCGGGGCTGATCTCGCCGCCCATTGCAAGCGGCGCGCCGATACGAATGTCGTCCCAGTACCCCGAACCGATGACCGTTTCGCTGGAGGTGTCCCCGACTTCCGCGCGGCCCGTAGCCCGCTCGGGATCGAGATCGGGATAGGTGCCTATGAACACTTCCGAGTCCGGCGGCCCGGCCCACAGGTCAACGGTCTTCGCCGCGCGGTCGCGACGGAGCACGAAATGCATCCATTGCGTCTGCGCGAGATCCGTCAAAACCTTTTCGTGCCGTTCTACCGAAACCACGTCCACGACATAAGCACCCGACGCCACATCGCCATTCGCGATGAGTTGAATCCCCACTTTCCCGGACGAGTATCCAAGTCCGGTCCAGATCTCAAATTTATTCAAATCGGCAGCGCCCTCGCGCGCGGGACGGAAAACAAACTCAATCACTTCGTATTCAAACTCCGGCGCGTCATACGCCCGCTGAAACATAACCCGGCCCCGTTCATCGGGAACGTTCGTAAACACATACGCGCACCGTTCGCCGGCAAATGCGGCATCAGGCTCACGCAAGACATCAACCACGTTCTGCTTGATATCCGTAAACGGATCGCCGAGCCAACGTACCCCCGCGTTCACGGGCCCCACCCAACCGTCGGCGTACTGCTCGAAGTCCACATGCAAGGTTTGGCCGTCAGACCGCGGCAATGGCAATCGCTCAGCGGCGTGGAGGGTCGTCACACACAGCGTCGCCAGCATCACGAATCGAATCGAAGGCATTGTTTACCTCTCCCGTTCGATTCCGTACGGTATCGGAAGAGCCCTAACGAGACAAGTGCGCTCTATGGACTGCGGCCCCTTGGGGCTGCTTTGCCCCCGCTTGTTCTGGTCTACTTGAGACACACCGACTTCTACCTTATTGAGATGCCGCCAGTCTCGTTTACTGCGCCTAAGTATCTTATTAATAATAATTTGCGATTACGTCATCGTTATTCTCCGGAAAAAGCAACAACTACCTTGCAACAAATGCTAGCTTATGGTAACCTATAGATAGATGAAGAGTCCTCGGGAGTAGTCCATGCCGCAACAAGACGATTTCAACGTAGACAACTGGGCCACCCAGATCCGCCGCGGATTGCTTGAACTCTGCGTGCTGAACATGGTCGCCCAAGGCGAGGTCTACGGCTATGACTTGGTGCGGAAGCTTACCGAAATGCGCGGGCTGGGCATCGCCGAAGGTTCCATCTATCCCCTCTTATCCCGCATGCGCAAAGCGGGACTCCTCCGCGCGCGCCTCGAAGAATCCCCCAACGGCCCCGCGCGTAAGTATTACGCGCTAACGCCGAACGGCGTCAATTGTTGTACAATGATGAACAGTCATTGGGACGAATTGGCGCGGGGGATCTACAGCCTTCGCCCGGGGGAGGACGGCTCCAATGGACATCGAGTCGAAAAATCGCGCAAACGGGAAGACGCCTCATCTGCACCAGAGTCCATCGCAGACGGCGTTGCGGGCGAGACAGCATCCTAATCAAAAGAACCCCCGATCAGTTCCTGAAATTGGACGCCTGAGTTGTGCCCGCACTGCTTCGGATGGGCGCGCATGGCTTTGGGCACTGGTCGTATTGGGACTCATCGCCGTGGTGCTTCCGCTGGTGTACTCGGCCTTCCGGGCGGGCGAGTCTGTCGCAACCAGCGAGACAGACAATGCCGGTGTTGCGGCGCCAGTACCCGCTCTCGGCGTCGAAAGTGTAGGACAGTTGCTGCCGGGCTGGGCGCAGGCGGGAGACAATTTCACCGGCTACGTGACGGGAACCCAGCAATCAGTTCCCGGATATGATTCCGACGCCATGTTCATTCGGTCGGCCAACCCCAATCCACAAGGGTTTTCAACCGTGATGAAGGCCGTCCCAGCGACTGCCTACCTCGGCAAGCGGGTGACGTTGACGGGGACGATTCGGACGGAAGATGTGGTCGATTGGGTGGGGATGTGGCTGCGGATCGACGGGCCGGGTGATGTGCCATTGGGCTTCGACAATATGCAGGATCGTCCGATTAAGGGCACTCAAGAGGCGCGCACCTACACGATCATGATGGAGGTCCCCGCCAACACGCAGGAAGTTTCATACGGAGTGATGCTGACCGGTGGGGGCAAGGTGTGGTTCGACGAGCTCTCTTTTGGCTCGTGACATGCCCGCAGCAAGACGAGCATTTACCGCGATTCTGGGGGCCGCTGTGTCTCGATATATCATGCTGGGTATCGTATGTTTGGGGTTGCTACTCGCGTGCGCGTTTCTTGTTGGGTACGCGGTTGGCGGTCGTCAAGCAGATCAAATTCCGTTGGTGAGCCTGCAGGATTCGGATGCGCCGCCGCCGATCGTTGCTGAGGCGTTTTCAGGTGCAGCGTCTCCGCGAGTGTCCAATCCCACCGAAATCGCACCCCGCCAAGCAACCCGCGGCATCGCCATACTCGCTTCGGACATTGGCCACCGGTACTCCGTGGATGCGTTGGAGGCGTTCGTTGTCGCGGGGGATTTCCGGCCCATCGTCGTGGACTGGGCCTGGATAACACATCACTGGGAACGGACGGATTTCGCGGCGGTCAATACATTTGTCGATGCGTTGCGAAAACGCGGCATCGAGGTGTTGGCTATGTACCGGCCGCGATTTCTCGGAACGCCAACGGTTCCGATTCAGGTGAAGGCCGACGGCAGTCCTGCCTGGGACCATGGCAGCGAGATTCGATACACGAGTCCAGAAGCACGCGCGTGGGGAATACAGTGGGGCTCAGAAATCATCGAGCAATGTCCCGGTTTCGACGAAGTCATAATCTACAATCCGCGCAACGTCGATCAGTCGCCTGAAGCGGCGGCAAGCCGGAACCATCCAGCGGGCGCCCATGGCGATGTTGCGCAGTTTCTGACCCAGGCGCGCGCGACGTGGAAATCTATCAAGCCGGACCTGCGGGTTGGCGTGGTATCGGTCAATGACCCCGATTACTGGAATCACATTAAAGACACCATCGACGTGGCGCATCCCTACCTCCTCATCAAGGAAGACGTCGATGTCGGAACAGATACCTTTGAGATGACGAGGCTTGCCGAACGCCTCGGAGACAAGATGGGCGCGAACCTCGCCAAAGTGACGTGGGGCGAGAACGACAAAGTCGATCCAGCGAAGTTACAGACATTTGACACGCGTGCGCGCCACTATGGATTCAGCTACGTGCTGTGGACGTTCGACACGTTGTTCGACTCGTCGCAGTACGATCCGCAAACCGTGGCGCGAGCGCTGGAACTGGACTACGACAAGCTCAAACCCGCGCTGCAGGCAATTCGTGTATCCGATCCCCCCAAGACTCCTGCCGTTGTTGCGTCTGAACCGGCTCGTGGCCAGAATCATCCCGGCGATTGGATATACTTCACGAGCAGGGAGAATACCACCGGACAACCGCCAAGACTGGAGCTTCAATTCGATCGCTACGAAATTAACGTACCCGTCTTGGCCGACGTGATGGTGCTGGCGCACATCCCCGATCGCAACTGGCGCGTCCATCCGGATCTTTCCATCAGTCTCCGCGATTTCGACCGCGTGCTGCTTCGATTCGGCTCCGTAAAACCCAGAGTTGGTCAGGCCCTTCAGAAAGCGGAACTGGTTTTGGACGCCCGGCTCTCCGCAATTCCTCCGAAAGACTCTTTCGAGCTGGGTGTCTATCGTGTTTTGGAACGCTGGGACGAGAGTACCGCGAAATGGGACAACCAACCCGCCTTCGAACCGACCCCAAAAGCAACCGCCGACGTGAGACCGCGTGACGGTATTCTGCGGATTGATGTGACTGAACTCGTCGAATCCTGGATCGAACAGGGCGCTAATCAGGGAATGCTTCTCAAGGTCACTTCGCCGATGGCGGTGGGAACTGGCCAGTCATCGAACGAGCAAATCGCGGAGACTGCCAAGTACCCGCCGGATGTTCTTCAGCATCCTGGCAGAGTTTATCCCGATGCGCAGCCCGTGTACGCGCGGTCTATGCCAAGTCTCCCGCCATCGCCGGAACTTGACCCGCCGCCGGAACCGGAACGGTATCCTCTGCCGTGGCCGCACGAAGCACCCGGCCTGAGCGAGGCGGAACGGCAGCAATTGGCTGAAAGCGTCTGGATCATCAACGACTTTCCGTTGTATCAGGGCGACGAGCGGATGGCGTACTTCCATACCGGCCTGGATTTCGTGTTGGACAATGGAACGCCGATCTACGCTATGGAAGACGGATGGGTTAAGTCCATCGCGCATGGCGCGGTCGCAGTCGTTGCTACGAAGGGCCCAGAACCCGCGTTCGGGTGGTACTATGTGCACCTCGGCGATATCCAGGTGGACGTCGGGCAGTACGTGCCGCGCGGAACGTTCATCGGAAAGGTGGAGTTCGATGGACTACCCCATATCCATCTCGACAAATTGTACTCGCAAGATCCGTATTGGGGCGAGTGGCAGTATACGCTAATGCCCAATGGCCATTTTACGTATCCCGACGACGAACCGCCGGTGATTCAAACCCCGTACTATTTCTTTCGGAATGAAAGCGACGACGTGTTCGCGCCGGATGCGTCCGGCATTATTGCCGTGAACGGAGACGTGGATATCGTCGTTGCCATGCGCGAGCAGGGTCTATACGCTCATGCGCGGGATAATGGGTACGGGGACCGGCTCGGCGTGGCCAAGGTTGAGTACGGGATCCGCTCCGTAGAAAGCGGAAAAGAGGATTTGTGCGCGAGTTTCGACTTCACAGGACTCGTCATCAAGAACTCCCCAACGCACCGCGATTACAATACGGAACTCACGAAGATCGCATACAAGCATCCGCGGTTGTTTGGACCGGACACGACTCGGGGAAACAAAAGCCTTTCCTATTACATCATTACCAATGCGCCTGCAGATGAACCTGCGCGCGAGTTAGAGGAAGACCATTCGAAGTTGTGTTGGAGAACCAGCGACTATCCGGACGGTGAATATGCGATCACGGTCTACGCGACGGACTTCCGAGACCACACCGCTTCGGCCAGCATGACCGTTACCGTGAAGAACGCGAACTGACGAGTTAGGAGGGCGGGTTTTCCAACCCGCCCCACAAGCAGATCCGTTTGGGAAAGCATCTGCGTAATAGCAGGATTGCTCACCGCGGGCTTTCCGATTCGCGGAGCGACCGCCCCAATTCAAGTGCCAGGTATCGGCGGGTTAGAAAACCCGCCCTCCATTCTGGCTGAATCCCTATGCCAACCACGTAGCCAGCGCCCCAAGACCGGCCGCCCATAGAATGGTCGACGCGTAGCGGCTGACGAGTTCTTCGAACTTCCGGCGTTGTGGGTAGCCTTCGGGATTGTCGATGCCGTAGAGTTTCTCGATGATCTCGCGCTGCTCGCCGTTCAGGCGTTTAGGCACTTCCACATTGATGCGGATGTACTGATCGCCCTTGCCGCCGCCGCCAAGTCGCGGCAATCCAAGCCCCTTCATCCGCAGCATCGCCCCCGACTGGGTGCCTTCGGGCACGGTAAGGTTGGCCTTGCCGGTGAGCGTCGGCACTAGCACCGTCGCACCGAGCGTCGCCTGCGGAAACGAAATCGGGACTTCGCAAATCAGGTCCGCGCCATCACGCTCGAACAGTTCATGTTTGCGCACGTCGATGTGGACGTACAGGTCGCCGTTCGGCGCGCCGGGATCGCCCGCTTCGCCTTCACGTGGAACGCGTAACCGCGTGCCCGTCTCGACGCCTTGCGGAATCGTCACTTGCACCGTGCGGTCCGTCTTTTGACGGCCACGTCCTGCGCATGTTTTGCATGGCACGCCGATGAACGTGCCTTGCCCCTGACACTTCGGACAGGTCCGCGACATGCTGAACGCGCCTTTGGTGTGCGTCACCATGCCGGAGCCGTGGCAGTCGGGACAGGTCTGCGGTTGCGTGCCGGGTTCCGCGCCGCTTCCATTGCATTCCGTGCAGCGATCCCAGCGTTTGAAGCGCAACGTCTTCTTCGCGCCGTTGGCTACGTCATGGAGGTCGACCTGCACCGCCATCTCGAGGTCGTTGCCGGGCCGAACGGCAGGACGACGCGTCGCATGCGCACCGCCCTGGCCGAACATGGTGGAAAACAGGTCTTCGAACCCGCCGAATCCGCCCGCGCCGGAGAAGTCCTGGTAGTTCCCGGAGAATCCGCCGCTACCAAAACCGCCAAAAGCGGAGCGGGCCTCGCGCTCCTCGTCGTACTTCTTGCGCTTCTCTGGACTCTTCAGCGTGTCGTACGCGGCGTTGATCTCTTTCAACTTGTCTTCCGCTTCCTTATCACCGCCCGTCTTATCTGGATGATACTGCTTCGCCAGCTTCAAATAGGCACGGCGGATCTCCTCCTGCGGCGCGTCCTTGGAAATGCCGAGGATTTCATAGAGATCGTTCTGTTGTACCGTTGCCATGGTTGAGACCTTTCGCGATGTTCAGTCTGTAGTCTGGAGTCTGTAGTCCGGAGGCCGGAGTAATTCACACGGACCTGCACGGACTGTCACGGACCGCAACTGCCGCCCGAACCGTCATCCCCGCGCAGGCGGGGACCCATCTTCAGTCCGCACGGAGCGGTCGCTGCGTCCGTTCTCCGCGAGACCGGAGACCGAAGCTCTTCCTCCAGCCTCCGACCCCTCTTCCAATCCGCAATCCAAAATCCGCAGTCCGCAATTCTTCAACTACGCCGCGTGACCGTCGTCCTTCTTCTTCTCGTCATCCACGACGGTGAAGTCCGCGTCATACGCGCCCGCGTCGCCCTGCGGCTCGTGAACCGTCTCCGGTCCTGGCTGCGCCTGCTGCGCGTTGGCCTGCTGATACATGGCCTCCGCCAGCTTGTGCGACGCCGTCGTCACCTTCTCCGTCGCCGATTCGATGCGGCTGACATCGTCGCCCTTCAGCGCTTCGCGCAGCTCGTTCAACGCCGACTCGATGTTCGCCTTGTCCTCCGCGCTCACCTTGTCGCCGTGTTCGTTCAAGGTCTTCTCGGTGCTGTAGAGCAACGCGTCCGCGTTATTGCGCACCTCGATTTCCTTACGCCGCTTCTTGTCTTCCTCGGCGTGGGACTCCGCGTCCTTCACCATGCGGTCGATGTCGGCTTCCGACAGGCCGCTCGACGATTCGATGCGGATCTTCTGTTCCTTGCCTGTGCCGAGGTCCTTCGCGGACACGTGGACGATGCCGTTCGCGTCGATGTCGAAGGCGACCTCGATCTGCGGCAGCCCCCGCGGCGCAGGCGGAATGCCTTCCAGGTTGAAGCGTCCCAGCACGCGGTTGTCGCGCGCCATCTCACGCTCACCCTGGAGTACCACAACCGTCACCGCCGTCTGGTTGTCCGCGGCCGTCGAGAAGACCTGCCGCTTCGTCACCGGGATCGTCGTGTTCCGCTCGATGAGCTTCGTCGTCACACCGCCGAGGGTCTCGATACCCAGCGACAACGGCGTCACGTCCAGCAGGAGCACATCTTTCACATCGCCGGACAACACGCCCGCCTGAATCGCCGCGCCCACGGCAACGACTTCGTCCGGGTTCACGCCCCGGTGCGGCTCTTTGCCGAACAGGTCTTTTACGATGGCACCGACCGCCGGCATGCGCGTCATACCACCGACGAGAATGACCTCGTCAACATCCGACGCTTTCACGCCCGCATCTTCCAGCGCGCGCAGGCACGGATTCTTCGTCCGCTGGAGCAGGTCTTCGCAGAGCTGTTCGAGCTTGGCCCGCGTGAGGTTCACGTTCAGGTGCTTCGGACCCGACGCGTCGGCCGTGATGAACGGCAGGTTCACGTCGGTCTGCATGCTGCTCGACAGTTCGCACTTGGCCTTCTCGGCCGCTTCCTTCAAGCGCTGGAGCGCCATCGGATCCTTGCGCAGGTCGATGCCCTGCTCTTTCTTGAAGGTATCCGCCAGCCAATCGATGATCCGCTGGTCGAAGTCGTCACCGCCGAGGTGTGTGTCTCCGTTGGTGCTCAACACTTCGAAGCTGTCATCGCCGATGGCCAGGATCGAGATGTCGAAGGTGCCGCCGCCAAGGTCGTACACCGCGATCTTCTCGTTCTTCTTCTTGTCCAACCCGTAGGCCAACGCCGCCGCCGTGGGCTCGTTGATGATCCGGAGCACTTCCAGCCCCGCGATCTTCCCCGCGTCCTTCGTCGCCTGGCGTTGCGCATCGTTGAAATACGCGGGCACCGTGATGACCGCCTGCGTCACCTTCTCGCCGAGATACGACTCCGCCGTCTCCTTCATCTTCTGCAGGATCATCGCGGAAATCTCCGGCGGACGGTGCGTCTTGCCCTGCACTTCGATCTGGCAGTCGCCGTCCTTCGCGCCGGTGACCTTGTACGGCACCAGCTTCTCTTCCGCCGACACCTCGCCGTGGCGACGGCCCATAAACCGCTTGATGGAGAACACCGTGTTGGCCGGGTTCGTGATGGCCTGCCGCTTCGCCGCGGCCCCCACCAACCGTTCCCCGTCCTTCGTGAACGCCACCACCGACGGCGTCGTCCGGTTGCCCTCCGTGTTGGCAATCACCTCCGGCTCCCCGCCTTCCATGACCGCCACACACGAATTCGTCGTGCCCAGGTCAATTCCAATTACCTTACCCATTTCAACCAAACCTCCTTCCCAATCACACCAGCGCAGCCTAAACGGGGCCGCGCGGCGGACAGGATTTCTGCGTAGTTTCACGGGCAGTCCACGCCCGTCGGGAAAGGGAAATGCAAGGGGTGTGCCAAAGGCAACAGAATCAAGGACGATCAAGGCTGTTTCTTACAGCCCTGACTCAAGTCATCTTTTTGCAGCAACTTGAATGCATACGCAAAGCGATTCTGCGGTCTCAAATTCCTGACTTCACGGCAGGCTTCTGATTGGGAATGGAACGGCGCATTGTTGCAGAATGAAGCAGTGAAGCTTTCGTACGCTCCGACTACCAGGTTACTCTCGGAGTCTATCTATAACGCCTTCGAGGTAAACGAGACTTCCATCCTCCTTGACTTCGTTGATGAGTCGCTCGAAGTCTTCCAAACTGATGTAATCGACTAATTGAGCGTGTAAATCCATGCTATCTTCGAACCTGTTGGCCGGGAAGTGAAGCCCACAAATGAAAACCGTGTCGTTGGGATCGGAGCTACTCAGAACCACTCGACGCAAGGCTTCGCTCTTTTCAGAGCGTTTCATATAGACGTATGCCGTCCCGATGTCTCTCGCGTCTCTTCCGAGGCACGTTAACTGAAACGCATGGTGAGAAGCCTGGGCATCCGCCCAGCCGTAGTTATAATACGAACTTACCTCGACGGCCGCTAAGAACGAGAAAGTCTTCCCGATAAAGGCCCGCTGATCGGTCCGTACCTGTTGGATCGGTAGCTGATTCGCGAAAACGGCCAAGCGGGCTAGCCGTTTGTCCTTTTCGTGTTGCTCAGCCTGCGTCGCCAAAATCTGCTCTTCTTCCGCTCTACGTTTCTCAGCTTCCACTGCCTCTTTTTTCTCACGCTCCTTGAGCCTCTCGATCTCGCGCTTATGCATATCGGCAGATTCTCGCTCAATAGCCTGCCTCTCAAGCCTTTCCCGGCGCAGTCGTTCAAGTTCTTCTTGACGCTCTTTCTCGGCGACAATCTCTTCTCTGGATTTCAGCCACCGCGACTTCAAGCGCTCACGTTCGTTCTGGTCATCTGAAAACATGACTTGGTCGGGATTAACTGCCGATTTGGAGATGCTCTTCGTACTACCATCCTCTGGAAAACAAATAATGTACATTGTGCCACTTTCGGAAATGTACACATCATCGAGGGTTCCATCTTCCAATCGAATAGAGTCACTCAATGACACTACTGGGCAGCAGATTGTAGCTAAGAGAATGAGAATGGTCCGCATTGAACGATTCCTCGCTTGTCTGCCAGATGGGCCGTCAACGTTTCGAATCGCTCCTTCAAGTCTGATCCCTTTCCTGGCATTGCCTGGCGTGTGTTGCCCAGGACAGAAACTACTGGCTACCTTGCATCTTTATACAGCCTAAGCGATTTCAGTATCTTCAAAGACTGAGAAAGCTGTTTGAGTGTCGTCGAAGCTTTGTCTGAATCCAGAATGTACTGCTCGGCATTTGACTTGACATCAGTAAGCGCGACACGCAATTCGACAAGTTCCTCCAAGAAGTTCTCGTTCAACTCAGCGGTCACGAACTCACAGCCACAGTTTTGACACACGCGACCCCGGCGAAACCAGTTGATGTCGGGGTGGTCGCTCTTGTACCACCGCTGTCCTGACTCGTAGCCGAGCCGTGAGAGCGAAACTGCCGCGCAGACTTGCACTGACTCGCATTCCGGACACCACATTTGCGTGCCGCCTTGCGGTACTTTCATTCCCCACACTCCCAAGGGAACTATAATTGAACTTTGTGCGTGCATCCCGGTCGTGCCCTGGATCGCCCGACGAGCGCTTTATAGTCCCTTCCAACGAATTGACAAAGCATAGAACTGCTCGTATAGTACTGAAAACGCCATAAAAAAAACAATACGCCGGCCGACACATCCGCGTTCGGAAGCCCGAGGTGGCGCTCAAGGCGATTTTGTCTCAACGAAGGTATCCGAGGTCATAGGCCAATGCAAAGGCAACGACTGCGATTCAATCCATCAATTGCGCCAGAAGGCGGATCTAATTCGTAAACTTCCATGTCGCCCAATGCCGAGTTGCGGTTGTTCCTTGCAGGCGCTAACAGACAGATACAATGCACCTTGCATGTACTGCGGTATGCGAGCACTCTTGCGGAAAGCAATCAAGTCTGCTCATTCTGTCGAACGAAATGCAGCAGGCAACGCTTGGGAGAAGTTGGAGAAACAAATTGCTAAGCCAGGCAATTGAGAGCGTAACACTTCGCGAGATCCAAGATCTCGTGCAATATGGGTACAAAGAGTCTCGTCGACTTGAGTACAAGCTGCTTTGCCCGGGAGATAGAGACCGGGACAAGAAGGAATTTCTAGCTGACGTGTCTTCGTTCGCCAACACTGTTGGAGGCTATATCCTATTCGGCGTGCGCGAACAGGATGGCACCCCTAAGGAATTAGTGGGGATCGAGGGCTTCGACGAGGACAAGGAGAGGACAAGACTCGAGAGCATCCTGCACTACAACCTCCAGCCGCCGATACTCGGGGTCGAGTTACGATGCATATCCGGTGGGACTAAAGGGCCGGTTGTCGTGATGCGGATTCCCCGCAGCTCATTCGCTCCTCATATGATCACCTTACAGCAAGCATCTCGTTTTTATGGACGGCACAGCAATGGAAAATACCAAATGACCTATTTCGATATACGCGGAGCGTTCATGGAGCAGTTGGAGTTGGCCGAGAGAATTCACAAGTGGCAGGCGGAACGTATCGAGCGCATATGCTGTGACGACACTCCTGCGCTGCTTTCGATTCCGGAAAGGCTAATAATTCATATTGTACCGCTGCAAACCGTGGGAGACGAATACGCATTCTCGGCACAGGAAGTTTTCGCGTTGAAGCAGCATTTCTTACCTATGGCGATTGGAGGTCAAAGGCTAAGAATAAATGTTGATGGAAGTATATCTCATTCGGTTCAAGACGACCTGCAGGCCTACTGCCAATTCTTTCGCTCTGGGCGAATCGAAAGCGTGCTTGCGGGAATCGTTCAGAATCGCGACGGCAGGCGATTCATTCCCAGTGTCTTTTTTGAACGCATTCAGGTGGAGGCCATTTCGCGCTATTTCAAAGGTCTTCGCGCGCTATCGATTGCTCCGCCAATTCATCTATTTTTCGCGATAGTCGGTGCGAAAGGGGCGCACATGGCGACGAAACCTGCGCATTTCTATAATACAACCGTCATAGACCGTGATTACTTGCGTTTACCTGACGTAACATGCTGGGACTACGAGGAAGATATTCCGACACTGCTTCGACCGGTTTTCGACAGCGTGTGGAATGCCTGCGGTATCGAGGCTAGTCCACATTTCGATAAGGATGGCAAGTGGAGCACCGGCTAACCGGTGACAGGTGTGAAGGCTGTATCCGTAGTGGCATATTGAGAAAACACTTCGTGCATGTTGTCGCGGTCGGCGATCGTGCATTTGGGTTCAGATCATGTTCTTCCTGATCGAATACAATCGCCGCAAGGGTGAGGTGGTCAGCATGCGCCGATTCCCCGATGCCGAGTGGTCACGGGCTGCGGACGCGCAATTCGCGTTGGAAAAGTCCGTCATGCAGCGGGGGATCGACCATGAGGTGGTCCTCCTGCAGTCGGCGAGCGAAGAGACCCTGCGGCGGACGAATATGCGGTACTTCTGCAGCCTCGAGGAAATTCAGGCGAAGTTGCACGGCGAGATCGAGCGCCGGTTCCGCAACCTTCGAAGGGCAGACAATTAGCTGCGAAGGAACGCAGAGGGTAAAAGGCTGGAGCCTGGAGACCGGAGGCTGGAGGAGGAAGAATTGCGGACTGCGGATTTCGGATTGCGGATTGGAAGAAAGACTGGAGACCGGAGTCCGAAGACTGGAGAGAAAGATGGATCCCCGCGTTCCCCCCGCGTTCGCGAGGGTGACAGAGGATGACGGATTGGGCGGCCCTTGCGGGCCGTGCCCGTCCGTGCAGGTGTGAAATCCTCCAGCCTCCCGCCTCCGGTCTCCAGCCTTCTTGATCTTCATCTGTGACAATCTGTGAAATCTGTGGACCTTACGCTTGTGTTCATCAGCGACAATCTGCGTCATCTGCGGACACGTTACTCCTCGTTTAGTTTCGGCTATGCCGCGCTGTGTTCTTTGCGCTCTTTGCAGGTAATATTCTTGAAAACGGTGGCAGCCTGAGGTCAATAACATGCTCTTTCTTATCCAATACGACACGCATCACGGCACCGTCATCCGCATCCAAGAATTCGAAGATGCGCAACGTCGCAAAGCCGAGAAATCCAGAGCGGCGCTCGAATTGGCGTTGCAGTATGAGGGCGCTGATTACGAGGTCGCACTCCTTGACGCCAGGGAGCTGGATGACCTCCGCAAAACGCACCCGCACTACTTCAAAGATGCCCCTGAGTCAGTGCGAGCCGCGATCGACAGGCATGACAATCCGTAACCTTCCCAGCCCGCGCGCTTGCATGACGTGTGGATCGGAACGAGGACAGCTCATGGCGCGAAGCAGGAGAAGATGGATCCCCGCGTCCGCGAGGATGACGGATTACGCGGCGGTCCCGGTCCGTGTCCGTCCGTGGAGGTCCGTGCAGATCGGTGTGGGATTCTCCAGCCTC
>BTVY01000003.1:0-204019 GCA_045863335.1 Candidatus Hydrogenedentota bacterium | reverse complement strand
CGGTCTCCAGCCTCCGGTCTCCAGCCTCCGGTCTCCAGCCTCCGGTCTCCAGCCTCCGGTCTCCAGCCTTCTTCCATCGTGTTCTTTGCGCTCTTTTGTGGCAATATCAATACCTCGTCCACAGATTACACCGATTCGCACAGATTCTTAGGAGGCCGATCTGACAGGGTTGCTCCACCGTGGAGGCTACCACCAGCAGGTACTTGATTCGTATCCGGCGGAACTCTTCATCGGTGAAAATCTGTGTAATCGGTGGACAAACACCTCTTGACCGACTGCAACCATGAAGGAGCAGGAGACCTTGAACCAGAACACAGAAGACCGCAAACCCGCCCTGATCCACCGGCCGGAGGTCGCGGCGCGGCCGGAGGGCGGGTTCGGCTATTTCGAAGGAAAAGACCTCGGGTCGAAAGTGACGGTCCTCTTCTATTCCACGGACGACGTCGGCGTGGGGCCGCGGTGGCACGTGCACACCTACGACGAAATCTTCGTCGTGCGCGAGGGCAACGCGCTGTTCACCGTCGGGGACCGGAAGATCGAGGCGAAGGCCGGCGACATCCTGCTCGGCCCCGCGAACGTCCCGCACAAGTTCCACAACCTCGGCCCCGGCCGCCTCACCACGACGGACATCCATCTCTCCGACCGCTGGGTCCAGACGGATTTGGACGACCCGGAGCTGGAGAAGGCGTGAAGCTGGAGACCGGAGACCGGAGTGCAGTTCCGGATTAAGGAAATTCTCACCACGAGGGCACGGAGCAAGATCACGAGTGAGGGTCACGCCTTCCAGCATCATGCCACACGGTTAAACTACTTCATCTGAGAGTATCAATGGAGTCTGTAGCCCCGGTACGGCCGTCGGAGATCCGCAGGATGACGTAATCGGTTCCGGTGAGCGCGTTGGACGCGGTGCAGTTCTGGTTGATCGCGGACGGGGGCACGTCGGTGAACATGACGGGGAGGCCGTTTGCGGTGAGGAAGTCGCTGGAATCCATCAGTTGAAAATGCAGGTGGGGCTCGCTGGAATGGCCGGTATTGCCTACGGCCGCGATGACGTCCCCCTGCGCCACGCGATCGCCCGGCTGCACGCGGATGCTGTTTTCGCTCAGGTGACTGTAAAAACTGAACTCGCCATTTTCGTGATCGATAACGATGTAGTTGCCAGAGAGGTAGTTCAAATACCCGATCTTCTCGATAAGATCCCTGCCCAAGTCCCGGAACCTTTCTTCGGAGAATTCCGCCGGGTTGCTCATGAGTGATTCCGGGAAAGCCGCGCCGACGTCCACCACAGTACCGTCTCCGGCTGCCAGAACCTCACGATGGAAGATCGGATAGTCGGTTAGATTCTGCGCATCCTCGCTGCGAAGAAAAGGACCATGTCCATCCACGATAGGACCTGCCTCCATAACATCGAAGGCAAATTCCTGGGAAAGCGCCATGCGGTGTTGCGTCAGGTTCATCGGGAGATTGGAAACACACAGGTCTCCTTTCAACGGAAAGATGTAGTCGCCCTTCGTCTCGTACGGCGTGAAATTGACCGGACAGGTCACGGTCTTTCGGTCCGCACCATCTTGGACGGTGAGCGCGATTCGAAGGTCATCCACTTTGGCGAAGCCCATATAGGTGAAGAACAGACAGCGAGAAAGCAGGACAACGGCGCTTTCGCCTGCGTCAATGGTGATGTCTTTGCTGAGCTTCGTGCCGTCAAATACCATTGTGCCGAAGCCGGTTGCCAAGTGGGGATCCGCCACGTCGTCTAGTGTGTCGTTTCCGAGGCGCCGGGCAAACTGTGCGTTCGTCTGCCCGACGACTTCATCGAGACCATCGGCGAGGGAGTTCGTCGCCACTTGCCGGCCCTCGGCCATCCCCACGACCTCCACTTCGGCCAGCGTCACCGGACTCGAGCCCCGGTTTGTCAGAACGATGTCCGGAATCTTGACGTTCGTTGTCCAGAACTGGCCGCACTTCGAATAGAGGGGAATGACCTTCTTGTCTTTGGTCAGACAATGCGCCGAGAGGGCTTCATCGACTGGAGGGGCGGTATCCTCCCCTGCCAGGATCACAAAGGCCAGAGGACAAAATACTCGGAACAGCATAATCATGGACCCCCTCCCCATTTCTTCATGGCAAGTTGTCCGCGGATGGATCTGTGTCTCTATGGAAACCGATTCGCGGTCCAGGTTCCGTGCGTGCCGGTGTCGGCGCCAGCGACTTGCATCCAGGTGCCGGCCATGTAGTCCTCGGAGTAGATGGTGCCTTCGAGGAGCCACTGGTTGACGCCATTGTCCTGGCTGATGCGGATGTCGTTAGGTCCGGTCAATACCCAGGTGAGGTTCCCGGCGAGGATACCGTGACCGAGGTCGGTCTGTTCAATCGTGCCGTTGGGCTTGATCTCCCAGCGCACGTAACCATCGAGCGCATCCTCGATGTAGTCCCACGTGCCGAGAATGATGTGCGGTTCCTCGACCGGCGGGCAACCGGCGAGCAACGCCGCGGCGCCAAGGGTTGCGGTGATCAAGAGCACGTTCAGGCATACGCGTGACCGTAGAACGGCAAATGTAGCGCAGGCGTCTCGCCTGCTCTTTGGTGCCGGTCGCTGCGTTTTGCGAAGAAGCAGGCGGGACGCCTGCGCTACATTTTCGGAGTTTGTTATCGAGCTTACCGGGTTCATTGTACGTCTCCCCCGTTGGCGGTCTTGCCGCTTTCATGGTAGGCCGATGCGCTGTTGGCGTCAACAAGAATCGCGGACCCAAACGGACCTCCCACTTATGGAGTGCGGCCCCTTGGGGCTGCTTTTATTGAGCGGGCTTGCCTGCGGCGCAACGGCAGGCAAATGTACAGTTTCGGAAGGATTTGAAGTCGCTCCAGCTTCTTAGGGCCAACGAATCTGTATGAACCAAAGCAGCCCCAAGGGGCCGCACTCCATACAATTCCGCGACAGTAAGTTTGGCCGTCTATCAATCCGCAAACCGCAATCGACAATCGTGTTCCTCCGGCCTCTCTAACCGTATCCGGAGAACGGATGCAGGATGTTCAAGGCGAACACGAAGATGGGGTCGAAGACATACCAGAACGACTTCCAGGCGATGAGGAGTCCGATGAGGGAGAACATGGGATTGTGGAGGAACTCCTGAACCTTGACCGCCGTCTTCTCCGGTAGCAGCAGCGAAATCACGCCGCTGCCGTCCAACGGCGGAAACGGGAACAGGTTGAATACGAAGAGCAGGAGATTCAGCGAAAACACGATGCTGAGCACGTTGGCGAGGCTGGCCCAGAAGCCGTCGCTTGTGGCAGTCACGACGTGGTCCAGACCGCGAATCGATTCGGGTGATTCGAATACGCCAGAGAAAAGACCTATCCAGATGAGCACCGTGGCAAGCATCGTGAGGAGCAGATTGGACAGCGGACCGGCGAGGGCCATGAGACCGGCGCGGTATGGATGCCTGCCTGCCCAATTGGGATCGTAGGGAGCGCTGGCAAAGCCGAGCGGCCATCCCATGACGAACAACGCGATGATGGGAACGACGACCGTTCCGACGGGCTCGTGTTTAATGTGGGGAATGGGGTTCAGCGTGACCTGCCCGTTATCGTATGCTGTCGAGTCGCCGCCGAGATACGCGACGTACGCGTGCGCGGCTTCGTGAATCGTAATGGCGAGCAGGAACACGAAGTACCAGCCAATCGCTTCGTAACCCAACTCCATGCGGCGTCTCCTCCCCTATCCTGCGGTCCCTGTGAATATGCCGGATGCCGCCGGGGCAATCAAGGACGATTGCGGATTTCGGAGTGCGGATTGGGGATTGGGAGAAGGCTGGAGACTGGAAGGAAGAATCGGAAAAATACGAGACAACAGCGAACGCTGGAGACGAACGCATGAGAGGTGTCCACCGATTTCACAGAACTTCACCGATTGAAGATTCTGGAAATCCGAGAACGTGAACATTCGCCCGTTCTGGAATGCAATCGATACGTCAACTGCGGACAATCTCCACGATATGCGGTGCTGAAGGATTTGTCATATCGCAAATCGGTGTGTATCGGTGAAATCGGTGGACGCTTATGCTTCTTCACCGTTCCGGCAACGCGAAAGCGACGTAGGCGTCGCCGGCTTCGCTGCCGATCTTCCCGCCGGCGGCGGCGATGGCGATGTATTGGCGGCCGTCGATTTCGTAGGTGCAGGGAGTAGCGTATCCGGCGCGAGGCAACGGGGCTCTCCAGAGTTCTTCGCCGGTATCTTTGTTGAAGGCGCGGATGCAGTTGTCCTTCGTCGCGGCGATGATGACGACGCCCCCGGCCGTGACGATGGGACCGCCGTAGTTCTCGGTTCCAGTGTTGGCGAGTCCCTGTTCGGCGAGTTCGGGGAAGGTGCCCAATGGGACCTGCCAAAGGATCTCGCCTTCGTTCAGGTCGATGGCCGTCAGCGTACCCCAGGGCGGTTGGATGGCGGGATAGCCGTCCGGATCGACAAAGCGGTGGTAGCCCGTGTGAGTGAACCAGCGTTCGCCTTCGGGTGCGGCGGGGTCGGATTGCACGATGGGCTGGCCGGCGTCCAACTGACGCGCATCGAGATCGAAAAGGAATTGGGTCACCGCCTTCACCTCGTCGTCGGTGAGGTGCCCGAAGGACGGCATGCGTTCGCGGCCCTGCCGGACGATGGTCGCCATTTCGTCGGTGGTGTATTTGGTCTTGAGATCGCGCAGGGGTGGAAACTCGTTCAAGGGATCACCTTTAAGATCCGGGCCGTGGCAATAGATGCAGTTCTGCGCATAGACCCGCGCGGCAGCACCATTGGGACCGGCAGCGACGCTATCGGTCACTTCATACAAAGTCGTGATCCAGGGCATCACGCTGGCGTTCACGTAGAGAATGCCCGACTCCGGATCGACGGCCGCGCCTCCCCACTCTCCCCCGCCGTCGAAACCGGGAAAGACGACCGACCCTTGCAGGCTCGGCGGAATGAAGGGCTCGCCGGTACGCGCGCGGCGGAGGCGGTCGAGCGCGTAGGTGTGGGCCTCCGGTGTGCGCGTGGTGACCATGTCCTCCGTGAAGACCTGCGCCTGGAAGGGCGGCGGTTTCAGAGGAACCGGCTGCGTCGGCCACGCTTCCTCGCCGGGCACGTCGCTGGCCGGTACGGGGACCTCCTCAATCGGGAACAAGGGTTCGCCCGTTTCCCGGTCGAAGAGAAAAACGTGCGCCGACTTCGTGATCTGCGCAACGGCATCGCGTTTGCGCCCGTTATGCCGTACCGTCACGAGGTTTGGTGGCGCAGGAAGATCGCGGTCCCATAGATCGTGATGGAAGGCTTGAAAGTGCCAGATGCGCTCGCCGGTTTCGACGTCGAGGGCGAGTAGCGTGTTCGCAAAGAGATTCATGCCCTTGCGATCGGCGCCGTAGAAATCGAAGGCCGCCGATCCGGTTGGGATATAGACGATGCCGCGTTTCGCATCGAGGCTCATCCCCGCCCAACAGTTCGCGCCGCCCGCCGTTTCCCAGGCGCCCTCCGGCCAGGTGTCATAACCGAACTCGCCGGGATGGGGAATGGTATGGAAGATCCATTCGCGCTCGCCCGTTCGCACGTTAAAGGCGATAATGTCGCCCGGTGCGGCGGGATGACTTTCCGACAGGCGCACGGACATGACGAGGATGTCGTCATGAATCACACCCGGGGACGTCGATCCGATGTGCAGCTTCGATACATCGCGGTCGTACGCTAACTTGATATCGACGGCGCCACCATTGCCGAAATCGGCGATGCGCTTTCCCGTGCGTGCGTTCAGAGCGTAGAGGTGATGCTCGATTGTCGCATAGATGCATTGGTCGCCCCGGTCTTCCCAATAGAGCAGCCCGCGCACGACCGCGCCGCTGCCTTCCGCGTGTTCGGGTTCGTAGACCCAAACCTCGCGTCCCGTATCCGCTTCGAGAGCGAAGACCCTACGGTCGGCGGAAACACCGTAGAGAAGGCCATCGACGACGAGGGGATTGGTCTGAATCTGGGCTTCGCCGCCGCTATGGTAAGTCCAGACTTGCTCGAGTTCCGCGACGTTTCCGGTGTTAATCTGGTCGAGTTTGGAGTATTGGGTGCTCTGTTGATCGCCGAGGTACCAACGCCATTCCTTGTGTTCGGGTTTCCCCCACCAGCCCGCGTGCGCGGCAAATGTGGAAAGCATCGTGATAAGCACAATATCGTGACATCGTCTAAGCATGGAATTCCCTCACAACCAACCCCAAACCGATGAGGTGCGAGCGTAGGAGATCGGTTCGACGAAATGCAACCCGCCGGTTGACAGGTTTCACCGGTCGTCGTATGCTGGATTCAGGTTGTGACGCGGGGAACTGCGAACGCGGTTGTAGCGATGCCGACTAACCTTCCGCCAGAGTATTACGAAGTGGAAGCCCGCCTGAAAGCGGCGGCCACGCCAGAGGAAAAGGTTGCCCTGACGGAGGAATTGCTCGCCACCGTACCCAAACACAAAGGCACCGATAAACTCCGGGCGAGTATCCGGCAAAAACTCTCCAAGCTCAAGAACGCCGCCGAGAGCAGCAAAAAAACCAACCGGCAGGAGTCGGCCTTCCACATCGAAAAGGAAGGCCCCGCGCGCGTTGTCATCGTAGGCGCGCCCAACGTGGGTAAATCTGCCCTACTGGCCAAAGTCACCCACGCGACACCCGCAGTGTCCGAGGCGCCATTTACCACCTGGGCGCCGACACCCGGGATGATGCCGGTCCGCGATATTCAGTTGCAGTTGGTCGACACGCCTCCGTTGAGCCGGGAACACGTGGAACCTGAATTGTTCAATCTGATTCGTACGGCCGATCTGCTTCTCATCATGGTCGACATCCAATCGCGATCCATGCTGCAACTTGACGATGCAATCGACATCCTCAAGGAGCACCGCATCGTTGCTACGCAGGAAGCGGATGGCCGAATGGAACAAAGAGGCGACTTTCACGTGCCGTGCCTCGTATTGGTCAACAAGACGGACGATGAACTCTGGGACGAAGAGTTCGCCGTGTTATGCGAATTGGAAGAAGATCGTCTGCCCCTGCTGGCGATCTCCCTCGAAACCGGCCGGAATCTGGAGCGGTTCAAGGAAGCAGTGTTCGAGCGACTCGGATTGATCCGGGTCTATTCCAAACAGCCGCACCACGATGTGGACCGGTCGACGCCGTTCGTGCTGCGCCAGGGCGACTCTGTCGAGGAATTTGCGGCCTGCGTGCACAAAGATTTTCTCGAACACCTGAAAACCGCGCGGGTATGGGGCAAAGGCGTACATGACGGACAGCCAGTCGGCCGGGATCATGTCCTTCACGATGGCGACATCGTGGAACTGCACATGTAACCGCCGCACCAAAGAACACCCCCTTTGCCCCCCTTCAAAGGGGGAATTCTTCGCAACGCTTTGCGTTGCGCCAGTGCGAAGAAAAGCGCAGGGGGCGCGCTTGAGCACTTTTGATCGAGTTCGCATCCAAAGTATCGAATCGCACGCTTCCCCCTTCGAAGGGGGATTAAGGGGGATGTTCTTATGCTTGAAGTATCACGGCGGAAATTACTGGACCATTTACACTCGTGCGCGCCAGGTAAGAACACCGTCGAAGTCGAAATTAAAGTCGACAGGTTGGGCTTTTAGTTCGACGAGCCGTTTCTTGATGACGTGGCGGCGATCGAAAGGCGCGAACAGCAGCAGATACCCGCCGCCGCCAGCGCCGACAATTTTTCCGCCAACGGCACCGAGTTTGCGCGATTCCGAGTAGAGGCTGTCGATGCGCGCGTTGCTGATCCGGTTCGCAATCTTCTTTTTTTGGAGCCACGATTCGTGGAGTAGCTTTCCGAACGATAGAAGCTCGCCTTGGAGCAGCGCATTCTTCATCTCGACGCAGAGGTCCTTCAGGGCATGGGTCGCGTGTACCGCCTTACGGTCGCCTTCTTCGACGTTCTGCATCTGATGGTCGATGATGCCCGCGGACTGGCGGGTCCGCCCCGTGTAACAGAGGATCAGGGAGTAATGCAGTTCGTGGAGCGTCGCGGCATCGAGGCGCAACGGATTGACGATGACCTTGTCGCCGGCGTATTCAATGAAGTTGAACCCGCCGAACGTCGCGCTGTACTGATCCTGCATGCCGCCCTTCAACGCGAGCACGTCGCGTTCGATGTGGTACGCCAACGCCGCGACTTCATACGACGTGAGCGGACGGCGATAGTACTCCTTGAACAGACTGACCAACGCGACCACCATCGTCGACGATGATCCAAGCCCGCTCCCTGGTGGCGCATCGCTGTGCATGAAGAGGTCGAACCCGCGGGAGGCGCGCTTCTGCTTCAGTTCCGCGATCACGGCCTTCGCGAGATCGAGTTCGCCGTCCATCACGAAGGGCTGCGCCGTGTCGTATTTGGCGACGATGTTGTAATCCAGGGACTGGACCTCGATAACCTTATCCCTGCGCGGACGGCAACTCACGTAGGCGTACTTATCGATGGTGGTGCTGAGTGTGCATCCGCCGTAGAGGGATCGGTAGGGCTCCACGTCCGTAGCGCCGCCGCCAAAGCTGATTCGGAGCGGCGCTTTACTGCGCAGGATCTCAGTGCTACCCGTCATAGACTGTCCGCTCCATCCCGGCACGCGTGGATCGTCACGTCCATCGAAAACTCTTGATGGCGTCGATGACCTGCAATTGGTCTGATTTGGTCAAGGTATTGTAGAAGGGCAACCGAATCAGCCGGTCGCAAAGATCCTCCGCGACGGGGCAATCCCCCTCTTTGCCCCCGAACTGCCGGCCCATTTTCGATCGGTGGAGCGGAACATAATGGAATACGGCCTGAACGCCTTCCTGCCGAAGATGCGCGATGAGCGCCTGGCGCGCGTCGAGGGAAGGCATGATCATGTAGAACATGTGATACGCCTGCTCGCACTCATCCGGAATCGTTGGCATCCCTACGCCATGTTCTCCGGCCCAGTCTGCCAGACGCGCGCGATAGGTTTCCCATACTCTCCTTCGGCTGGCCTGGATGTCCTTCCAGCAGATGAGCTGTCCGTACAGGAAGGCCGATGCGATTCCGGAAGGCAAATAGCTCGATCCCAGGTCGACCCAGGAATACTTGTCAATCTGCCCGCGGTAAAACATGCTCCGATTTGTGCCTTTTTCGCGAATGATCTCAGCGCGATCGCACATTGCCGCATCGTTGATCAGCAGGGCGCCACCCTCGCCGCAGGTGAAGTTCTTGGTCTCGTGGAAGCTCTGCGTGCCAAAAGCGCCGAGCGTACCGAGATACTTCCCGCGGTACTTGCCGAAAAGGCCGTGGGCGTTGTCCTCGACTACGGGCACGCCATGTTTCGCCGCGATCGCGAGGATTGCATCCATTTCGCATCCGACACCCGCGTAATGAACCGGGACGATGGCCTTCGTCTTCGATGTGATTCTGGACTCCAGCTTCGTCTCATCCAGGTTAAGCGTATCAGGGCGGCTGTCGATGAACACGGGTTTCGCGCCGCGAAGCACGAAGGCATTTGCCGTCGACACGAAGGTATAGGTGGGCAGAATGACTTCATCGCCGGGATTGATGTTTAGCAGGATGGCGGCCATTTCCAATGCGTGCGTGCAGGATGGCGTCAGCAGCACTTTGCCGACTCCCAATTCCTGCTCCAGCAGTTCCTGACAGCGGCCGGTGAAGGGGTCGTCGCCCGAGATCTTTCCTGAATTGACGGCTTCCGTGATGAAGGCCAATTCTTCACCCATCATACTGGGGCGATTAAAGGGTATCGTTGTTGTCGTTGCCATCAGGACGTGCCCATCCGCTGTTCGATCGGATAAAGGAGCGCCTTCAGAGCGGGCGCTGCCATTCACGGCAGGAGTTTACGACACGGCGTTTGACCATGCAAATTGCGCGCGGCGTGCTCAGTGACAGACGCCGCCGCTGAGGATCTTCATGGCGATGTGGCCTACGATGAGATGAACGTCCTCGGCGAACTGCATGTCGTGGATGTTGGCGTGGACAACGTGCTTGGCCTGCGTTTCGAGCTTGCCGCCAGGGTAGCCGCAGAATCCGACCGTAATCGCGCCTTGCGCGTTTGCGTAGTCGATGGCCTTGAGAATATTGATCGAATTGCCACTTCCCGAAATGCCGACGACCACGTCTCCGGGGTTCAGGAAATTCTTCAACTGTTCGACGAATACCTCATCGTAGCTCACGTCGTTGGCGTAGGCCAGTACTCCCGCGTCGTTGTCGTTAAGGCAGAGTACCTTGAAGCGCTTCTCCTTCCCGTAGCTCGCGCCTTTAACGAGATCACCCGTGATGTGGGAGGCATTCGCGCCGGAACCGCCGTTGCCGAAAATAAAGATCTGCCGCTTCTCTTCCCGGGCCGAGTCGAGCAATTGCAGGAAGGTATCGAGTTGGGCGACGTCCAGTTTCTGGAGAACGTCGACAAGACCGGTCAAATAGCTCTGAATCTCGGGCGCGTACGACATGGCGGTGCAATTCCTTCGGTTTCGGTGAATGAAGCGGGCCGGATACGGTCGGCGGGCATTCGGCGCAAGTATAGCAGGAATCCAGGCAGTATCAGCAACTCGACCCGCGCTGCCCGAGAACGTGTTGAACCGCCTCGAGCACCGTGTCATGCATGCAGTCCGCCTGCAAGTCGCCGTTGCAGTCCTGACAACCGTGACCTGTACGAACGCCGAACGCTGGTATCCCCACCGCCCGGGCCACGCCGACGTCGCGCGCCGTGTCGCCGATGAAGACGGACGCGTGCAAATCCAGCGGCAGCTCCTCGGTGGCGCGCAGTAGGAGTCCCGGCGCGGGTTTGCGGCAGTCGCAGGGCATCTTGAGTTCGGGGCGTTCGCCGTCGAAACCTGTCTCCGGGTGGTGCGGACAATAGTAGACCCGGTCCAGCCAAGCGCCTTCTTTGCCCAACTCCATTTCCAGACGGCCGGTAATGCGATCCAGTTGTTCAGAGGAAAGAAACCCCTTCGCAACGCCCGGCTGATTGCTGATCACCACGGCCAACCACCCTGCCTCGTTCACGGCCCGCACCGCTTCGGCTGCGCCCGGCAGCAGGACGACCTCATCGGGCGAAGTCACACCGCGCTCACCTGCGTCTTCGATCAGGACGCCATCCCGATCAAAGAACACGGCAGGCCGCTTGTTGCACCAGTTCAATCGCTCCATGCGGTCCGTCGCGATGTCGCCCTCGACGAGGGCCAGACGTTCGGGCGTTCCCACGTCGCGGAGATACTCGGGCGTGTTGTACGCGATCACGTTCGCACCGCCTGCGGCCATGCGCGGCAGGATCTCGTTGTTCAGGTCCTGTTTCGCGTCCGGGTGAATGAAATCAAAAACGCGCGGCGACAGCACGTAGACGGAACCGATCACGAGGTTTCGATGATCCAGTCCGGTTCGAGTTCCTCTCGGGAGGAATTCGCGGATACGACCCGAGTCATCCACCACGACAAGGTCGGACGTTTGAGGATGATCGTTCGGGTGAACCACGACCGTCGCATCGGCCCTCGTATCGCGATGGCACTTCGCCAGGCGTTCCAGCTCCATGTCGATAGCGATGTCACCACAGAGTACGAGGAATGAATCGTCGCCGAGATACCGGCGGGCCAGGGGTAAACCTCCCCCCGTACCCATGGGCTGGTTCTCCACGACGACCTGAACGCGGAGTCCGAGGCGTTTTGATTCGCGGGCGCAGGCGTCGCTTAACACCGGGGCGAGGTATCCCGCGGTAACCACTACTTCGGAGAACCCGTAGCGCTTGAGCAGGTGAAACTGCCGGAAGATGATCGGCAGCCCGGCGACAGGAAGTAGCGCCTTGGGCAGGGCATCGCCCGTAACGGAGCGAATGCGGGTTCCCTTCCCGCCCGCGATGATAACCGCCTTCATCTACCCTGCCCTCCTACCCGGTCTTCCCGCCATTGTGCCGAGATCGACCGTTTCCATGCCAGTCGCAAACCATTGATGCCGCTTCCTTAATCTGCCATAATTGCCCACTGCTGCAACTAGGGCTCAACGGCCGAGGTATTTCCCGCCGGCCAGTGGAAGGCATCACGTGAAGAAAGCACTGATCACCGGAATCACCGGACAGGATGGATCGTATCTCGCCGAGTTGCTGTTGGAGAAGGGCTACGAAGTCCACGGCCTGATCCGCCGTTCGAGTTCGTTTAACACGGCGCGCATCGATCATATTTATCAGGATCCGCACCAATCCGGCACCCGCCTCTTTCTCCATTTCGGCGATCTTGCGGATGATGCAGGACTGGTTTCCGTCGTCGGCGGGATTCAGCCGGACGAAGTTTACCATCTGGGCGCGCAAAGCCACGTGCGTGTGAGCTTCGACGCGCCCGTATTCACGTCGGACGTTACTGGTGTGGGCACCATTCGATTGCTGGAAGCAATCCGAAAGGTTGCACCCAAGGCCCGGTTTTACCAGGCGTCCAGCAGCGAGATGTACGGCAAGGCCCGCGAAGTGCCGCAAAGTGAGGAGACGCCGTTCTATCCCCGCAGCCCCTACGGCGCGGCGAAGGTATTCTCCTACTGGGTGACCGTGAACTACCGCGAAGCCTACGACATGTTCGCCTGCAACGGCATCCTCTTCAATCACGAATCGCCCCGGCGCGGAGGAACGTTCGTCACGCGGAAGATTACCCGTGCGGCGGCTCGCATCAAGTTGGGACTTCAGGACAAGATCTACCTGGGCAACCTGGATGCGAAGCGCGACTGGGGGTATGCGAAAGATTATGTCGAGGCCATGTGGCTCATGCTGCAGCATGACAAGCCCGACGATTTCGTCATCGCGACGGGCGAGACCCACACGGTGCGCGAGTTCCTGGATGTGGTCTTTTCCCACCTCGATATGGACTACAAGAAGTACGTCGAGATCGATCCGCGCTATTTCCGGCCCACCGAAGTTGATGTCCTGGTCGGCGACGCGAGCAAGGCGCACAAGGAATTGGGGTGGGAACCCAAGGTGACTTTTGAAGAACTGGCGCGATTGATGACCGACGCGGACCTGCGGCTCGCGCAATACGAGCAAAACGCCGGCGCCGCCCCAGTTCCTTGATGGAGACGAGTGGTTCATGCCTGTAACGATTACCCCGACCGAGATCGAGGCCGTTCAGTTCGTCGTGTCCCCCTTGTTTCGCGACAGCCGGGGATACTTCACGGAGGTCCATTCGAAGCCGAACTACGAGGCGGCGGGGTTTAACGAGACCTTCGTACAGGACAACCTCAGCTTCTCCGCGAAGGGGACCATCCGCGGCATGCATTATCAGATTGATCCCTACGGGATGGGCAAGTTTGTGCGGCCCGTTTCGGGTTCCATCTTTGATGCGGCCGTAGACCTTCGCAAGGGTTCTCCGACCTTTGGGAAATGGGTTGGCCGCACTCTGCGCGCCGAACACGGAGAGGCCTTGTGGGTGCCGGTGGGGTTTGCCCACGGATTTCTCGCGCTGGAGCCGGACACCTTGGTCTTGTACAAGTGCACGTCAACGTGGAAACCGGAAGCCGAGCGCGCGCTCCACTACGCGGACCCGGAGATCGGGATCGAGTGGCCCTTCGAGCCAACCGTGGTTTCGGATAAGGATGCGGTTGCACCTTCGCTTCGCGACGCCGAGTATAACTTCACCTACAAGGGGTAAGACCACTATTTTAAATACGCGGTCACTCTCTAAGGAGCACATCGCAGGTGAGACGCAGTTTCTGGAGGACTTTGCGGAAGGCTCCACCCCGCTGCGCCATGGCGCGGAGTTTCACGATGAGCTTACGCTGGAGCCGGTAGCGGCTCATGGGCGCTTTCTTCATCTCCGGGCGGCGGTCCCCCAGCTCTTCGAGGGGCTTCCAAATCGTGTCCGCAGGATACCCGCAGGTCGCCAGATCTTCGGAATCGATCTGGGCGATTACTTCCTGCATCAGCGCCAGTTTCGCCGGATCGGCGGCGAGATCTTCCACCCACTTCTTCACCGACGCGGTCGTGGGCCGCGAGTACTGCTTGACGCCGATCGGATCGCCCAGGCCTTTCGCCGTTTCGGGCTCCTTGCTGCCGTAATCGATCGTGTCCTTTTCAAAGGGTACGCCGATGTAGCCGTAGATCTTCTCCATCCACAATTCCGGGTCCTTCACCAGGTCCTCGTACTTCACGTGGAAATAGGGCACGGTGTCCTGCCGCAAGAACGCGGCAATCGCCGGGACGTAGCGGTTGAGAATGGGATTGTACTTCTGGGCGACCTGGTAGTCGCCGTCGAAAAACGAGTTCGCAAAGGATGAGAACGTCGCCAGCGGATGCCGTGTAAGAACCACAAACTTGGCGTCCGGAAATACCTTCATCATGAAGGGCAGGATTAACCCGTAGGCAGGAGTCTTGTCGAGGCAGATGGTTTCCTTACCCCCTTCCAAGTACCGGCCGTACAAAGTATCGCAATAGGCGCGGCAGGCGTCCCAGTAGTCCTGCTGCTTGTTCGGGAGCTGGTCGATGAAGAGCTTCTGCGCTTCCGCGGCGAGGACGTGGTCGTAGGGGGCCTTCTGCACATTATCCCACACGCCAAGATGGGCCAGCGGGGTGAGCAGGTGCGGTTCTGGTCCGCCTTTGATCATGGAGTGCGATTCGAGCATGCGCTCCAGCATCGTGCTCCCGGATCGCGGCGAACTGATGACAAACAACATCTGCACAGACATACTGCAACTTCCCTTCCCACGCGAGTGTAACGACGCAGAATCTAACCGGGGACAAGGACGCGTGTCAACCGCTGTGCATCAACGATACCGTAAGTCGCGCCGCATCAAGCACGTCACCAGTTGCGCCGCAGGTGCCCACGTGCTAGACTTCGGCTTCGCGCGGATCCGTTGTAGGTGTGAGATCTGCGTGACGACTTAACCATCAGGATCCCGTGACAACCAATATGAAGATCAAGCATGTAGTTTTGTTTCTCATCAAGCTTATTGTCTCGGTAGGACTATTGACGTTATTGTTCTACCCGCAGGCTTTTGGCTTCGCGCCCGATACCTTTGGCGGCGTCAAGCCGGCCGATATGCTTCAAGAACTGCGCGACGCAGGGGCGCACAATATCGCCTTCTGGCTAACCTTTGCGACGGTCATTAAGCTCTCGGGGCTGCTCTGCGGCATCATGCGCTGGCGATTGTTGCTGCATGGACAAGGTATTTCCCTTCCTTTCATCTACATGGTTCGTAGCTGGTTCATTGGGCGAACTATCGGGATTTTTTTGCCAGGGACGATTGGGCTCGATGGATGGCGCCTGATCGACTCGTCCCGGTACACCGGCGAGGTGATCAAATGCACGACCGTCATCGCGGTCGAAAAACTCATCGGGTTCGTCGCGCTTACGTTCCTGGTTTTTCTCACATTTCCGCTAGGATTCGCACTGCTCAATATCAATGTTGCCGTACTCGGCATCATTCTGTTGATTCTGGCATCGTTCGTGACGGTCGCATTTGTAACCCTTCTGAATCCCCGCATCATCCAAGTGCTGGTCGCGGTCTTCCCCACGCCCGCAGCGATCCGGACCAAGATCGACAAGCTGGGGGCCGCAGTAACGGCGTACAGCGGTAGCCGCCGCAATCTGATGCTGGCGGTGCTTTTTGGCTTGGGCGTTCACCTGGCCACGTGTTTTATGTACTTCGGAACCATGATGTCGATTCGCGCCGAGAACACCGGGTTGACCGATATCCTTTTCGCCAGTCCGTTGATGATCTACGGTACCGTGCTCGGACCGTCGATCGGCGGCGAGGGCATTCGCGAGATTGTGTTCGTCACCTTGTTGTCCGGAAAGAGCGGCGCGGCGACAGCGGCCACCTTTGCACACTTGGGCTGGTGGATAGGCGAACTCGTGCCCTTTCTCATCGGAATCGTGATGCTGCCCTTCCACCGGCGTCCGTCCAAAGTGCAGGTCCAGGAGCGCTTGGCGGAAGCGCGCGAGGCGGCGAGGGAGATCGAGGGCGAGGGTCTCCACCTCGCGCCGGAGGCGATCGCCGGCTATCGCGAGAAACTGACGGACTACGCGGTCGCGGGTGCGGCGGCCGGGCTCGTGGGCGGCGCCATCGTGGGTCTTGGCGAGGGCAGTTGGCTCGTCAGCCGTCAAGCCGGCCTCACCGAGATGGTCGCGTTCTGGTGGGGTCCCCTGGTCTATGGGCTTCTATTCACCGGACTAGGCCTCGGGATTGCGGGCGCGCTGGGTTTCCTTTCCCTTCTCGTCGACCGCTTCGTCTCCAGGGCTATCGCGTTCGGTTTGTGTCTCGGCGGCACGCTCGGAGCAGGTCTGATCGTTATCGGACGATTCCGGTACTCCCAGGACGTGCTCGGGGAACACGGGCTCTCGATCCTGAACTTTGCCGCATTGGGGGGATTGGCTCTGCTCGTCGCGGTGCTGGGTGTGCTGGGCGGCGCTGCCATCATGGCCATCAGTGGACGTACCCGCGTGCAGACCGGTATCACCGCCGCAGTGCTTTTTGTGGGTATCGTGTTGATTGGTTTGGGTCTGTCCATCAGCAAGCTTCCGCCCGCGAAGGCGCTGTCTTTCGAGGGCACCGCAGGCGCATCAGGTCCCAACATCATCCTGATCGCGGTAGATACCCTGCGCGCGGACTACCTTCGCGCCTACAACCCGGACGCAGCGGCAAACACGCCGAACATTGACGCGCTCCGGGCCGATTCCGTTCTCTACGACAACGCGTTTGCGCAGTCGTCGTGGACAAAAGCGTCTTTTGCGACGATCTTCACCGGCATGTATCCCGAAGCCCATACGGCGGTGCAAAAAGATTCCGTGCTGCCGGATGATGTGACGACGTTTTCGGAGGTTCTTCGCGAGGCGGGCTACTTTACGCAGGGCTACGCCAACAATCCCAACATCGCCGATACCTACAATTATGGCCAGGGGTTCGTGGAGTACGAGTACCTGCGGCCGCAGTATCTCTTCGGGGCAGGACAGTCCGCTGAGAAAATGGTACTCTACAAGACGCTGCGCCAGGTTTATCAGATGCTCGTGGGCAAACTGACCGGCGGACGTATCAACGTGCGAGACTTCTATCAGCCCGCGGAGGACGTAACGAGTCGCGCTGTGGATTGGCTCGATAGCGAAGCGCGGCCGTCCGATGCGCCGTTCCTGCTTTTCCTGCATTACATGGACCCGCATGATCCCTACATGGATCACACCGACCCTGGCGTGGGCTACGCGCGGGTACGGCTGGGAACGGATTTGGACCCCGCGAAATACCGGGAACTCTTCCAGCGCGTGTACAACGGCGAGATCGAGCATTTTGATGCGTCTCTTGGCAATTTGGTTCAGGAGTTGAAAGATCGCGGGTTTTACGACAACTCCGTCATCGTGTTCACGTCCGACCACGGCGAAGAGTTCTGCGAACATGGCGGCTGGTGGCATGGCCTGACCTTGTACGACGAGCAGATCGGAATTCCCTTGATGATTAAGCTGCCGGGAAACCAGTTGGCCGGCGAAACCAACGCGCACATGACACGCCACGTGGATCTCGCCCCCACGCTGCTGCAGTTCGCCGGGCTGCCTCCCGCACCGGCCATGCAGGGTAAGTCGTTGTTCCTTGCGGACAATCTCAGTGCCGGGAATGCCGACGGCCGCATTACCTATTCACACCTCGACTTCGAGGGAATCGTTCTTCAGGCCGCGCGCACGATGGACGCCAAACTCATCAAAGCGAACGAAGGCAACAAACGCGGACTGTTGCCCGTGGAGCTGTACGACGTGGCGACTGACCCGGGTGAGACCAACAACCTGGCCGGGCAGAATCCCACGTTGGAAGAGACCATGTTTGGCCTTATCGATCAGATGCAGGCGGCCGCGTTGGAGAACGCGGTAGAGCCTCAAGCGGTCGCGGACACGTCCGCTCTCGAAGAAGAACTTGGCGCACTCGGATATCTTGGGGGCGAGAACTAATGAAAATCGCGGTTGTCGGCACCGGGCACGTCGGGCTGGTCGTCGGTACCGGTCTCGCCGAAAACGGCCACTACGTCAAGTGCATGGACATCGACGAGGCCAAGATCGCCATGCTACAGGCGGGCGAGATGCCCATCTACGAACCCGGCCTCGAAGAACTCGTCGTTCGTAACATGGAAGAAGAGCGGCTCAAGTTTACAACCGCTCTCGACGAGGCGGTCAAAGACGTACTCCTGATTTTCATCTGCGTGGGCACACCTCCTCTTCCCGATGGGGGAGCTGACACGTCCCAGGTCTTCAGCGTGGTTGACGCCATCGGTAAGGCCATCGACGGGTACCGCATCGTGGTGAACAAAAGCACTTGTCCCGTCGGCTCTACCGAAGAAATCCGCGACCGGCTTGCCGAGTCCACGTCTCAATCCTTCGACGTGGTCGTGAATCCGGAGTTTTTGCGGCAAGGATCGGCGGTGGACGATTTCATGCGGCCCGACCGCATTGTCGTCGGATGCGACGACGTGCGCGTCGAGGAGATCATGAAGGAGCTATATGCGCCATTTCTCCGGACGGGCAAACCGCTGTTGCTTATGTCCATTCGCAGCGCGGAAATGGCGAAGTACGCCGTCAACGCCATGCTTGCCACGCGCATTTCCTTCATGAATGAGATGGCGACTCTGTGCGAAGCCTATGGAGCAGATATCGGAGAGGTCCGCGAAGGCGTCGCCGCCGATTCCCGCATCGGACCCGCGTACCTATTCCCCGGCATTGGTTTCGGGGGCTCCTGTCTGCCGAAGGACGTAGTGGCCTGCGCGAAGATGGCCGAGGCGAGAGGGCTCGATACCCACATCATGAAAGCGGTTTCGGCGGTAAACCGCGAGCAGCAGCAACGCTTCATCGAAACGATCCTCGCTCACTACGGCGAGAGGATCAAAGGAAAGCGTATCGCTGTGTGGGGCGCGAGTTTCAAACCGAAGACGGACGACCTTAGGGACGGGCCGGCGTTGCATGTTATCGACGCGTTGCTAGAGGCGGGCGCGGCAATCACGGTGTACGATCCCGTGGCCGACCGGAATCTCGCGCACGTCTATGGCGACCGTATTACCGTCGTGCCGAAGAACTACGCGGCGTTGCAGGAAGCGGACGGCTTGGTCATTACCACGGAATGGAACGAATTCCGGCGGCCCGACTACGAGCGCATGGGCGATCTGATGCGGGAGAAGGTCATCTTCGACGGCCGCAATCTCTACACGGCGAGCGTGCTCGAAAAGGCGGGCTTCCGGTACTTCAGTGTCGGCCGTCCCAGCGTGTAAGATTCCCTCATGGAACGATTGGCGCTGGTAACCGGAGCAAATGGATTCGTCGGACGCTTTTTGACCGGCCATCTTCGCGCTTCGGGATGGAATCTGCGGTCCAGCGTCCTGCCGGGGACCGCCGAGGACGAGTCGGCCTTTGGGTGCGACATCTCGGACGATGCCCAAGTAGAGGCGCTCGTCCAATGGGCGGGACCGGTTACCCACGTGTTCCACCTGGCGGCAGTCACCTTTATCCCCTCGTCGCAGGCCTATCCCGCGCGGACCATGGACATCAATCTCAACGGGACCATCCGGCTCGCCGAGGCAGTTCGCGGATTGACGCCGAAAGCGCGCTTCCTGTACATCGGAAGCGCCGCCGTCTATGGCATCCCCCGCGCTATCCCCATCGACGAAAACCACCCGCTTCAGCCGAATGAGCCCTACGCCATTTCCAAGGCCGCCGCGGACGCCTATTGCGAGTACCTCTTCCGGAACTACGGGATGGACGCGATTCGCGTCCGCCCCTTCAATCATTCAGGCCCCGGCCAGTCGCCGCAGTTCGTGCTGTCGAACTTCGCCCGGCAGTTTGCACGAATCGAACGGGGGCTGGCCGAACCGGTACTTCAGGTTGGGAACTTGGACGTGGCGCGGGATTTCCTGCACGTGAAAGATGTCGTTCGAGCCTACGAGGCCATCGCGCTTCACGGTCAGGCTGGCGAAGCCTATAACGTTTGCTCCGGCGATTCATGGACCATTGGTTCGGCACTGGAATCGCTGCAGAAGCTGGCGACGGTCGACGTCCAAATCCACGTCGACCCGGAGCGGCTCCGGCGCGTCGACATTCCCGAGGTGCGGGGTTCACGCGAGAAGCTCTCGACGGCTACGGGCTGGGAACCGAAGGCAACTTTCGAGACCATGCTTCAGGACTTGCTCGACTATTGGCGCGAACAGCCACTGGAGTCCAGTGAGTGAGCGAGTCTGCGGAATCCCCCACGCCTTCATGGAACGGAGGCGATTCCGCAGTCACTCCCAAGCCGCCCACCTGGAAGCGCCGCATGATTGAAACTGCCGCGATTCTATTGGTGACGCTCCTGCTCCTGGAAGGAGTCCTTCGCGTCATGGGCCTCGCAGACCCAGTGCTGTACACGGCCGACGAACACGCTGGATACCGGTTGCAGCCGGATCAGCACGTCTCCATCCTCGGCAACGAAATCGCGATCAACCGGTGGGGAGTCCGCGAACCGCGCGCGCTGGAAACCAAGAATCCTGACACGCCTCGCATCCTCGTCCTGGGCGATTCCGTGACTTGGGGGGGCATTCGAGAGAAACAGGAGAATCTCTTCACGTCGGTAGCCGAGTCCCGGCTAGAGGGCACCGAAGTCATCAATTGCGGCGTAAACGGATACTCCGTTACCCAGATGGTCGCGATGTACCGCCACCACTTGACCCTGCTCAATCCCGATTTCGTCGTGTTTTTTGCCATACCCCGCGATTTTACTCGACCTCCGGTGGTGCGCCTGACGGGGACTGGCGTGGCATTTCCCGAAGAGCCCCCCAGGAGTGCCTTACTCGCCGCCGCGAACCTGGCGCGTTTTACCGCTGCCCACCGCTATGGCTGGAAATGGCTGCAACCCAGGCCTGACGTGCTGCCGGAACGTCAATCCACGGGCGACGCGTTGGAAGAAAACGTGGCTTCCGTCGTAGCGCTTGCCGCTGAAATACCCGCAGGCTCCATTCTTGTCGTACTCATGCCCACGGCTGAGGGGACGAAGGACGCAGACCGGATTGGTGACATCGAAAAAGCGCTTGATGCTGATGAAGTATCGTTCGTGAACCTTGCGGATCGCATTGAGATTACTCCCGACCTTTACCTGGATGGCGTCCACCTCAAGACGGAAGGACACCGCCGCGTCGGGACGGCCTTGGCGGAAATCATCGCGCCACTGCTTTGAATCCGGACATCCGCCAGCCCCAAACAGCGGTTGTGGAATGGGCGCCCCATATAAACCATAATGGACTTGCGAGCATCCCATAGGATGGAGTATCGGGAAGATCTCCATGCACAGGGGCGTTTCTATAAGTGCCTCGGATAAAACACTCGTGTAAGGGAACGGAATATGGCGCGGGGAGATCACATTCGGGCCCGGCGGTTCGGGTATTGGCACCACGGCATCGACTGTGGCGACGGTACAGTCATCCACTACGAGGGTGAGGTGTTCC
This sequence comes from Candidatus Hydrogenedentota bacterium, assembly GCA_045863335.1. Classification (GTDB taxonomy): domain Bacteria; phylum Hydrogenedentota; class Hydrogenedentia; order Hydrogenedentales; family SLHB01; genus JAHDWY01. The sequence goes on along the minus strand of BTVY01000003.1, from coordinate 182,603 downwards.
GCGCCAAGTTCGCCAAGGTTCGGCGGGTGACCATGGGGGAATTCGCGCGGAATGGCGACGTCCGGACGGTGACGGAGTCCTTCACCTACGACCCCGACACGGTCGTGGAACGCGCCGAATCGCGCCTGGGCGAGAGCGGGTACTGCGCCTTCGCCAACAACTGCGAACATTTCGCCCGCTGGTGCGCCACGGGCATCTGCGAGAGCCGTCAGGTCGATCGCATACTCGCGGTCGCGTCCGGAATCGCGGTTGCCACCGCCGGAGCCGTCGCCACGCTGGTGGTCGCAAAAGCGATAGGCGGCCGCCGCCGCATCGTTTGACACCTGGAAGTAGCGATCAGGGCCAGCCACCGCTACTTCCCCTCTCATAGCCGACAAATCTCCCGTCACCCCAACAGGAAAACTCCCGCCACAATCGTGTACCATCGAAGACTGTCGCCGACCGGGTGCACATTGCGGGGAGCGCAGGCGACGTCACGGGGAATCCGCACAATGCAGGAGCAGCCTTCCATGAATCACGACGTACTTCGCACGCAAGGCAATTCGCCAATTCAGCTCTTTCGGTTTTCTATTCCCGCGGCGCTTTTGTGTTGCACGGCCAGTCTCACGTTTGCAGATGCGCCGGTATACACCGATCAACCGTCCGGCGAGTTTCTTCGCACGTGGTCGCTGTGCGGGCCATTTCCTCTGGCGTTGGATGCCGACGAAACAATCGACACGATCCGGATCGACGCCTTCTATCAGGACTACCTCGCCGGGTCCGGAGGTGAAACCACCGGTAAGGTCGACGTTGCGCAAACCATCTCTCTCGATGGCGCGACCCTGCCTTGGGTTCTACACGAGAGTCCGGCGGATTATGTCGATCTCGACGAAGCCATCTCCAAAGAGAATGCCGTTATCGCTTATGCCTACTGTGAAATCGAAAGCACGGAAACACTGGCCTGCGCGCTCGCCCTTGGCACCAACGACGGCGTGCAGGTCTGGATGAACGGTGAGCGCGTGTGGGATCACCCTGGCGCACGCGGTTTGCGGATCGATGGTGACATCGTGCCGGTGGTCCTCCAACCGGGCCGCAATCAACTCTTGCTGAAAGTCGAGGAACGTGGAAACCTCTGGCAGTTTGCCTGCAGGCTGATCCCCTTCGACGACAAACTCGTGCGTGACAACCTTCAACCCTTCCGGGTCGTCACAGATACCAACGGCGTACCCCACCTTCAGTACATCCAAACGAAAAAACTATTGGACGGGTTCTTGCAGAACGTGTCGTTGACTGTATCGCCCGTATCGGATCCCGGCGCCACGATCTGGCAGGGAGAATGGTCGAAGGAACCCGACGTGGCGCTTCCGGTGGATACAACGCAGTTTGACGAGTATACCCTGCGGGCGGAAGCCACCTTCGCCGGAGGACAACGCATCGTGATGGAGCAACCCTTCAGCGCCGGCATCCGCGTCGAATACGCACTTTTTGAGGATGGTAAGACCGACTACTCCATCGTGCTGCCGGAGGAAGCATCGGATTCGGAGCGTTGGGCCGCGGAAGAACTCAAACACTGGCTTGCCGAAGTCAGCGGCGCGGACTTTCCGATCGTCGACCAACGGCCCGAGTCCGGCCCGGCGATCCTGCTTGGCTACGGAAAGCCCTTGCTCGACGCCTTACCCGAGACGGCCGAGCCGGATCTCAATGACGAGTCCTTCCGCTACAGAAATGTCGGCGCGGACCTGGCAATCTGGGGAGGCCGCGCACGCGGAACCATGTACGGTGTGATGAGCTTCCTCGAGCGGGAACTGGGGCTGCGGTTCTACACCCCCCGCGTGACGGTCGCGCCGAAGAAAACCGACTACCGCTTCGTGCGTCTTAACCACTCCGAAGCGCCGGGGATTCGCGTGCGCAACGATTTCTATTTCGAGGCCTTCGAGCCCATCTGGGCCGCGCGGAACCGGATCAACGGCGCCATGAGCTACCGCGAACAGCCCGGCGGCGTCGAGGGCTATTGGGCGGTACATACGTTTTACCCGCTCATGCCGCCCGACGAGTTCTTCGCGGATCATCCCGAGTATTACAGCCTCCTCGACGGCGAACGGGTCCATGACCATGCCCAGCTCTGCCTGACCAACCCGGACGTGCTGCGCATCATCACCGAACGCGTTCGCAAGGTCATGCGCGAGAATCCACACTATCTGATCTACTCCGTGTCGCAGAACGACTGGTCGAACCCCTGCGAATGCGATCAGTGTCAGGCCATCGTGGATCGCGAGATGAGCCAGTCGGGGCCCATCATCTGGTTCGTGAACCAGGTTGCTGAAGCGGTGGAAGCGGAGTTCCCCGATAAGTTCATCGGCACGCTGGCCTACAGCTACACCCGGAAGCCCTGCGCCACACTAAAACCGCGACACAACGTGGTCGTCCGCTTTTGCAGCATCGAATGCTGCTTCGCACACCCCTTCACGGAGTGTCCGGAGAACGCGTCCTTTGTGGAAGACATGGAAGGCTGGGCCGCGATCGCGCCGCACATTTACATCTGGGACTATGTGGTCAACTTCAGCCACTACATCATGCCCTACCCCAACTTCCGCGTGTTGAAACCAAACATCCAGTTCTTCCGGGATCACAATGCGATTGGCATCATGGAACAGGCGGCCTACCAGAGCCGGGGCGGGGAGTTCGCGGAATTGCGGGCCTACGTGATTTCCAAGCTGCTCTGGGACCCCGACAACTGCGACGTCAACGCCACCATCGACGACTTCATGTACGGCTACTACGGACGCAGCGGCCAATACGTCCGGCAGTATTTTGATCTGCTCCACGATCAACTCACTCCGAACACGCACATCCACCTGGGACTGCAGCCGGACGACACGCTCTTCAGCGATGATTTCGTGCGCGAGGCGGAAGCCATCTTCGATCAGGCGGAGATCGTTGCCGATTCGCCGGAAGTTCGCGAACGGGTCGAGGTGGCGCGCCTACCGATCATGTACTTGAAGTGCAAACGCATGCCGGCGCGGGCCAAGGCTGACGGTACCCTGGCACGGTTCACGGCCATCGTCGAGCGGGAAGGCATCACCCACTTTGCGGAAGCGGGCGAGCGGCACCGCCAGGCGTTTTACGAATCGATAGAGGCCGCGGAGTAGGAATGGACTAACCTTCACCCTCGGGAGGAGTGGCGGCGAGCGTGTAATCGTAGAAACTGTCGTCGCCGCCAACCAGGATGCGGCATTCGCCGGACTCCGTATAGATCGGCGTCAAGGCGGACGTATACGAGCCCAACACCTCGTAGTACATGAGCGCCCCGTCCGGGTCGTAGACGTAGAACTGCGTGTACTCGGGGTAAAACGCATTCGCGATCACCGCGAGATGGGCTGGGCCTCCGGGTTCGACGGTAAACGCCTCCGCGCGGATGTCATCCGGATAGTCCAGACCGGGCGCATCGAGTTCCAGCAGTGGATTCCCGGCGGAGTCGATGAAGGACAGCCGTTCGAACACTTCAAAACAGATGTTCTCGGCGCCAGATTCATTGGCCGGCCACGCGACTGTCGTGAAAACGGACGCCTCCATAACCGGATCAGTGGTTACCCGTTGGCGTTCACCCTCGCGTCGCTCGATAAACACTTCGTCGGTCTCATCGAAGACACAGATGTCATCTAGCCCGTCTCCGGTGATATCCGCCACTTCAAAATCCCACGTATACGGTATGGCCTTGCGCCACAACTCGTTGCCGGATGCGTTCAGCACGAGTAGGGTTTCGGATTCCTCGGACTCGTCGTCCGAATAGATCACGCAGAACTCCGGCTCGCCATCTCCGTCCAGGTCGCCGGGCACCATCGCGGCGGGTCCGTTGGGATTCTCGAAAGTCCAGAGTTGTTTCCCGTTCAAATCGAACAGCGCCAGAGCGTCTTCTTCATACCAGGACTGGTTGTTGTACACAGCGTATTGGCCGAGAGAAGGAACGTGCACGAAGCGGATGTTGTCCACATACTCAACAATCGGCGCGTACCGCAGTTGCTTAGAGGCGCTGTCGCGAAAAAGAATCCCCTCGGGGCTTGCCATGCCCAGATCGGCGCCAGGTTGGCCATCCAGGTCCGCGTCGAGGATGTCGGTCACCCAGTTGATGCGCCCGTCGAGTTCAACGGACTGCTTCGCGAACAGCCCTTCCCCCACGTGGACGCCTTCCGGCGGACCCTCGTCGTATACATCAAACCCGAAGAGTTCAGACAAACCGAACGGCGCATATACATACAGTGCTGCGCCGCCGGCAAGCGCGAGGATCACAACGACGGCGGTCAGTAGACACCCGATCAGGGCTTGACGCACGGGGAAACCTCCTTGATTCGTTTTGCCACGCCTGCCGCGTGGGCCAAGGCACTATAGCAAAACGATCCGGAGAACATCCCCCACCTGCGCGATCTTGCGCCCTACCCGTCTTCGGTGAAGGCTGGGGAGGGGGTCTTCTTCCTCATGCCATCGTGTCGGTACGGTCGCCGACCTCGAGGATTGAGGGAATGCGGCTAACTCGCGGCACCTCTTTGTAGCGCCCGGGTTCCACCCCGGGCGAGTGACGGAGTCGAAGACGTCCGGCGTGGAAGCCGGACGCTACAGCGCAACGTCGAAGCGTCGGTTTGAAGTTGCCTACGGCGCAACAACAACCAATCGCTGAACTGAACCCCCAATCGTCTCAGGAGGCCTCTGGCTCCCCCGCTTCCTGCTTCGAAATCTCTTGTTTGCGTGATTTCACGTACGCCTTCCAACCGGGACACCACTTGGTGTGCCACAACCAGAGCCGTCCCCGCCAGGATCGCGGGTTTTCTTCGTAGTGGGTGCGCATTCGGCAGGTTTCGCATGCGTGGGTTGTCATCGAGTTCCCCCTATACGTTCAGATCAATGGGTACAATCTCCCCCTCCCCTTATCTATCCACAATGACTCGGAAAAGATGCATCCAATTTGCGGGAACCCTAACAGCCCGTGCCAGAAGTCCTGTAGCGCCCGGTTTCCATGCCGGGCGTAATTCGAATACGCAGGTTCCTTGCCACGGGCTGCTAGTCGCCAGATTTGCGGTAATAGACTGTTCTAAAAATACTTACAAAACATGAACGATCCCTTTGCGTTTCCGCCCGCCCAGAACAATGTAACGCATGCCTTGCATGCGCTTTTGGATTCGTTCAGCAAAGCTTTTCCCGACTCCACAACAGGCGTATCATGAATAAGCCGGGCGCCGCAAACGTCTACTGACTTGAGAACTGGCCCGAATCGCGGTGACGCAACCGCGAAAACGAACACGTCAAGGAGTACAGAAAATGGAAATCCTCTTGGTCATCCTCGGACTGGTCACGGCAATCTTTGGACTCGACATCGAAGAGTTCCTCGCCGCACTCTTCGCCATCTTCGAATTCGCGTAATGGTCCCTTAAGGATTCACCTTGAATGGCGGCGGCCCGACATCAAGAGACGGTCGCCACCATTCGAAGATGACACGCCCATAATTGTTGAGGGCGCGTTTTGATAGGGCGCTCTCGCGTACCGAGGTCGAACTCATCGGATGGCGATGTACGCCATAATCCCGATGAGCAGAAGGACCAGAATCGTCACCCCTGCTATGCCCCACAATTCGATGGGTCTACCGCGTCTCGACCTTGCCGCTGGTGGCGGCGCGAACCCTGGTGCCGCCATGGGCATTTCATCTGGGAAGGGGGCCTGACCGCGGGAACCGTCTGTTGGTGCCGGCATAGGAAATTCGTCCGGCAATTGGAACTGGCCAACGGAATCGTCAAACGTCTCAGCAGCGCTATCAAAGTCCAGATCATAGGCGGCGCTAGGTGCCGATGTGGGCGCTCCAAAGGCATCTTTAAAATCAGTCATGCCTGTATCTTTGCTCTGCGGACGCGGGGCCGGGGAAGGTGGAACACTGGGGCTGGCTGAAGAGACCGAACGTGACGTGATTTCCTCGCGAGACTCACTCCGCGTTTGAGAGGCCAAACCATGTGAGGCGCCGTCACTGACGGTCAGACACTGAAAATGGAGCCGCTTTAATTCTTCTGGCGGTAACCCGGCCGATGGGTTTTCGGGAAGAGGTTGCTCCCAATAGGTGGGGCGAACGAAGTGAGGCCGATTCAGGGCCAAGGCGTACTGGTATTCCCGCGCGACATATTCCGAACGCATCGCATTCGAAGACCAGAAGAGCTGGAAGACATCGGCCTCCCGAATCATATCGAGCAAGCGGTCGTTCCAAATCTCTCCTGCACGAAGATCGATCCAATCCCGAAGATAGGTGTCACCCAAGGCCCGGGCATACCGTTCGAACTCTTGGACAATCGCGGTATCCTGATGCGAGTAGGACGCGAATACCTTCCGATAGGGCCGCGCGGTACTGAGGTGCGCCGGCTCGACTGCACTCACGCTGACCCCGGTTTGGACGCGTATCGCGAGTGTTACTTCAGCCAGAAGAATGCTACCCAGGAAGACGCTGAGCGATCCACGCGCGGTCTGGCCCTCCAGGGAAGCGTCGGCCCGCAGTCGAAATTCTTCACGGTGAACGTTTTCCACCCAAAGAAATACGCGGCGCGGAGGATTGAACTGGATGCCGGTAACCTCCGGAAGAAAAGTAATCTCTCCTTCATGGGGAACGGTAGCTCGGCTATCGTGGGTGCTCTCCCGGTATTCCGTGAGTTTCTCACCGAGAATCGATTCCGCCTGACGATGGACTTCCTCGATAGGATCTGCCTCGTCAGGCGCCGCATCCTCCGACAGTGCGTCCAAATGAGCAAATGCCAGCATCGGATACCATTTTGATGGCTCTACGGTCCTCGGCCGGTAGACGCTGAACTGAACGTTCTCGTCCAGGCTCAGGCTGTGGGAGAGAGGTTCCTCCACGTGTTGCGGAACGGCAGGCTTGGTAGGCTCGCAAGGTCCGCCCTCGTCTAGATGTGTTGAAATGGACTGAAGCCCGGCGAGAACGCGCTGAAGTCGAAGGTACAACTCACGTCCGCGTTCCGCGGTCATTTGCGCGTCCGTGAGAGATGAGATGTCGCAGGCCAGACATTCCAGGTCCTCTCGGGACTGCTCAATCTTTGCGGCGTACTCCGACCGGGCTGAACCGAGGCGGGCGCTCAACGAATCGCGAAACGCTGCGAGTCTTTGACACTCGGCATGAAGCGCCTTCGGCAGATGCAGAGGAGAGGGTGGCGGCGGTGCGGCGGCCGACAACGTAATCTCCTCGAGCAAGAGGCGCATACGATCGCTGCTCAAATCTATTCTAGGCGCGTAGAGTACTCGTCTGTTGGCCGCTGCGTCAACTCCCGTGGCGGGATGTAACATCCGATTCGCAAAACGGGCCGCCCCTCTGGCAGAGGCATTGGCGGAATTCTGGATCGGCTGAAGCCTGGTATTCGCGCCTAGTTGTATTCTGTCAACGAGGGCAGGAATTGCCGCACTGCCGCCCGTCAGGATCAAATTCGGCGCTATATCGTCTGTGCATCTGGTTTGCAGCAACAAGGACGCTACCATTGCTCCTGCTCGGTCCACGAGTGGGCGCGTCAAATCGTTAAAAACGTCCCGGCTAAGCTCGCGGTGAAGTGACTCGTTTCCGATCGGTAGGATCAGGTGTGCGCTGACGCGCGATGAGAGGGTATGCTTTGCGCTCACTGCCGCCCAAGTCAAATGATCATACACCGTGCGGTCATTTCGAATGGTTTCCGCCAGCTTCGGATTGTCATGTTCGGCACCCTCAATGAACCACTTTACAATGGCGCGATCGAAGTCCTCGCCGCCAAGAAAGGAATCGCTTTCGAAGGCATCGACCGAGTATTCTCCGTCGCGCGAGCTAATCACGGCAGCCTCGAAGCTTCGACCGCCCATTCGCACTACAAGGATACACTCGGGCCCAGCTTCGGGATCAGGATACGCATCCGCTACTGCCGCTATGGGATCGACGACGAACTCCACCCTTTTGAATCCTGCCGCGATACACGCGTCGCGAAGGACAGTCAAATCGGCGGCGGTATAGCATGTGGGAATGGAAAGTGCGCACGACTCGATTCGCGTTTCCAACTCTCTTTCGGCGGCCTGCTTCGCGAGACTTGCGATACCTGTCAATAGCGTACTCGAATCGTACATCGAGTTACCCGCGCATATCGGGTCGCTTAGGCTGGCGGGCAGGCGCGCGATACACCCGGGACGGTACGCTGATAGGTTTAGGGCGGATTCACCAATGATCCAGTGACCGTCTTCAATGACGGCCATTGTGGGAATTGGATCATTCGGGTGACCAAGCGGAACGGGTCCGTTGGCATCTTTCATGACTACTGCGTGTGTGTTTGTGCGGCCTATTCGCAGTCCAAGAATACCCAAACCCGTCTCCTTTCACGCTCTTCGCGCGCGAGGTGCGTGCCGGCACCCGCTGAGTAGTCGCAAGAACGTCTCCGCAACTGCAACAAGCGATGCCGCCCTACTCCGTTGCCCACGCGTTAGGCTCACACGCTGCCCCACTCCCGGTGTCCACCAGCGTACCGAATCCTGTCACGACATAATATCATGTGCACAGCGGAATTCATTGGACAAGGGGTTGCGACCGTTGTCCGGCGGGAAGCCGCGGACGGCCTGGCTGTAAAAAGAAGCGCGCCTGGAGCGATTCGAACGCTCGACCTACGGCTTAGAAGGCCGTTGCTCTATCCAACTGAGCTACAGGCGCGAAGAGGTCGCTAACCACACGGGAAGCTCGATGTCTTCTTCATTGCGAAGCCCCGCTTGGTCAGGTTTGATGCGGTATGGGCGGTAGTGTAGCGCGGAGCGGGAAGGCGTGGCAAGTCGCACCGTGCGCGCGGCCAGCCTCTTGGGTGCAAGTCTCTCTGCGATCCCGTTCGTTTCGCGTAATGCATGGATTGGCCACAAAAGAACGCATAGAACACAAAAAGATCTCGTACTTTCTTAATTGAGTTCTATGCGTTCCTTTGTGGCCAAGGCTTTCTTTCGTTAGCAGTGGATCCGAACGGAGAAATCTCTCAACGCACGGGCGTTCGCCCTCGAACCAGGCCACGCCTTGACGTCGCCATTTCCAGATCTGAGATCTCAGATCGGAAATGGATTTATCAAGTCACGAACGCCGTTGTGGCCGACATGATCGGGATGCCGGAACCGGCAGACTCAGTCTGACCTACCAGGCGCTACGTACGCGATGCATGGCTGCGCTGTGGTGTGGCGCGGAATCGGAAGCACGACCTTGATCGGCTAGTCCAGTACCGGCGATGTGGGTCCCACGGGTGTTCCGTCTCCGGTGAAACGGATGATCCCGGTATCGTCGGCGTAGTACATCTTGTATGCCGTGCTGCCGGGTATGGTGGGGATTCCGGTGACGGTGTACGAGGGCGGGTTGGTGGCGGTGCCGGGTGTCACGGCGATGGTGAAAATGTATCCCGACTTCACGCCCGTAGCGAGCACGGTGTCGATGAACCCCTGGGTCGCGCCCGCGCCGTCAGGGTCGGATAGTTGTGGAAGGGTTCCATAGTCGCCTTCGCCGTTTCCGTCGAGGTCGACGAATCCCGCTTCCTTGAACCCAGCCTGGGCGGTGACGATCATCTTCATGGAACCAACGGCGTTGCCTTCGCGGGCGTTGATCAGCGCCCGCCGAAGTTGAGGGTAGGCGAGCGCGGTCAGGAGCATGATGATCTCCATGACGATCATCAGCTCGACCATCGTGAAACCGTGTGTACGTTTCATAGCGCGACTCCCGTATACCGACTTCGTATTTCCAGCCCAACCGCGTTCGCGCAGACTTGCATGAGCAGGACTTGTGCCATGCTCCCCCTCATCCAGGCCTGAGGATTGCCAACCAAGGACTTACGTTGCATCCGCAGGCCGCGCTATCGTCGATTCCTGTAAATTGAACTGACGTAAACGTTGCCCCAGCGACGTTTTTTGTCATTTGTCGGTCCTATTAGAACGGACTGCACGCGACCAAGTCAACGCCTTCAATCGACCGGCGGCATGCCTGCCGGCGAACATCCAGGGGACGCGACCGAACGCACCGGATTAAACGAGAGCAATCGCAGATGCGGCCGTCTCTGATTATATGTATGTAGGCTACTCCTATAATACACAATTTCCGGGCGTTTGGACGGGAGCCACGGCTTGATGCGCCCCGATACTGCGCGGAGTGTGGGCAAAAGTGTACCGTGACGCAATCAGCCCGTCTTCCCAGTCCGCACCGCATACCGGATTAATGCGAAATCGCGCCAGCCCCACGGGCTGTCCAACACCATCCGCGCGTAAACTTTGCAACCCCACGACGCCGTCCGCTATAATCTGGCGATTTTGTGCATGGGGGTTCAGTTGAACGAGAACTGCACACCGTAACCGTTTCTCCCCGCGCTCAACGGGGTATCGTGCTTAAGGGAACAGCACGGAAGGAGAAGATTCGAATGGCTAAAAAGAACGTTTATTTCTTTGGTGGCGGCAAGGCCGAGGGGCGCGCCGGCATGAAGGAACTGCTCGGCGGCAAAGGCGCCAACCTTGCCGAGATGTCGAGCCTGGGAATCCCGGTGCCCGCCGGGTTCACCATCACGACCGAAATGTGCACCGAGTATTACAACAACAAGGGCCGGCTTCCCAAGGAACTCACCAAGGAAGTCGAAAAGGCGCTCGCCCGCACCGAAAAGGTCATGGGCAAGAAGTTCGACGACCCGAAGAACCCCCTGCTCATGTCGGTTCGCTCCGGCGCGCGCATGTCCATGCCGGGCATGATGGACACGGTGCTGAACATCGGCCTGTCGTCGAAGACCCTCCCGGGCCTCATCGCCAAAAGCGGCGATGAGCGTTTCGCCTACGACGCTTACCGCCGCCTCATCACGATGTACGCGGACGTGGTGATGGAGAAAGCCGCGGGCGTGGAAACGAAAGACGGCCACTCGGTGCGCGAGCAACACGAACATGCCATGGACGCGTTGAAAAAGAAGCGCGGCGTGACGCTGGATCCCGAGTTGACCGCGGAAGATTTGAAAGAACTCTGTGAAGAGTTCAAGGCGATCGTCAAGAAGACGCTGGGCAAGGAATTCCCCGACGATGCGAACGCCCAGCTCTGGGGCGGCATCAAGGCCGTGTTCCAATCCTGGAACGGTAAGCGCGCCATCTCCTACCGCCGCATCGAAGGCATCCCCCACGACTGGGGCACCGCGGTGAACGTGCAGGCGATGGTCTTCGGCAACATGGGCGAAACGTCGGCCACCGGCGTGGCGTTCACGCGCGACCCGGCCACCGGTGAGAACCAGTTCTACGGCGAATGGCTGGTCAATGCGCAGGGTGAAGACGTCGTGGCCGGTACGCGCACACCGTCCCCCCTGAACAAGGCCACCAAGCGCGCCGAGTCCAAGGGCCACAAGTCGCTGGAAGAAGTGAATCCGAAGGCGTACAAGCAGCTCGACAAGATCCGCCTGAAGTTGGAAAGCCATTACAAGGACATGCAGGACATCGAATTCACCATCGAAGATGGTGTCCTTTGGATGCTCCAGACCCGTACGGGTAAACGCACGGGTACGGCCGCGATTCGCATGGCCGTCGAGATGGCCGAGAGCAAGCTCATCGACAAGACCAAAGCCATCATGCGCGTGAAGCCGGAGCAGTTGGACGAACTGCTGCACCCCATGCTGGACCCGGCCGCCGAGAAGAAGGCGCAAGTTCTCGCGAGCGGTCTTCCGGCCGGTCCCGGCGGTGGCGTGGGTCAGATCGCGCTCAGCGCCGACACGGCGGAAGCCTGGTCGAAGCAGGGTAAAAAGGTCGTGCTGGTCCGCAACGAGACCTCGCCGGAAGACGTGCACGGAATGCACGTGGCCCAGGCGATTCTCACGGCGAAGGGCGGCATGACCAGCCACGCGGCGCTCGTCGCGCGCGGTTGGGGCAAATGCTGCATCGTGGGTTGCGGCACCCTGGCGATTAACTACAAAGAGAAGACGGTTTCCGCCAACGGCACGGTGTTGAAGGAAGGCGACTGGATCAGCTTGAACGGTTCGGCCGGTAAGGTGTACGTTGGCCAGGTTGGCGTCCTTCCTGCACAGCCTGAACGGAACCCGTGGTACAAGAAGTTGATGACGTGGGCGGACCAGGTGCGGCAGATCAACGTTCGCACCAACGCCGAACGCCCCGAAGACGCCGAGCAGGCCATCCAGTTCGGCGCCGAAGGCATCGGTCTCGCCCGCACGGAGCACATGTTCTTCGAGCCGGAACGCATCGTGCACATGCGCGAGATGATTCTGGCGGAGAACGAAGACGTGCGCCGCAAGGCCGTCATGAAGCTCCTTCCTTACCAGAAGAAGGACTTCATCGGCATCCTCAAGGTCATGGCCGGCAAACCGGTGACCATTCGCTTGCTGGACCCGCCGCTGCATGAGTTCGTCACGTTGACGGACAAGCAGGTCGACGAGTTGTCGAAGCAGATCAACGTACCGGCAAGCAAGATTAAGGAACGCATCCACCAGTTGCACGAGCTGAACCCGATGCTCGGTCACCGCGGGTGCCGTCTGGGCGTCGCTTATCCGGAGATCACGGAAATGCAGGCGCGGGCCATCCTGGAAGCGGCCGCAGAATTGACCAAGAAGAAGGTCAAGGTGCTTCCGGAAATCATGATCCCGCTGGTGGGTCACGAGAACGAGTTCAAGAATCAGGCCGCCATCGTCCGCAACGTCGCGGCACAGGTCGAAAAGGAATTCAAGCTCAAGCTGAACTACATGGTCGGCACGATGATCGAAATCCCGCGTGCTTGCTTGGTTGCGGATAAGATCGCCGCGGACGCCGAGTTCTTCAGCTTTGGCACGAACGACCTGACGCAGATGGGCTTCGGCTACTCCCGCGACGACGTGGGCGGCTTCCTGCCGCACTACATCGAGCAGGGGATATTGCCGCAGGATCCTTTCCAGGCGCTGGACCAGGAAGGTATCGGCCAGTTGGTCGCCATGGGCGTCGAACGCGGCCGTTCGGCGCGCCCGGCCCTGAAAGTCGGTATCTGCGGCGAGCACGGCGGCGAGGCCAGCTCGGTGAAGTTCTGCCACCGCGTCGGCTTGAACTACGTGAGCTGCAGCCCCTTCCGCGTACCCATCGCGCGCTTCGCCGCGGCACAAGCCGCCATCGAAACGCCGCGTAAGGAAGAGAAGAAGGGCAAGAAGTCCGGCGGCAAGAAAAAGAAGAAGTAACCTGCCGATTCATTGACGCTACAATGGACCCCCGGTCGAAAGGCCGGGGGTCTTTTCTTCTGACTGCGAGAGACGGCTCTCGCCGGATTCCGTTATGTAGCGCAGGCGTCCCCGCCTGCAATTCCCGGTACAATGCAAGATGCAGGCGAGGACGCCTGCGCTACATTCGCCGCACATCTGTCACGTGCGGATCACGAAAGTCCACGTTTCGAATGCGCTCCCCGCGTCGATGACCCGGAATTCAGTGACACCAAGGCGTCGCACTCCAAAGTGCTACTTCAACCGATTCAGAACCTTCTCCTGATAGCGTTCCGCATAAACTGGGCTGGTCGCGCGAAGGTCGGCGGGGTATTGCGCGACGAGTGCCTGCAACGCGGCAATGCGCTCGGCTGTTGCGGGGTGGGAAGACAAGAACTTCAACGCAGGTTGCCCCCTCCCCTGCTGCTGTTCGTTTTGCAGCATGCGCTCCATGAAGCTTACCATGGCTTCCGGGTTGTATCCCGCCCGCCACATCATGTCCATTCCAATCCGGTCCGATTCGTTTTCCTGGCCACGACTGAAGCGCAACTCACCGATGGTTCCGATGAGTTGGGCCGCCACTTCCGCGCCCTGCGAAGACCGGTCACCGAGAATGAATCCGATCAACATACTGTAGCCGTACTGCCGAGTGAGGCTTTCTCCATGATGGTGGCCGGCCACGTGGCCGATCTCGTGGGCCATGACGGATGCGAGTTGCGCCTCGTTCTGACAGAGTTTCATGAGCCCAGTGTAGATGTACATGTGGCCCCCGGGCAGGGCGAATGCGTTGACGGTGTCTGGGTTGTCGACGACGGTAAAGCGGTACGGAACGTCTTGCCTTGGCGAAATGCGGGCAAGGCGAACGCCGATTTCCTTCACATAGTCGTCAATGATGGGATCGTTCAGGATCTTTTCGTTGGCCTCGACTTCCGTGGCCATCTTGTCGCCGAGTGCAATCTCCTGTTCGGTCGAGAGTATGTTGGGCTGCTGTCCCCCCTCGGGCGTGACGCACCCTTGAAGCGAAAGGCCACACACCATAACGAAAAGAACCAAAATGCGCATCGGTGTTAGCAGCGTATTCACGGCACGACTCCACAAGTTGGATCTTCGCAGCAGGTCAGACTGCAGAACGGAAGATCTTGCCCTCAATATAGTAACATCGTACCATAAGCGGCCATTCCGTGGGGGTGACGTCGGGCGTTCAGGAAAGGCGAGGTAGTCGTGGCAGAGGGTTCAAAGTCCTGGTTGCGCCGCCTGTCGGGCTATGCGGCGCCAGTCCTGATCACAGCGTGCCTTTTTGCGGGTGCGGAGGCCCTTCTGGCACTTTCCGGGGTGACGCCGATGATCCGGCACGAGGACCCGTACATTGGCTTCGCCTCCTATCTACCCCTCTTCGCCGATGGCGTCGATTCGGACGGAAACTCGGTCAAGGTTACCGCCGAAAATAAGCGCAAGTACTTCAACACGCAATCGTTTCGGTCGACGAAACCGGCGAACGGCTACCGGATCTTCACCTTGGGCGGGTCAACCACGTTCGGACATCCCTACGACGACGCGACGTCCTTTTCCGGATGGTTGCGCGCGTACCTGCCGGAGGTCGATCCCTCCCGGCACTGGGAGGTGGTCAACTGCGGCGGCATCAGCTATGCCAGTTACCGGCTCGCCCGGGTTATGGAAGAGTTATGCCAATACGAACCGGATCTGTTCATCGTCTATACGGGTCACAATGAATTCCTGGAGCGACGCACCTTCGAAGGTGTGCTCAATACTCATCCATTGGAACGGCGCATCGGAACGCTCGTGTCGCGCTCGCGCGTGTACACGGTCATACAGCGATGGGTCACCCCGTTCCGATCCGCCTCATCTGAAGTTGTCCTTCCAGCGGAAGTCGATACGATACTGGACAATTCAATCGGTCCCAGCGCGTACCACCGCGACGACGCGTACGCGAACCTGGTCCGCGAACAGTTCAAACACAATCTGAGACGACTGGTCCTGTTGGCCCGCGACGCAGACGCCCCTATCCTCTTCGTCACACCCCCGTCAAACCTGCGTGACTGCTCGCCCTTCAAGAGTGAATCGAGCGACGGACTATCGGAAGACGCGTACGCGCAATTCCGGCGCGACCTGAATCGCGCGCGGATGCTCATTGACGAAGGCAGGCTACCCGATGCGTTAATTGCCCTGGACGATTGCCTGGCTATCGACGACGGATACGCCGAAGCCCACTTTCTCCGTGGGCGTATCTTCTGGGAACTGGGTGAATACGAGAACGCGCACCGGTCGTTCGAGAGGGCTCGTGACGACGACGTGTGCCCGCTGCGGGCAACTGGACCGCTGCTGGCGGCGATTGACGAGGTAGTTTCCAAAGAAGCCGCCGGGGCCATAGACTTCGATTCGATGATAGGCACCCTCAGCGAACACGGCATTCCGGGCAATGACTGGTTTCTCGATCACGTTCATCCAACCATCGAAGGCAACCGGCAACTGTCGCTGTCGATTGTGGAACACTTCATTCGCACCGGCATTGCCGCTCCCGCAGCCACTTGGAACGGTGAAACCATCGACCGCGTGAAGACGCGTGTGGAAAGCGAGATCGATACGGTCGAACATGGTCGCGCGCTGCTCACCGTCGCACATGTCTACCTATGGGGAGGCAAATTCGACGAGGCGCGCACTGCTGCGTACCGCGCGCTGGCCATGTCCCCCGACGACTGGATGCCCTACTATGTGCTTGCAAGTCTTTCCCAGTTGACGGGCAATCTGGAAGAGGCAATTGAATGGCAGCGGCAAGCCATCGAACTCAATCCGGAGTATGATCTGCTGCAGCGTCAGTTGGACGAGTTGGTGGCGATGCGGGAGATGGCGGCTGGCGGCGGGACGTAGGTAGTAAGAGTTCCATGGGCAAGATGCCCATGGGAAGACACGGGCTGGAAGCCCGTGGCACCTCGCTGGCACCTCGTTGCCACCGCGACGACTACACGGGCTGGAAGCCCATGCTCCCTCCTAGGAATCTTCTTGGAGGGATTCGAAGGAGGTGCTGCTTTCGGGTGCCGGGGACTGTGGCTTCTTTTCGTAAATGATCGTGCGGAGCGCGTCGAGTAAGGCGTCGACTTCCGAATCGGTCCCTACTGTGATCCGCAGCGCGTTTTCCAGGCCACGCGCGTTGAAATACCGTACGAAGATCGAGTCGGCTTTCAGGCGCTCGAAGATCTCTCTCGCCGAAGGCGTCCCATTCCACTGCGCGAGCACAAAATTGGATTCCGATGTGGGCACGGTGAAACCAAAATCCCGCAGCGCAGCGGACAACCGCGAACGCGTTGCCTTCACGCGCGCCGCAGAGTTCAGCATGTAGTCATAGTCCTCTATGGCTGCCAGGCCGGCGGCCTGGGTCGCGAGATTCATGTTGTAGGAATCCTTCACCTTCAGGAACTCCGCGATGATCTCGGGACGCGCTACCGCGATGCCAAGCCGCATGCCGGCCAAACTGAAGGATTTCGAAAAGGTCCGCATGACGATGGCGTTCTCGAACCGTTGCGGGAAGTCCATACAGTTATCGTCGGCGAAATCAACGTAGGCCTCGTCGATCACCACCAGTCCGTCGAACGATTTGCAGAGCCGCTCGACCGCTTCGCGCGGCGCGCACACGCCGGTAGGCGCGTTAGGCCGGGGCAGAAAGCAAAGCTTCGCCGGGGTCGCAAAAAAATCCTCGGGCAACTGAAAGTTATCATCGAGATCCACGGTGGCATACTTCGCACCGTGCAACGCGGACAGGGTCTCGTACAGCGTGTACGTCGGGTACGGCGACAGGATCGTATCGCCGGGATCGACGAAGGTGCGGATCACCAGCGATAGCAGTTCGTCCATCCCATTGCCTGCGATCACCCAGTCCGCGCTGTCATAACCGTAGCGGTGCGCGCACGCCTGCCGCAGCCGCAGCGAAACGGGATCGGGGTACTTGCGGACATTCTCCGCAGCCAGCGACCACAGCGCATCCAGCACGCGCGGCGACGGCGGATACGGGTTCTCGTTGGTGTTGAGCTTGATCACCGTGCCCGAAGGTTGTTCCCCAGGCACGTAGCCTTCCACGTCGGCCAGAATGGCGCGGCCGTACTTCATGTGCGAATCTCCACCGCACGCGCGTGGGCGTCGAGCTTCTCCGCCTTGGCGAGACGGATGATGTCATCCCCCACTTCCTTCATGCGCGCGGGCGAGAAGGAAATGATGCTGGTGACTTTCCGGAAATCCTCCGCTGTCAGAGGCGATGCAAAGCGCGCCCGGCGCCCTGTCGGCAGAATGTGATTGGGTCCCGCGTAATAGTCGCCCACCGCGACAGAAGTCCCGCCGCCCAACACCGCGCAACCAGCGTTCTGAATCGCGTCGAACAGTCCACGCGGGTCGTCGGCCTGAATGGAAAGATGCTCGGGAGCGATCACATTTGTGAGCTGCACGGCCTCTGCGACCGTGCGTACGATAAAGACTTCGCCGCAATCGGCAAGCGCCTTACGGATAATCGCGGCCCGGGAAAGCGTCTCCACGTGTTTGCTAATGGATTCCTTCACGGACTCAAAAAGTCTCGCGGACGTTGTCACCAGCATGGCCCGCGCATCGACATCGTGTTCCGCCTGCGCCAGCAGCTCCAACGCAACTTGGTCGGGATCAGACCGATCGTCCGCAAGTACCACCACTTCGGATGGTCCCGCTTCCTTGTCGATGTCGCAGATGGACGAAACCAACCGCTTGGCCAAGGTTACGTAAATGTTGCCGGGTCCTGCGATCTTCGATACCGACGGGATCGTCTCGGTCCCATACGCCAGCGCGGCAACGGATTGCGCCCCGCCCACGCGAAACACGCGGGATGCTCCCGCGATCCGCGCGGCAGCCAGCACCAGCGGGTGAATGCCCCCTTCGTACGAGGGCGGCGACACCATGACCAGTTCCTTCACGCCCGCCACACGCGCAGGCACGATGTTCATGAGGACTGAAGACGGATAGAAGGCGGTTCCCCCCGGCACATAAAGGCCCACGCTATCGATTGGCGTGATGCGCTGCCCGAGAACAGACCCATCTGGAGCCGTCTCCTCCCAGGATTGCCGAAGGTTCTTCTCGTGAAATGCGGATATATTCTCGTGCGCGCGTTCGAGCGCGGCCAGCGTCTGCTTGTCGACCGAACCCAGCGCCACGTCCATTTCCTTGATGGTAACTTCGAACTGATCCGGGTCGAGTTTTGCGCCATCAAAGCGTTCCGTGTACTCGGCGACCGCCGCGTCTCCACGGTCCCGCACGTCGTTGACGATCGACTGCGTTGCCGCGAGCTTCTCGGCTTCCTGTGTCGCGCTGTCGCTATCGTCGCTCCGGCCGCTGATTCTTTTCACGACCGCGGCGAAGGTCGCGTCGTCTTTAATCTCGGTTACTTTCATGATCTTTCCCCAGTCCTGGGAAAATGGCGATCTTCAGTTTTCCCAAGAATACAACTTCCCATGCGCACCTAATCCCGGACGCGTTCGATATCCGCGCCGAGGCTCGCGAGACGCTCTTCAATCCGTTCGTAGCCGCGGTCGATGTGATACACCCGGGCGATGGACGTTTCGCCCTTAGCCGCACTGAGGCCCGCCACGACCAGCGCCGCGCTCGCGCGCAGGTCGGATGCCATCACCGGCGCGCCGCTCAACCCGTTCACGCCGCGAACGATCGCCGCGTTGCCGTCCAGATCAATGTCGGCGCCCATACGGATCAGCTCGGCCACCTGCATGAAGCGGTTTTCAAACACCGATTCGCGCATGACGCTCACCCCTTGCGCCAGGCAGAGCATGGACATCATCTGTGCCTGGAGATCGGTCGGGAATCCCGGGAAGGGTTGCGTCGTGATATCGACACCT
Source organism: Candidatus Hydrogenedentota bacterium (assembly GCA_045863335.1). Classification (GTDB taxonomy): domain Bacteria; phylum Hydrogenedentota; class Hydrogenedentia; order Hydrogenedentales; family SLHB01; genus JAHDWY01. The sequence goes on along the minus strand of BTVY01000003.1, from coordinate 163,543 downwards.
TTGAGGCCGTTCTTCGCGGACGCGCGAATGCGGGTCCCGTGCACCTCCACTTCCCCGCCCGCATCGCGGAGCTTGTTCAGGAAGGTAGGCAAATGATCCGGGTTCGCGTTCTGCACCGTCACATCACCGCCCGTCGCCAAACCCGCAATGAGGAAGGTCCCCGTCTCAATGCGGTCGGGAATCACAACGTGCTCCGTGCCGCCTAGGGCGTCCACGCCGACAATCGTGATCAGGTCGGTGCCCGCGCCGGAAATCTGCGCGCCCATGGCGTTCAAGAAGTGGGCCAGGTCGACGATCTCCGGTTCCCGCGCCACGTTGTTCAGGCGCGTCACGCCGCGCGCGCGGCTGGCCGCCATAAGGAGGTTCTCCGTCGCGCCGACGCTGGGAAAGTCGAGCGAAAAGTCGACGCCTTTCAACGCGCCCTCGGCGATGACGTAGCCGTCTTCAATCGCGATGTTGGCCCCCATCGCTTCCAGACCTTTGAGATGGATATCGACGGGGCGCGTGCCAATGGCGCACCCGCCGGGCAAGGAAACGCGCGCCTTGTGAAACCGCGCCAGCATGGGCCCCAGCACGAAGAACGAAGCGCGCATCTTCCGCACCAGGTCGTAGTGGGCGACAAAGTTGTCGAGGGTCGACGCGTCGATGGTCATGTAGCGCCCGGTGAACTCAATCTTCGCGCCGAAGGACGACAGGAGCTTGTCCATGGTGAACACGTCGTGGAGGCAGGGAATGTTGTGAAGTGTGCACGCCTCTTCGGCCAGAATGGACGCGGCCATCAGCGGCAGGGCCGAGTTCTTCGCACCCCGCACCTGCACCGCCCCACGCAAGGGCCGTCCGCCACGAATCAGGATTCTATCCAACGCGTCCTTCCTTTCATCCTGTGCCAGAAACCAGTCAGACTTCAGCCACTACGCGAAACATACCCCCAAACAACATCCCCCTTAGTCCCCCTTCAAAGGGGGAATTTGACGCAACGCTTTGCGTTGCCACATTGGGAGTCGGGCCTTCAATTCGGAGCGAATCGCGTACCCACCTTGCCGGACCTTGATGTCCGCCAATTCCCCCTTCGAAGGGGGATCAAGGGGGATGTTCTTCGCTTCCCGCTCAAGGGCCTCAAAAACGACCGGCCCAAAGCCTTCTGCGCGCCTTGGGCCGGAACAAAATCGTCATACACGCGAATCACGTCAACTGGCGTTAGGAGCCTCTTCCGCAGGCGCTTCACCGGACGGCTCTTCCGCCGCAGGCGCGGCCGCCTCGGCTGGTTCGGACTCCGGTTCCGGCGTGGCCTCGGCCTCCGGCGCTGCCGCTTCTTCGGGCGTTTCCGCCGGCGTTTCGGTTGCTTGCGCGGGTTCCGCGGCAGGCGCTTCATCCCCCGGTCCCATGGTCGACTCGGCTGCTCCGGTCGATTCCGCCTGCGGCACATCGCTCAGCAGTTCGTTGTAAACCTGATCCGCTGTCGCGGTTTCCTCCACCTCGACCGCTTCCGGCGCGACGCCACGATGCACCCGGCCCGCTACCAGCGACATGCTCATGGAAAGAATCATGAACAGCGCCGCCATGCCGTAGGTCATTTTCACCGGCAAACTCTTCCGCGCGCGCGGTCCAAACACCGTCTCCGATCCGCCGCCGACGCCGAACGCGCCCGCGAACCCGCTGCTCTTGCCCTTCTGCAACAGCACGATCACGATAAGCCCGATGCACGCCGGCAGATACAGGATCCACATGATGATCCAGAGCGTGTTCCACGAAAAAATGGCATCTAACATTAGAACCAACTACCTCCGATGGGGTATTTGCCAACAAGCCAGTACCGCGTTGGCGCGCTAAATTCGAAATCCGAAGCACGAAATCCGAAACAAGCACCAATAATCAAAATTCAAATATCCGAAACGCGTCCCGTGGACACGTACACGTACCATCCAAACCAATCAACGCCCTTAACACGAAATTCAATCTTGGTCGCGCCTCGACGAAGTCTATGGCGCAACCACAGATGACGGCAGGACGCGCCGCGCATTAATCCCACGCGCCGCGTGGGAACTAACCCTTTAGAATTTGGGTCCTTCGAATTTGTTTCGGATTTCGTGCTTCGGATTTCGGATTTGGGCTATGTCTCTTACCTTTACTTCGGAGCGTCAAACGTCACGCACTCCAAGTCGTCGTCCAGAGTCCAGGCACTAAACCGAAGCCTTAACAATACCTGCGAAGCTGTCCGCCTTCAACGCGGCGCCGCCCACGAGCGACCCGTCCACATCCGGCTTCGCCATCAGTTCCGCGGCATTGTCCGGTTTGACGCTGCCACCATATTGTATCCGCAATCCGTCCGCGACGGTTGCACCAAACTGGTCCTTCACCAGCCCGCGCACGAAGGCATGGGCTTCCTGCGCCTGATCCGGCGTCGCCGTCACGCCCGTGCCGATGGCCCAGACGGGTTCATACGCGACGGACACATTCGCGAAATCCGATTCCGCGAGGCCCTGCAACCCATGCGTCACCTGGCGGATCAACACGTCGTTCATCTTGCCGCCTTCGCGCTCTTCCAGGGTCTCGCCGATGCAGAACATCACCTTCAACCCCGCGCCCAGCGCGAACTTCAGCTTCTGATTCAAGATATCGTCCGTCTCGCCGAAATACTGACGCCGCTCGCTGTGGCCGACGATCGTCCACGCGCAGCCCACGTCCAGCAACATCTGCGGCGAAATCTCGCCCGTATACGCCCCGCTCTCCTTGAGGTAGCAGTTCTGCGCGCCCAGCTGGATGTTCGACCCCGCCAGGGCCTTCCCAACCGCGTCCAACGCCGTAAACACCGGGCAGATGACGATATCCGCGGAATCCACGTCCGCGACCAGCGCCTTCAGCGCGTTCGCCGTCTCCACCGCCGTCCCCACGAGGTGGTTCATCTTCCAGTTCCCAGCTACAAGCGGCCTTCTCACAACAATTACCCCTTTCTACCCCACTTCCATCGATCCCGAATAAGACATGAATTAGGAACGCGCGGGCGTTGAAAACAAACAACGTAGCCTAGCACAAGGCCGGGGGCGGAGGCAAATTGGGCAACGTTTTTGTCAACCCCGAACCCAAACCGGGCTCCGGCGGGCGGGTGGCCTGCCGGAGCCCGGAGTCGATACCGTCGTTGCGATTATGCGGATCTACGGACTTGCCGTACGCGGAAAAGCGCCAGGGCCATGAGAAGACCGCCGATCACTGCGAGGTCTCCGGCCTGTTCCGTGCTCGGAACGAGCGAAGCGGACTTGGCCGGATTCTCGAATCCCACGTCCGGTGCGCTGGGGTCGCTCTCGCCGCAGGTGTTCACTGCGGCTACCCAGTAGGTGAACTCCACGAGGTTGCCCTGGTTGCAGCTCAGGAATCCGCCCGTGGTGAAGGGTTCCAGGTCCACATAGGTGGTCCCCACAACGGTTGCAAGGCGGTCCGCCGTGCCGAAATCGTTGATGCTATTCCGGTACACGGCATACTCCACGGCGCCGGGCACTGCGTCCCAGGTCAGAATGACGGAGTGGAACTCGGTGCCGTCGCTTGCGGTCAAGCCGGTCGGAGCGGCGAGTATCGCGCATTCGACGGTCGTGAAGGTGCCCGCGAGGTTGTTTGCATTGACCGGATCGAAGGTCGCGCTCGACACGCGCGCGGCATTGTGAAGAATGCGATCGCCGGTCAAGGGATCCAGCGGGATGTCTCCGCCCACGCGCACTTCGATGGACATGGAGCCGCTCTCGCCCGCGAGAACCGTGCCGAGGAAGCACGTTGCGGGATCCAATGGATTCCCCGGCGTTCCGCCCACGCAGGCCGCCGCACCGCCGCCCGGCGTCAGGCCGCTCACGCTCACGACCTCTACGCCCGCGGGCAGATTGTCCTGAATGACGACATCGGCCGCCGGCGAGGGCCCGAGATTGGTCACGGTGATGTCATAGGTGATCGTGTCGCCGGGGATAACCGGACCGGCCGTTGCAGTCTTCGTGATCTCCAGGTCGGCGGTGTTCAGCACGGAAACCATGTCCACCGCCTGGTTGTTGCTCGTATTGGTTTCAGCCGTATCCGAGACCACGGTCACCACGCTATTGATCGTCTGCGCACTGCGCGCGCGGGCACGGACGATCAGCGTCCAACGCCCGGTCGATGGCGGCGTGCCGGAATCCAGCAGCCCGAGCGATCCCGCCAACAGCGGATCGTCGCCGCCGGTCAGATCGCAGGTGAATTCCAGGTGCCGGTCGATGTCGGCGATCCCCGTCGGCGCGTTCACGCCGAAGGGCGCCGGCGGAGCCGCCGGAGGCAGCGCCGAACCCGCGACGGCAAAAGGTCCGCCGCCCGGCGTCAGGGAGACATCGGTATCGCGATCGGAGGTGACATCGATGAGGTCAAAGGTGCCCGTCGATTCAAGCACAGCGCCAACGGCGACGCCCGACGCGAAGCTGGGCCCGAAGTTGTCCACGTAGATGCTGTACGTGAACACTTCACCCGCTTGAACGGTGGTGGATTTCGCGCTGACTTGAGTCACCTGCAGGTCGGCCAACGTGTCGACCAAGGTGTCCGTTGCGGCGATGTCATTGAAGTGCGTGCCCGAATCGTCGTCTGTCTCGCTCGTCACGATGGCGACATTGTGGATTTCGCCGAGTGGTGTCGCATTCGGATCGACGAGGGCCGGGAGTTCGAACGCAACTTCGCCATCAGCCGCGACCGTGCCGATCTCGCAGCGGACCGGTGAATTCGTGGTCAGTGCGAGCTGTGCGCGGATCTCGCCCGCGGGAAAGTCGGACGTGTGCACGTTGACATAATAATTCTGCGGATTCGCAATCAGGTCGGCCGTCTGAGCCGGCGCGATCGTGACGGAATCCACGAGCGGTTTGGTGGAATCAAAATCCAGGCCGCCGCTGAACAGGGTGACCTCGACGGGTCCGTTCACACCCGCAGGGGCGGCATGGATATGCGATAGCGTGATATCGCTCGTAATGTCCGAGACCTCGATCGAGTAGATCAACTCGTTCGTATCCGTATTCAGAACAAACGTGGCCACACCAGTCGGGTCCGTGGGCGCGACGGCAGGCGGAACCTCATTCGCTCCGTTCAGTAAGGCCCGTAGTCCCACCAGATTCGGGGGTTGCGTGCAATTGGGAATGGACTTGCCAAGTAGCGCCTCGGCCTCGTCCGGCAGCACGGCGAACACGACCACGCCCTGCGCATCACTTAGTCCCAGGTTGGAGACTCCCAAGTCGTAGGTCAAAATGTCGCCGGCAACCACTGGATTGGGGAAAGCCGTGGCAGCAATCGCCACATCGGCAGTCGTCTGCACATTGATATTTGTACTGTCACTGTTGTTGGAGAAGTCGGGATCATTCGTATCGCTCAGAAAGAGATCGGCGCTGTTGCTGAATGCGGTCCCATCGGGAACGTCCGGCAGTATCCGGAAGTTCAGGAAGACAAATATTGGGACGTCAACCGTCACGGGAACATCGCCAAGGCTGCAAAACATGGCGCCAGACCCGATCGTAATGCCCAGCGGCTGGGGATTGATCGGTCCGTCTCCATCCGGATCGAGAAAGGCATCGATGAACTCAATCTCGTCCGGTAAGAAATCACGGAGCGTGACGTTCTCAGCGGGATCTGGTCCCAAATTCTTGATACTGTACTCGTAGTGCATCGCCCCGCCGGCGCGCGGCGTGCCGATGGCGAAAACATCAAGATCGAGATCGGCGTCCTGTGAGACAGCCAGTGGCGCGACCAGAATCATTAGCATCCCGACTGCCAATAGTTGTCGCTTCACGCGCGATCGCCAAATTAAGTACCCAACGCCATCCACCCGGTTTCGAAAAACGGGTCGTGCTATTAAAGCAAACATACATAAACTCCCTTCCCTGCGCGGTGGGCGCAGCGCCAACCCTCGATGGCGAGACACAGCGATGCTCTGCACCGAGTTCAGTTCAAAGATGCTGTCCCAGAAAACGGTCCCAAGATATGCCCAGCCACACCAAGTTCAGATTACGTCAAGACACCCGAAAAGTCAATTCTAAGATATCTTAGAATACCCGTAAATTATCGAATTTATCGCACCGCACTTCCACGAAACACCTCACCCCCCTTTTCATGAAGTCGAACACGCATTGCAATTACTGATCATTGATAAGGATGCAATCGCGCAGATCGTGAACTCGGTGAGAGGACACCCTATCACCAGGGTGCATCGGGGTCGTCCGCCACTTCTGAACGTTCCCTGCGTTTGCGGAGCGAGACAAAGTTCTAGCTCGACCGACTCATGCCCTACCGGTGCTTGCCCTCTTTCAGGATCGGCTTCACGGCCCAGACGGCTTCAGGGCCGAAGCGTTTGTGGGAGAGGTCGGGGTGGCCGACGGAGGCGTCGCCGTAGACGCCGCGGATGATGCCGGTGTAGAGCGTCATGAGGACGATGGCAACCGGCAGGCCGATGGCCCAGACCTTGCCGAGGCGCGGGCGGAAAGGTTCCGGCTCTTCGATGGTGAGGGTCTCCGCCGTTGGACGCGGCAGGTAACCCAGGAGGAACGTGGCGAGGGCCGCGTTGATGAAGATGACCCACTCGGTGATGAGGCGTCCTTCGGCGAAGCCGGGCAGGGCGCGTTCGAAGTTGCCGATCACCATCCCCCACAGGACGAGCACGTAGAGGAGCTGCCCCTTCCCCACCCAACTGGACGGCACGATCTCCACGCGGCGTCCGCGGAGGTGGGCGATCATGAGTCCGATGAGCGCCGCGCCCGCCGCGATCCAGACGAGGTTGAACCACGTGAGCGCGCTGAAGGTGACGGGGTTTTCCGGCCCCGTGAACAGTTCCGCGATCAGCGGCGGCTTCATGGATTCGGGCACGAGCGGTTTGCCTCCGCCGGTCCATTGCGCCACGTTTTTGTAGAGGTTCGCGTAGACCATGAAGAGCAGCACGAAGGCGACCGCGAAGATCTCGGTCCAGGGTCGCACGCGCGGCTCGTCCTTGTGGGTCTTCACGACGGACCACAACACGGCCGCGGTGACGGCGAAGGCCATGCCGTGGCCGAAGCCCTGGGATTGTTCGAGGAAGCTGTGCCAGTTCGCGCTCTGGTAGTGGGCCCATTCCGGCGGTGTCGTGCCGTCGTTCAGGAATTGGTTGCCGGGCGCGACGAGCAGGCTGCGGATAAGTTGCATGGTGGCGAACATGATCCCGCCGATGAGGGCGCTCAGGCTCGCGCCGAGGGCAACCGGTTTCCAACCCTTGCGCATGCAGTACAGGATCGCGGCGACGAACACGCCGAAGATGCCGGCCCAATCGTCGCTGCGCGGCGGCATCAACCGGAACCCGCCGAAGAGCGGGACGTACACGTCCGATCCGCCTTCGCGCAGGGCCATGCCGATATGGTACAGCAGGGCCGTGCCGAGCACGGGAAAGAGCATGAAACTCACTAGCCAACCGAGGGACATGTAGAGGAAGAGCCCGCTGTCGTTATACCACTTGCCGAAAATGAGGAAATAGAGGGTCCAACCGATCAGAAGCCCGAGCACCCAGCCCACGTGTTGCGGGTAGTCGCTGAAGGGTTGCGGCCAGTTCGTCAGGAAGTTGGTCAGCCCGTAGGGCGCTTCCGTGCGCTCATCGATCTCGTCGCCATACGCGATGCCCGTTTCGGGATTGATGGCAGCGGGATCGCCAAGGGGCACGTTCAGCGCGTTGGTGATCGCGTCTTCCACGCCCACAGCCCGGACGCCCGTCTGCACGAGGAAGCCGAGCGCCGCGCCGCCCACGAGGAACATGACCAGGATCGCGGCGGACAGCGGGAACGCCTTGTCCCGCGCGCGGCTCACGAGGTCGTACACGCACACGCCGAGGAAGGCCATCAGCGCCGAGAACCAGTCCGCGTCGAACCAGTAAAGGGGACTCTTCTGCCGGTGCCAGACCGCGTCCATGGCCTCCGCCGCGGGCGGATTCAGGAGGCGCGCGACGGGTTCTTCAATGAGTTTGTGAACCACCAGCGCGACGATGACGTAACACATGGGGACGATGAGGCCGGTCAAGCGCTCGCGTTTGGCCGTCGCGGCCAGGGCCATGCCCGCGCCGCCGAGTCCGCACCAGAGCGCGCCCTCGAAGAAGGTGAGGAGGTAGCCATACCAGATGGACGGCAGGTGTCCGGACATGGTGAAGGAGATGGCGTACATGTACGAAATGGAGCCACCGAACCCGAGGCCCAACCCGCCAAAGAGAGCGAAGAAATGAACGCGCTGCCGCCAGTCCTCCCGTTGCGACAGGATGGCGATGGCCATGGCCGCCAAGGCCCCCGGGATCCACGCGCCGGACTCGTGTCCAAAGTTCCCGCGCATCCCCCACCCCATCGACAAGGACAAAGCAATCAAAAAGATGCTCGAAGGTTTCCACAGGGGATTTTTAATCGCGCGCTCCACAGTCCGCTCCTTCCCAACCATTCCGCGTCAAGGCATCCGGCCATTCAACCAAATCAGCCACGGGCGGTCAAGCGCGGATTCCGGGGTACAAGCCTCTACAATCTTTCGCACCTCTATTGCAGACGCGTTCAAAAGGAGGTCAATCGGATGAAGGGCATTGAGGACTACCGCACGCGCAGGAACCCGCAGCGGATCAACCTGCGATCAACTCGGAGGAGCGCCCCATTGGCGCTTGTTGTTCTCTCACTCGCCATGGCCGCGTGCAGCCGGCCGGTTAACATCGAACGTGTCATGAATGGAGACCCAACCGAGGGCGCGGAACTCTTGATTATCGCCACCGAGTCCGAGACCAACCTCGATCGGTATTTCGACACCTTGCTGCTGCGGGCTGAGGAACGAACTCAACCACTTGACGACAAACTACTCGCCAACGCATTCGAGGAGCGATTCATAGATGATTGGACAGAGGATCTACCGTCTGGTGAGCTGCAGATTCTGTTGTGGCTGGCGGAGTGCAACAAACGCATGCGCTTTGAGTCGCCCGACGATCGCGCACGACACCGAGGTGTCTTGCTGAAGGCATTGGAGGCGCAACTGAGCGCCACATCGGATCCGGAAGAGATTGGTGCGATCTTAAAAGTCGCGTACGCCACGACGTTTTATGCGCCGGAGGTTACTCCCCGCGACGGTACAAGCGCAATTCTGGAGATTCTGAAGGAATACGTGGCACATCCCGATCAAGAGGTGCGCTGGTTGGTACGCCGCAAAGTCTCCTGGATTGGATTTGTCTGCCAGGAGCGTTACGACGAGATTCTACAATTCCTTACAGAAAACGTGCCCGAACAGCGTTTGTATCGTGACGAGAACGCGCTGTCCGGAACTAAAGTCGATCCGTTGACAGGGCTTACAGGGAATCGCAGACTGGTCGCGGAAGAAACATTCCTTTCCTTGATGGACGCGCCGCCGGAGCGGCTGGCGCGTATCGCGATGAAACACAGGGATGACGCGTTTCCGAACGGCGACCTCGTAACCAAGACCGCTATTCGACGGCTCGCCATCGATGGAACGCAGGTCGGCGGGAGCGCTGCTTCAGATGAACTTGTCAATCTGATGCGCCGCGGACTCCAAATCGATGTCACGCTGCATTCCGTGTGCCAGCGTGCAGCGGCCAGGGAGGATGCGGCGGACATAGAAGCGGCCCGGCAATGTTTTGACGCAGCATTGCACGCTTATGAAACCACTGAAAAAGGCCAGTGGCGACAAGACCTCTATGGAGTGCAGGAGGGACTACTGAGAAGTATCCAGAGCGTAATTCAGACCGAATTCGGTAACGGTTCAGGCTCGGAACTGTTTCCATACATCAATGAGGAGCTTTCGAGAGCGATACAGCGCATCCACGCAAGCACCGCGACTCGCCCCGACATCTCGGACACGGGACCGCGGTACCATCAGGTCAGGACCGGCGTTGTCGGCAACGGAACCATCACGCCAGAATCAGGTCTCTTGCGCGAAGGCACGAAGGTGGAGTTCACGGCCACCCCGGCGCCGAACTGGGCTTTTGACTATTGGATTGGAAACTTTCCCGGTCATGTGAATTGGCTTTCAGAAAAGACTTCGGCCACCATCGAAGGCGCGTTGGAAGTCTATGCTCATTTTATCGAGAGGCCGGGATTGACCGACCTGGATATGGTGGGCGATCTCGACTATTTCCTTCAGGCCGTGGGCGAGAGTGCGACGTCGGCCACGTTCGACCGGAACGAAGTGGTGTTCGATTCCGGGGAGCGCGTGTACGTGGGCAACGGTATTCTAGATGCCGCGGAACTATACCTCCTCGAAACGGTGCTCAAGACCCGCCATCTCGATTGGACCGCACGGAGTGCCATCGCTCACGAACCGGTTTGGGAGGCCTGGCGCGCCAACCTTGCACGAGCATCCATTGACCTGAGTGGCTACGACCCGCGCATTGTCCGCATCGTTGCCGGATACATGACGCTCGGGGATTTTGATACGGTGGAGAGCGTGCGGGATTTGGTTGAGAACGCGTTGTCTGGAGTTACCATTGACCGCAACAATTACGACCGGTCGTCGCAAGTGTACTTCTTATGGGAACGCGATGCAGACAATGATGGTGTGTGGAACATCGAGGAATGGCAAGCCGTCTCGCCCGCCAATTCCTTGCAGGATATCGAAGCGTTTGCCACAGCGGCCCTCGACGGGGACAGCCATGTTGCGGTTTCGCTTGTGGACGGCTCCCAAGGGGCCGATGAGCTACCAATCCGATAAAAGACTCTTGAAACCAAGCGTCATTGACAGCAATCTACTCAAGTCACCCCTGTCTGAGCCGCTCCGGTCACAGACGACTAGCCTAGGCAGCGACATACCGAGCGACGTTCACGGGGAGATGGTAGCGTGCCCCCGTAGGTCGGGAATGATTCCCGACCTGAATCAGGGCGGCGGTTTCGATTCCGGCGAGGGGCGGCGCGCGTTCTGAGGAAGGGGGACGGTCATTCGTGCGGCCTGGCGCAGGGATAGCGCGTTGGGTTGTGACGCGGGTTATCTGCATGCACTGGTCGGGAATCATTCCCGACCTACTTGAGGGGGGAGCACTTCAGCTTTCGCGCTGAAGGTGGATTACGCGCGGTGGAAGATGCCGGCGACGTTGGAGAAGAATAAATGGGGACAGTAACCATTTATTGCATCCCCTCCCCGCCCCGTGCTATCGTCTCATCATGGCACGACAGGCGCGAATCGTTCTCCCCGGAGTGGCTCATCATGTCACGCAGCGGGGCAACTACCGGCAAGACGTGTTTTTCACCGATGACGACCGGCGCGTCTACTTGTCCTTTCTGCGGGAGAGCGCGCAACGCCATGGCCTGGCAGTGTCGGCGTATTGCCTCATGACGAATCACGTCCACCTCGTGGTCACGCCGGAGCGGGAAGAATCGTTGGCGAACACCATGGGGCGTACGCACCTCATGTACGCCCAGTACATCCACCGGCTCCACGGACGCCTGGGCCACCTTTGGCAAAGCCGGTTTTACTCGTGCCCCATGGATGAGGCCTACGCGCACAATGCGAGGGCGTACGTGGAACTTAATCCCGTGCGCGCGGCAATGACTGCTTCGGCATGGGACTACGCGTGGTCCAGCGCGGCTGCCCACTGCGGCGAAGGGGGCGACCCGGCCCGGTTGCTGGACCTCGGCGCGTGGTTTGAGGAAATCCCCGCCGCCAGATGGAAGGCCACGCTTGCCGCTATTGCAGATTCCGGCCCCGAGGTGGATCTCCTTCGCCTGCACACGCGCACGGGGCGCCCTCTCGGCAGCGGCTCCTTCCTCAGCAAGGTCGAGACCTACCTGGGCCGTCGCGTACGCGCCATCCCCCGCGGCCGCCCCCACGGCAGCAAAGACCGCGTCCGCCGCAAACGCCGGTGAATGGGAGCCAGCACGCGACTCCATTGCTAATTCCGGGCCGAAGTGCTAGTATTACAAAAGGCTCACGGGAGCACGGATTTACCCGCGAGGGATCAAAGAAGAAAGGGTTGCAATAAATGGTTTCTGTCCCCATTTATTGCACCCGGATGGGCTGGACAACTGATAGGAGTCGAACGATGATCGCGAGGACGATTCGTATCCTGACACCAATGCTTATCGCTGCATCGGCGCTTGGGCAGATATCGGGAATCTCGGCACAAAGTAGGTGTAACTTCATCGTTGCAGGAGGCGTCTATTATAGCCTGCACGATAAGGACCTTAGCCGGAAGGAACTGTGCATTATCGATCCAGAAGATGGACACAAGGAGGTGCTGTACACCGCCGCCGAAACGCTTATCGAGGTAGCGCTTTCTCCTCGGTGCGACTATGTCGCATGCACAGAAGCCATCGGCGGGCAGAGATCGCTCATACTTGTCGATATGAAGGGGGAAATCACGCTAAGAATTCCGGACGTATATCATTTTTCGTGGGCACCTGATGGAAAATCAATTGCTTACATTCTGGGAATAAACGATGAAGACTACCCGGGATTCCGGCCCGCGAGTATCTGGGTCTATCGGATTGACGATTCAGTAGCGCGCAAACTGACCTGCCTAGGCTACGATCTTGCGTGGGCGGAGCACGATGGAAACCTGTATGTCCGAGATCTCGGATTCAAGACCGGGGTCAACGTCTATCAATATGACCCGCGCGACAAGGAAACCAGAGAAACTCCTCATCGAGCGATCTTCTTTTCCCCTAATGGAAGACATTACTTTCGGCCGTCGTACGAGGGCAGTCCATTTGTGCTGTACTTGACGGAATCCGACACGGACGTGACGGAAGGCGTGACGAGTATTGGCGAAGATGCAATCTTCTGGCCACGAGGATGGTTGAACGACTCGATTCTGATCAGGCCATCGCAGACTTCTGGCATCTTCCGCGACACACTCTTGAACATTGAAACGGACACACAATGCGTACTGCCGGGCGAGGTGATTACCTTCCCCATCGAAGGCGATACATTCAAGATATGGCACGAGGGGAAGATTACCGAGGTTACGCTGGATTCGCTGACCTTCATTGCGCCCGAGAAGCCGGAGGACAAATAGATGTAGACGTGTCGATACGTCCGTCAATGCGGCATTCCACCCACTGCGGGAACTGGATGTATCCAAGGACATGGCGCCGTGCATGCCGGGGGCAGAGACGGGGACTGTGTCGCTCTCGCCGCCGATTCAACCCGTGACGGGATATCAGATTAGCGATAGCTGCGTGACGGGCGCGTTCTACGAGGTGGCAGAGGGCACGACGGTTACGTTGACGGCGGCGGCGGGGACCAATTCGGTGTTCGACCATTGGGAAGGCGGGGCGTCGGGGACGGCGAACCCGGTGAATGTGGTGGTGAATGGGAACACGGCGGTGCGGGCGGTGTTCGTGCTGATTACGCGCGGTGGAAGATGCCGGCGACGTTGGAGAAGAATTCGAGGAACCAGATGCGGATATCGTCGAAGACGGTGTAGGTGAGGGGGACGATGAAGAGGGTAAGGACGGTGCCGGTGGTGAGGCCGCCGATAAGGGCCTGGCCGAGGCCGCCGAAGGAGACTTCGCCGCCGATGGCGCTGCCGAGGGCGAGGGGCACGCAGCCGAGGATGGTGGTGAGGGCGGTCATCATGACGGGGCGGAAGCGGTCGCGGCCGGATCCGATGATCGCGTCGTGCCGGTCCATGCCGGTCTTGCGCATCTGGTTGATGTAGTCGATGAGCACGATGCCGTTGTTGACGACGATGCCGGCGAGGAGGATAACGCCGATCATGGTGACGGTGTCGACGGCGGAGTCGAAAATGTAGAGGGACCACGCGACGCCCACACCGGCGAGGGGCAAGGTGGTCAGGATGGACCAGGGCAGCAGATAGGACTCAAATACTGAGCCCATGACGATGTAGATGAGAATTACGGCCAGAAAGAGCGCCGTGCTGAAGCTGGCCATGTTTTCGTCGAGGGCCATGAGTTCGTCGCCGAATTCGACGCTGTATCCGGTGGGCATGTCGAAGTCGTTCAGGATCGTCTTGAGTTCATCCAGGACGCCGCCGAGGTTCTCGCCGCGGATCTTGGCGGTGACGGTCACCACGTTCTTTCCATTCACGCGCGAGATGGCCTGGGGGCTGCGTCCCTTGGAGAACTCCACGACGCGGTTGATGGGGACGGGCTCGCCTTTCGCGCCGTAGACGGTCACGTTCTCGAGGTTGCCGCGCGACTTGCGGTCTTCTTCCTGGAACTGGGCCCAGACGGGGATCTCGCGTCCGCCCTGCTTTAGCTTGGTGATCTGTATGCCGCGGAGGGCGAAATCGACAGTCTGCGCGATGGCGAGGGGCGTGAGTCCGTAGAACTCGGCGAGCGTCTCGTTGACGTCGAGCTGCACTTCTTGTTTGGCCCGTTCCGAATCGGTGATGACCTCGGTAATCTCGGGGATATTCTCCTGCATGAGCACCTTGAGGCGGTCGGCGTAGGTAGCCAGCGTGCGTGCGTCGTCGCCGCGGATCTGCAGCGCGAACGATCGGGACGACGTCTCGCTGGCTTCGGCGATGGAGAAGCGCAGTTCGCCGCCGGGCACGCGGGACGGGAGACGCTGCCAGAGGATGTCCATGGCGTCTTCCGTGGAGTAGGCGAGTTCTTCGCCGGATTCCTCGAGATCCTCGTCGGTGTAGAGGTAGATATCGACTTCGCCGCCGGAGGGGTCGTAGCGGCTGAACACGTTCTTGATGCCTAGTTCTTCCCGCTGCTCATCGAGAATGTCCTCGATTTCGAGGAAAGTGGCGCGCGACTGATCCAACGTGAATCCCTGGTCCAAGACGACTTCAATGGAAATCCGTCGTGTGTCTACCGTAGGCATGCCCTGGCGTTTGAGATGACTGAAGGGTATGAGGTACGTGAGCGCCAGCACAAAGAGAACCACGATGGCGGTTGCCAAGCGCCAGCGCAGCACCCAATCGAGGCATTTGATGTAGGTGCTGATGAGATAATGAATGGGATGCATGAGTTTCGGGAACCGCGAACGGCGCTTTTCGGTTGTCACCGCGGCGCTGCCCGGCGTTTGGGCCATGGCGGGGCGATTGAATACGCGCGCGAGGGCCAACTCATGCCGGGGTTTCATGCGGCTTGCGGCGAGCGGGATCACGGTGAGGGCGATCACCAAACTTGCGCCCAACGATACGGTGATGGGCACGGCGAAGGCGCGCATGTAGGTCGACATCTCCCCCACGCCCATGTAAAGGATGGGAATAAAGACCACGCAGGTGGTGAGGGTCGACGCGGTGATCGCCATGGCCATTTCCGAGGCGCCGCGCAGTGCGGCTTCCTTCGGCTTGTACCCGAGCTGCACGTGGCGCGTGATGTTCTCGATCACGACGATGGAGTTGTCCACGAGCATGCCGAGTCCAATGATCAGCGAGATCATAGTGACGAGGTTCAGGCTCATGCCGATGAAAAACATGAACACAAGTGCGACGACGACCGATGCGGGAATGGCGAGCGCGACGATAAGGGTTGGCCGGATGCGGCCGAGGAACAGGAATAATACGACGACCGCGAGCGCACCGCCGAATTGGCCCGCCGCGACGAGGCCCTCGAGCGCGGAGAGAATGACCTCGCTCTGATCGAAGAACATGAAGTACTGAACGTCTTTAAAGAGCGGATCTTCGGTCATACGCGCCAGTTCCGCGCGCACTTCGGCGCAGGTGTTGATGGCGTTCGCCTCGGATTCCTTGCGCACCAGCAGGAAGGTGCCGGATTGGCCGTCGATGGCATAGCCGGAATCCACTTCGCGCGTACGGTAACCCACATTGGCCACGTCGCGCAGGCGGAGGGAGTTGGGACCGACTACCAACTGGCCGAGGTCTTCCGGCGTGGTGAACTCATCGATGGCGCGCACGTAGTAGCGCATATTGCCGTCGACCATGTCGCCCACGGTCATATTGATGCTGGTCTGGCGCAACGACGACACGACCTGGAAGAGGCTCAGCCCGCGGCTGCGGAGTTCGGATTGATTAAACTCGATCAAGACTTCCCGTTCGGGCTTTCCGAATACGCTGACATCCGCGACGCCTTCGAGGCGCATCATGCGGGGCTGAAGAATGGTGCGCACACGGTAGGTGAGTTCTTCGTCGTCTTCAGGGCTGTACAGGGCGAGCGCCATGACCGGCATGGAGTTGGCGCTAAACTTCCTGAGGGCCACGCGCTCGATCTCGTCCGGGAGGACTAGCTTGAGCCGTTCGATACGGTCCCGCACTTCCGCTGTGGCGAGCGACATGTCCGTGCCCATGTCAAAGAACATGCGCACGAGACAGCCGTTCATGTCCGATGTGGTCTGGATTCGTTTCAGACTGGACACGGTGCGGAACTCGCCTTCGGCGGGAATGGCGACTTCCTTCTCGACCTGTTCCGGTGTAGCGCCCACATAGGGGATCTGGCAGATGATGAAGGGCAGATCCATAGGCGGCAGGAATTCCAGGGGAATCCGGTAGCGCGCAATAATGCCCAATCCGATTACCGTGATAACGAGCATGATCACCGTGATGGGACGGCTGAGCGCTATACCGGGGAGGGACCGTTTCATGCTTTCTTGTCCCGCCCGCCGAAGAGGTGGTAGACCATCGGGATCACGACGAGGGTGAGCAGCGTAGACGAAGCCAGACCCGCCATGATCGTAAGCGCCATGGGACGGCGAATTTCGTCGCCTTCCCCCGTGGCGACGGCCATGGGCCAAAGGCCGAGAATGGTCGTGAGCGTCGTCATCAAAATCGGACGAAGCCGGACGCGACCCGCTTCCACGACTGCATCCGTCTTGGTCATGCCGCGATCGATGAGTTGATTGATGTAATCGACCAGTACGATGGCGTTATTCACGACGATACCGGCGAGCACGATAACGCCGATGTACACGAGAATACTGATGCTGACTTCCATGGCGGCCAGGGTGTAGATCACGCCGATGGTCGCAAGCGGCACGGTTGTCATGACGAGCGCGGGGTGTAAGATCGATTCAAACTGACAGGCCATCACCACGTATACGAGGAAAATGGCGAGGATGAGCGCGAACTGCAGGCTTGAATAGGCCGTGCGCAATTCCCGATCCTGGCCGCTCGGGCTAATCTCGTATCCGCGCGGCACGTCAACATCCGAGACTGCCACGAGCACATCGTCCATGACTGCACCAAGGTCGCGGCCGGTAACGTTTGCGGTTACAAGCGCCACTTGCCGTTGGTCAATTCGACGGATTTCGTTAGGACCTTCCTGGACGCTGATGCGAGCGACCGAATCCAAAGGAATGGGCGGATACCCGTCCGTGACGGAAAGGCGCCGCAAGTCGTCGACGCTGCTAAGCATCTTTCGATCGGTGCGAACGCGGATGTCGACTTTTTCGCCTTGCCGGTTGAGTTCGGTGGGGAGATCGCCCTGGACCTCAGTGCGCAGGCGCTGCGCCACCGTTTCCGGCGCGATGCCTTTGGCGGCCAGCAGATCGCGATCCAGTTCGATGATGATCTCCGGAGACCCTTCCTTCATGTTCAGTTCGGGGTCTTTCACACCGGGCACGGAGTCGATGGCGTCCACGACGCGCTTTCCGATTCGTTCCAACTCGTCGTACTGGTCACCGCGGATCTGCAGTTCAATTGCCGTTTTGAAACTGAAGAGACTCGGCAGCGAGAACGTAACCTCGCCGCTGCTAACGCCGGCGATGGCGTCGCGCAACCGGTTCATGATTGCGTCTTGATGGATGACGTCTTCCTTCGGATTCTTGAGGGAAATTGAAAACTCTGCGACGTTCTCGCCGCGTTCGGAGTTCGCTTTCTCCGACTCCTGGCCAATTTCGACGGCAACATTGCCTATTTCGGGCATGGCGAGCGCCAGGCGTTCGATATCCAGAGAGCGGCGTTCGGTTTCTTCCAGCCGGGTTCCGGGCGGCTCTTCGAGGCGAACGCCGAATTCCCCTTGATTCATGGCCGGGATCAACTCCCTGCCGAGTGTGGGCACCAGGGTCGCGCTGTGGACGGCGAGTAACGCGACCAGAAGGAGAATTGCCGGGCTCCACCGCAGGGCGTACCGGAGCCACACGGCGTAGCTACTCCGAAAGGTTTCAAACAGGAGGTCGAAGAGATACAAGGGAATCCAGAGGATGACGTGCAATAGTCCAGCCACGAGCCCGAAGAGCGCGCCGAACAAGATGCTGACAAAAAACAGCAGCGTGATAAGAAACTGCAGGAATACTTGCAGCGCGCATTGAATACTGAACAACAAGGTGACGAGGACGATCAGGACCGCGCCAATGACGAGATTCCAGACTCTACGCAGGGGTCCGAGCAACGCTGGTCCTTCGCCGCCGGATAGGGCGGAGCGCAACCGGGCAAGGGCCGGGCCGTAGTTCACGGTTGCCTGATCGATCAGCCATTGTGCGGAAGCCAGCGCCGCGTTGAGGGGGATCGCCAGGGCTGACGCGAGCCGGCCTTTCCCGTCTTCCTGGCGTGACTGGTGATAAGCTTTCAGGATCCATACCACGTCGCCTGAAGCGATGAGGGCGAGCTTCGTGCGGGACGCGATCATAGGCACGAGATACAGCGCCACGAGCAACGAGGCAAGCAGCGAGTACGTTACTGTGAGCGCGTGGTCGCGAAAGAGTTGGCCCGCCACGCCTTGCACAAAGGCGAGGGGCATGAAAACGGCAATTGACGTCAGTGTCGAGGCGATGAGCGCGCCAAAGACCTCCTGCCGGCCGCGATTGGCCGAGGCCGAGGTATCGTCCCCTTCTTCCATGCATCGCGAGATGCTCTCCATAACGACGATGGAGTTGTCCACCAACATGCCAACACCCATGGCGAGTCCGCCAAGAGACATGATGTTGAGTGTGAGATCCTGCATGAACATCGGGATGAAGGTAGCGACGATCGAGATGGGAATCGCGACCCCCATAATGATCGTAGGCTTCAACTTCCGCAGGAAGAAGTAGAGCACGATAATCGCGAGGAACCCGCCGTTCACCGCCGCCGACTGGACCTCTTTAATTGCCGACGAAATGAACCGCGACTGGTCGCTCACGATGTGGAATTGGGCGTAGTCCGGAAGCTTGTTGCGCAGGGTACGCGACTTTTCCATTTCCTTCGCGAGTTGCTGCATGACGATGACCGATGGCAGGTCCGCGTCGGGCGGCGGCTGGGATGCCTCGTTCATGTAGTCGCGCAAACGTTCCAGGCTATTCTTCTCGCGCGCGAAGCCGAGGAGATCCTTCACCGTGTTGCAGGTGCGCACCGTATTGGCGTCGCCCCATTTGAAGATGTCCAGTTCGACGGCTTCACTGCCGTTGATGCGGACGATGGATTCGCGGTCCTTTTCTCCAATACGCACGGTCGCGACATCGGACAACCGGACGGGCTGGCCGGTGCTGGTGCTGCCAATTACGGAGTCCGGGATTTCGTTCACGTCCTGCCACTCGTTCTTGGTACGAACGAGGTATTCAGTCTTGCCTTCCCGCAGAATACCGCCCGAGAGATTAATATTCTGTTGCGCGAGGGCCTGGACGACGCCTTCGACTGAGAGGCCGATATTCTTCACGATGGCGGCGTCGACCATGACCTCGACTTCGATTTCCCGGCCGCCTTTCACGAGCACCTGGGCGATTCCGATTTCGGCTTCAAGGTCGCTCTTCACGTAGCGTTCGGCGGCCTCGCGAATGGCCGTGAGCTGTTCGCGGCTGCGGGCTTCCCGTTCCGCGGGATCCGCAATATGGGACAGGTCCTCGCCAGTGACGGCAACGCGCATTACCGGGTCTAAGGTTGGGTCGTAGCGGAGGATTACGGGTTTTTCCGTCACCTCACGGGGGGGATCGAAGAGGTCGAGCCGGTCGCGAACATCCTGCTGGGCCAGATTCATGTCCGTGCCCCACGTGAACTCCATCACGATTTCGGAAAGTCCCGCTGAGGAGGTGCTGGTGAGTTCGACGAGCCCGCTCACGATGCTCAGTTGTTCTTCAAGCGGGCGCGTGACGAGTTTCTCCACGTCTTCCGGGGCGGCGCCTTCGTATTCGGTGCGCACCGTAAGCGTGGGATAGGAAATGTCCGGCATCAGATTGATGGGAAGTTCCTGGTAGGACTTCCACCCGAACACGACGATGGTGAGAAACAGCATCGCCATCGTGACGGGCCGCCGGACAGGCAAACTAAAGTGTTTCTCGGAAGGTTCAGAAAGGGGATCAGACATAGAAATTCAATCCGCAGTAGGTCAACACCACATCATCCATGACGCCGCACGCCGCGTCCTCGTACTACAAGCCGGTTCGACGATCGACGTTCTTCGCGCCGCGCGCACGTTCCGCTTCTGCCGCGGCCAGGGCCTCTTCCGCACTCAGGCCCGCCTTCGCCAGCAGTTCTTCCTGGGTCGTGGTCAATTTCACTTCCGAACCGGACTTCAAGGTCTGCTGACCCACCGTGACAATCGGGGAGTTCTCGTCGATTCCCTCAAGGATCTCAATCTTCGCGTTGTCTTCGAGTCCAGTTTTCACTTCGACGCGGGTTGCAATCATCGTATCTGCAGCGGCATCGGATGCCTCGGTCCCTTCCGGAGACACCTGCTCTTCGGGTCCAACAATGAAGAGATATTTGCGCGCGTTTTCCTCGATGACCGCGTCTTTCGGAACCAGCAGCGCATTCTCCCGCGTATCCATGACCAAGCGGACACGCGCAAAAGCAGCCTCGCGAAGCTGACTCATAATGTCCTTGCGAAAATCGAGCGTCACTTTCACTGTCCCCGTGGCAGGATCGACCGCCGGGTTGATCCGGCGAACGGTGGCTTCAAAAGGATCTCCTTTTACGGCGTCGATACTAACGAGGGCCTTCTGCCCTTTCTCGACGCGCGGAAGCAACTGCTCCGGGGGATTGATGGTGAGGATGTAGGAATTGGTGTCCACGATATCGAAGGCAGGCGCGCCGGAAGACACCAAATCACCCTGCTGGATGTGCCGGATCGTGACGACGCCGCTGATGGGAGCGCGGATCGTCATGTTATCCAGTTGGACTTGTTGCTGGTTGACCGAGGCAAGCTGCTGCTCGTAGCTGTACCGGGCGTTATCGTACTCGGCCTTGGCCGCCAAGCCCTCTTCGTAGAGCTGCTTCGAGCGATCGTAGTCGCTTTTCAGTTTCTGCAGCTGGGCGTTGGCAGACCGAAGTTGGGCATTCAACTCTTCCTTGTCCAACTCCGCAAGCACGTCACCGGAACTGACCCGATCGCCCTCGTCCACAAAGACGCGAACACATTTCCCCATGCCTTCGGAGGTGGCGGTCACCTTGCGTTCCGCCTCGACGCGGGAATCGGTCTCGAAGTACTCCGAAACGGGACCACGGGTGGGCAGCTGGGCCTCAACCGGAATGGACGTGCGCTTCTCGGCGGCCGGTGGGGTCGCCGCCGCACTGGCTTCCTTCTTCTCCGAATCCGGACAACCCGTCAGGACTGTGACGAGGAGCACGAGAACCGACCCAAGAATGACCCTTTGCATCATAGCCTCCAAAACGCTGTAAACAAGCTACTTACAATTCACGCCATGCGATCCGGACTGTAGCGATTACGAAAATTTCTTCGATCTACTAAAGTAGTGCGCGCCGACGTGACGTACTTCAATTCACGGATTTAGACTGCTCCGCCCCGCCGCAGGTTTCGCAACTGTATACAAATTCTTTCTGAATCCTCTCCGGGGGTGAGGTTCTTCATCCTCCCTCGTGGTATACTCCCGGCGACTTCAGCCCAGGCCGATGCGATGCGGGGATGCGTTTCCAATGTAAGCACTTTATTATGAATAGCTTAACAAGACGCGCCGACGATTTGAGCAGGCCAGCGATCACTCAGTATCGATACCCTTGAATTGGATGTTACCCCCAGGAGATACCTCTGAAATGAAACCACTTATCGGAGTCACCAGCGAATTTCTGCCCGGCGTACTGCAGGGGGTTCCGTGGAACGCAAACCATCTTCTCTCCAGTTATTGCACCGGCGTTATCCATGCAGGGGGTCTGCCCATTATTCTTCCGACCGCGGAGCCCGGCATCGTGGAGCCGATACTCGATCGCCTGGACGGGATCATCCTTTCCGGAGGCAATGACGATATTCCCGCGCACCTTCTCGGGGAACCCCAGCATCCGGCGTCGGTCCCACTCCCCATGGAGCGGTGGGAAAGCGAGACGCGTTGGCTCGAAGGGGCCATGGCCCTTGAGAAGCCGATTCTGGGGATCTGTCTGGGGATGCAAGTCATGAATGTCGTCGCCGGGGGCGGCATGATTCAGGACATTCCCGATCAACGGCCGGGGAGCGGGACCCACGGAGACGAGTCCCGAATGCTTCGCCACGAGGTGGCAATCCAGCGGGAGACCAGGCTGGCGGCGTTGGCGCCATCGGAACGCATCACGATCACGTCTTCGCACCATCAAGCTATTCGTGAAGTACCCTCTGGATTCCGGCTTGCAGCCGTAAGCGACGACGGAATCATCGAAGCCATGGAGCGTACCGATCGCGAATTCGTCATTGGAGTGCAATGGCATCCGGAACGCGATCCCTCGCAACCGAACTGGCTTCTTCTCGCGTTTATCCGGCACTGTTCACTCGCGTCGAGTATCCCTGGCTAACCCGGTCAGACAGTTGTCCTTGCAGTCTCAGACGCGCATAATGCCGGCATGAAAGAAGCGAAGAGAGCAAACGCACCAATCAAACGGCAGCGAGCAAACCAGGGAAAGACCGCGCTCAAGGTCATCGTGGCTGGTGGAGTTGGTGTATTCGCGCTGCTGTTGCTGTTCAATGCGGGGATGCGGCAACTTGCGGTTCGGGACGATTCGCAAGTCCCGAACGCGGTACGGGCGCGGTCGTCTTTTGATGGGCAGCGAGCCTTTGCCGATCTGGAGCGCATCTGCGCGCTGGGACCGCGTCCACCCGGTTCTCCCGAGGCCGCGCAATTGCGCGCGCTCATCCACGCGGAACTGGAAGCCTGCGGCGTGCCGTCCAAAGAATATCCCTTTGACGCGAAAACACCGCTCGGTCCCAAGAAAATGGTCAATGTGGTGGGATACGTGGAAGGCACCGAGGACGGCATCATCATTCTCGGGAACCATTACGACACCAAGTATTTTCCCGAATTCCGGTTCGTCGGCGCGAACGACGGCGGTTCCACGACGGCCTGGATGATCGAAATGGCGCGCGCGTTGGGTCCCCGCCGCGAGGGGCGCAGTGTCTGGCTGGTGTGGTTCGATGGCGAAGAGGCGTTTCAGGAGTGGACGGAGTCCGACAGCCTGTACGGGAGCCGGCAGTTCGTCCGCGATTTGAGAACGCAAGGGAAGCTCAATTCCGTCGAAGCCATGATTAACGTGGACATGATCGGCGACAAGTACCTGGGCATTATTCGGGATTCTGGCGCGCCGGCCTGGCTGAGCAACCTTATCTGGTCGACCGCGGCCGGGCTCGGGTACTCCGGCCACTTTCTGGCCCAGTCCTCGGTCATTCAGGACGATCACATGCCGTTCCGGCTGGCGGGTATCGCGGCCATCAACCTCATCGACTTTGAGTACGGGGGCTCCCGTCTTGACCATAGCAATCTGTGGCACACGCCCAATGACACCATCGAACACGTGAGCGCGGACAGTTTGCAGGTGGTTGGCGACGTGCTCTATCATGCCTTGCCGGACTTGGATCTTGTCCTTAATGAGCGGGCGCCAAACTGACGTGAGTGCCAACCTACCAGAAAACGCCGCCTGGCTCGACAACGTCTCCCCGGAAGAGCTTCGCCGTATCGTTGACGTGCTCTACCGGGTTCATCGCTTTATTTCCCTGATTACCGACCTCAACACCCTGCTCGCCCGCATCATGGAAGAGAGCAAACAGGTGGCCAAGGCCGAAGCCTGTTCGCTCATGTTGTACGACCCGTCGACGGAGGAATTGTACTTTGAAGTCGCCTTGGGCGAATCGGGTGACCAGGAAGCACTGAAACGCGAAATCCGGCTGGCCAAAGGCGAAGGAATCGCGGGCGTGGCTGCCGGGGAGCGGCAATCGGTTAACGTACACGACGTGCGAAAAGATCCCCGGTTTTTCCGTTTTGCGGACGAGACCAGCCGTTTTGAGACGCGATCGATCCTGGCCGTGCCGCTCCTGGATCGGGATGAACTCATCGGCGTCATTGAAGTGGTCAACAAAGTGGGCGGGCCGCACTTCACCGACACCGACCTCCATGTCATGGAGATCTTCGGGGGGCTCGTCGCCACATCCATTGCCAACGCGCGCCTCATTGAAGAGAACCTCCAGGCCGAACGCCTCGCGGCTTTAGGACAGGCCGTAGCGGGGCTCGCCCATTACACAAAGAACATCATCACCGGGATGAGCGGCAGCGTGGACCTGATCGATCAGGGACTGGAACGAAACAATACGGAGTTTTTGGAACGAAGTTGGCCCATTCTGAAGCGGAGTACGAGGCGGATCGCCAATTTTGTGGAGGACATGCTCGCCTTCAGCAAGCCGCGCGTGCCGAAACGGGAACCCGCCGATATCCAGGCGCTTATCGAGGATGTTTCGCAGACGTTCTGGGCAATGCTGTCGAGGAAGAAGGTCGAACTAGATGTGGTCGTGACCGAACTCGCCGGACCATTCGAGGTGGACGCGCGTGGATTGTATCGCTGTCTTCTCAACCTCGTCCTCAATGCCGCCGAAGCGATGCCCAAGGAGGGCGGGTTCATTCGGATTGCCGCGCGAATCGCCGAAACGGATACGCTGGTGATCGAGGTGGGCGACAACGGGCCGGGGATTCCCGAGCGCGATCGCAAGCGAATCTTCGATCCGTTCTTTTCGACGAAGGGATCACAGGGAACTGGACTTGGATTGGCTGTTTGTCAGAAAATCATCGCAGAACATCATGGAAACATAACCGTGGGACAATCCAAGGAAGGCGGCGCGCTGTTTCGCATCGTGATCCCGCGGAATCACTCGTAGAAGATATATGGCAAAGCAAGAGCGTAAACCCCTGGACAGTGTCGGCTGGTTGTTTTGGTTCATCGTGTTCGCGGTTGCGTTGATACCTTCCGTGTATTTCGCGTTTCAGATTGTGAACGAAGACCAGGCCCCACCCATCCCGGTGGGCATGGGCGTCATACTCGCCGGATTCATTGCGGGAATCGTCGCTTGGGTCGTGAACGCGGTACTCCACCTGCGCGCCAAACGGTTCCACGAAACGGCGCGCAAGAAGTCCAAAAAGCGATGATCCATCAGGTCCGGCAAGCAGCTCCGCCCGGAACCGGGCTGGAATCAGGTTTGTGAACGAAATGAACGATCTGAAGGAGTTGGCGGACTACGTCGTCGAGCATCCCGAGGCCTACGATTACCGTTGGCGCCTCGCGAAGAAGCTGTACATGGCGTGGGAGTATAACGAAGCCCTCCGGCATCTCCTCATCCTTAAGAAAGACTGGACCCGGAAACTGAACGTGCTCCGGTATCTGGCCGCAACGCTCTATCGTTTAGGGCGTTACCAGGAGGCGGTCGACGAATTGGAAGGCATCCTCGGCCAGTGGCCCTTGGAGCTTCCCGTTTGGGAACAACTCGCCAAAGTGCGGGAGGTCATGGGCGACTACGAGAAGGCCGCCGAAGCATGGGAAGAGGTAGTTCGGCTCGATCCCGATCATTCCATTGCGGGCCGGGCCATCGAGCGCCTTCGGATTGGTCCCGCCGATACGCCTCGGGACAAACTTCACCTCGGGGACAGCGACAGCGGAATCAATCTCAGCACGGGAAGGGTCTGCAGGAACTGCGGCGCTCAGAATAGTGAGGAATTTGATCGCTGTTGGCAGTGCCACGCCCAGTTGAATCAACGGCATACTCCGGCAGACCTTCGACCAAGTGAGGCCGCTCCGTCGTCCGTTATGCTCTGGCTCAGGCCCTTGCTGGGTGGAATCGCAGCAGTCGCCTCTTTTGCCGCGGCCCTCTACGTCGCGCTGGTCCGATTCCCTTCGGAAACGGCGGTCGCGGAAATGCCTGCAAGCCTTTACGAAGCACTCGGCCAGAGCCTGTATATGCCCCGTGCGGCCGTGGGAGTCTCGCTCGCGGTGGGCGGTCCCTTCCTGTTGTTTGCCATCTTTCGGATCGCAAGGATTCGAGGACTCAATCTCGTGGACGCGTCCGGCGCGGGACTTCTTGTCGCATCGTGCACGTACCTGCTGCTCTGGACACCGTTGAAGTATCAACCCTATGCGATTGCCGGGCCGGCGGCCGCGAGCGCGTTCGTGCTTGCACTATTTCTCCCGGATGGAAATTACGGCCGGGTGGTAGTCGCGTGGCTAGCGCACTCGCTGCTCGCCACGACCCTTGCGCTCGTCGTTTGGATCAGCATGGTCGGAATGGAGCCGGTGCGGGACTGGCCGTTGATCGCGCGCTACGCCGAACTCTCGCAGAACGAACCCCGTGAATTGCCCATTCCCGGGGGTAAAGCGCCTTACATATGCACTCTGGTCTGGTCGACCTCGGGCTCCCCTTGGCTGGACGCGCAGTGCGATCGCGTCTTTTTCAACCTCGAAACCGGAAGCCCAGGTTTGCCCATGACCGTGGAACTGTCCGCTAACGGTGCCATCCAGCACGCGACAAGCCAGGCACCGTATCGATTTGTACACCCAATCACGCCCGAAACACGTTACACGCTGCGAATTGCCACGCCCGAAGATGGGGCGTTCCAGGGAACTGTCACGGGCTTCCTGCCCCTCACGATTGGACTGTGAAGCCAGTCCGGTCTATTCCAACTTATCGATCCGCTCGATATCTTCCCTGCTTAACCAGGTGGTGGCGCGCTCAAGGACCTTGCCGCGATCTTCCTGCGGCGTGACACGAAGGAGCAATTCCCAGGCGTAAGCGTGGGACGGCCAGCGGTAAACGCAGGATTCAAAGGCTTCTCGCGCTTCGTCCAACTTGCCCTGCTGGAAAAGGGCGACACCGAGTCCGAGATACACGGCGCCGGTGTCAATCGAGATCAGTGCATTCTTGAACTCGGTTTCCGCAGCCTCGTTCTGACCCGCCTGGAGCAACGCCAGCCCCAGTTTCTCATGGACTCCGGTCGGCGCCCAAGGGTGCGCGGCAAGACGTTCGTAGGCTGGAATGGGATCGTCCTTCGCTAGATGCCGGTCCAATGCTTCGCGGTACTCGAAGCTTGGGATCAGGACCATCCAGACCACGAGTCCCAACACGGCCATGGATATGAGACCCACCAGCGAGGCGGCTGCGCGGCCAGCCGGTTTCGCCTCGGCATCATGACGGCGGGCAAAAAGCACGGCTGCCAGAATGAGCGCGACCAGGGCGTGCGGAGAGCTGAAGGTGGGGAAATAGAATGCCGCGAACACGGCGTACGCAATCAGACTTCCCCACTCCGGTCCGGGGCATCGTACGAGTCTCAGGCACCACCAGAGTATCAGGAGCAAGCCAACGGCACCGGTTTCCGCCGCGAGTTCCAGGAAGTCGTTATGGGCATGCAAGGTGTGGACTTCGTTGTGGGCGAACTGCACTCCACCGGGACCGTGCAGCACGTGCGCAAGCGCTTCAGGACTGTGATAGGCGAAATTCCCCGGTCCCACGCCAAAGACGGGGAATTCTCGAATAAGTTCAATGGCTCCAGACCAAAACCAGAAGCGGAGGCTCGAACTGGAATCTCCGCCCAAGGCTGCGGATTCGAAACGACCGATGGTCTGGTCGGGAGCGATGAGGACAAGTGCGGCGACGGCCAACAAGACTAGCAGCAAGGTAGCGGCGGCATAGCGATTCCACAGGCGTTCATAGGCCAGGACGAATAGGACCCCAGCCAGGGCAGCGGCCCAGGCGGACCGGGTGCCGGAGATCGCTAGTCCGGCGCAAATGGGAACGATAGACGCCATCCATACGAACCTCGCCCCGGTTTTTCCGGACGCAAAATGGAACGCGATGGGGAGTCCGAGAGCGACATAGCCGCCCATGAGACCCGGATTCCCGAAGACGGAATACAAGGGGTGCGCATGTCCTTCGTACACCGGGAAGAGCACCGGCACGAGACCAGCGAACTGAGCGAGCGCCAAGGCACTCACGGCTACCGCGGAAGCGATTATGCCGGCGCAAACCACTCGTCTCCCCCGCTCTGCCGCCAAGATGTCAAACACGTTCAAGACGAACAAGGCGAGAACAGACCACCGGAGCAGTTCGATGGCCGCTGCGCGGTTCAGCGTGGTAAATCCGGCGAGACCTGCACTCACGGCAACGATTACCAGCGCCAAGAGCGGAATGAGAAATGATACGCCCACCCGGGAGACCCTGCCGTTCATCAAGGTCAGCATGCCCAACGCCGCGACGCCAATGGCCAGCGCGTACTCCTTGGCGTGAAGGAAGGACGTGAGATGCGCGGAGTAAGCACTTGCGCACGCGACCAATGTCGCGCAAACCAGCGCGAGCCGCACGACAACAAGCCGTGTCTTTGCGTTCGGCGCGATAAGTTCTGTACTGAGCGGTTCCAATCGCCTCCCTGAAGGATCGGTTGACTCCCCGGTCCAAGCCGCCATAGGATACCGTTTCCACGTCAGATCGTTGTAGGGGCGCCTCGTTTTTCTATGGAGAAGTCACATGAGCAGCCGGAGTGTCGTCGCATTGGTATTGGCATGTACACCAGCCTGGTCCCAAGCCTGGCAGTCGCTCGAATCTCACCCCCGGCCGGACTGGGCGCGTCCGTGGGTGAATTTAAACGGACCGTGGCAGTTCGACTTCGACCCCGACGACAAAGGCGTCGCGGAACGCTGGTTCGAGACGCACGAGTTCGGCGAACAGATCAATGTGCCGTACCCGTGGCAGAGCGAACTTTCCGGCATTCACAACGTCGACTATGACGGGGTCGCATGGTACCAGCGCGACATACCGATTCCAACCGACGCGGGACCGCGATACTTTCTCGTGTTTGGCGCCGTGGATTGGAAGGCCACGGTTTGGGTCAACGGCCAGGAGATTTTGACGCACGAAGGCGGGTACACGCCTTTCGAGATCGAGCTGAGTGATCTGGTCAAGCCCGGAGAAACGGCCCTCGTGACCTTGCGCGTCGAGGACTACAACGCGCCGGACCTCCCGACCGGCAAACAGGTCCGCTGGTACACGCACGTCGGCGGCATCTGGCAGACGGTCTACCTCGAATCGCGCGGCGCGGCCTATTTCGAGCGCGCCCACGTCAGCCCGGACATTGATGCCGAGCGCGCGGTCGTGAATGCGACCGTTCTCGCGCCGGAGGCCGGCGATTACACGCTGGCAATTGAAGCGCGCCACGAAGAGCAAACGGTGTCGCAGTCGCAGCAGGTCGCTTTACAAGAAGGCCCCAACCAAGCGACCTTGGAATTGGCCGTTCCGAACCCGGCGCTCTGGTCTCCCGATTTCCCCGCCCTGTACGACGTCACGGTCCGGCTGCAGCGCGGCGACGTCGTGGTCGATGAGGTGAGCACGTACTTCGGCATGCGCAAAGTGTCGCGCGGAACCTACGGCGGCAGCGAGTTTGAATATATCCTGCTGAACAACAAGCCGATTTACCTCCGGGGTGCGCTGCACCAGTCATTCAATCCGAAAGGCATCTATACCCATCCCGACGACGAATACATCCGGCGCGACTATGAGAAGGCGAAGGAATACGGCCTGAATTGCCTGCGCATCCATATCAAGACCGAGGAACCGCGGGCCTTGTATTGGGCGGACAAGCTGGGCGTGCTGCTCATGTGCGACGTGCCGAATTTCTGGGACAAGTCGGACCGGGCGTACGGCGCATGGGAATACACGCTGCGCAAACAGGTCGACCGGGATTTCAACCACCCGAGCATTTTTGCGTGGGTCGATTTTAACGAGACCTGGGGCATCGGACACGAGGGCTACGACAAGGCAGCACAAGAGTGGGCGCACTCCATGTGGAAACTCACCAAGGAGCTGGACCCTACGCGACTTGTTGAAGAGAACTCACCGTGCAATTACGACCACACAGAGACGGATATCAATTCCTGGCACTTCTACATCGACAATTTCGAGCGCGCCCGGGATCACATCGCGGAGGTCGTTGAGAAAACCTACCCGGGGTCGCAGTTCAACTATGCCGAGGGATGGGTTCAGGGAACCGCGCCGCTCATGAATTCGGAATACGGTGGGGTCAGCGCCGGCTCCGGCGACCGCGACATCTCATGGGTCTTCCTGTTCCTGACCAACCTGCTTCGCAAGTACGACAAGATTACCGGATACATTTACACGGAGTTGTCCGATATCGAGTGGGAACACAACGGATTCATGAATTACGACCGATCCGACAAGGTCTACAACTATCCCGCCGACATCTCCGTGGCCGATCTCCAGAGCGCCGATTTTCCCGTGCTGGATTGTCCACCCTACCAGAAGGTCGCGGCAGGAGACACGGTGCAGATTCCCGTGCTGCTCAGCCATTGGTCGCAACGGCAGAACTTGAAGATTCGGTATTCAGTCCACGGGAAGACCGTCGATGGACGCCCCTGGAACGAGTGGATTCCCGCGGTCGAGCGCGGCGTCGAAGCAACGCCATTTCGCGTCACGCCGCAAGGGACCTTTGACTTCACCGCGCCGAATGGGACCGGGTTGATTTCGGTGGTCGCCGAGGTGTTGGCCGAAGGCAAAAGGGTTGGCGCAAATTATTGTGTCGTCCACGTCACTGGTGGTTCCGTGTGGAACGAGCCGAATCTGTACGCATCAACTTTCCCAGTCCAGTCGTACTCCGGCACCAACCTCGGTGATTCCGGGGAAGTCATGCCAGCGGAGGCGGATAAGGTATGCGGTTTCAAATCCACCTTCTTCGAGTATCAACTCCAGTTTCCGAAGGGGATGAAACCTGCAGATATCGTGGGTGCCCGGCTGGTCGCGGAGATCGGGGCCAAGGCCGACCAGGAACGCCTCGACTGGCCCGCGCGCACCAAGCCCGAAGACTACCCGCAGACCGACGGGAAGGAATGGCCGACTGACGTCACGGTGTCGATTGCCGGAGTGCCGGTCGATACGGTCACGATTGCCTCGGACTTCGCCGACGCCAAGGGTGTGCTGTCGCACGTGGCCGCATACCATCACGGTTCCTACGGGCGCATCGTGAACCTGCCGCTCGAAGGCGAGGCCTTGAAAGCTGTTCAATCCGCGATGAGCAGTGACCGCACCATTCCCATTCGATTCGAAGTGGCGGCTGACGCAACGCATATCGGCGGCCTGGCGCTCTACGGCGCGACCATGGGGCAGTGGCCCATGGATCCGACGCTCTTGCTGGAATTGACGCCAGGCGCTGCCAAACCCGAGGAATCGGCGAAGGCCGTGAACGCGATCGCCAGCCGCGCGGAAACGCTGATCAAGACTGGTCCCAACGGCGCGGAGTGGCGGTACACGACGGCTGACCCCGGCGATGGATGGCGCGCGGGGGATTTCGATGACGGTGGTTGGCCCAGCGGAAAGGCGGGGTTTGGGACGAATGGCACGCCGAACGCCCGCGTCGGCACTGACTGGACCACCGCAGATATCTGGTTGCGAACGCGCGTCGCTATACCGAAAGGTTTCGACACGGCCCCGGCGTGGCTGATGCTGCATCACGATGAGGATGTCGAGGTGTACGTTAACGGCGATTTGCTGGTGGAGCGCAAGGGCTACCTCCGCGATTACGAGCGGATTCCCCTTACGCCGGAGCAACGGAAGCTGTTCAAACCCGGAAAAGAAAATGCCATCGCCATGCACTGCCGCCAGACCAGTGGCGGGCAATTCGTCGACCTGGGTTTGAGCGCGCTCACCAAGGAATGATCTGGGATCGCCGCTGTGACGAGACGCCAACCGGATAAAGCGCGTGCCGCCGACCCAGGAATTGCGTCGGTACGGCGTCTCGCCCGGGAGGTTGACCCCGAGCCGGAACACGCGTTCCAGGTGTGCAAGTTGGCGGAGATCCTGTTTGATCGGACCACGTTTATCCATGGCCTGGGTGCGGACGCGCGTCGCTTGCTGTCTGCGGGCGCGTTATTGCACGACATCGGCCATACGATTAGCGAACAAGGGCACCATAAACACGCACGAGATTTGATCCTGGGTTATGAACTGCCGGGGTTCTCGGAGACGGAACGGGCGGTTGTAGCGATGATTGCCCGGTATCACCGGAAGACGCATCCAAGTAAGTCGCACAAGATTTTTTGCGAGTTGGACTCCGATTCGCAGGCATTGGTCACGAAGCTCGCAGCACTACTCCGAATCGCGGACGGACTGGACCGCGCGCACGACGCGGCCGTGCGAGATCTTCGCGCGGAGCTGCAGGATGCCCGGATCGCCATCACGGTGGGACTCCGTCGATCCAGCCCCACCGATATCTGGGGCGGGCAGCGAAAACGCGGGCTATTCGAGGATACATTCGGTCTCGAAGTGGAGATTACCGGAGAAGTCGAGGAGAGATGAGAAGACCCCTTGCAAAAACGCTGATAGCACTATGGACAATTGGGCTAGTTTCGTCGGGGTGTCAATCGAATCGTTCGCATGACGCGGACTTCGCGCTGCAACCGGGCGATCTCTTGTTTCAGGATATCGACTGCGGTCCCCTCTGCGATGCCATTGAAACCGTCACGCGCGGCATCGATGGGGCGCACCTTTCGCACGTCGGAATCGTCTCCAAAGTGGATGGTACCGAACCCCTGATCCTGGAAGCGGTCAGCGCGGGAGTCGTCGAGACACCCTTGTCCACATTCCTGGACCGAAGCCACGACGCCCAAGGCCACCCCAAAGTCCTGGTTGGCCGCTTGGACGAACCATACGCTGCGCTCATACCGGACGCGCTCGACACAGCGCGCCGCTTCATGGGATTGCCATACGACTCGGTGTATGTCATGGAGGACTCGACTTTCTACTGCTCGGAACTCGTGTACGAAGCCTTCCGGCTGGCAAACGAAGGGGAGCCTGTTTTTGCCGTGGAACCCATGACCTTTCGCGACCCGAAGACCGGAGAGACTTTCGGACCTTGGGTAGACTACTATGAGGAGTTGGGAGTGCCGGTCCCGGAAGGGGAGCCGGGGTTGAATCCTGGCGGAATATCCCGTTCGCCGGATGTGCGCATTGTGCATGCCTATGGCCTTCCGGAAGGCTGGAGGGGCCGTATCCGCCACGAAGATTGACGGAGTTCGACGTGCCTAAGCACTGCAGTCTTTATGAGGAATTTGCGACCCAGTCGCTTGCCGAGCGAGTGGAAGCCTTGGAGGCTGCCGCGGGACCAGCCGGCGACAACGATGCCGATGCGATTCACGACGTCCGGGTCGCGTCACGCAGAATCCGCTCCCACCTCCGCGCGCACAAAAAAACATTCAAAAAGAAGGTTCTGGAGGAGTTTCAGTGCCGGGTGCGCGCCGTGACCCGGGGCCTCGGTACGGCTCGAGAACTGGATGTGACCGTTGATCTTCTGAGTCAGCGCCGAAAGACCCTGAAGGGTCCGGCCCGTACCGCCGCCACCAAAGTCCTCCGCGCGTTGCGCGCCGAGCGTCAGGATGAAGATCCCAATGTGGACGCTTCCGTACATCTCATTCAGGATGGCCGCTTCTCGACCAGCCTCGAGAAGCTTCTCTCCAACGTAAAGAGTAGAAAGAGGTGCTACGCGGATGCGGCCGCCGCGAATCTGAACAAGCGGTTGGACAAAGTCGTGGCGAAAAACGCGATGTGGATCGAGTCCCACGGCGACGAAGATCTCCATCAGGTCCGAATCGCGTTCAAGCGGCTGCGCTACACCTGCGAAGTTTTTCATCCCCTGTATGACGAACCCATGACGACTTTTTTAGCTATCCTCAAAGAGACCCAACAGACGCTGGGCGATTGGAACGACATCCGCATCCTGCGCGATCATGTGGAACGGCTTGCAAAGAAGTTGGACCGGGATGCGCGCGAGGGGATATCGGCGCTCCACAGCCAGTTGGATCGCGAAGTGGACGCATTGCGGGAATCTTATGAACGCACCAGCACCGGCTTCTTTTCCGAACCTGCAATAGACCGGGTTCGCGCGTTATTCGCCGCCGTCGAATGTCCGTGTTGCGCGTCCTCGCCTGCGGCCAAGTCGTAATCAGTGCCATTGAGATGGGAAAGGATTTGCACTTATGTTCCTTCGAATTCTTGTTGTGCTGGGTCTGCTTGCCACCGCAAGTGCACAGTCCCTTGCAGAAGAGGTGGATCTCCGCGTCATGTCGTTCAACATCCGGTTTGGTTCTGCGAACGACGGCGACAATTCCTGGGAAAATCGCAAAGAAATTGTCGTCGACATGATCCGCGAACAAGACCCGATCGTCATCGGCACGCAGGAATGCCTCGACTTCCAGGCGGATTATCTGGTGGAGCAACTCCCCCACTTTCGCTGGTTCGGCGTGGCACGCGAAGCGGACGGCAGCGGCGAGCGGATGGCCGTACTGTATCGGGCCGACTTAATCAGTCCAATCGAATCCGGCAACTTCTGGCTTTCGGAAACGCCCAAGGCGCCTGGCAGTTCCTCCTGGGACTCGGCGTGCAACCGCATGGCGACTTGGGCGCGGTTCCACCACCACGCCAGCGGTCAGGCCTTCTATTTGATCAACACCCACCTCGATCATCGCAGCGAACCGGCGCGGCAAGGCGGGTCGAAGGTGGTGCTCGATTTTATCGAGACATTGCCGGACGATGTTCCCTTGGTTCTAACAGGCGACTTCAATTCCATCGCTGCAAACAGCATCCCGTATTCGATTCTGATCGACGGCGGACTCGCTGACGCATGGGACACGGCAGCGGAACGTGTTGGACCGGCGGTCACGTGGGGCGCCTTCAAGGCGCCGGAAGTCGATTCCGACCGGCGCATCGACTGGATCATGACCCGCGGCGGCATCGTTGCGGATCGGTGTGAAACGGTGACGTACAATTACGACGGGCGCTACCCGAGCGACCATTTTCCCGTCGTGGCGCATCTCAAGATCGGTGGCAGCGAAGACGAATGATAATTCTCGTTGCTCACTTCGCTCAGAATGACGGTATGTGACTGTTTTGCTTTTGCCTTCTCACATGCTCACGCTTCGTCATACACCCGAACTTCGTAAACCCGCGCGCTGGGGCTGCCGTTCGTTGCCAGCGCGGTCAGTCGAATCGCGTCGGACCTGACGCGATCAAAGCGATGTACGCGGCGGCGCACATAGTTCCCGGTTACTTCCACAATGCGCTTCCACGCCGAACCATCCCGGTAATCCAATCGGTAGTCGCGTACGCATTCCGGGTATCGGAACAGGGCGTCGCGTACGCGGTAATTTGCGTTGGTGTCGAAGGTCAGTTGAATCGTGCTACAAGCAATCGCCTTTGGCCAGCCCAGTTCGAGCGTCGCGGGAAACGGGTGTGTCGGGTCGGACATCCAGAGATTGGTCCACCGATCCGGCCGGTTCGTACCACGGTTCACATTGGCTGCTTCGAAGGGGCGGCTCTTGGGCGTCATGCGCATGGCCAGGGAAACTCCGCCAACCATGGGTCGCCACCGTTTCGCGCCGGGAAGGTCGGCCGGGGTAACGCCGACGGGACTGACGCAAGGCATGCCGTGTACGTCTTGGTATCCCAACCAGTGCAGGCCGGGCATGGCTGGTAGAAATACCGCGTAGAAGCGCTCTGGCGTCACGCGAACGTTCATCGGAAAGGTCACCCAACCGCGCGATCGCGCCGGCACAACGCCAGTCGCGCTCGCCAGGTCCTCGGTCGCGCGAAAATCCCACACGTGCGGGGCTTCTCGCAGCGTGAGTGAGACTTTTGTATCCACGTAGAGTTCTGACTCAAGGAACAACGCAATTTCATCGACACGATCGCCGGAAACCGGGAATATCTGCGCGTGGGGAAAGGAAAGATCGAAAGGTTCGGCCCCTTCGGGAAAGTGCAGTGCCGCGCTGCTGCTTGCGGTAACCTTTGCCTGCCGGGCGAGGTCGTTGGGATCTTCATTGGCGACCCCGGGAATGTGGCCGTCCTGTTTAAGGATGAGTTGTTGCACTTCGCGCGCGTGACGCCGCGCCACGCCACGGGGAGATGCACCGCGCTTGATGCATACAGCGGCCGCCACACCCACAGCTTGTCCGACGATGCAGCCGGTCGAGAGTACGCGGGACGATGAGAACCCCACGTAGGAACAACTGATCGGCCGACCCGCCATCATGAGGTTGTCGACATTCTTCGAGTAGAGCGCGCGGAGGGGAATGCCGTAAGGGTAGGTGCTTACCTCGTCCCAATACTCGTCGTTCCGCAGCGGCGGGCAGGGAATCTGATCCCGAGCGAGCACACCGCCTTGCGTGTGAATATCGATGCTCCACGCGCCGTAGGCGACCGCGTCGTCGAGGAGTTTCGGATTCTGGAGATGTTGCTGCGAAATGACGTAGTCCCCCATGATCCGGCGGCACTCGCGCTTGTACGGCCACCAGCCGACGAATTCCAGCCCGTAGTTCTCAGCGCCGTGGTCGCCGCGATTCTTGATGTGATCCCAGACGCCGAGCAATTGCCGCAACGCTTCGTGGGTCATGGCGTTGTTGTCATGGATTTGGTGGTACGGCGTGCCGACTTCGATCCACCAGTACCCGCCTTCGATGTGGGAATGTCCGCGCTTGTACAAGTCGTCCTCGGTGGGAAACTCCGCTGCCCACTCGGGTCGCGCAAACGGTACCGGACGTCCCGTGTCCATGGCGCGGAAGAAGAGCGTGCTACCCATCTTCTTGTCGTCGGGCGCTTCCGGCGCGGCCTCTTCGCCGAACTCCGCTCGCGCTTCACGGCCCCAGCGGCATTCCGCTCCGGCGCGGTGGGCCAGCACGCCATCGCCGGTGGCGTCGAGGAAAAGCGGCGCGCGAAGCGTAAAGGTTCGTTCGGAACCCAGTTGGATGCAGTAGATGGAATCGATACGAGCCGAGTCGCGCATGGTAACGCGGTGCATGTGGGTATTGAGAAACAGCGTAATGTTGGGTTCCAGGATGACCTTCTCATATAGGACCAGATCCCAGTGGCAGTTCATGAGGCCCTCGCGGCCGACCTGATGATCGCGCACGCGTTCTTCCGTGTGGAACTCGTCGTGGATGCCCATTTCTTTCACCCACGCGCGATGTCCCGCAATATTCTCGGGGACGAGCTTCACCTCGCTGGAGGAATTGCCGCCGAGCATGGAACGCTCATGCACCAGGGCAACTTTCACGCCGTTACGCGCCGCGCTGATGGCGGCCGTGGTTCCGGCGATGCCTCCGCCGACGATGACGAGGTCGAAGTCCAGGTCCGTATGGACATCAGTGCTTTGACCGTCGAGCAGCACGTGTGTTGCCGCGGGATCCGGCGCCGCGTGCTCCCCCGCTGTCTCACCAGGATGATCTGCGGCCGATGTTGGGACCGACAGCAAGCCGCCTCCGCCGAACAAGCCCAGCACGCGTTTGAAGAAACTTCGACGATTCCCCGGCATTTCGTACCCTCCATTGCATCCGGCCGCGTCGTTGTAAGGCGCATGCTAACAAAAGTCCGCAACGTTCGGTATACTAATCCATCGGAGGTATTGACCATCATGCTCGAATTCTTTTCCATCGCACGCAAAATTCTGGAACAAGTAGAACAAACGCAGGCCAAAACCATCGACGCCGCGATTAGTCTGGTGGCGGAGAGCCTGTTGGACGGCGGCGTCTGGCACATTTTCGGCACGGGGCACTCCCATTTCATCGGCGAGGAGGTGTACTACCGCGCGGGCGGTTTGGTGCCGGTGAATGCCATCCTCTTCCCCGCGCTCATGCAACATGAAGGACCGATCACCAGCACCGACCTCGAGCGCCTGCCAGGGCTCGCGAAGGTGGTGCTCGATAAGCAGGACATCCGCGCCGGAGAAGTGTTGACCATCGTTTCGACGAGCGGGAAAAACGCCGTCCCGGTGGAGATGGCGCTCATCGCGAAGGGACGCGGGATCAAGA
Source organism: Candidatus Hydrogenedentota bacterium (assembly GCA_045863335.1). Taxonomy (GTDB): domain Bacteria; phylum Hydrogenedentota; class Hydrogenedentia; order Hydrogenedentales; family SLHB01; genus JAHDWY01. Next base: position 125,700 of record BTVY01000003.1, on the reverse strand, counting down.
CCGTCGCGATTACCTCGTTGGAGCAATCGAGGGCCGCGAAATACGGCGCGGGACAGGACAAGAAACTCTACGAGATCTGCGACGTGGTCATCGATAATTGCGGCGGACCGGGAGACGCGGCCTTGCCGATTCCCGGAACCGATCTCATGACGGGTCCCACATCGAGCCTTGTGGGCATCGCGATCGTGGAGCAGATCGTCTATGGCGTGTCGCGCCGGTTCGCGGAAAGCGGCGCCGAACCGCCCGTGTTCAAGACCGCGAACCTGCCCGGCGGCGACGAATGGAACCGCCGCATGATCGAGTTGTACGGCGCGCGGGTGAATTTGCGATAAATCGAAGCGAGTGCGCGTTCATAGCGCTCAGAGCATGTCTCCGCCTGCTGAGATCGGTTTATGGACGGTATGGACTAAATGGACGATATGGACAGGCCGCAGAGCATTGCCAGAGGCATAATGTCCATAGAGTCCATGTCGTCCATACTGTCCATAAAGGGACTCCAATGAGACCATGCGAAACTCGCCTTCCAAGAGCTCGCTCCACACAATTCTTATCCAACAACGCGCGCGCGAAGAGCGCTTCGACGCGTGCGGTATCGCTGCGGCTACGCCAATTGATCCCGAAGACCGTCTTGGCGAGTGGCTGCGCAAGGGCTATCATGCAGATATGGACTGGATGGAGCGCACGCGCGACATCCGGCAGGACGTGCAGAAGAAATTGCCGGGCACTAAATCCGTGGTCGTGGTTGCGCGAAACTACTATGCGCCGCGTCCGGACGCGGAAGAGGGTGCTGGGAAAGTGGCGCGGTACGCGTGGGGGCGGGATTATCACCGCGTCATGTTGAAGCCGCTGCGCCGGTTGGCACGGTTCATCGAAACCCTCGAAGATGGCGTGCAGACCTACTGCAGCATCGACAGCGGTCCGGTGCTGGAACGGGCGTGGGCCGCGCGTGCCGGCATTGGCTGGATCGGCAAGAACAGTCTCGTGCTACGCCGCGATTTGGGGTCCTGGTTCTTCCTGGGGACAATCCTTACGACGGTGGAACTGAAGCCGGATTCGCCGGTGCCGGACCAGTGCGGTAGCTGCCGCGCGTGCATCGATGCGTGTCCAACCGATGCAATTGTGGAAACGGGAGTCGTCGATTCGCGTCGTTGCATTTCCTACCAAACCATCGAGAATCGCGGGGAAATCCCGAACGAGTTGCGGTCGAGTTTTGATGGCTGGGTCTTCGGTTGCGATATCTGTCAGGACGTGTGCCCGTGGAATCGCAAAGCAAGTGAGACGGACGTGGCTGATTTTCATCCTCGTCCCGGACATGCGAACCTCGACCCGGATTGGATTTCTGAAATCGATGAGGATGCCTTTCGGGAAGAGTTCTCCGGGACTCCCATCCTTCGCGCGAAACATCGCGGCATGCGGCGCAACGTATCTCTCCTGAAGTCAATTCGTCCCGATTTATGACCCGAGTTGGCATGGGCTTCCCGCCCATGATTCGAGGTGCCATGGCCTTCCAGGCCATGTCTTCGGTGCGGGGCATTCGCGTTCCCTTGTTGGTTCGATTGAAGAGGGATGGGCGTTTCCGCCCATGAAGGATCACGGGCTGGAAGCCCGTGGCACCTCGTTGCACCTCAACCGCACCTCAATGTCATTTCTGAATACCGCTTGACAACCCTTGCAGTTCTTGGTATAGTACTTCTAGGTACAGGAGCCAATGCCATGAACTTCGACAAAGAATTGCTGGGCGCGAGTACGCGGATACTCGTGTTGACGGTCCTCGCCAAGAAGTCCAGCTACGGGTACGAGATCATCAAAGAGGTCAATACGGAGGCCGACGGAACCTTCGTCTGGCAGGAAGGGACCATGTACCCGGTCCTACACAAGCTGGAGAAGGAAGGGCTCGTGCGGTCGCAGTGGCAGGAGTCCGAGGTCGGGCGTCGCCGGAAGTATTACTACATCACGGCCAAGGGTCGCGAAGCCCTGGCGGAGGGGTCGGAACGGTGGAGCACGCTGCACGGCATGATGCTGCGGCTCGCGGAGGACACCCATGGATAAGACACCCAGTTCGGAGATACAGGAACGGCTGCGTGCCTTGTGCAGGCAGATCACCGTTGCGGAAGAGATCGACCCCGAGATTCAGGAAGAGCTGATGTCCCACGTGGAGGATCGGTTCAACGGTTACCTCCACGGAAAAGACCCCATCACGGAGGAAGACGCGTTCCTGCTCGTCCGTGAGCACTTCGGGAATCCGGCGGTCGTGAAGGAACTGCTGCAACACGCCCACGTGCAGGAGGCGACGGTAAGCTTGGGGCGGCGACTGGCAGCGATCGGAATCGTGAGTCTGATTTGCTTCGGTATAGCGAAACTGCTTCACACATTGTTCATCGTCATGGGCGCTCTCGGTTTTGCCACAGCAATTACGTTCCCTCCTCTTGGGAGCATGTACGTCCTGCTCGCGTACGTGGCGGTAGCCTGTGTGATTTGGGCGACCGTAGTCTACTGGCGCCGCGGACTCCGGCGCGGACGGCATTTCTGGTTTTCCAGATGGTCCATTCGTCGAATCGTATTCATTGGGTTTGCCGTAGCGCTTATCGTTCATATCACCCCTGATATCGATTACATATCTTTCGCATTCGTTAGTCTAGACAATTCCGTCACAGCGACGTATTCATACGCAACGCGTTTCCCGCGTTATGCCGGGCTATGCCTGATTGCACAAGCCGCGGCCTGGTTTTGGTGGTGCGATACTCCACCCCGATCGCGGCGCACTCTTCGACACACAATGGCGACATGGATACTCGTCACTACATACTCTTCGCTTTCCGCCACAGTCGCATACATTCCGATTCACACACAGAGCGACTCTGCTATCCCCCTAAGACTATCCGCCATCGAGTTTGGTGGTTGGTGGTCTGGACTCCACACAAGCAATGTCGTTGGTGTCATTTTTTTACTAGCATACGTTGCAGTGGTCGGAATTCTGGCACGCGCAGCTTACGTGTACCTACAGCGCTACCGCCGAAGTGCAGACAGTTCGCGAGCGACCTCGCAATGAGATGGACGACGCGTTCGGTTACAAGAAAGAAGCGCGCACGCGCATGACTCTAGTGCAGCAAATAGCATGATGCTGCGGCTCGCGGAGGACACCCATGGATAAGACACCCAGTTCGGAGATACAGGAACGGCTGCGTGCCTTGTGCAGGCAGATCACCGTTGCGGAAGAGATCGACCCCGAGATTCAGGAAGAGCTGATGTCCCACGTGGAGGATCGGTTCAACGGTTACCTCCACGGAAAAGACCCCATCACGGAGGAAGACGCGTTCCTGCTCGTCCGTGAGCACTTCGGGAATCCGGCGGTCGTGAAGGAACTGCTGCAACACGCCCACGTGCAGGAGGCGACGGTAAGCTTGGGGCGGCGACCGGCAGCGATCGCGATGCTCGGCCTCGGTTGCTACGGCGCCGGCCGGATCCTAAACGCGTTTACCCTGTCCGTGTTGCTGGCCCTATCCAGCGGTGCACCAGCACTCCAACCCTACGTGGGGATGGTTTGGACCTTGTACAACGTGACGCTGATAACCTTGCTGGTGGCATTCACGTGGTTCGTCGTGTTGCATTGGGAACGACAGGTGGCGCGCGGCGAGCGTCCCTGGTTCATCCGCTGGACGCCGGTCCGGATTTGGCAGTGTTTAGCGGGCGCGCTGCTGTTGTTCTGCATGGTGCCCAGCATTGGAATCTCTACTGGGAATTTCGGAACGTCGGGGCCCACCGCCGGCGTTTTCGTGGCTCTCGCATTCCTCGCGATCATCGTTCAATCGGTCGCGTGGCTGTGGTGGTGCGACCGTCCGCCTCGTATTAAGCGGAATTTGTCGTACGCCACCCTCGCGTGGATTCTGCTGGGAATCTATGGTGCGATGCCCTTCCTCGTGTTGTCGGTCTCAAACGAAGGGAGTCCGGGGTCGCTCCACCTCGGACAGTTTGCCGATGCGACATGGTCGCTTACGTTGGCGCCATTCTACATGGGCATGGCGAACACGCTGGCTACGGCCTTCGGCGCCAGCGCCGCCATAGGCTATGGGGGACGCGCCGTGTATTGGTTCGCGCAACGTTTGACAGGCCGTCCGTCAGATTCGCTACGCCACGACCGGCCGGATTACTTCCCTCACTACGATTGACGCGAACGCACTGCCTCGAGGTGCCACGGCCTTCCAGGCCGTGATTTCGAGGTGTCAGTGCCTTCCAGGCCATGTCTCTGGGGCGGAGTTGTCGCGACTGTTGGAAAACTCGATTGAAGAGGGATGGGCGTTTCCGCCCATGAAGGATCACGGGCTGGAAGCCCGTGGCACCTCGTTCCCTCATCTTCGGTTCTCGGATTAGTATGGGTTCCAGAAGAGCGAAACCATGATCGCGAGGAGGAAGAGAATGAAGGGGCCCCGCGCGAGAACCAGCGTCAACTTATCGAGCGGTTGATACTTCTTCAAGAACGACACTCCGAATGCAACGAAACTGACGACGAAGCTGTGGAAGCCGAAGAAGGCGAATACGAGCCCGGAGAACATGCCACGACCGGCGGCGTCCTGACCCTGGTATAGAACCCCCGTGGGATCGCTGAGCACGAGACCAATCAAAGCAAGTGCTATCGCCGTGCAGCCCAGAATGCGTAACAGGACCATGGAGTACCTTTCGTAGCGGCGGCTTTCGACCGGCGTTGCATTTCCGCGTCAGTTTCGGATCTTCGATGTTGCGTTTGAAGAGGGATGGGCATCCTGCCCATGGGGTTCACGGGCTGGAAGCCCGTGGCACCTCGAACTTCGAATCGCAAGACACTCAGTCTTCCTGGTCTTCTCTAGGGGGGCCGGGGATTCGGGAGAGGGCGGAGGTGAGGACGTCGACGATGAGTTCGTTTTGAGATTTGCCTTCGGCTTTGGCGGCGAGGCGGATGGCTTCGTAGAGGTCGGCGGGGACTTTGATGGACATTTTCCTCGATTCGTAGAGCGGGTCGTCTCGGAAGGGCACGACGCTGCTGCGGCGCGTGGCGGGCTCTTTTCCGAACAACTCCTGCTGGCTGGGTGGTTCCGGGTGCAGGTGCGAAAGGTCTGCTTCCGGAAAGCACAGTTCCATGATCTCGATGTTGGTCTTCCCGTCGTTGATCAGTTCCTGTACGCGTCCCCTCCCTCCCATGCTGCGCAGGTTTTTCGCAATGCCCGCCGTGGTCATGGCGAAGCCGTTGTTCTGGACGAACTCCACGGCGGCCATGCCTTCAAGCCCGTGGCGGACGGCCTCGACGATTCGCTCCTGCTTGGCTTGGGTGATCTGCTTGCTCATAGTAATTACCTGCTGACTTCAGGTTCCCCAGGATCCGGTTGCCGGTTGGCCTTTACCGGATTCCCCAGAGCCGAGTATAGTAAAATGTTGACAAAAATGCAAGAGGTGTTTTAGCTGCGCCTCACCCCATTATACCCCGGTCCGCGACCCTACGCCGGCTATTGATATTCTACCGCTTTCAGTGAACAATACAGCTAGTTCAAGGCAGGGAAAGGAATTGGGCATGGAGCCACAGGGTCAGGTCTTCCACGCGCGGTTTGGCGACGTGTGCGTTCTCAAGTTCGTGGGGTCCATCGGCTTCACCTCGAACTGGACCTTCCCGCTGAGCAAGGCCTTGCGCGTGTTCTTGGACAAGCTCTTCACTGAGAAGGACTTTGATAACATCGTCGTTGACCTGACCGAAGCCACGGGCATCGACAGCACGAATCTGGGGTTACTCGCCGAGGTTGCCCGCTTCTCCAAGGATGAATTCGGCCGCAAGGCGACGCTCATTGTGCGGGAGGGGCGCGTCGCGAAGGCTTTGAAGGTCACGGGATTCGACGCGCTATACACCATCTTCATCATGGACGCGCCGATTCAGGGGAAACTTCAGCCCCTGCCGGAGGCACCGGAAGCAGAGGTCAATGTGGCGCGGATGATCCTCGATGCCCACCTGACCCTGTCCGAGATGAACGAGGAAAACCGCAAACTCTTTCAAAACGTGGTGGACGCGCTGGAAGCAGATATCGCCCGGAAAGAGGGACGGTAGTCAGTCTTCCGACTTTTCCACCTTGACGTCGATAACGTCGTCGTTCGATTTCTTTCCGCGTCTGCCAAAGGGGAGCACATCAAAACCGAGGTAGCGCAAGCAGGAAAAGAGCACTGCGGCGGCGGCCGCCTCGTCGAGGTTGCCCACGAAGGGCATATTGTCGGGCAACTCAACGACGCCAAACGTGAAATTCAGCAACCAGAAGGTAGACACGAGTATCCCGAGCACGGCCATCCCCTGCCCGATGCACCCGGGACTCTTGTCCTCCACAACGAATACTTTTTCTTTACCCATTGACCCACACGCTTGTTGTTTCGGATGGCGCTACGTCAAATTCAACGCGAAACGCCACGTCCTCCCTAAGCCCGGACACGAGATTCGACAGCATTGCAGTTACCACCTGCTCTGCTTCCTTGCGAGCGCGTTCCCTGAGTAATTCGCTATCGCCTTCCTCGAGCACGGTGCCGCGAAGGGTTCGCCGGGCTTCGTCTTCGAGATAGCGGCCTGAGTACATTTCAAGACGACCCCAGCCCACTTCGGTCTGAACCTGGTACAGGTCGGGGTTGCTTTGGACATCAACGAAATCGGTGTCGAGCACGGGTTCGGGTAGATGAAGGCAGACCGCGCCGGCTTCCGCATCGTATTCGAAGTTGTCGCGCGACAGTTCGGCGACGGGGATGTAGTACTGCACCTTGTTGTCCTGGGCGCGAAGCCGCACGGAGGTATCGCCGAGTTGCAGGTAGTCCCACAGAATTGCCTTCTCACTCGTCTTCTGTACTTCCACATCCACGCCAGCCGTCATGACCACGAGCTTGGCCTCCTGCTTCAGATCGTCAACGGCGCGATGAATGGTGGTGTTCACGTTCACATTGGGCTTGAAGGCAGCGGCGATCCCGGTCGGCAATTCGCTCATGCGGTTGACGGTTTTCTCGACGGTGTCCACGGCGACCGTGGCGGCTTCGCGGGGAAGGCGGTAGGTCACGCTGTAAACAAGGAAGCCGACGACCACGATAGCGGTAATCAGCACCGCGGCAATGGCCCATGGCGCGGCGGCACGGGTCCGCACGATGATCCGCGTGATATCCGGACCCTCGGATTCGGTTTCCGGCTTGGATACCGGCTTCGCTTCCACCAGTTCCGGCTTCTTCGATTCTTCTGGAACCTGTTCTGTCACAAGCATTTCCTTGTCAGTAGCCCCTCGGCGGAACGATCCGCCCGGGTCTAGTAAGAACAGTTCTGCTCCCCGATATGATGCCCAGAAGTACGGAAAAGTTCACATTAAAGCGAGATTTATTCGCGAATACTTCTACGGGAAGAGCGTAACGAGACGAACTGATGCGAACCGATTATGGATTGGGCACAACAAATACGTTCTGCTGCAGTTCGCTGCCGATCTTGGTGTTCCGGCGGATGATCTTGCTGAGGGTACGCGCTTCGACCATTTCGACGAGGTAGCCGGGAAGGTATTCCTTGTACCAGAAGCGGTCGCCGTCGCGGAGGGCTTCAAACTGGATCTTGATGATCGTCCAGAACGTCTCGCCGACTATGGCGCCCGGCACATGATCTTCCGCCAGACCGCCCACCCAGAGATCGATGTCGTCCACGGAGGCGTACATGCTCGCCAGGGCATTCTGCACGCCCGGGTCGGACGAAATCTGGGTGAAATCTGTGCGCGCTGGAAGCCCTGCCGCCACGCGCACGGCGTTGTAGTCGGGGAGACCGTGGTCGCGGCCGCGCTGGATGTTGAGCGAGGCCAGGTCGAATCCGCCGGATCCGGGAGGTCCGAAGAGGAAATTGCGGACGTCGTCGACGATGAAGCTGTCGACCTCCTGCGCGATTTGGAACGACTGGCCGCGCAGGTAGGGTTCGATGCCGATATCACTGTATTCGGTCGGATTGAAGAAGGCATCCGCCAACGCGAGATGGCCTTCCGGAATGGGCTGCATGTTGGCGTCGAGCCGTTTGAGTTCGGACGACAACATCGTATGGCCGAAGCGGTAGGCCGCCGTGGCGAATTCGTTCATGATGCCGGAGTTGATGTAGGCCTTGTATCCCACGTAGGGCTTCAATGCATCGGGGCCGAGGAGAATAGGCAGGAATTCGTTGTAGGTGATGGCTTGCATCTCGGCGGCGACCAGGGCGCGGGCACACTGATACACTTTCTCCCCATCCATGTTGGGGTATTCCTGACGGATGCGTTTGGCCCACCAGTTGTGCTCGCGCACGAAAACGGTGTGCATCGCCGTGAGCGCGACCTGCTCGTTGGCGCGGATATCCCCTGCCAGGAAGAAGCTGGGGTCCGTGCCCATGGCGTTTTCGAGACCCTGCGTGTTGTAAGGTAGCAAGCGCCCCTTGCTCATCTTCATGCGGCCGGTGCCGTCCAATTTGCGCAAGGCTTGCGCGCGCACCGCATCGGAACCATAGACCTGCGAGGCGTCGATATACGCGGTCAGTTCGTTGACCTGCTCACGCACGCCGTCGATCATCCGGTAGAACGACCGCTCGACTGGGATTACTTTCGTACCCGTGGACATAGGATCAAAAAACGGATCACCCATGGGTACGGCGACATCAAAGGGTTCGACGGGGTCCATCGTGCCGACGAGGCTCAGATCGTGGTCGAGGAACTGCCCCCACTGCCAGAACATGTCTGATATCTGGTGGGAATTTGGAATGTCCTGAGTCTGCGCCACGCAGCCGTTGCTGATGGCACGGGGACTGAGCCGCGTGCCGCCCGCGGGTGCTGACGATCCGTCGGCGTAGTCGGCCTCCATCAACCGCATCAGCTCCGAGCCGGCCCCTCCCCATCCGGGGTGCATGGGATTATTCTCGGATGCGTCAATGGTCCGGAACTCACGGGGGAACTTGGCGGCCCGGGGACGAAACAGCCAACTCAGCAGCCCCTTTGTCTCCAACTCGATGGACTTTCCCACCGATTCGACGGCATTTCGGGGAGGCTTGACGGGCGAAGTCACCTGGGCAAACGCCGGAAACGCTAGCGTGAGAACCGCAAAAGCGCCGAAACTACACGTAACGAGCGACCGCCGAACCACGTCTCGACCCTCCCTCGAACCCGCAACAAACAGTACAAACTGTTTAATTGCAACACAATAAGGGTAGAACCAACAACCTTCGGAATCGTTGCAAACCGAACTGCGAGATAATTCTACTCGGAATTCTCATTTTAGTCAAAAATTTTCTGAGAGCATCGCCGCTGAATCGTACAAAGTTGTACCTGGCATGCGCTACGAGGATCAGGTTGGTTACGTCTCAGGGTTGTTATTCAGGAGCGTTCTGTCACCGTTGCCAATCCCCCGCCACGGGCAATGAGCACTTTCATTATATCGCGTTGTCTGAATATTTGTCGCGTAATGAAGTCAACTGATCTGGTCGATCGAGCTGCCTTTCAAGGGCCTGCTCGATTCGCCGACTTGATCTCTGGGGGGTTCCCCGGTAGGCTACGCGTTTTGTGCTGTAAGGTTCTGGCGATTCTGCCGGAACGTGGTTGCAATAACTCAGGCTTCGGAGGTTTTTCACGATGTCGAAGTGGTTTGCTGGACTGCTGGTGGTGGCGCTGGTGCTAACGGTGTGCGGTTTGGAAATGCGGCAGGCATTTGCCCAGGAGAAGCCCGCACTTTCACAGCCCGTGATGGAAACGGGCCGGTTCATGAAGAAGTTTGCCGATCCGCTTATGGAGAACCTGCATGGCGCCATGGCAAAGGAGCCAGCCAGCCCTCGGGATTGGCGCAGCCTTGAAGATGAAGCCGGAAGCGGGGCCGAGATCGCCAATTTGATTGCAATCCGGAATGACGAATACTCGCAGAATCCGGAGTGGCAGAACTTGACGAAAGCCATGTTTGACGCATCCGTCGCACTGGCTGAGTCGGCCAAGGCACGCGACTTCGCGGCGAGCCAGACGAACTACACCGCGCTGGTGGAGTCCTGCAACAAGTGCCACCAGGTGATCGATCCGGAAACCTTGCCGGTCATTGAACCGTAGGCCTCATGAAGACGCATCCGGGGCGGCCATCGGGATCACCCATGGCCGCCCTGTTCTTTTCTCGCTGGGCCTTGGGCACGTTGGCGATCCTCGCCGCCGGTTGCGGGGGCGAACGGAAAATCGCGAACCTGGATTCGGCCGGTATTGCGATTGTGGCTTTCGGCGACAGCATCACGTACGGGCACGGGGTGCCAGCCGAGCAGACCTACCCCGCGCTCCTGTCCGAGGCCCTCGGCGAGGAGATCATCAACGCCGGACGCAACGGCGACACGACTGCCTCAGGACTGCAACGGCTCGAACGGGACGTGCTCGACCATGATCCGCGCATCGTCATCGTGGAACTCGGCGGCAACGACTTCCTGAACAAGGTCCCTCGCGAAGAGACTTTCGCCAATCTGGACCAGATCGTCGCGCAGTGCATCGACGCTGGCGCCATGGTCATTCTCGTGCACATTCAATTCGGATTCTTCAGCGACAAGTACCTCGACGAATACGAGGCCATCGCCGAACGCTACGGCGCTCTACTCGTGCCGGACCTCATGGACGGCATATTCGGCCGTCCCAGCATGATGGTCGACCAGATTCACCCCAACGCGGAAGGCCAGCGCGTGATCGCGCAGCGTGTCGGCGAGGCCCTCGTAGACTTACTGGAACGTTCGAATAAGGCTCGAGCCGCAGCAGCCGATCCCGGCCCCTCCAGTCCGGTTGCGCGCTAATGAATGTCAATTTCGTTTGTCTGCGGGCCTTGAGCATCCACGCCTTCAGCAAGTACTGTACTACCCGATAAGACCCTCATTTTAGAGTCGGCGATTGAAGTCCTTCCAAGGAGAACATGATGCTACGATGTCTTTATAGGTCCCACGTGTCCCTCGTTCTCGCCATCTTCGTTTCGGTGTTTGCCGGCCATACCACCTTTGCCGCGGAGGACCTCCCGGATCCAGAGAAGCCTGGTCCTTACCCCGTCGGCGTAACCACGTTGATGCTCGTCGATCACAGCCGCACCGATGTGGCAACCGATAACGGTCCTCGGTCGCTGCTGACTGAGATCTGGTACCCCGCAACGGACGAAACGCGCGGACTGCCGCCCAATGAGTTAATCGAGTTTTACAACGGGGGCGTCGAAGCTACGGCGGCCGTGATGAAACTGGCGTTTGGAGCGGACCTGACGGCCTCGAACGAGACATTCGAGAACTTCGCGGTGCGCGACGCGCGAATCCGCGACGGCGTATATCCTTTGCTTTTGTTTTCGCATGGCAATGGCGGCATGCGAAGCCAGAATGTGTTCTGGTGCGAACACCTGGCGAGTCACGGCTACATCGTTATGGCGCCGGACCACACGGGCAATTGTCTGATCACGTTCATCAATGGCGAACCGGTCTTTTTCAGTGATGATCCAGAGGGACGTAAGCGCGCGTCCGAGGACAGGCCGAAGGACATTCGGTTTCTCATCGACTGTATGGAACGCATGAACAAAGGCAATGACAGCCGCTTCTTCGGGAAGGTCGATATGGACCAGATCGGCGTGTCGGGCCATTCCTTTGGTGGATACACAACGACCGCCGTGGCCGATCAGGACCCCCGCGTGAAGGCGATTGCCCCGATGGCCGGTGTTGCCCTCACGCGCAGCCGGTACGATTGCCCCGCCCTGATTCTACCCGCCACCGAAGACGACACCATTGGCGCCGACGGCAACGAACGGGTGCGAACCTACTACAACGAATCCACCGGCCCCCGTTACCTCGTCGAATTCAAGAACGGCGGGCATTATTCCTTCACCGAGATGTATCAGTTTAATCCGAACTTCGGCGATGGCGTCGGCACCGGCACGCGCATTACCAATGACGAACCGATCACCTATGTGACCAAAGACGTGGCTTTCGAGCTAGTCAACGGTTATACAACCGCGTTCTTCGGCCGCTATCTCAAGGGGCAGACGGGATATGATGCGTACCTCGCCGAAAACCACAATCCAGATGAGCTGATCACCAAGTCGGAAATTCCCGAAGCAACGGCCGAGGCGCACGGGCCTGATAAGTAAACACGAACTACTGTAAGTCTTTCGTTGGTACTATGGCGGACTGGTTGCGGTACGTTGGATCCCGGCCCTTCTCCTCGCCCACGTTGATCCAAAAGCATGCCTCGCCAGGCGTATGGTAAGGTGGATGAAACCTGCTGGGAGGCTGTCTAGCATGATTGAAATCCGCTCGATATTCATTTTCGTCGCACTTGGCGCGGGCTTCGGAGTTCCTGCGCTCGCGGAACCGGTGACGTTGCCGCAACCCGTGTTGGGAACCTATGGGCACCCGAAGGCGTTCTGGGATAAAGGCGGGCACCTGGGCGAGTACGGGGTCAATGCCGCATTCATTCATGCAGGGGCGATCAACGCTGAAACCGTGGAGCGGGTGCGCGCCGAGGGATGCCTGCTGTTCGCGGAATTCGCCACGCTGAACGGGAAGTACGGCGACTACGTGCAGAACCACCCCGAGGCCCATCCCATTGACGATACGGGGAATCCCGCGCCTGCGGCGACCTGGTTCATGGGCGTGTGTCCGACAAACGAGGCGTTTCGCGAATACCGCATGACGGCGTTGCGCGAGCTGTTGACGAATTACGAGGTTGACGGGGTCTGGATGGACTACCTCCACTGGCACGGGCAATTCGAGGATCCTTATCCCGTGTTTGTGAAGACTTGTTTCAATGATTCCTGTGTTTCCGCCTTCGAGGCGTGGGCGGAATTGGAAGTGCCCGGCGAGACCATTCCGGAGCGGGCGGAATGGATTTTTCTGAACGCGGCGAAGCAATGGGAAGACTGGCGCGTTTTCATCATCGTCGATTGGGCGCGCGAGATTCACGACACCGTGAAGGAACTGCGGCCAAACGCGCTGGTCGGCAATTATCAGGCCGCCTGGAAAGACGAGGACCTCTGGGGCGCGCGCCGGCGCTGTCTCGGCCTCGACTACAAGGCCATGGAACCGTATGTGGACGTATATTCGCCCATGATCTACCACGGGCGGGCGGGCAAGTCGCCGGACTACGTGCGCGAATACGTCGAGTATTTCAGCAAACGGCATCCGATCTCGCAGGAACCAGGTACGTTCCCGAAGATGATCCCCATCGTGCAGGCGCAGGACCGGCCCCACATCCCGCCCGCGGAATTCGAAACCGTATTGCGTCACGGACTCGAAGCAACGAGTGCCGGTGTCATGATGTTTGCCATCGGCAGCGTCGCGGCGGATGACGGCAAGATGGAGGTGATGAAGCGCGTATACACAGAGTTTTCCGCGAAACCGGCGCAAGACTAAGGCCGGCCGCACGTGCTGCCAGGGTATACAAATTGACAGAGTGCGGCGTGCGGTGCTACGATCCTGAATTGCCCCTCAAGGTCTTGGTAAGTAGTGGAGGTACGGGAGATTATGCGCGTTTCGATTGCGGGCCGACACTTGGAAATGACGGATGCGTTGAAGTCCCATGTGGAAGACCGCCTGAACAAAGTTCGGGCGCACTTCGACAAGGTCATCGACGTGGACGTCGTGTTGACGGTGGAAAAGCACCGGCACATTGCAGAAATCACGGTCCACGCGAACGGCGTTCGAATTCACGGCAAAGAGTCGTCGGGCGACATGTACGCTTCGGTGGACACGGTCATCGACAAGATTGACCGGCAAATCCTGAAGTTCAAGGACAAGAACCATCGATTCCAGCCACGCAAGGGCAAGGTGACGGTGATGCCGACGGGCGAAATGAGCGCGGCGGTAGAAGCAGAGCATGAGGAAGCGGCGGTCGCGACCGAAACGGGCGGACCGCGCACCATCGTGCGGGAACCGCTCACGATGAAGCCGATGAGCGTGGACGAGGCGGCGCTTCAGTTGGACCTGAGCAACGACACGTTCCTCGTCTTCCTGAATGCCGACTCGCAGCAGGTCAATGTGCTTTACGCCAAGAACGACGGCACATTCGGGTTGATCGAACAGGAATTCTGATTCTACGCGTGGGTGAGGGAAGGCCTCGTAGGCGTCCCTCCAGCAAGCGACCCGTCCTTAAGGGGTATTGATGGACACCCTCAATCTTCCAGTGAACCGCAAGAGCAGTATCGCCGTGGCGCGACTGCTCGACGCCATGTCGGCGGACCTGGAACTGGAAGTGATGTGCGGATTCCAGGGGATTGGCCGGTCCGTGTTCACGTCGGATATCAATCGCCCGGGGCTGGCGTTGGGCGGGTATCTCGACTACTTCGCCAGCGACCGCATCCAGATCCTCGGCAATACCGAGATTCACTACATGGAGCAACTGTCTCCGGCGGAGTTGCAGCACCGCCTGGAAAACATGTTTTCCTTTGAAGTCCCCGCCTTTCTCCTTTCCCGCGGATTGAAGCCCAGCAACATCTTCATGGACATGTGCAACCGTCGCGGGATTCCGGTATTGCGCAGCAAGAAAACGACGGACGAAGTTATCAGCCGCATCATCCTGTTTCTCGCGGAGGAATTCTCGCCGGAGACGATCGTGCACGGGTCGGCGGTGGACTGTTACGGCGTAGGCTGTCTGATTGTCGGTGCGCCTGGCATTGGTAAGAGTGAAACGGCGCTGGAACTGGTCGAACGCGGGCACCGCATTGTGGCGGACGATGTCGTGGCCTTAAAACGCCGCCGCGAAGACTCGCTTTATGCGGAGTCGTCGCCAGTCATCGAGCACCACATGGAAATCCGCGGGATCGGCATCATCGACATCAAGAGCGTCTACGGCGTGGGCCGGGTGCGCAACTCGAAGCGCATCGGTCTCGTGGTCGAATTGGAGGAATGGAGCAAGGAGTCCGAATACGATCGCACGGGCCTGACGGAAGAATTCGTGACCGTGCTGGGCGTGCGCATCCCCTACCTGCTGATTCCCGTACGTCCGGGCCGCAACATCGCCATTATCCTCGAAGTGGCGGCGCTCAACCATCGCCTGAAAGAGTTGGGCGTGCATCCCGCGCAGAAACTCAATGAAAGGCTCCTGAGCCTGATGAGCAGCGGAGATGCCTGAACAGTCCCGGTTCGTGGTGGTATCGGGGTTATCGGGCGCGGGCAAGAGCCAGGTTCTCCGGATGCTCGAAGACCTCGGCTACTACTGCGTCGACAACCTCCCCCCTTCGCTGGTTCCCACCATTGCCGAACTCGGCGCCCGGAGCGTGAAACCGCGGGCGCGCATTGCGGTCTGCGTGGACGTGCGCGGCGGAGAAGACCTGCGGAATCTGCCCGCCTACCTCGACGAGGTAGCGGAGATGGGGATCCGTCCCGAGGTGCTGTTCCTCGAAAGCACCGATGCGGTGTTGCTCAAACGGTACAGCGAAACTCGCCGCCGTCATCCCGCGGCTTCCCGGGGGAGCGTGGAGGAAGGGATCGCGCGCGAACGGGAACTGCTCTCCCCCATTCGCGGCCGCGCAGACCTTCTGGTGGATACGAGCACCTTGTCGATAGCGCAACTTCGGGAACGGGTCGCGGGCGTGTTTCAGGCGGATCAGAAGACCCACAAGATGTCTGTCGGCGTTCTGTCCTTCGGTTTCAAACATGGCGTCCCTCCGGAAGCTGACCTGGTATTCGATGTTCGATTCCTGCCGAACCCCCATTACGATGCCGAGCTTCGTCCGTACAGCGGAGAAGAGCCCCGCGTGAGCGCGTACGTTCTCGACAATCCCGAGGCGGTAGAGTTCCTGGATCGCGTCAAAGGGTTGCTGCGATTCCTCGTTCCCCGATACGCTGCGGAACCCAAGGCGTATCTGACGATCGCGGTGGGGTGCACGGGCGGCCGGCACCGGTCCGTGGCGGTTGCGCGGGAGCTTGCGGGTTGCGTCCGGGAGATGGATCTCCCCACCCGATTGCGCCATCGGGACATTGCGCGATCGCCGGAGGGCGGGGCTTAGCTTCGGGGCGCTGGCCAAAGCTAAATCCTTTTGATTTCTGGCTTTTCCTGACTTATACTTAGTAGCCGCGCACCGGTTGCACGTAGAACCGGGAACTGCGCTGCCCGTGTTGATGCCTCGGCGCGACCCGCCGACGCTTCTGTCTTGTGTTCAAATGGACCACGCGCCCCCTCCGGCACGCGCGTTTAACACACAAATGGACCGTAGTTGACCTCATCATGCCTGATTTAACAGAAGAATTGCGGATTACAAATACCCTAGGCCTTCACGCGAGACCGGCGGCGTCGGTGGTGCAGACGGTTCTGAAGTACCAGAGCGATGTCCACATTTCGCTGAACGGACACCGCGTTAACGCGAAGAGCATCATGGGGTTGTTAACCCTGGCAGCCGCGCAGGGCAGCGTCCTCCAAGTGACCTGCAGCGGTCCGGATGCCGAGGAAGCCATGAAGGCCGTGCGGGACCTGATCGAGTCCGGCTTCGGAGAGACGTAAGTGGAAGTCACCATTCGTGGCATAGGCGTGTCTCCTGGTATCGCCATTGGACCCACACTCACGTTTGGAGTCCAGTCCTTCGACATCCCCAAGTATGAAGTAAAGGATGTCGATGCGGAGCTTGCGCGCTTCGAGCGGGCCGTGATTGCGGTGCGGGGCGAACTCGAGCGGCTTTACGAGCGAACTGCGGAAGCGATTGGTGAAGAGCACGCGGACATCTTCAAGGCGCACCTCATGTTTCTTGAGGATGTGACCCTCCGCGAAGAGGTTGAGCGCCGCGTTGTGGACGAACACCTCAACGCGGAATTTCTCGTCGGTGAATGGATTGCCCGGTACACCAAGATCATGGCGTCCGTACCCGACATGCGATTTCGCGAACGTACGCAGGACCTGGTGGACGTGGGCAACCGGATTCTTGGCCGGCTGCTGAACGCAAACGTGGACGGGCTCGACCATATGGATCAGCCGTCAGTTGTTGTAGCGCACGATCTTTCGCCTTCGGACGCCGCCAAGCTGGACATGACAAACACGCTGGGACTGGCGACTGACTTGAGCGGACCCACATCGCACACCGCTATTCTCGCGCGCGCGTTCGAGATTCCCGCTGTCGTGGGATTGAAGTTTGTGGGATCCCATGCGTTGCCGGGTGACACCATCGTGGTGGATGGCACGAACGGCGTCGTCGTAATTAGGCCGAACGAGAAAACGTTGTCCCGGTATACCGAGGAAAAGGCCCGGGAAGAACGTAGCCGGAAGGCCTTGCTCGCCGCAGAGCTTCGTCCGAGCGTGACGAAGGACGGACACAAGGTGCCGACGCAGGCCAACATCGAGCTTCCCCTCGAGTTGTCCCACAGCCTGAAATCGAAGGCCCAGGGCATTGGGTTGTATCGTACCGAGTACCTCTTCCTGAACCGCACGACCTTGCCCACAGAAGAGGAGCAGTACGAAGCGTACAGCGAAGCAGCCAAGGCGATGAACCCGGCGCCGGTCACGCTTCGGACGCTCGATCTGGGCGGAGACAAGTTTGTGAGCCATCTGCACCTGGCGCAGGAGATCAATCCCCAGTTGGGCTGGCGAGCGATCCGTTTTTGCCTGGAGCGCCCGGACATTTTCAAGGCGCAACTACGGGCCATGTTCCGGGCGAGCGTGCATGGCCACGTGCAGATTATGTTCCCCCTCATCAGCGGGCTCGACGAGTTCCTCCGCGTCAAGGACATTGTCCGCGAGGTTGCGGCAGACCTCGAAAAGCGCGGGGTTCCCTTCAAGAAGAAGATACCCATCGGCACCATGATCGAGGTGCCGTCGGCGGTGGAGATCGCGGATCTTCTCGCCAAGGAATGTGATTTTTTCAGCATCGGGACCAACGATCTCATCCAATACTCTCTCGCGGTCGACCGGGTGAACGAGAAGATCGCGCACATGTACGAACCCGGACATCCCGCGGTGCTTCGCATGATCCGGCGCACGATCAAGGCGGCCGGAACCGCAAAGATCCCCTGCGCGGTGTGTGGCGAAATGGCCGGCGACCCGGTCTTCACCGAGCTGCTCATCGGACTTGGCATTACGTCGCTCAGCATGTCCGCGGTGGCCATTCCGGCGGTGCGCGCGGAGATTGCCAGCGTTCGCTATTCTCAGGCGAAGCGCTTCGCGGCACGAATCATGCGGATGGGTTCCGTCGCCGAAATCCGGGAGACGCTGCACAAACGGTACGCCCAGCGCCGGTCGATGGACGTGTACATGCACGATATCCTCGCGAAATCGCAACAGGACGACGCCTCTTGAAGAAGCGAATTACGATACTGGGTTCCACTGGATCCATCGGGCGCAGCGCGTTGGACGTGGTGCGCCATTATCCCGAGCGTTTTGAAGTGGCCGGACTCGCCGCACGGTCCAACGCGGAATTGTTGGCGGAACAAGTCGCGGAGTTCGCGCCGAAACATGCAGTACTCGTGGATGGTGAGGCCGCCAAGCGATTCTCGCCATGTCCCGAATCTTGCGCCTTCGCGGCGGGTCTCGAAGCCCTTGAAGAACTCGCTTCGGTTCCGGTCGACGTCGTCCTTTGCGGCATGGTCGGCGCGGTCGGCCTGAAACCCATTCTCCGGGCCATCGACGCCGGGAACCGGATCGCGCTGGCCAATAAGGAACCACTGGTGATGGCCGGGCCGGTCGTTATGGAGCGCGCGCGGAAGCAGGGCGTGGACGTATTGCCCGTCGACAGCGAGCACAACGCCATTTTCCAGTGTCTGCATGGACACGGCATCGAGAACCTTCAGTGCATCCACCTCACGGCTTCGGGCGGTCCCTTCTACGGCAAGCCGCGCGAGTCGCTCGTCGGCGTGACGCCGGCCCAGGCGACGCGGCACCCCACGTGGGACATGGGCGCGAAGATCAGTGTGGACTCGGCCACGTTGATGAACAAGGGTCTCGAAGTGATCGAGGCCATGTGGCTGTTCGGCCTTCCGCTCAGCAAAGTGGAGGTCGTGATTCATCCGCAGAGCATCATTCACAGCCTGGTCGAATTCACGGATGGAAGCATTCTGGCGCACCTCGGATTGACGGATATGAAGTTCCCGATTCAGTTCGCCCTGACATGGCCCGATCGCGTTCCCACGCCGATGGGACGTTTGGATCTGACGACCATGCGCGAACTGACTTTCGCGAAGCCGGACTTTTCCGAATTTCCCTGCCTGGCTTATGCCTTGGAAGTGGCACGCCTGGGTGGAAACGCGCCGGCGATTCTGAATGCTGCAAACGAGGCTGCCGTAAGCGCCTTTTGCCAAGGACGATTGGAATTTCTTCGCATTAGCGATGTTGTTCATGAAGTACTGGAAGAATCAACCTTCGAATCGGAGATAACGTTGGAGTCCGTGATTGCCGCGGACCAGGATGCGCGCGCGCGCGCCGAACGCGCGATGACTGCTCTGGGAGTCTGAATTGGATTATCTGTTTAATATCGTCGTTTTCATCGTTGTACTGGGGGAGTTGGTCTTCTTCCATGAAATGGGCCATTTCCTCGCTGCGAAAGCCTGCGGAATCTATTGCGAGCGATTCAGCCTCGGCATGCCGCCGCGCCTGTTCGGGTTCCGGTTCGGCGAGACGGACTATTGCATCGGCCTCCTCCCCATTGGGGGATACGTCAAGATGGCGGGGCAGGAAGACGTTCCCTTGAGCGATGATGAACGCAAGGAGCAATACGGCAACATTCCGCCGGAGCGGTGGTTTTCAAACAAGCCCGTGTGGCAACGGGTCATCGTAATCGCAGCGGGACCATTCATGAACCTCGTCCTTGCGGTGCTCTTGTATGGAATCGTTGCGGCCGTTGGCGCCAACGTGCCGGAGTACAAGGTCGATAACCGGATCGGCATGGTCCGGCCCGATTCTCCCGCGGCGACGGCCACACTGTTTGAGATTCCGGATGGAGGAACGGCAAACCTCACGGGAGAGCCGGACGCCTTCGGGTGGCAAACAGGGGACCGGATTGTCAGCATCAATGGGAAGCCCGTCGCCAACATCAGCGACGTCGCTATCGATGCCGTGTTGAGCGCGGGCGAGCCGATGCGGATTGAGATCGAACGCACAGGCCCGTCGGGCGAAACGACGCGCTACCATTCGCAGGTTCAACCGATTCGCGAGACGGAGGAAGATCATCCCCAGTTCGGCGTTGCGCCATTTCAGACAGCCCTGGTCGGACGCGTCCTCGAAGGCTCGGCCGCGGACAAGGCAGGACTTCAAGCCGACGACGTTATCACGCACGCTAATGGACAGATCGTCGATTCCCAGACCTTCACCAAAATGGTCAGTGAGAATCCCGGCGAGAACCCCATTGAACTCAAGGTGCTTCGTGAAGATGAAACCGTCGACATAACGATCACGCCTGCCATCGTTGGGCAGTTCGAAGACCTACAGTTTGCCGCGCCCCATTCGTACTTGGCTGTGCCGGATCCCAAATCGCTTAGCGTGCTCTTCGCCGATCCCGGATTTCTTGGATCGACCAAACTGGAAACCGGCGACGTGATCAAGACCATCAATGGGCAGCCCGCCGATGTGCGCTTGTTGAGCGATTTGGCGGAATCCGGCTCGACAGAACCGCTCACTGTAACCATTCAGCGCGAATCGGGACTCTTCGGCGGTTCAACAGAAGAACTGGAGAATCAACTGACGCTCGCCCAGATCCGGCAGGCGGTGACATCCTACGATCTTCAGGCAAAACCGGTGATTGCGGATTTGAGCGATGAGGTTCAGAAAGCGACTGGATTGCTCCGCAACGACGTCGTCGAAGCGATCGACGGCGAGCCGGCAACCGTGGAAGGCCTTGGCGTCATTGAAGACCGGCCTGGGGAGACAGTGACGTTGACCGTGCGCACTCCAGAGGTCGGCTTTGGCGTGCTGCGCGAAGGAGAAACACGGGAAGTCACGTTGCCAGTCGTACCCACGGGACAGGTCGGCGTAACGTGGGCGCCGAAGATGGTGTTTCATCGCGCCGCGCCGTCAGAGGTGATCCCCGAGGCGTTTCATCTGTCGTGGCAGGCGTTGACCCGCACCGTGCGCACGCTTGAGCTGCTGGTGACGGGCGGGTTGAAGGTGAACGACATCGGCGGCCCTGTCATGATCTTCCAGATTACGACACAGGCTGCGCGCATCGGCTATTCGTGGTTGCTCGAAATCACGGCGTTCATCAGCATCAACCTGGCCGTGTTCAATCTACTGCCACTGCCGGTGCTCGACGGGGGACACCTGGTCTTCTTGACCATCGAGGGCGTGCGTCGCAAGCCCGTGAGTCCGCGCGTCATGGAGTGGGTGCAACAGGCTGGGCTAGTCCTGATTATCGCGTTGATGCTGTTCGTCACGTTCAACGATATCAAGCGTTATTTCTTCGACACATTCTTGCCGTAGACATCGATCGGGGCATGTAGGCCCCGTTTGCCAATAGCGAGTTCCGCGTTCGCGCGGACGACGAGATGGAGTCACACAGTACCGCCATGAGCCAGATTACGTGCAAATTCGGGGGAAGTTCTTTAGCGGATTCCGACTGTTTCCGGGCAGTCGAAAAAATCATCCTGTCGAGCGATGAACGCAAGCACATCGTGCCATCCGCGCCGGGCAAGCGCCGCCCCGACGATAAGAAAATAACGGATCTCTTGTACGCGTGGCACAATCTCCTGCGACAAGATCTGGACGCCAGCCAACCGCGAGGGATGATCGCGGCCCGGTTTGAGCAACTTGCGACGGAACTCAAGATTGCGTTTCCCGTGCACGATCTGCTTGAAGAGATTGCCAAGGAAGCGGCGAAATACGACACGCCGGACTACATGGCGTCGCGCGGCGAGTACTTGAACGGTCAATTGCTCGCGAAATTGTTGGGCGCCGTTTTTGTGGATCCGGCGGAGTGCATCAAGTTCGACGACGAAGGGTTGCTCGATCCCGTCACCTACGATCTGCTCGGCGCAAAACTAAAAGGCGATACACGTTTCGTCATACCGGGTTTCTATGGTTCCATGCCGGACGGACGGATTCGGACCTTTTCCCGTGGCGGCAGCGATGTGACCGGCGCGATCGTGGCGCGCGCATCGAAATCGCGCCTGTACGAGAATTGGACAGACGTATCGGGTTTCCTCATGGCTGATCCGCGCATCGTGCCGGGCGCCAAACGCATCGACGAGGTTACGTACCAGGAGTTGCGCGAGTTGGCCTACATGGGGGCGCAGGTCCTTCATGATGAAGCCATCTTCCCCGTGCGCGATTCGGGCATCCCCATCAATATCCGCAACACCAAGGATCCCGACAATCCCGGGACCATGATCCTCCCGGCGCGCGAATCGAAAGATATTATCTGCGGTGTGGCAGGCCGGTCGGGTTTCACGATGATCAATATCGAGAAGGCGCTGATGAACAAGGAGCGTGGATTTGGCCGCCGGGTGCTCACCGTATTGGAAGAGCACGGCGTAAGCTTCGAACACATGCCGACCGGCATCGACACGATTTCGCTCATTGTGAGAGACGAGGAAATCGCCAATCACGGTCCTGCGGTGCTTAAAGCCATCGAACGCACGTGCCAGCCCGACCGCGTCTCCCTATCTCCCGGTCTGGCGATCATCGCCACGGTCGGCCAAGGGATGGCCGGTCACACCGGCGTGGCGGCCAAGCTCACCGGCGCGCTTGCGAATGCGAGCGTGAACATTCGCGTCATCGACCAGGGGTCCTCTGAAAACAACATCATCGTGGGTGTGGAAGACAAGGATTTGGATTCCGCGGTACGCGCGATCTACTCCGCGTTCACTGAGTAACGTTCTCGTCGAGCGCGGTTTGTGCACGCATAGGGGTGTTCCATGCGAAGAACGAAAATCGTCTGCACGCTAGGACCCAGCTCAAACGATGCAGAAACCATCGGGCGCCTCATTGATGCCGGGATGAACGTTGCCCGGCTGAACTTCTCCCACGGCAGCCACGAAGATCATCGTCGTGTCTTCGAAACCCTTCGGCGCGTAGCCGCGGACAAGGACTCCAATATCGCGATTCTCATGGATCTCCAGGGACCGAAGATCCGCACCGGCCGCCTGCGCGACGGAGAACCGGTGGAACTTCGCAATTCCGCGAAGATTGTCATCACTACCCAAGACATCGAAGGCAACGCGAGCCGAATCTCGACGACCTACGAGAATCTGCCGCAGGATGTCCGAAAGGATTCCCGAATTCTGATCGCCGACGGCTCCATGGAGTTGGCCGTCGAGAACGTCAAGGATACGGAAGTATATTGCCGCGTGGTGCGCGGCGGCATGTTGGGGCAACACAAAGGCATGAACTTGCCCGGCATTGCGGTGAGCGCGCCCTCCATGACGGAAAAGGATATCGAAGATCTCGCGTTTGGTCTCGATCTCGGCGTCGACTACGTGGCCTTGTCCTTCGTCCGCAGTGCGGAAGACGTGCGCGGGCTAAAAACACGGATTGCCGAAGCGGATAAGACGACACCCGTTATTGCGAAGATCGAGCGCCCGGAAGCCTTGACGTGCTTCGACGAGATCATGGACGAGGCGGACGGGATCATGGTGGCACGCGGCGATCTCGGCGTTGAGGTCGAATTGCACCGCGTACCGCAAATTCAAAAGTCACTGATTCGCATGTGCGTCGATCGTGGAATCCCCGTAATTACTGCGACGCAGATGCTGGAGTCCATGATCTCGAGCCCCCGCCCTACGCGCGCGGAAGCGAATGACGTGGCCAACGCCATCTACGACGGTACCGACGCGGTGATGCTGTCCGGCGAAACGGCAAACGGCAAGTACCCGGTCGAAGCGGTACAGGTCATGGCCAGGATCGCGGAGAGCGCCGACGAAGCGCTTGCCACTTCCCCTGACCGTCCGGCGCAAGAGCGCTTCTCCAGCGGCAAGCGGCAGGCATCCTTCAAGGATGCCATTGGACAAGCCGTGGTCCGGATGACACAGGTGACGGATCTGCGCCACATCGTAGTGTTGACGCAATCGGGATACTCGGCGGAAACGATCGCGAGATACCGTCCACGCATTCCCATCACGGCGATCACGCTCAGCGAAGAGACGCGCCGCCTGTGTGCGCTCATCTGGGGGGTGGACGCGGTCCAATCGGCTGTCGTGGAGAGTATGGACGACATGGTTCACGTAATCGACCGCATTGTTCTCGAAAAGAACCTGGCTCAGCCAGGCGATCCGATCGTCACCGTGGCCGGCACACCGCTCGGGGTGGGCGGCCGAACCAATCTGCTCCACCTGCACCGCGTCGGCGAGAACGAGTCGCGCGCCGTGCAAGCATGATCCTCCATGGACGTTCCCCATCATATATCACCGACCTGGTATGAGGACGCCTTTGGGGACTACTACGAAATCGTCTATGCGCACCGGACGATCGAAGCTGCCCAACCCGAAGTCGCGTTCGCAGCTTCGGTCCTTTCGGTGACCCGGGAAGATCGGGTGCTCGACTTGTGCTGCGGCACCGGCCGTCATCTCTACCACATGGCGCGGATTTCAAACTGTACCTTTGGATTGGACTACTCCCCCGCGCTGCTCACCCGGGCACGGGCCACCCTGGGTTCCGCAGCATCTCTCGTGCGAGCAGACATGAGGCAGATCCCGTTCGCGAATACATTCGATGTGGTCACGAGCTTCTTCACGAGTTTCGGGTACTTTGACGACGAACACGAGAACGCGCTGGTTCTTCAAGAAATTGCCCGGGTGCTTCGGAGAGACGGGCGCTTCTTTTTGGATCACGCGAACCCTACGCATTTGCGCGCGACGCTGGTGCCGGCCAGCGCCCGAACGCAGGGCGACTATGAAATTCAGGAGCGCCGGTGGATTGACGAAGAGCGCTCCCGAATAAACAAGACTACCCACGTGTTTCGAGACGGGGTGAAAGTTCACCGGAGTGAGGAGTCTGTGCGCCTGTACGGGCGGTGCGAACTGCAAGACCTATTGGGGAAATGCGGACTGCGAGTCGACCATGTCTACGGCGATCACACGGGAAATTTGCACACCGATGCAAGCCCTCGAATCCTGGTTGCCGGACATAAGGAATAGCGCGTGACGGATATCGCAACGGACTATATCCAGGAATCCGAAGACTTGCTCCGCTTCTACGCGGGCCGGCCTGGGGCGTTGTTTGAACAACCCGCAGCACGCATGGCTTGGGACCCGACCCTGGTGGAGAGATTGCGCGCGTACCAAGGGGAAGTCGGCAGCAACGCCAACTTCCAGGGCGACGAGCCGGTTATCGTGACCGGCCAGCAGCCGGGACTACTCAGCGGACCGCTCTACACGATCTATAAGGCTGTAACGACGGTCAAGCTTGCAGAGTCCCTCACCGAAAAGCACGGCACCCGATACGTTCCCGTGTTCTGGGTCGGGAGCGAAGATCACGATTTCGAAGAAGCTTCCATCACCCACGTACTCTCCAAGCTTCACGAACCGGTCACTTTGCGGTACCAACCCGGGGCCGACGTGGCGGGACTTCCCATGTACCGCGTGCCTCTGGAACCGTCGCTGAAGCATCTAATCGACCGCGCCGCCGACGCGGCCGCGGGTTCGGAACACCGGGACGAAGTGCAGGCTTTTTTGCACGAGTCTCTGGACGTGTCGTCCTCACTGGCCGATTGGTCGGTCCGAATCCTGGCGCGGTTGTTTCGGAACACGCCGCTTGTCCTCTTCACGCCGGAACTGCCGGTGGCCCGTTCCCTGGCCATTCCTGTTATGGAGACGGCCATCGCGAATCCCTTGGAAGACACGCGCATCCTCAACGACACCGGCGCCCGCCTCGGGGCCATGGGCTACGAAGTACAGGTCGTCAAAGACAGCAACTCGTGCAACTTCTTTCTCGAGGTCGATGGCAAACGGCGCAAGGTTGCATACGAGGATGGCCATTTCACCGTGCCGGAGGCGAATCAGGAGTTTTCCGAATCGGAACTGCTGGGCGTTTTGCGTTCAGAACCCGAACGCTTCAGCCCGAACGTGACCCTGCGATGTATCGTGCAGCAACAACTCTTCCCCGCGGCCGCCTACGTGGCCGGTCCGGGGGAAATTGCCTACTGGGCGCAACTGAAACCCGTCTTCAAACACTTTGGCAAACAAATGCCGGTGGTCTATCCGCGGGCGCGGGCGGTCATCACGGACCTGAAGCTCAACAAGCTGCTGCGCAAGCACGGATTGACCATTGACGATCTCTATCAGGATAGCGACGCGTTGCTCGAGCGCTCGCTCGCCGCGGGCGCCAGCGGCGCGGTGGTCCAACGGTTCAGGTCGCATCGAACGGAGATCGAGGGCGCCCTCGAACGGTTGGAGCGCGACTTGAACATGGGCGACATGACAGGGCAGCTTCGCGAACGCATCGGGCTCGAACTGGATCGCTACGAACGCGGGCTCCTGCGGGCAGACGAGTCAGCGCTCCAGGCCACGACCCAGCAATTGAATCGCCTGTGTAATTCCCTCGCGCCCGGCCGCAAACCGCAGGAACGGTTCTACACGGTATTCTCGTTTCTTTTCCGGCAGGGATGGGGATTGATCGACCGGTTGATGAACGACCTCGATATCGAAAGATTCTCAATGAACGAAGTAGAACTTTGACCTTGGGGAGAGCGCGTACACGATGAACGCATCACAGCAGGTAGACGCCTTGTGTGTCGGCGCGCATCCCGACGACGTGGAAGTCGGGATCGGAGGTCTGGTCCGCAAGATGGTGTTGGCCGGGTACCGTGTCGGCATTCTCGATCTCACCCGCGGAGAGATGGCGTCGCGCGGTACGGTCGAGTCGCGTGCTGGGGAATCCGCTGAAGCCGCTCGAATCCTCGGCGTTAGCCGACGGGAAAACGCGGGGCTTCCGGATGGGGGCCTTACGAACTCGACCGAGTTCCAGAAAACACTCATTCCGCTGCTACGGTCGTTTCGCGCGCGCGTGTTGTTTATCCCCGATGCCTACGATCGGCATCCCGATCACGGGGCCGCCCACGACCTCGTGCGGGACGCCAACTACTTAGCCGGACTGTCAAAGATTGAAGGCGACGAGCCGCATCGCGCGGCCACGGTGTATTGTTACCGCGTGTATCGCGACCCTGATCGGCCTTCGTTGGTGATCGACGTGTCGGAGACATTCGACGACAAGATGGCCGCGTTGCGCGCCTATCGCACGCAGTTCTTCAATCCGGAATACGCGGGTACCGCGACCTATGTATCGTCGGAGGCGTTCTGGACCTTCATTCACACGCGCGCGTTGTATTGGGGTAACCAAATCGGCGTAACCTACGGGGAGCCCCTCTACACGCGGGAACCGATCCGGGCTGCATTGCCGCCGGGTCTGGAAGGATCGCCATGCGAATCGGCATAACCTGCCATGCGTCCGCCGGTGGCAGCGGAATCCTCGCGACCGAGCTGGGAATCGCCCTTGCGGAACGGGGGCATACCGTTCATTTCGTGACGTATGAATCGCCATTCCGGTTGCAGGGGTTTCACGACAACATCTTCGCGCACTCGGTGGATATCGTATCGTATCCGTTATTCCGCAATCCGCCCTACTCCCTGGCGCTCGCCACGAAGATCTCCGAGGTGGCGCTGGAGCACAACATCGAGCTGTGGCATGCGCACTATGCGATCCCCCACGCCGTGTGCGCCATCCTCGCGCGCGACATGCTCCCGCCGGAGAAGCGATTCAAACTCGTAACCACTCTACACGGGACCGACATCACCCTCGTAGGTTCCGACCCGTCGTTCTTTCGCATTACCAAGTACGGCATGGAAAGCAGCGACGCCGTCACGGCGGTATCTCATTGGCTCAGCGAGGAGACCGAACGCGAGTTCGCATTGTCCAAGCCGGTACGGACGATCTACAACTTCCTGAACATGGACAAGTTTAATGCGTCTCCCGCCGAGCGCTGTAAGCTGGCCGAGAAGGACGAGAAGATTGTGATGCACATCTCCAACTTCCGGCCGGTGAAACGTGTTACGGATGTGATCCGGGCCTTCAAGAAAATCAGCGACCAGGTTCCGGCACGGCTGATTATGGTCGGCGACGGCCCCGAACGCATGTCCGCGGTTGGGGTCGCCAAACAACTCGGGCTCACCGACCGCGTAAAGTACCTGGGCAACCACGAGGCCATCGAATCCCTCATCCCCTGCGCGGACCTCATCATGCAACCCAGCGAGCATGAAAGCTTCGGGTTGGTTCCTCTGGAGGCCATGGCCTGCGAAGTGCCGGTAATCGGAACCGACAGCGGAGGTGTCCGCGAAGTGGTTGAGAATGGGATTACCGGGTACCTCTGTGAAGTTGGCGACACGGAATCGATGGCGGTGCGCGCCATCGAGATTCTCACTGACCCAAACTGGGCGCGCGAAATGGGTCGAAGGGGTCGAGAACGGGCGGTGCAATGCTTTTCCGAAGCGGCGATCATCGGCCAGTATGAGGCTCTCTACGGTGAGCTTGTTGGAAGCCCGGCGGCGGTTATGCCCTAATCGTAGACCTAGTCCACGTCAATTAAAGATTACGTTGGCGAAAATCTCTCTTCCTAACCCATTGCGAAAGGCCGAATTGCAACTTTGCAACCACTCCCGGCATAATACTGTTAACTGTTTTCGGCGACCGATTTGCGTCTCGTGTAATCTCTAATTAACCTTATGAGCGGCAAACATAAACCCACAGCGTATCCGTCAAGAATGGGAGATACCGAAAATGACCTTGCCTGCTAAGTTCGGGGCGTGCATCTTGCTGGTCTTGCTGGTGATGACAGGGGTGGTAATCGCTCAAGACACTCCCACTGACACGGCGGATGCATCGGCGCAATCGGCAAGCGGGGAAGCGGAGACAGCCGCCGAAGTTGCGGCAGATTCGCGACCCGACGAACTCAAACAGCTCACCTTATGGGACATGCTGCGGGAAGGCGGGTTGATCCTGGCAATCATCGTGGGACTTAGCGTCGTAGCCGCCATCATGGCGATTTACTGTTTCCTCACGGTGACACCGCGGCGCGAGGTGCCGGCCCAATTCATCAAACGCGCCCACAACCAAATTCGCGCAGGCGACCTGCGTGGGGCTTACCAGATGTGCGAGGACCGGGACGAGCTGATCGCGAACGTCCTGCGCGCCGGACTGAAGATGCACGGCCATGACCGTTACGTCATTCAGGAAGCCATGGAGAGCGAGGGCGAACGCGGTTCCGCGGCGTTGTGGCAGAAGATTTCCTATCTGAACAACATTGGCACGATCGCTCCCCTGCTGGGTCTGCTCGGCACGGTCTGGGGCATGATTGGCGCCTTCAGCGCGATGGCGTTGAACGATTCCGAAGCGCGCAGCCTGGTGATGGCCTACAACGTGGCGCAGGCGATGATCACCACGGCGGCAGGACTGATGCTCGCGATTCCGTGCATGGTGATGTACTACTACCTGCGCGGGCGGGTCGTGAAGATTGTGGCCGAAGTGGAAGCGCAGGCGACCGAGTTCATCGAACTGCTCGCGGGAGGCGCGGGACGATGAAGTTCGGCAAACCCGCACACGAATCCGAGGACACAATCCAACTCGCGCCGCTCATCGACATCGTGTTTCTCACCCTGGTGTTCTTCATGACGACGGCCGTGTACACCTCGCTGGAAAGCGAGATCGACATCGCGTTGCCCACGGCGAGTTCGGCGGTTACGAGCGAACGCACCCGCGGTGAGATCATCATCAATCTGCGTAACGACGGACAGATCGTGTTGAACAACCGCGAGTTGAGCATCCCCGAGCTTCAGGACGTCTTAAATCGCGTCGCCGAGAACTTCCCCGGCGGCGCCGTGATTGTACGCGGCGACAGGGACGCCAACCTGGGCCGGGCTATCGCGATTCTCAACTGTTGCCGAAACGCGGACATCCAGAACGTGTCGTTCGCCGCGTTGACGGAAGAGATCGAGGGAGCGCGATAACGTGAAGACCCTTCGCACATGGCGTGTGTTGATGATCGGCGTCGCTGTAGCTGCGTCATTCGGCGCCCTCGCCGAATCGCCCGATCAGGGTCAGATCGATCTCGCCGATGGCTACTTCCTGCGCGGCAATTTCCAATGGGCCGCTGAGGCGTACCGGGAGTATATCGAGAAGTTCCCGGACGGACCGCATGTTAAAGAAGCGCTATACCGACTCGCCGAGAGCGAATACAGCTCGGGCAATTATCAGGCTGCTTTGGAAGCGCTGGACCGCGCGGTGACCGCCGGTTTGGACGCGGAGACGCTGGGGCGTGTGCGCATGCGGCGCGGCGAAGTGTTGTACCGGCTGGGACGCAACCAAGAAGCCGCGGAAGCATTGCAATCGCTCGTCGATGAATCGTCCCCGACGGCGATTCGCGCCGGGGCTTTGTACTACCTGGGAAAACTGCAATCGGATCAGCAACAGTACGACGCGGCGCTCGGGAGTTTTCAGAAACTGATCGAGGGGATTCCCGAAAGCCCGCTTGTACCCTACGCGCGGTATCAATTGGCCTTGGTCCACGCGGGCCGAAACGACTTTGAAAACGCCGCTATCGAGTTCGCTGCCGTCGCGGACTCGCAAGTGGACGAGACGCTCCGCATCGAAAGCCGCTTTCAAGCCGCGGAAACTTACGATCGCATCGGCTGGCACGACGCCGCGCAGACCGCCTACCGCCAATTGGTTGACGAGTTTCCGGAGTCTAAATACGCAGAGCGCGGCTTCTATGGGTACGCGTGGGCGTTGTACCGCGCGGGAAACTACGAGGGGTCCATGGGCGCCGCAACGGACTTCCTCAAGAGGTATCCGGAATCCGAGTACGTACCGGGTATCAAATACCTCCGGGCCAATTGCCAGCAGCAACTCAAGCAGTACGACGACGCCATCGCGGCCTACCGCGCGATTCAGGAAGCTCATCCGGAATCGCAGTTTGCGGCACGCTCGCAATACAAGGTCGCCTGGGCCTTTTACTTGAAGGGCGACACGGAAGGCGCGAAGAACGAGGTCTCGCGTTTTCTGGAAACCTATACCGACGCCTCGCTCATTGGCGACGCCGCCTTTCTTCGGGGGACCATTTTGGCATCCGAAGGCAACTGGGAGGACGCGTACGAAGAGTTCCGTCTGGTCGCGGAGAAGTACGTGGACAGCGAGTTCGCGCCGGAAGCCTTGTATAAGATGGGCGAAGCGCTGGCCCAGATGAGCCGCGTGGACGAGGCCGCGAAGGTCTTCGCCGCGTTCGTGGAGAAGTATCCTGATAACCCGCTGGCGGAGGAAGCCGTCATCCGCATGGGCGACGCAAATTTCTTCGCCGCAAACTTCCGCGACGCGATCGCGGAGTATCAGCGTATTCTCGAGGGGAGCCCCGATCCCGCCACCGAAGAGAATGCGCTCTACCGGCTGGCCTACGCCTATTTCAATGTCCAGGATTACAAGTCCTGCGCGGAAACGTACCAGCGGTTGCTCGAGAAGTTCCCGGAGACCCCGCGCAAGGCCGAAGCCCATCTGCGGATTGGCGACTACTGGCGGGATGCCGGGGCCGATCCGGTTCGTGCCATCGAAGCGTATCAACGTGGCCTGGATGTGGATCCTGGAAGCCCCTATGCGGGCCGGACGCTTCGCGGTCTCGCCTTGGCACGACTGGACACGAAGGACTTCGATGGCGCCTCGGACGCCTTCTTCAAGGTGATTACCGAGTTTCCAGATACGAGACTGAATGAACAAGCCTACCTCTGGCTGGGGCAGCACGCGTACGATCAAGGTAATTGGGAACGCGCTGAGAAAACGTTTGATGCGATGCTGACAGCCTTTCCCGATTACCCCAACCCGGAGCGGATTCGGCTGAAGATCGCGGAGTGCGCGCAACAGGCGGGCGACGCCGGACGGGCCATTGACTTGTACAACGGCGTCGTGGAATCCGCGCCGCAATCCAGCGCGGCGCAACAGGCGCGGTTCCAGATGGCGGAACTTCAGGAAGCCCGCAAAGAAGTCGACAAGGCCATCGCGCTGTATGAAGCGGTCGCTAACACGAATACCGGCGACACCGCGGCGCGCGCGCGATTTCATCTCGGAGAGATCTACGAGGAACGCGGCGATTGCGATGGCGCGGCCCGCAGTTACATGCAAGTCGCCATCCTGTTCCTTCACCCGGAGTTGTCCCCGGAAGCGCTGTGGCGCTCGGGGCAATGCTTTGAGAAGTTGGAGATGATGGACCAGGCGCGATCTGCGTATCGGGAGATTATCAGCGATTACCCTGACAGCGAACAGGCCGCCAAAGCCAAAGAACGATTGGGTGAAACGGGGCAATAATGGGTACGGTCAGCCGCAGAACTTTGCTCGTAGCGAGTATACTCGCATCGCTGGCATTGCACGGCTTGTTGATCGCGGTCTCCCCGAAAGTTCCCCTGCTTGCGCGGAGCGAGTCTCCGGAATCCATCCTGCAGTCGTTCCGCGTCCGGCTGATCGACGATGCCGAGTTGCAGCAGATCGAATCCGGCGACGAAGGCACGGGATCGCTTAGCACGCGGCCGGGTTCCATCACGGATACCCCCATGGACGATCCTGAGCCGCTCGTTCCGGATAGCTCCCTGCTCGAACAGACGGTCCCTGTCCCGCAATTATCGGAGCGGTTGGCGGCGGAGTCGTCGCCATCGGAAGGCAGTGCCGCGCCCGACCTGGACCTGCTTAACGAACTCGACGCGAAGATCATTGAAATCTCCCAGAACGTGGCCCGGCAAGACATCGAAGTGACCCGGCGGCTGGTGGCGCCCAGCTCGACCCGCGTCATCGAAGAAGGCGAATTGCCCACGGTGCGTGGCGCGGGCGCGACGGAACCCGAGCAAGCCCTGCTCATCGATCCCTTGGCGCCCCAATCCGTATTCCCCATGCCCGGCGCAGGAGGAGGCGCGGAAGGGGGATCCGGCGAGCCGGGTCTGGTGGCTCCGCCACCATGGGAGCCGATGGATGAGACGCCCGCGCCGGAGGACGATTTGCCTGCGCTGCCTGAGTTACCCATCGAGAAAGTAATGGCGCGTGAGCCGGTGACGCAGGCTATCGAACGCAATCGTGATTTCGAGTTCATCGACGACTTGGTCACGATGGAAGTGGACGCCTTCGTGCCGCCGGGCGAACGCGAAGGTTACTTCCGCCTGCGCATCGTGCCGAAAGAGGGCGAGTCCATCGCGCCGCTGCCCAAGGACGTGACCTTCATCATCGACGCGTCCAACAGCATTCTGCAGCGCAAACTGGACCAGACCGTGGCGGGCGTGCGGGATTGCATCGCCGGATTGCGGCCCGAAGATCGTTTCAATGTCGTCATCTTTCGCGACTCCCCCACCCTTTTCCGTCCATCCCTCACCTATGCTTCGGACGAGGAAAAGCGGGCTGCACGAGAGTTTCTGACCAACGTGGAGTCGCGCGGGGAAACCGATGTGTACAAGGGCATTCTCCCGGTCATTGCCGAACCGCCGCGGCCTGGTGTGCCCGGTATCGCGCTGGTGTTGTCGGATGGCAAGCCGACCACCGGTATCAAAGACGGCCGGACGCTCATCAACGCGCTGACCGAGGAGAACCAGCAGGACTACAGCATCTACGCCTTTGCGGGAGGCCGCACGATCAATCAGCACATGCTGGACCTGCTCGCCTATCGGAATCGGGGAGAAGCCTCGTTTACGCCGCAACTCGAAGCCATCGGGAGCGAACTCCCCCGCTTCTTCTCAAACCTCAACGATCCGATTCTCGTCAGTTGCGCAGCCAACTTTGGTGGTATCGACGAGACCTCCGTGTATCCGAAACAGATCCCCGACTTCTATCGCGGCCAGGCGTTCACCGTGTACGGGCGTTTCGATCCGGCTCGCGATCGCGAGTTCGCCGTCCGTCTCACGGGCAGTGCCGGCGATGATAAAAAGGAGGTGATTTTCCGGGCAGATCTTGCCGAAGCCGAGCACGGGGATCGAGACATCGCAAGGAACTGGGCCTTCCGGAAAATCTACTACCTCATCGGCGAGATGACCCGGGTTGGTGAGACGCCGGAATTGCTGGCGGAGCTGCGCGGCCTCGCCCGGGAGTACAACATCCGGACAAGCTATGACGAGTAGTGAGTAACCCAGCCGATCGCATGAACGCATCCACTTTACAGCGGCTATGCGCAGCGCCGGACCGTCAACTGCTCCATGCCGTCGAACCTATTTACGGCGATTCGTCCGACATCTGCCGCGAACGCGTCGCTCTGTTGGCCAACGTTACTGCAAAGTACCTTTCCGAATTCGGAGACGGCCCGGTCCGGGTGTTTCGCTGCCCCGGCCGGATCAACCTGCGCGGGATGCACGTCGACACGCACGGCGGCTACCTCAATCTGATGACCCACCAGCGGGAGGTCATCGTGGTCGCATCCCCTACTGAGGATGCGACCTTTCGTCTGCGGAATCTGGACCCGGAGTTCGCCCCTCTGGATTTTGATAGCGCGGTCTGGGCGCAGCACCCGGCATTCAACACGGCGTGGGATCGTTTCATCACAGATGCTTCCGTTCAGTCGCGCGTGCTATCGCGCCGTGGCCACTGGGCCAACTATGTGGAAGGCGCCATCGCGCGGATTCAACACCACAGGAACGGCCAGCCGTTGACGGGATTCCGCGCGGTCGTGGGCAGCGATCTTCCCCGGGGCGCAGCCTTGAGTTCTTCGACGGCGCTTATCCTGGCCATCATTCAAACAGTGAGTGCACTCAACGAGATCGCGGTGGACCCGAAGACTCTGATCCGTCTGGGGCAGGAATCCGAGTGGTACGCTGGCGCGCGGACGGGCATGAGCGATCAGACGGCCATGGTGTTGGGCGGGCGCGACTCGTTTGTCAATGTGGCGATCCATCCGGACGACCTGGCTCTGAACGCAGCACGCTATAGTTCATTTCCGGACGGCCTGGCCGTGCTCGTTGTCGATTCACATACCACGCGAAGCCTGAGCGGTGCGCAGTTGGTCGAATACACGCGGAACCGTTTTGCCTATTCGCTGGCCTTGGAGGTGCTCCGTCAGGAACTGGCGGCCATGGGAATGGATGCCGAAGCGATCGCCGGTATCCGCTATCTGTCGGACCTGAATGCGGCGCGTCTGGCTGATTGGGGCGGACCGGCTTCTCTGTACGAGTGCCTCAAGCGAATCGATGAGTCCATCGACATCGCAGCATTGGGAGCGCGGTACGATCTCCCCCAGCTTCCGGGCGAGTACGAGCGCTATTTCGGGACGGTAGAAGAGGAGCTCCGCCCCAAGACCATCAACCTCCGGGGTCCGCTGCTGTTTGGTATCGCGGAATCGGAGCGGGCACGCGTGTTCCCGGACTTGCTTGCAGAAGGCGAGTTCGAGGAGGCTGGCGGCTTGATGACCGTCGGACACGACGGCGACCGGGTATTGGACCGCTGCGGAAAACGCTTTGCGTCCGATGTTGGTGACGCGAGTCTCGACCGGCTTGCAAAGGCGGCCACGCCCGTGGAGTACTGCCCAGGGGCGTACGGCGCGAGCAGTCCCGCGTTGGACTTCATTGTGGACCAAGCCTTGGATGCCGGGGCGCTGGGCGCCTCGTTAACGGGTGGCGGAATCGCGGGGGCCGTTCTCGTGCTGAGTTTGGCGCCAGATGCGGGGAGAATCTGCGAAGCGATCGCGTCGCAGCTCGCAACCGAACGGTATCAGCGTATCGCCAAGTTGGAAGAACCGATTGGCTCCGGCCTTGCTACTGCCAGCATCGTACGAAACCACGGCGTCGCGGGCGTCGGCGAGATCCCCCTGGTCTAGCCTCACCTCTCCAGAAAAATGAGAGTCCCCATGGCTTTACGGCCACGGGGACTCCCACAACTGTACGGGACGGGCTATTCTGCCGCGCCCTTCTTCTCACCAAAGCATTCTTTGAATCCGCTGAAATCTCCCGTGCGCAGGAGATAGCTCAAGCATTCCTGCAACGTCGGGGGTTCAGGTCCACCCGCCAATGCTGGAATACGGTCTCGGGTCAACGCCTTGATGTGTTTCATGGTGCCTCCTTTCACATTGCCTAAGCCAAACAGCAGGCACCATGCTACCATAGATGTTCGCGAATTTTACACTAAAGTCCGGAGAGACCTGCCTCGTTATTCCGGATCGCCGCAGTTACAGCCCTTCTTTTCCTGCCAGCAATCTATAAACCCTTCGAAATCCCAGGTATCCAGCAAATACGCGAGACATTCCGGAATCCGGCTATCGTTTGCCGATGCGGGTGTGCGATTGGTGGTGATCGGTGCGAAATGCTTCATGGCTCCTCCTTTAACTACCAGGCCGAGCCGCCCCCGTGGCCCGACGATGACTCTAGCACGGGGCCGGCCTGGACGCAATACTTTCCCATGAAAGCATGACAAAATAGTCATTTGAAATGCGCCGTTCGCGCGCCCGGCAGTCCGAGACGAAGAGCTAGTACAAAGCGGGGAGACTACCCATGTTGGCGAGGATCTCGTCTTCGCAGGCTTGCGGATCTTCAGCCTGCGAGACGACAAGGACCCGCAAATACTCGAAGGAGGCGTTTTCTATGCCGTTGAACTCCAGCCCGATTCCGTCGCCGTACCGATGGACGACAGAACATTGTGCCCCGACACGCTTCATGGGCTCGATCTCGAATTCGGCTTCGCAGGTGGTGCCTTGCGGGAAGGACTCCTTGGATTGCACAAACATACCTAGAATCGACACATCGCGGACGGTCCCATGGATTGTCCGCGCGTCGCTTGCGGTCAGCGTCACGGGGAATGCGGTCGCTAATCGTGTAACGCGCCGGCTGTCGACCTTCATTGTTCCACCTTCTTATACTTTCCCGAGGCTATACACGGCGATTGGAGCCGCAGGGAAACGCTTGCGCGACTCCATAGCCGGGCTAGTCCGGCTACTCGTTTTCGAGGCTCACCTGTTTCAGCCGTTCGATAAGTACGCCTATCGTGTTATACCATACGCCAACGAAAATGCCGAGCGGATATAATGGCGCCAGTTGCGCCTTGACAGGAAATGGACGTTCACGCGTCGATGTGGCGATGTGCCGCACAACGAATCCCTCCTCGTCAATTCGCCGACGTTCTACACTAGCGATACCGGCCCAACCCTTGCCCACCATCAGACACGAACCGTCCCGGGATTTCAAATCCACCCATGATGATCGCATAATACGGCGCATGCTATGATCTTCTCGCGGCCGAGGGAGCGGAAGCGATTATCCCCCAAATCTCCAGTTCGCCATGAGTTCGGCCGCGGTCCATCGGCACGCATGCCGAAGAGACTCTTCAGCGATAGAAACGAGGACTGTGGAGGGATTTGAATCATGCATGATAAGAGTATTGAGCTGCTGAACAAAGCGGTGGCTGACGAGCTGTCCGCCGTACACCAATACATGTACTTTCATTTTCACTGCGACGACCAGGGACTGGACATTCTGGCCGCGCTATTCAAGCAGACCGCGATCCAGGAGATGATCCACGTGGAACGCCTGTCTGAGCGCATCCTGTTTCTCAAGGGGGACGTGAAGATGGAATTGGCCGAGCCGGTACAGCAGATTCGAGCGGTCGGCGAGATGCTCAAGCGCGCGGCCAAGATGGAGGAAGAAAGCGCCCGCGAGTACAACGAGTGGGCGAACGAATGCGCCAAGAACGCGGATTCGGTTTCGAAGAAGCTGTTCGAGGATCTCGTTGCCGAAGAAGAAGGTCACTACGACCAGTTTGATATCGAGCACGACAAGCTGGAGCAGTACGGGGACAAGTACCTCGCCCTACAGTCCATGGAGAGCAGTAAAGCGCGTTTGACCGGCGGCGGTGCAGAGTAACCGGATTGATACGATGAAGGCCCGCCCGGAGGCCAGGGGTCTGCCGGGCGGGCCTTTTCTTTGTGCGGGTATTGCGCTACAGGATGATCATTGGTACCCGGCGCCGGGGTCCGGGCAGAATGGCATCTTCTCCGTAGAAAAGGAAGTCAAGGATGCCGCCAATCGTGTTGAGGAGCAGAATGATGAAACCCATGGCCAGTCTCCTAATGTTGGTTTCGCCCCCAGTGTCCCTATCCCAGTATAAACTCTATTCCGCACTTTATTACAAATCAACCAATTCGCGTCGTCCATGCGCCTGCGCCAGGTCCCCGCGATGACTCCTTTGAAAGGGATCATCTATCTGGCGGCGTTTCTGGCCGGCCTGTTTATTCTACGGTACGCGATTCTGACGGTAGCGGAGACCGCCCAATGGTATGCGGCGCGGCGCAGGTTGGCCGGAGCGTATGACCTTCGCAAGGGCCTGACAATCGACGAAGCGCGACAGCGCGTACCGGTGGAATGGCAGCATCTCGATAGCGAATTGACTTCCGAAGGCGAGATATCCCGCTATGGCTGTGACCTCGAAGATGGCGCCGTTTTGATGCTCTACTTCCTGGATGATCGCCTGTTCAGTTGGCACATCACGACGGAACCGGTCGGAGAGAAAAGCCCGGAGAGCTGAGTTATTTCCAACGTCGCGAATCAAGGTCGCGTTACTGCCTCACCAAAGACACGCATCTGTTCGGCGAGGGCCTGTGTAACGTCCGGTTCCTGACTGGCCACGTTGTACCGCTCGCCGGGGTCGCGACCCAGATGGTACAGTTCGGCCTCTGCGGATTCGTTCTCCTTGCGGTATTTCCAGTCCCCATTTCTGACCCCTTGAAGGTTGGAACCGAGGAAGTAGTAGAAATACTCGTGCGGGACTTCCGCTTCCCCTTTAAGGAGCGGCATGATATCGACCCCGTCAAGTGTACGATCCACGGGCAAGTCCGCTCCGGCGGCCGTGAGCAGCGTGGGCAGGAAATCCATGGTCGATGCCACGTCGTGGGATTCGGAACCGGCCGGAATCACGCCGGGCCAGCACGCAATCATGGGGACGCGAAAGCCTCCCTCATAGGTAGTGCCTTTGGCCCCGCGCAATGGTCCCGGCGATCCTGTGTGCCACCACTCGTTGCCATCCTGGAGCATGCGGTCCGGAAGATTGAGCCAGGGGCCGTTGTCGCTGGTAAAGAGAATGAGCGTGTTGTCTTCGATCCCTTTCACGCGCAGGGTCTCCCGAATGCGGCCGACGCTCCAGTCTATGGTCTCGATCACATCGCCATAGAGGCCCGCGTCCGAAGTGCCGCGGAATCGGTCCGATGTCCGCACGGGCAAGTGGGGCATGCTATGGGCGAGGTAGAGGAAGAACGGTTCGTCGCCCCCAACTTCTATGAAGCGCACCGCTTCTTCGGTGTAGCGTTCGGTCAATGTGTCCTGATCGACGGGATTCTCGATCGGCTCCGTATCGCGGTAAAGCTGCAGCGGTACGTCCGTCTGGACCCATGGCTGTCGCATATCGTTGCTGTACGGCAGACCGAACCAATGGTCGAAACCGCGTCCCGTGGGCAATAGTTCCGGGCGCTGGTGGCCGAGATGCCATTTCCCGATGGCCATGGTCCGGTAGCCCCCGTCTCGCAGCGCCTGGGCGATGGTGATCTCGGATTCAGGCAGGTGCTTGTCGCTTCCGGGGCCCGTGTTGCCGGGCATCCCGCAACGAACCGGATAGCGGCCGGTGAGTAACGCCGCCCGCGACGGCGAACAAACGGCAGCAGCCACGTAGAACGAAGTCATACGCAACCCATCGCGGGCCATCTGATCGAGATGGGGCGTCCGGATCGTGGGATGCCCGTAACACCCGAGATCGCCGTATCCCATGTCGTCGGTGAAGATAACGATGAAGTTCGGGCGCCTCCCCGCCTGCGCCGAGGCTTGGGGCGCACCCGCCGCGATGGACGCGCCAAGGGCCGATGCCGAGATACCCAGAAACCTCCTTCGACTGATGCCTGTTTCCATGGACCTGCTCCTTCGCCGATTGCGTGCGGCGCTGGGAGGCACCCACGCCCTGATTGGCCGGTTCATCTGCGGTTGCCGCATAGTAACAAAGGCTGACCTGTGGTCAAACCCACTGGGGTCCGAGTGGGTGAACCGCGGCCGGCGCAACGCCGGAATTGAACGTTTTGAACGCCCCCGGCAGCGAATCACTTGTGGTCGTAGGCGACAAATCGTTACGGCGGTTCAAGATACGCGCTGACGCAAAATGGGAATCGAATTCTTTTGTTGACACAGGGGGAAAACAAGTTTACCTTGAGTACGAATTGAACTTAACCAAAGGAACTCCGCACAACTATGGGTCGTCGACGTGGCTTAACAGCAGAAGATATCGCGAAGCTGAGCGGGGTCTCGCGCACAACCGTATTCGCGGTAGTCAAGGGGAAACCTGGCGTAAGCCCCCGGACGCGAGAGCGGGTTTGGGAAGCAATCCGCGAGCACGGATATGCCAACGGACTCGTCCAGAAGTCGCTTCTGAGCGAAGTGTCCAAAACGGTTGGCGTCGTCGTGGGCAGCATCAACAATCCGTTCTACACGGAGGTGGTGTCCGGAATCCATAACGTATTGCGCGCGGAAGGGTTCCAGCGAATGCTCTACCACGGGACCGAGGACCGGCCGGAAGAGGGTATTGAAGCGTTTGGCGCCCAGAAGACGTATGACCTGCGGGGTTATATTGTTTCCGCTGGCGAAGTGGAGCAGTACCACGACCATTTGCGCTGGCTCCAGCGGATGCGCCGGCCTCTGGTAACCATCATGGAGGCGCCGGGCCTGCCCACTCACACCGTGCGGTTTGACAATCGAAAGGCGAATCGCGATGCCACCAACTACCTTATTGATAAAGGACATCGCAAGATCGCGTTCCTGACGGGTCCGGTCCGCTCGGCGACGTCGAAGGAGCGGACCATCGGTATGATGGAAAGCCTGGTGGAGCACGAGATACCGTTCCAGGACAACATGATTGTCCGGGGCGGCGACACACCGGCTGACGGATACCACGCAGCGCTGAGAGTGCTCACCAATGAATCTTACCGTCCAACTGCGCTGATCTGCTGCAACGACATGGTGGCTATCGGTTGTTATCGCGCGGCTCATGAGTTGGAGCTGCGGATTCCGGACGATATCAGCATCGTCGGATTTGACGGGATCGAAATGGGTGAAGTCATGGGTCCGCCATTGACGACGCTTTCCGTGTTCCCGCGCGAGATTGGACGTATGTCGGCAGAATTGTTGCTCCAAATCATTCACGGCGAGGCAGGGCGTTCAGAACAGCCG
Source organism: Candidatus Hydrogenedentota bacterium (assembly GCA_045863335.1). Taxonomy (GTDB): domain Bacteria; phylum Hydrogenedentota; class Hydrogenedentia; order Hydrogenedentales; family SLHB01; genus JAHDWY01. The sequence continues at coordinate 84,659 of BTVY01000003.1, read as the reverse complement.
ATTGAAAAGGTCGTCGAACATCGGTTGATTGAACGCAATTCGGTGCGAGACCTGAATGTCGGAGCTCCGAACCGTTCTCACCTGTAACCAACCCGGACGTCGAGCTCCAACCAAACAGGAAGGTAGTGGCGTGTCGACCGTGTTTTCTTGTGGTCGATGCAGGACGAAGAGGAGAGTCATGTACGCCACACATGCGAGAAGAGGACTTCGAGCGGGCGGAGATTCCGGTTTTACGCTCGTTGAACTGTTGGTCGTGATCGCGATTATTGGGATTCTCGCCGCCATCCTGTTGCCCGCGCTGGCTCGCGCACGAGAGGCCGCCCGCCGCGCTTCCTGCCAGAGCAATCTGAAACAGTGGGGTCTCATCCATAAGATGTACGCCTCGGAATCGGCCGGGGAACTCTTCCCTCCGGGAACGATTACACATCCCGTTCGCGGCGACGGTGTCATCTGGCCTGTGCATGGCGTGGCAAGCGAGTTCCTGTATCCGGACTATTGGACCGATCCAAGCCTCGCGCTTTGTCCCTCGGATTCGCGCAGCAAGGTCGGCGCGGTACTGCCGGGAAACTGGCCCAGTGGCGGTATCATCGGCGATCTGGACTTCGCAGCGGCGATCGCGCGGGTGGGGGCGCTACAGGACGGCTCGGATGCCGGAAAGGCCTGCTTACACGTCAAGCTATCCATGCCGGTTTCCTATACGTATTTCGCGTACGCATTGCGTACCGCAAGCCAGCAACATGTCGTGCAGACCTGCATTTCATACGGCACCTGGGATTTGGCCTGGGATTTTCAGGTGGGCCAGACGACGTCGGCTTCCTTCGCGCCGGGAACGCTGGACGCTTACGGCTGCGAAGGTTTCGGTGCGGAAACGCACATCGACGGGGCCAACATGGTCGATCTTCCCGAGTCCATCGTGTCCGGGTGGTACGGCTATGATCTGTGGCTGGCCGACGACGACTGGTCCGATATCCCCACAAGTTATCCGCGCCTTAAAGAGGGTGTGGAACGTTTCTTCATCACGGATATCAACAATCCGGCTCAGTCGAGCGTCGCACAAAGTACTGTACCGGTCATGTTTGACGCGTGGAGTTCAAGGACCGCCGCCGAACCCGACGCGGTTCTAAGCGTCTTCAATCACATTCCCGGCGGCGGCAACGTGCTGTTCATGGACGGGCACGTCGAGTACCTGCGGTTCCCGGGTCGTTGCCCGATCTTTTCCGTGCCTTCGGAATCGCCCCAGGGTGGATTTTATCGTGGCGCGTCTCTGCTTGATGTGAACCTCTGGTTCTACAGCGGTTTCGAGTAGGCGGGGTACCGCAGTTGAAGCGCGCGAAGAAGCTGCTCGTCCTGGCCCTTCTCCTGCTGCTGATCGCCGCGGGCGTCTACGCCTATGTATTCACCGCAGAATCTCAATCCAATCAGGTCAAACGCATTGACCCCGAAAAGGCGGAGAGGATTCGTTCGCTCCACGATGAACTTGGGCAGCCGGGGCCGCCCACGATGAGTCCCCCGGAATAAAGGGGGTCCGCCCATCGGGAGTGGTCAATTTGCTGGTGGGACGGGAAGCGTTACTGCCTATTCGTCGTTACAGCCGGCAGAATCGTACAGCGCTTCGAGAAAACCTACCAATGTGGCTTCCAGTCCCGGTACATTGTACAGGCCAAGCAAGGCGAACAGGCGATCCAAGAACGGCACGAGTTGGCAGATAAACATACTTTTCCTTTCCTCGCGGCTGCGCTCTGCGGCCGCGAACCCGGACATTACGCTTACCGCACGCGATTAGAACCTGCGTTCTACTAGCCTACGGTGCATCCAAAGAGCCCCAGAAGTCCCTCCATAAGGAGACCGAGGACAGGGACATCTATCAGGTTCAAATCGAAGGCCAGGTATTGCAGGAAATTGCAGATCATGGGTGATACCTCGCTTTTTTGCGCGCATCAGACGCGCCCCTATCTCGAAGCATAGTAGCACTAATCATATTTTATGTCAATCAATTACCAAAACTCCGTTTGGGCGTTTTAAGCGTGGGGTCCATGCGAGCACCATCGCATTTCAGTATGGACCCAGCAATACGATACATTTCTCACAACGGAACCATCGCAACTCAGGGGGGAATCATCATGCGAACCCGCAACGGCAATCCAACACGACGAGATTTCCTGCGAACGGCCGCGATTGCGGTCGCGGCACCGCTAATCTTGCCGGCACGAGCCAAGGGGGCAAACGATCGCGTCAACCTGGCCGTGCTCGGTGCAGGACGGCGCGGGACCCAGGTCATGGGCGAGTTCCTGCCTGAGGCGGACATCGAGGTTGTTGCAGTGTGCAACGTGATGGAAGAGTGGCGCGAACGCGCCGCCCAGGCGGTGAACACGTTCTACGACCGTGAGTCAGGTAACGGCGGATGCGCGAAGTACAACGACTTCCGGGAAGTCCTGGAGCGAGACGATGTGGATGCCGTTCTAATCGCGCCGCAGGATCACTGGCACGCGTTGATGGCGACGGCGGCGGCAGCGCGCGGCAAGGACATCTATTGCGAGAAACCATTGGGCGTTTCGGTCCGTGAGTGTCAGCTCATCCGCGAGGCGGTACGGAAGAACAACGTCATTTTCCAGACCGGTACGCAGCAGCGTTCCGGCGCGGACTTCCGGCTCGCGTGTGAACTGGCACGAAACGGTTACCTCGGCGACCTTCATACGGTTGAAGTGGCCGCGCCCGGTCCCTCCTACCAGCGAGAATATACCGGAGACACCGGACCGCAGCCCGTGCCGCCGGGCTTCGATTACGCCATGTACGTGGGTCCGGCGCCGATGAAACCCTATAACGAAGGACGGATCAGTTGGCCGGACTGGTACCTGATCTGGGACTACTGCGCGGGATTCATCGTGAACTGGGGCGTGCATCATCTCGACATCGCCCTGTGGGGTTGTCCGCGGCTGGCGGAGCAGCCGTTTGAGCTGACCTGCACAGCGGACTACCGAAACGACGGATTGACCGACAACATCAATGGGTGGCAGGCGGAGTACGTGTACAACGATGGCCTCCGTATGAGCTTCTCCGACACGGGCCACCCGCACGAGCAAGGCTGTCGCTTTGTTGGCAGCGAGGGCTGGGTGCATGTAAACCGCCAGGGGATTAAATCGGAACCGGCGTCGCTGCTGGAGATCGGGTTTGGCCCTGACGACACGCGGCTGCACGCCAGCGATCATCACCAACACGACTTCGTGGCATCCGTGAAGAGCCGCCGAGATCCGGTCGCCCCGGTTGAATCGGGATTGCGGGCTTCGTACTTCGGCATGATCGCGGACATCGCCGGGCGGCTACAACGTCCGCTTCAGTTCGATCCGTCGACCGAACGTTTTGCGGACGATGACATCGCGAATGGCATGTGCGCCCGCCCCATGCGCGCGCCATGGGTGTTGTAGCGTTCAGCCGCCAACGCAATCACTCCTCGTGCCGGGCTGGCGCGATCACCGCCTTGTTGCATCGCCGGGACTCAGGATACACTCCTTCCTGCAAGTGCTGGAACGCAAGCGTGGAATGGCGCTGCCAAGCGCATGAAAGGGAGGACTAACATGTCGGTCGACGCATCAGACTTCGAGGTGTGGCGGGATAATTTTGGGCGCATTCTGGCGATCATTTTCCAGATCTTGATCGGGCTGCTTCTGCCCGCAATTCAAATTCCTCGGGAACCCTTGAAGTAGACGCTGTCTTCCCGTCACGGCACGAGGCTGTCTCAGACGTGCGAGCCGGAGCAAGTGCCGGCCTGAAACGTTGCGTCTCGGTGTTTGTAACTACGTTCAACGGTCAACACTGGATAAGGCAACAACAAGGGAGGCGGCTATGAAGGTGCTCATTCCGGACGGCGGGACAATCGTGATTGGCGGCATTCTCGATAGTGCCGGCAGCATACTCGAGGTCTTTTTTGAGATTGTGCGGATATTGATCGGTTTGCTGCTGCCCGCGATTCAGGCGTAGGTGTTGGACTGGGACCGTCTTGCACGCGGCGTCCGTTATTCAGAGCAGCGACTTGAAATAGGCAGGGACGGTGGTTTCAAAGAAGGCCTGCTCTCCGCTTACCGGATGACGGAATGCGATGGATAGCGCGTGCAGCGCAATGCGTTTGTGCGCCTTGTCTTTCTCGCCGTACTTCCTGTCGCCTACGATCGGATGCCGGATATCCGCGAGGTGTACGCGGATTTGATGCTTTCGTCCCGTGATGAGCGTGATTTCAAGCAGGCTGAACTCGCGCGATTGCTTGAGTACGCGGTATCCGGTGTGTGACAACTTCCCCAGCTTCTGGTTCTGAGTCGAGTAGACGACATGAGCCCGGTTCTCGGCGAGGTACGAGGTAATCGTGCCAGAATCTTCTTTCGGATGGCCGTGGACGACGGCCAGGTACTTCTTCTCCGTCTGGTCCCATTGCCGCTGGAGGCGCTCTTTGGCTTCCGGTGTCTTGGCAAAGACGAGAATCCCGGAGACTTCCCGGTCGAGGCGGTGCACGATGAAGATGCGGTTCCGCGACTTGGCGTTTCCCTTCCGCACGTAATCGGTGAGCCGATAGTAGGCCGTCTTCGTACGCTCGTTATCGGTCCCTACCGTCAAGAGTCCCGCCGATTTGTCGACGACCAGAATTGCCTCGTCTTCATAGAGCAGCGTGAGGCCCTGAAGCCCGCGGGCGTGTCGTGAAAACTTCTTCGTGTCCATACTCTCTTTCGCGTGCGCATTCGCGTTGCGCATACTCGATTATGCATGGGAACCCTCAGCGTGTTCACGCGGCTTGAAAATCTCGAAATGAGACGGCGGGAGCAAACGAATCTAGCGTCCGTTTCGGCGCAAGAGGGTGTAGCGCTGGCTCGACAGGAATTTTGAAAGCATTTCGGACCGGACTACCTGAAAGCCGCCCGAAGCGAAAACGCCAGCGACCTCATCAGCCGACATGCCCCAAGTCGCACGTTTCCCCTTCCACCGGCGCAGTCTCGACCGAACGGCATTGTGTCAGGAGTGCTCGTCCAAGTACGTGACGATAATCCAGCGCTCCGACACTCGCTGGATTTCCCTAAGATACTCTAGTCTTTGCTCAAATGTTTGAATGTGGTGACACAAGCGAACTGAGAAGACCAGGCTAAAACTGCGAGAAGCGAAAGGAAGCGTCGTTGCCGATGACCGAACCATCTCAGGGGCCATCCCTGGATGTCGGGATCTGACGATCTCCAACATGGATCCGCTCCAGTCACCCTCGACGACGCGCGGCGCAAACTCTCGCAACGACGGAAGAAAACGGCCGAAGCCGCATGGCATATCCAACACGAACCCTGAGAAATCGGACGCGGGAATCATAGAAAGGAAGTCATTGACGAGCCGTTGCTCGTGGCCGTTGCGGATGCGTTCCACCCACTGCGACTCAAACTTTGCGGCATAGGCCGCGGCGCCCTGCTGACTGCCAAATCGCTTGAGCGTATTGCTTTGTATGGGGTAGATCTCCAAGGAGTTTTCGATTGGGGAATCGTCTGGACCTTTGCAAACGTTGCGTCGGAGATTCTCAACGACCCTTCATCTAAAGAACGATATTCCGACCCGGAATATTTCGCTACAACGTTGGTCGCTCCCAAGAACCGGCCAGGCAAGACCTGTCAAGCATAGGACAAAAGGGAGTCAAGTGCCCCGAGCGTGAATCGAACACGCATCTAATCCTTAGAGGTTCGATGACCTCGGGGCACTTGCCCCGCAGTACTTTACGACCGCAGAAACTCGGCGCGTCACAAAAACGTCACAGATGGGTTGCTATCCGGTGTTCGCGATTTGACCCTCGATCAGTTGCGGCTTGACCCCATTTTGCAGCCCTTCTACAATCGTTTCCTTGTACTGGCCCGGTGAAGGAAGTTGCGGCTTGACCCCATTTTGCAGCCCTTCTACAATATCGCGCAATTACGTCGCCTTCAGTAGCTTGTTGCGGCTTGACCCCATTTTGCAGCCCTTCTACAATTACAAGCTGGAAACACTACACGAAAAACAGTTGCGGCTTGACCCCATTTTGCAGCCCTTCTACAATCGAGCTTCAGTACAACAACCAGCCATGGGAGTTGCGGCTTGACCCCATTTTGCAGCCCTTCTACAATTAGACAGTTGAATCCGTTTTGGCGGCGGCCGTTGCGGCTTGACCCCATTTTGCAGCCCTTCTACAATGAACCGGCGCTACCCGAACAACCCGCACGAGTTGCGGCTTGACCCCATTTTGCAGCCCTTCTACAATGTATTCTACGACGAGGTACACGAGCCGCCCGTTGCGGCTTGACCCCATTTTGCAGCCCTTCTACAATACGACCCAGGAGGTTGCGGTCAGGTAATGAGTTGCGGCTTGACCCCATTTTGCAGCCCTTCTACAATTTTAACCTCCTGCACGCGCCGCCCTGAGCCGTTGCGGCTTGACCCCATTTTGCAGCCCTTCTACAATGACTCGTTCACCGCAGTCGATAGCGACGGGTTGCGGCTTGACCCCATTTTGCAGCCCTTCTACAATCAAGGCGGAACAAATACGCCTTGCCGATCGTTGCGGCTTGACCCCATTTTGCAGCCCTTCTACAATTAACATTATGCAGAAAAGCTAACAGCTTTGGTTGCGGCTTGACCCCATTTTGCAGCCCTTCTACAATGAACCGAGGCGGCTCAGTTCTATCTGGCGTGTTGCGGCTTGACCCCATTTTGCAGCCCTTCTACAATGATCGTCGCAACAGGAAGACCTGTAGCACTGTTGCGGCTTGACCCCATTTTGCAGCCCTTCTACAATGACGGGATATATCCGCGCCGATACGATTGCGTTGCGGCTTGACCCCATTTTGCAGCCCTTCTACAATGAATGGCGAACAATTCCTTGTAGCGCGGGGTTGCGGCTTGACCCCATTTTGCAGCCCTTCTACAATATTCAACGGGCTGTGGACGACGTTCGCATTGTTGCGGCTTGACCCCATTTTGCAGCCCTTCTACAATCGACGGTAGCTGCGGACACAGGCGTTGACCGTTGCGGCTTGACCCCATTTTGCAGCCCTTCTACAATTCGGTGTCGCGTTCCCTTTGCTTGGAGGCTGTTGCGGCTTGACCCCATTTTGCAGCCCTTCTACAATCTGCACAGTGGCGTGTGCTGTCCTAATTGGTTGCGGCTTGACCCCATTTTGCAGCCCTTCTACAATCCTGCCAGTCGTACCCTCCCGTGACCAACAGTTGCGGCTTGACCCCATTTTGCAGCCCTTCTACAATCCTGCGTCCTGAGCCCCTGCATTTCCTTCTGTTGCGGCTTGACCCCATTTTGCAGCCCTTCTACAATCGTGAGATGGCCGAATCTGTTCACTGCCACGTTGCGGCTTGACCCCATTTTGCAGCCCTTCTACAATCGAGCGTTTCATTCCTCGTCCCCTGGGTAGGTTGCGGCTTGACCCCATTTTGCAGCCCTTCTACAATACTTGGTAACGACTGGAATCCTCCAAAGGTGTTGCGGCTTGACCCCATTTTGCAGCCCTTCTACAATATACAAATCACGGATATCATCTGCCTTGCTGTTGCGGCTTGACCCCATTTTGCAGCCCTTCTACAATTGTCGCAGGCGATACCCGGAAGCCCGAAGTGTTGCGGCTTGACCCCATTTTGCAGCCCTTCTACAATTACTGAGGTGCCAGCCTCTTATTGATAGTGTTGCGGCTTGACCCCATTTTGCAGCCCTTCTACAATAGCTTCTGGTGGCGATGTAACTGGACCAGTGTTGCGGCTTGACCCCATTTTGCAGCCCTTCTACAATGCAAGCGCCTATAACGCGAGTACAAATCCCGTTGCGGCTTGACCCCATTTTGCAGCCCTTCTACAATCGATCCCGGCGGCACTGCTGTCACTTATTTGTTGCGGCTTGACCCCATTTTGCAGCCCTTCTACAATAAGTGTGAATTTATCATGCAGGGTCCGACTGTTGCGGCTTGACCCCATTTTGCAGCCCTTCTACAATTCCGACGAGTATCGCCTGACACTCTTCGCGGTTGCGGCTTGACCCCATTTTGCAGCCCTTCTACAATCGTGTTCCCCCAGGCCCTGGGCACCGTCCTGTTGCGGCTTGACCCCATTTTGCAGCCCTTCTACAATGGAACCTTCCTCGGGGCGCTGGCAGAACTCGTTGCGGCTTGACCCCATTTTGCAGCCCTTCTACAATGCCCATCGTTGACGCGATCTCGATGCATTGGTTGCGGCTTGACCCCATTTTGCAGCCCTTCTACAATTTGTCGTGGTGCTCAAGAATTCCGTCATGTTGCGGCTTGACCCCATTTTGCAGCCCTTCTACAATGATCGGGGCTTGCGTTATGCGCGTCGGAAAGTTGCGGCTTGACCCCATTTTGCAGCCCTTCTACAATAAATGTTCCCATTGAGATCAACGACGCATAGTTGCGGCTTGACCCCATTTTGCAGCCCTTCTACAATGCTGGCGCGCTTCTCGACGGCCGCGAGCATGTTGCGGCTTGACCCCATTGTGCAGCCCTTCTTCAATCCGATCACGTGGTTTGGATATTCACGACCAGTTGCGGCTTGACCCCATTTTGCAGCCCTTCTACAATGTTCGAACGCTATGGGACAAAACCGCGCTCGTTGCGGCTTGACCCCATTTTGCAGCCCTTCTACAATGAACTGCGTTTGATCCAGAACCACGGCGCCGTTGCGGCTTGACCCCATTTTGCAGCCCTTCTACAATGGATGCTTTAAAGGCAGTGTGCAAGGCTAAGTTGCGGCTTGACCCCATTTTGCAGCCCTTCTACAATAGAGGGGCATCTAAGCCGTTTTATGGCAGAGGTTTCCGTAGATTCGTGTCAACCGGAAACAGGCAGACCCTGTCGCGTTCTGGCTAGAATAGTGCGAGTTGCCCTTCCACTGAGGGAAGGACGGCGGGCTTACCAGCGATGAAGTGCAGCATATTCTCATACTGTTTGTCGGTAAACAGGAGAATTGCGACCTTTCCTCCGGTGGGGAGTGATTTGCGGACACGGTTGATCAGGGCGTCTGTTCTCTCCCGGGTAACGCAACACCGCATATAGACTGAGAACTGCGCCATTTCGAAGCCCATATCCAAGAGGTCCTGGCGAAATCGCGTGGCCTCCTTACGTTCCAGTTTGTGCACGACCGGCAAATCGAACATTGTCAACATCCACATGATCCGATATCCGCTCCGCTGCGTGATAGGCAAATTGCCATCGCACATAAAGGCTACTCCGCCAACGTGTGAACTCCATCCGGCAATTTCAGTTTTTGAGTTCTGCTTTCACAGATGTCGACTAACGACCGCGCCAACCGAAGCAGACATTCCGAAACAGGGCTTGCCACACTGTTGTACGTCAAATCGATTCCGGTAATTCCGATCAACCGCTCCTTCGCCAGCGAGTCCAGTTGCGGCCTATCCTCTGCGCCGGCTTGGATGCCAAAAACCAGGAGATCAACATACGGACGGAACGGCTCGATTAGATCATCAATTAACGGCATGGTATTTCGCTGATTCCTGTGATGTAGCCCAAACGCGGGGTGCAATCCCGCCATCATGACACTCCGGGAGACTGCCGCACGAAGCACGGTGTATCCGTAGTTGAGCAACGCGTTGGTGCCCTCTCGATTGCGATCCCTACGAAATCCGGGTCCGAATAAAGCAGGCCAATAGAACCGCGCTGCCTCGCCTTCGGAATTGGATGCGTCCCCTGAGCGAACGCCCTTTGCAAGTTCGACAAGTTTCGGATGTAACGTGCCGGTGCATAGCGTGAGGACTTCGTGCTGGTTTCGAATCTTGGCCTGGACAATTTGCCGCCAAAGTCGCTTTCTCGTAGCGTCCGACAATTCGGATTGAGCACGGATGCGACCAGATTGAAGTGAATGACTTTCCACAGGCCAAAGCAGTGAAGAAGGAAGATACCGCTGGTCACATATCACGAGAGGTATGCAGCGAGCCGCAAGCGTATTCAGAATTTCGCCTGTGCAAGTCATACCATGACCTGCAAATAGAACGACCTCCAAATCATCCAATGGAAACCGACCAAGCTCACCGTCTCTATCGCACACGAGTAGGAACCCGCGTTCCTTGCGAATGTGGCGACCGTCACCCGAGACTTCAACTGCTCGCCGTATCATCGGGTTGGTCCGAAATGTAGCGAATCTTGCCCGCTGGAGTGACCACCAGAAATCGCGCCATGGAACGTCGCAACTGTTCTGCCCCCCCTTTGTAGACAAACCGGAACGGATCCTCCTTGTCCCGTGTTCGACTATCCGCATTCGCCTCGAAGTGCTCCGCCAGGGCAATTTGATTTGCAGACATCTTCTGTATGTAGAAGATCCTACGAGTTCCTTGATGCTCTAATTCCACTAAATCCCGATTGAACAGACGGTGGATTCGGGGGCCTCTCGCAGGAACGTGGACCTCTTCGTCTCCCTGCTTCGAATTGGCGTCGAAACAAGTCACAGGGTCTCCTATCCACCCACCACCGTTGTCTGACTCGAATACATCAAGATATGCATTGCGGTCCGGCTTGAAGCCTTTATAGACCGCGCCCTCTTTGTCCCGTATGGGAATTAGCTTTATCGGTTCAATTAACCTAATCCGCCTAACACCCCTTGATCGGAAGTAGGCTTGTGCACGCATCTCGATGTCCTTTGATCCCTTCCCATCGGAATCACAAATGGATTCCAGCGTAGTTTTCGGGTCGTTCCTTCCACTGTCGAGTTCTTCCAACAGACTGTAAGCTTCTTGTTGAGACAAGCCAGACAAGGCTGCCACCAATTGAGAACGCAGCAGCCTCCCTCGGATGTATCGGATGCTCGTCACTTTCAAGTCCGATACTGCAATACGGTGAATAGCGTTACCGCGAGAATCTGCGCGTCGTGCAAATCCGTATGCCGTCTGATTGTGAAGAGCATCCTCGATACCGTGATCGAGTTTATGAGACACGACGATCTTGGCAATAGCATCACGTGCAGACGCCCGAAAATCACTCCACGGCTCCTCGAATCCCGTCAGCACCCCTTGAACACCCGCATGTTCCTGAATTGCGTTGGCCCTTGCAGCCCGTTGCAGAAAAGCTCTATCCATCAGCCCTACTATGAGGGCGTCCAACGCGTGATTTCGATGGTCGTTTCGATTCTTCTCCCCCAAGGGCGCTCCGCTTTCCTTTCGAGCGGGATTCACCTCGTCGAGCACTGAATCGAGACCGAAGTGGTGTCGAAACATTCCGGTTAGGCGCCCCGGAATACAGACCACTTTGTGCGAGCTGTCTTGCGGATAAAGCACCGCGAGGTATGCTCGGGCAAGCTTAGCGATATACTGACTATCCGTCAGTTGCCGCGCGATGAAGTCGCCTTCCTTTTCATACCGGGCCATCGCGTCTTCGGCGAAACGCCAACGTTTGTTCTTTGCCAGCAGAGCGCTCCGACTCAGAATATCTCCCCAGTCATTGCTATTACCCCACGCCTCAAAAGGCGAGGCATTCGACTTTCCCCGGTTGGCCTCCCGTAGACACAGAATCCTATTGCTCATGCTGTCGTCCAGTGTTCGGCTGAACGGCAGAATGTGGTCTATCTCCACCTCCGGCGTAAAAAGGTTCCTTGCAGTAATACTCCCGCCCGAATACACGCACACCCGATTCGTAGGGTCCAACTCAGAGAAAAGACGAAGGCGCTGTATGTTTTCGCGGTTTACCACCAGGTTAAACTCTTCGCGAAGGCGTCGGGCGCATTCGGCGTTAATATCTTTGTTCGCCTTTTGCTCGGCTTCGATTTCCCTTTTACGCTTGATACTGTTCTTGAGATCGCGCAACACCTCTACATGAATCTCAGCAGGTTTGCCGTACAGCTTGATGATCTCGTTCACAACTTTCCGGAGTTGGTTAAGCGCAATGTGAACGGTCGGGTTGGTCACTTTGCCGTACCGTTTTTCGTTACTTACTGCTGGATGGCCGCCTTTCTCAGGATCAGGCACAACATGGCGTTCTAGCACTTGGCCGTAATACGGAAGACGTTCACGGGCGTCCCCGGTTGAGAACAACGAGTGGGAGGAATAGCCAGCCCGGACTACCGCTTCCGAATAGGGTATGACTTCATCAACCAATTGAGAAAGTATCTTGTGCGTTGCGGACTTTCCCAGACGGCTATAGCCGTCCGGAAGGAATGTGTTTGAAGTGTTCTCGGCATGTTCTCGGTCAAGGCTGAAACGGTCCATTAAGAATTCAATGAGTTCTTCTTCGTCACTCATATCAAGCAGCGCAGACACTACCCCTTCCTGGTCTTCGTCCGAAAGCTCGTACCAGCGCCGTCCCAACCGATCTTTGTGTGCGAGAAACGCCGAAGTCGCATCTCCTTCAAGTCCAGTCCGATTGTCGGACTCCAAGGAGAATACGGAAGATTCAAAACCGAGAATTCCCCGCATCTTCTCGAAGCTAACTTCGGGCTTAGTCTTTTTGCTTCCCCTGGGCTGGCATAGCAATGCCGCCAGCTTATCGCGTTCCTCGATTCTAAGTGCGCGTCCTTTCAGAGTTCTCGTGTCGATAATCGTAAGGTGATTTAGTTCCTGGTATATCCTACAGCGCTGTACCAACGGAGATGCTTTGGGCGCCCGATCCTCATCTCTCTCAAAAGTACACTTGCCTACCGCTGGTTTCTTCAGGTCTCGTTGGTCAATGATAATGTTGCGAATCTCCTTGCGACCGTCTTCGGTTAGTGCTTCTGGGTAATAAACGGCCTGCGTTTGCCACAGCGTGTTTAATTCCTCCTCAATGTTCTCGCGGGACGGGTAGATGTCATAGTATTCTTGGTTCTTCTCTCTGCCGTTGTCCTCTGTAATTCGAACGGTCCTGAGTCTCGCTCGAACGTCCTCGCCCTTTCCGCGTCGGAGGAATAGGTACTCCCCATAAGTACGAGCGCAAGCGGCGTCCATTTTTGACCGTTGGCCCTGAATAGCTGTTTTGATGATCCCAGATTCTTTATCCTTCGCATCTTGCTTCCGATTGCTCTTGAAACCACGACGCTGATTCAAGTGAAAAATGGCCCGTCCCAGTTCGAACAGGGTAAGCCGTTCGTTCAGACCACGTGCCCGAAGAGCGTACGGGTCCAGAGTGACGAGACGGCGTCGCTCATTCTCTCCTGTGGGCATCAGGCCAAGCTCAACCAGTGTTTCGAGCAATCTCGTGCGCCGTTCGAGATATCGGTCTCGGTTCCGACGCATACTTCGAGCGAGCCGACGCTTCACTGCGTTTGACGAACCGTCTTTCGGGTTTCGACCGTCCGGAAAGACGCGGACCCCCATGTCCAGTATCCCGACTGGATGTAGACGTTCATTCGTCTTCTCCAACGTTAGTGCACACCAACCAATGGAATTTGTGCCAATGTCCAGAGACAACCTGTACTGGGTCATAACGACGCCCCCTCATTTTGGTTCGGCACTTGACAGCGCATGGTACGACAGGGCTATAATAATGACGCAAAATGGGGTTTACAAGACGTTAACAAGGTAAACCACCAAATGTGGCAGCCTACGGGCTGCCTTTTTCATTTGGCAAGCAGCGGAGAAGCGTTCCACTACGTTTCGGAACGAGCAGATAATTGCCGATAAGAGAAAAATGCCCCGACCGTGAATCGAACACGGATCTAATCCTTAGGAGGGACTTGTTCTATCCATTGAACTATCGGGGCGGAAGGAATAGGCCACCTAAAGCCTATTAATAGAACAGTTTAAGCGCGGCAAGGCGCTCTCGTTGAATGCGGTTTGTGTACCAAACGGTGTACTCAGGGGAGCGCAAGACACGGCCAGCATGTACCAGCGGGATGGCGTCTGGTACGCGAAGTTCAGCGAGCGCGGTAAGGTTAATCGGCAGTCTCTCAAAACCAAGTCGGTACGGCGGGCGCGGGCGAAGCTGGTAGAGATCGAACAGGCGCTTGAGGCCGGCATTCCCGCCGGGAACCGCAAGGACTGTGCTGTAGACGAATTCACCACGCTGCTCCCTGCTCACGTAAGGGCCGCGAAACGGCCACACACTGCCAAAACCCTGCTCCAGGAATGGAAACACTTCACCCCCTGGGCGAAGCCGGTCCGGTTGAGCGATGTTACCACGGAAACCATAGCGCAGTACAAGTCGCACCTGCTAGACGAGAAGGGCCGCGAGAAAAGCACGGTGCGCTCCTCCCTGCTCGCCTTGTCCAGCACCTTCATGGCGGCAATCGCAAGATACCGATGAACTCGCGGCCGCGGGGCATTCTGGAAGCCTACAAGTGCAATGCCGACGAATTTATCGTCTACCTCGACAGGCAAAAGAAGGACGGCGCAGAATCCGTCTACCGCGTAGACCTCACCGAAGCGTACGGTACCATAGTCGAGGACGCGGGTCTGAACGGCGTTACCCCGCACGGGTTGAGGCACACATTCGCGAGTCAATTGGCCAACCCAAGCAGAAGAACCGCCTTATCCCTGATGCCGTGCGGGGAATCGTCGAGAACACGCACGGCTACCCGAATGTGCTCGACAAGCAAGGATGCCGCTTTCTGCTGCGCCATGCGGACGGTGCGCCGAATGCCTTACATGGTGGCTCGCACCGGCGGAGCACTGGCCGGACTCGTGTGCCCCGCTGCTTGATGCGCCACGCCGATCGACGCCAGCCGCCTTTGCAGGGTCGCGGGCTTCCGGGTTTCGGCGTGGCTGTAATCCACCGCGCGACGGTATCAGGGGAAGCGGGGAGAACCGCCTCTCCCCGGCCCGTCTCGCCAGCCTCAGCAGGGATTTTGCACGCCTTCGCATCTCTTTGAGTCGGGAGGCAACCGAGATGCCTTGAGAGCTTCCCTCATGCGGGCTGCACCATTCAATCGACGGGTAACCGGTAACCTTAACACACGTTACCAATCAATTATTGTGCCTGAAGCGTCCGGTTTTGCGGCAACGCCTCTCTCCTCAAACAGCGCGGATACTCGATATCCTGCTGTCCTTTTCCGACTTCTTGGGGTATAACTAGATTAAAGGCATTGACGTGGGGCGCGGCCTTCAGCATTGGGAGGTGCAGATGATGGGAAAATCGCATCCAGCCTTGATTGCAGTAATCACGCTGGCAACTTGCCTTTCCGCCTTGGCGGAAACCCAGCAAGAGCTGGTCGGGAGCATCACGGACGTCAAGGGAACGGTCCAGGTGATCCGCGGGGGCGATGAGATTGCCGCCGCTAAAGGCACGCGCGTGTACGCCTCGGACGTGATCCGGACGAACGAGGAAGGAAGTGTTGGGGTGGTCCTGAGGGACGACACCACGCTTTCGCTGGGTCCTTCGAGCGAGCTCAAGATGTCCGAGTTCAAGTTCAAGCCCGATGAAGGCATCCTGGGGATGACGCTTGGTGTCGCCAAAGGCACTTTGGTCTATATCTCTGGTCAGATTGCCAAGCTGGCGCCCGGTTCGGCGCAGATTGAAACCCCGTCCGGTGTGGCAGCGGTTCGAGGCACGGAACTGTTGGTCGAAGTGCCGGCGCCCAAGGCGACGAAGCGATCGGAGAAGGCAAAATGAAGTACGCGAACCTCATCGTGGCGCTGATTCTTCTTTGCGTCGCGGCCGGATGTGCGACGAAGCGGCAGACGAGCTTCTACCTGGTACCTGATCCGGAAGGGCATGTGGGACAGGTCACGGTAACCAACCAGGCAGCCAGTGTAACTCTGAACAAGGCCAACGAGACCGTCGCGACCCCGCGCGC
Source organism: Candidatus Hydrogenedentota bacterium (assembly GCA_045863335.1). Taxonomy (GTDB): domain Bacteria; phylum Hydrogenedentota; class Hydrogenedentia; order Hydrogenedentales; family SLHB01; genus JAHDWY01. Next base: position 68,939 of record BTVY01000003.1, on the reverse strand, counting down.
GGACAAGGCGTTCTCCGAGTCACGCGTGGCGACAAACGATGAGATTCAGGCCAAGTTCGCGGACGCTCTCGCCATTGTACCGCCTTCGCCAAAAGGATTCAGCATCTATTTCGACAGCGGTTCGAGCAAGGTGTCCACCGAATCAAAGCCCATCTTGGAGCAGGTTTTGGCGGAAGTACGGCAGCGGGATTCGCACGACATCAGCCTGAACGGACACACGGACCGCACCGGCGAGGACGCTGCGAACATGAAGTTGAGCCTGGACCGCGCGAACGCGGTCAAGACCTTGCTGGTGGAACAAGGTATCCCCGCCGAGAACTTGACGATCGAGTATTACGGTGAAAGCAAACCTGTTGTGCCAACCGAGGACAACGTGGACGAACCCAAAAACCGCCGCGTCGAAGTGGTGGTCCGATAACCTACCGGGGGCGCTGGCGGATCGGTGATGCTGGTCAGAATAGGTGACCGCTTGGTGCGGCTGATTCGCGGGGCTTCCGACGACGGTCAGGTGCTTGCTCCGACGTCGCGTATTGTATTACTGCTCGGCGGACTACTCACCCTGTCCTTCCTCGTCTTTGTGGTCTTTCCCCCTTCTCCAGTCAAGGCCTTCGAGTACGTGGGCTACGACGAAATGGTCCGTTTCCTCGGGGCGCCGTCCGCGCCCCCAGAAGTGGCCATCGTGGATGTTGACGAATCGAGCCTGGCAAAGGTGGGACAATGGCCGTGGCCCCGCTACCATATTGCGAAACTTGTCGAACAAGCGTCCGCCCTGGGTGCGCGCAGCATTGCGCTGGACCTGCTGTTCGCGGAACCCGATCGGATCTCCCTCACTGCCGTCAGCGACCTCTACCGGAAGGACCGCGGCATCGATCTTGACCTGGGCGGAATACCGGCCGATTTACTGAACAATGACCGGATTCTGGCGGAAACCGTGGCCCGGCACACCGTGGTCCTGGGCGCGGACCTGAAATTCGACGCGTCGCAGCCAGGCGTCGGCGGGGGTTGCGGAAGACCATTGAGTGTCGTGCTACGCGCGCTTCCCGGCACGGACGGGACGCCACCCATTCCCACTGCCTCGGGGACCGTCTGCCCACTTCCCGAACTGGCCAAGGCAGCCACCTTCGTGGCGGCCACCAATACACTGCCAGATCGGGATGGCAAACTCCGACGAGCCCCTCTCGTGCTGCGTTCTGGCGAAGAGTGGGTTCCGAGTCTTCCTGTGGCTGCACTGCTTGCCGCCTCCGGGGAAAACCAAGTTGTGATGCAGTGGTCCAACGCGGGCGTAATGGAACTGCACCTTGGACAGACCATCATTCCAACAGACTCAGCCGGAAACATGTTGCTCCCGTTCCGCAAGCGGCCGACGGACCGTTTCAGCCACATCTCCGCGTTCGACCTGCTGGAGGGCGAAGTCGATCCCGAGAGACTCCAGGGTAAAATCGTCTTTATCGGGTCCTCGGCGAGCGGGCTGCAGGATACGCACGCGACGCCGGTCATGCAGTTGTGCCCGGGAGTGGATCTCCACGCGCTGGTTGCGGACGCAATACTGCGAGCGGATTTCTTTGTCGAGCCGGCATGGATTCGCGGCGCGCAGGCCCTCGTCATACTCCTGTCGGGACTCCTCGTGAGCGCCCTGGTCGCGTGGACGCGGGTCACCTTGAGCGCGGTGGTGACCGCAGGGGCCGTGGTCGCGCTGGCACTGGGATCCTGGGCCGTCTTCAACTGGTGGGGCGTCTTCTGGTCTCCCCTCCCCGGGATGACCATGATGGTGACAGGGTCCTCGCTGCTCACGTTGGTCCGTCTGCGACACGAAGAGAAACGCAAACAACTGCTGCGGCAGTCGTTCGCGCGGTACGTGAGCGCCGAGATTGTGGATCAGATCCTCAGGAGTTCCAAGCCGGTGAATGTGAGCGGCGAGCGCAGAATGGTCACCATTTTATTATCGGATATCCGCGGATTCACGTCAATGTCCGAAAAAATGGATCCCGAAGATCTCGTGAAGTTCCTGAACTCCTACTTTGCCGCGATGATCGACATCATCCTCGCCAATGAAGGCACACTCGACAAATTCATGGGAGACGCCGTGCTCGCGTTGTTTGGCGCTCCCGTGCAACACAAGGACGATCCACTTCGCGCCGTGAAGGTCGCGCTGGCAATGCAGGCAATGCTGCGCAAGTTGAACGCAGAATGGGTGAGTCGCGGCAAGCCCCCTCTTCAAATAGGCATTGGGATTTCCACCGGCGAGGTCATCGTGGGCAACATTGGGTCCGCGCGCCGTCTCGAATACACCGCCATCGGGCAGCACGTGAACTACGCGCAGCGCATCGAATCGCTCACCAAGGATCTCCAATCCGATATCCTGGTCAACGAAACCACCTACGAACAGATCAAGGATTACGTCGACGCTGAGAAGTTTGGCCCCTTGACCATACGCGGGAGAGAGACGCCGATTTGCGTGTACAGCATCAAGGGGCTCACGAATCGTGTACACTAATTGGCGTCCCACGCTCTGTGGACGCGGCGCGCGGTTGAGTGATCACAAGCGGAGATCCTCCATCTTGGACGCGGTGCCCATGACAACCAAAAGACATAACCGGAGATGCGCGCATGCACATTGAATCGTACCTCGGACGTAGCGACCTCTTCATGGGCCTTGGCCTTCAAACGATCGAGCGTATCGCGAAACAATTCCGTTGGGTCTCCGCCAAGGCGGGCGACATCATCTTGACCGAGGGTAGCCGCGGGGAGACGTATTACCTCATCGCAACCGGCGAAGCGACCGTGCTGAAAGGTAGCGGAGTTGGCCAGCGAGAACTACAGCGCCTGGGGCCGGGAGATGGCTTCGGCGAGATGGCCTTGGTGGCCGATGAACCGCGCTCGGCGACGATCAAGGCCGTTTCAGACGTGGAACTCCTGTGCCTGGACCGGGAGCAGTTCATCGTGTTGATAGATCAGGACGAACGTTTCGCGCAACGCATTCTACGGCTCCTTTCTCAGAGATTGCGGCAGGCGAACCAAGTCGCCACTCTCGACCTGCTCCGCGCACACCAGGGCCTGATCATCTCGTTGGCGGAATTGGCCGAGTCACGGGACACCGATACCGGCGCCCACCTCTATCGCGTGCGCGACCATAGCACGCTCCTCGCCAAGCTGATGTCCCAGGATGCCCGATTCGAGGAACAAGTGACCCCGGAGTTTGTCGAGGCCATCTACTATGTCAGCCCCTTGCACGACATCGGCAAGGTCAGCATTCCCGACGCCATCTTGAAGAAACAAGGGAAGCTTACCGAGGAAGAGTTCGAAACTATCAAGACCCACACGCTGGTGGGGGGACGCGCCCTTGAGACCGTACTTCAATATTGCGACCTCCAGATGTTCCGCATTGCGCGCGACATCGTCTTGAGCCACCATGAGCGATACGACGGCAAGGGTTACCCCTCCGGTATGAAGGGGGAGGAGATTCCCCTGGCCGCGCGCATCATGAGCATTGCCGACCACTACGATGCGCTGCGTTCCGAGCGCGTGTACAAGGCAGCGTTCACGGCCAACGATGCGGTGGCGAACCTGCGCGAAGAGACCGGGAAGCGGTTTGACCCTGCGATTGCTGACATCATGCTCGCACACATCAGCCAATTCGAAGATATCCACGAACAATATGCGGATATGGAGACGCGTCCCGATAAGCATGCGGGATTCCGTTAGATTACATTCATAGCTGCCAACGGATGCGTGGCCCACGTTCCGCCACGCCGTTTCATTGTATATGCGCCCATTCAGCACCGCTCCGGTTTTGAGAGCGTATCGCGGCAGGTAGATCCGGCAGGTGGTCTCACGACGGGGCTCGCTAAATACGTTGATGAAACCGTCGTTCTGTTTGACGATTCCGTAGACTGTGGCCAGCCCCCATCTGTAACCGCGGGGTTGACTACCTGGGGATTGACGGTCACCTTTTGTGCGCGGTGCGACGCGTTCTACTCGACAAGGGCAAGGCGTGCGTGCGAATCCGTGAGTATCCGCCCGGCGCGGAACCCGAGCGTTACGACAGTAGAGCCTTGTCACTCCTCGTTTCGTCCATTGGAGTTTCGTACATCTGTGCCTGTTTCGAATCTCCAGTTTCGGATTTCGAATTTGATGACACCCCAGGCCTGATGGGCTGTAGACGAAACCCGCGTTAGATTGTTCGAAGGGCGTTCTCCATCCTGTCGAGAACGAATTCGACCATTTCGTGGGTGGTGATTAGAGGCAGTTTTGTGAGCGCGCAGGGCGGACAGCCTGCCTTGTACGTCTGCACGCTGATGTCGAGGCCGGACTTGTTGAGGCGTTCGGCGAAGGTCCTGGCGGGGTCGAGGTCGTGGAAGTAGACGCCGGCGAGATGGCGGCGGCCTTCGATGGAAGCGATAACGGTGTTGAACCGCGATGCGAGGTCTTTCAATCCGCGCTCGTAGTATTCGCCCACGTCGCTGGTGACTCCCGCGTTGGCTTCGGCCCAGCGCATAGTGACGAGGTAGGACAAGGACGCAAGCTCTTCTTGTCCGTTGGTGACGAGCGCGCCAAACTGGGGCAGGCAATCGAAGGAGGAGTTGAATAGAATCCGCGAGGCGGGATACTCCCCGCCGGGAAAGCCTTTTCCGACCGCCACGAACGTAGGCTTGACACCATATTCGCGATAGAGAAAGAGCCGGGGGCTCCACACGCAGGACTGAATCTCGTCGACGACCGTGGGCACGTCCTGTTTGGTGCAAAGGGAATAAGCGCGGCGGACGAACTGGTGCGTGAGGCGCTTGCCGCCGTAGTTCATGAGCACGAGTTCGTGGAAGAACCCGGCGATCTTGTAGGGCTTCTTGTCGTAGACCTTAAAGACGGCCTCGAGTTCATCAATATCGTTCGGCCGGACGCTGCGCACCAGGAGCGCACCCTGCGCCTCGAGCGCATCGCGCAAGCCGCCCCACATACCGCGCATGCATTGTGTCAGGATCGTCGTGCCGTGGTAGTTGGCCTGAATCCCCCCCTCTTCGTCGCCGAGGACCACGACGACCGGCACGCGGCCTTCGTAAATCGGCTCCGGAGAATCCGATTGGGCCTTGTAGAACCGGCTCAGGATCATCTTGAGCGCGGCTTCCGCGGCCAGGCTGCCGGTTTCCAGGTTCAGCACGCGGTTCGGCCGCGTGGTACGGTTGGACGCGATATGTTGGCGAACGGCAGAGCGGCTTCCCGGTTCGATGCCCGCCGCAACACGAATGAGTTCCTCTTCCAAGGTCCGTGTGACATGACCGCGGGTGTTGTTATGCGTGGCGTTTGGAATTCCCAACGAGCGAGCCTGATCCACAAGCCGGTACCCGGGAAACCCGTGGCCGAAGGGCGCGTGGTAGTGTTCGCTCTTGGCGAGAAAATACAATCGTCCATCCTCGCCGATGCGATAGACCCCATAGCCGGACAACGGCGCGGCGCTACGTTTACTGTTTGCCTCGAAGCCGGCTGAACCAGCGCCCAACGCGGTGTTTCTCGCGGATTTCGACCAGGAGCTTCCCACGTTCGGCAGCAGCGCCTGCATGGCGCGCTGCATGGAACGTGGATAGAAATCTACTGGACACGCGGCCTGCTCGCTCAGACGTTGTGCATTTTCGCCGGTCAAACGCGCGCGGGCGGCGCAGACGGCATCCACATAGCCGCGACCGAGAAGGTCGACCAGGCTCATTTCTACGGGGACAAACTCGGTTTTGCTGCGAAGTGGCAAGGTATTTACTCCGGTTCGGGGAAACATTGTGCTGACTTTCCGTAATTGTATCAAAGGTCCGACCGCCCGTACGATAGGTGAAAACACTTATGAGGATACTGCGAGCATGGACACGATTCTTCGAACTCCCATCGAACCGTCACGCATTTGTCTAGGCACGGCCACCTTTGGATCGGACATTCCGAAAGAGACTTCCTTCGAGGTAATGGATGCCTTCCTGGAGGCTGGAGGCAACTTCATCGACACGGCGCATATCTACGCGGCCTGGCGCGAGGGATTCTGGGGCGCGAGCGAACGGACGGTGGGCGAATGGCTCAGGGCCCGCGGATGCAGGGACCGCATCGTCCTTGCAACGAAGGGTGGTCATCCTCCCTTGGACGATATCGACCAAGGGCGCTGTGGTCGCGACGATCTGGATCGCGATCTAACTGAGAGCCTCGATCGGTTGGGTGTAGAGTGCGTGGATGTATACTGGCTGCACCGGGATGATCCGGCGCGACCCGTGGGGAAAATTGTCGATACGCTAGTCAAATTCGCAGGCGACGGTCGCATTCGATCCTTCGGCGGATCGAATTGGACGGCGGAACGGTTGGAGGCCGCCAATGCCTACGCCGACACCCACGGACTGCCACGCTTCGTCGCGAGTCAACCGGGTTGGGCGCTCGCGTACCGCGCATCGCCGGAACCTCCCGTCCCGGGCATGATGTTCCTGAATGAGGCCGGAGTGGCGTGGCACCGCAAGACCGGCTTTCCCATGGCCGCGTACACAGCCCAGGCGAAGGGCTACTTCAGCGAGGAGAATGCGACGTGGGCGCGACTCGGCTTCTCCGGACCCGTCCCCTATGGCGCCGAGTACGACTCGGCGGAGAGCAGGAAACGTCTGCTCGCCGCGCGCAGCCTGGCACAAATGAAGGGATGCACGACGAACCAGATTGCGCTGGCGTATTTACTCCACCAACCGTTCCCAGTCTATCCGATCATCGGGAGCAGCAAGACGGACCGCGTCCGTGAAGCGCTGGGCAGCCTCGCTGTAAAGCTGGATGCGTCCGACATGCAAATTCTTACGGGATAATAGTTTAGATACTCCAAGATTCCCATTGACACCCTGAGCCCCAGGTGATATCATTTTGATATCGCATTGATAGGAGGGTTGCGCGATGGTTACTCACGAGAAGGAAGTCGCGGTCGCCAGTGGATGGATGATGCTGGGCATCGTCATCGTCGCGGGTCTTGCCTTGTTGGCCGGACTCGTCCTGGCGGTCATGAACGAGAATGTGGGGCTTGTGATCGTATTGGCGTTTGGGGTCGCTCTTTGGATCTTTGTAGCCTGCGGCTTCTTCACGCTCCAGCCAAACGAGGCCGCCGTGCTGGTCTTGTTCGGCGACTACAAAGGCACCGTGCGAACTGAAGGTTTCAAGTGGGCGAACCCGCTCTTCAACAAGCTCAAGGTGTCCCTGCGTTGGCGCAATTTTGATGGCGGTACCACGAAGGTGAACGATCTGCGCGGGAATCCAATCGATATATCCGCCGTCGTCGTATGGCGCGTGCAGGATTCGGCCAAGGCCGTGTTTGATGTGGACCATTATGACCACTTCGTATCGGTTCAGAGCGAGGCAGCCCTGCGTCACCTCGCCATGTCGTATCCATACGATACGTTTGACGATGACATCTTGTCGCTGCGGGGCAGTCCCGATGAAGTGAGCGAGGCGCTTCAGCGTGAAGTGCAGGACCGCGTCGCAAAAGCGGGCGTGCAGGTGGAAGAGGCGCGCCTGAATCATCTCGCCTATGCGGCGGAAATCGCCGGCGCCATGTTGCAGCGGCAACAGGCGGACGCGGTGGTCGCGGCACGAGCACGAATCGTGGAAGGCGCTGTTGGCATGGTGGAGATGGCGCTGGATAAGTTGGAAGCATACGGCAAGATCGAGTTAGATGGGGAACGGAAAACGGCGATGGTCAGCAATCTGCTGGTCGTATTGTGCGGCCATCAGCCGGCCCAGCCCATCGTAAACACGGGCACGCTGTATACGTAATCGTCCTGAGATTGACGAACGGATCCGCAAGCAATGAGTGATAGCCGGAAGAACATCTCCCTGAGTCCCCGTTCAAAGGGGGAATTACGCGCAACGCGTTGCGTTGCGGTAGAAAGACCAGCGACTTCGCATCGGGATAGCCATATTGCTCACCAGTGCGAACTCGCGCCGGGCAACTCCCCCTTCGAAGGGGGATCAAGGGGGATGTTCTTCATTCGAAAGTGGCGTCGCGATAGAAACCCGCGCCGCGGGAACCGGAATTGAACGAGGCAACGTCTTGGCTCAACGGAAATCACTGCTCCTGAGATTGCCGCCCCAACTGGTTGATGAACTCAACCGTTGGGCCAAGGACGATCTGCGCAGTTTGAACGCGCAGGTGGAATACCTGCTACGGGAAGCGGTGAAGAAACGCCGCAAAGACATCGTGTACGACGAAGAGGATTCAAGCCAGTAAGGTCGAGGGGGAATCGCCATGGATTACAAAAAGACAGTCCCCATCACAGGAGACGGGCGAAAAGTGCTGGACCAGGCGCGAAACACGTTCATTCAACAAGGTTTCGACGTCTCTCCCGTTTCCGGACATCAATTCGAGGCCAGAGGCGAAAAGCTGCTCCGAAACAACCACAATCCCTTTCATGGGGTGAGCCGCGCTGACTTCATGATTGCGGGCGGCATGCTTACGGTCGACGCCGCGTTGGGAGGTGTTCGCCGCCTCCGGAACTTTCTCATCGTCTTCCCGCCGGCCTTGGCACTGGCTATCGCGGTGATTTTCAGTTTGTTGGGAGAATTCGCGGGCCAGCCCTGGTATGTGCCGTTCCTGCTCGCTCTTGCGCCTGTCGTGCCCTGGATCTTCATCGCTCCGTTAATGACCTATTCGTTTCAACGCAAGGTGATTCGAACCCTCGATTCGCTGCTTGAGAACCTGCGCAGTGTGAGTCGCGAATGATGAGAGTCATCAAGCAACTTCGTCAAGGGTCCGCCGTTGTCCGGTAAGGCCGCCTGAGCGGCGATACCCTCAAAGACTTGGATTCCAAGGGGAACGCGCGTCTCGCCCGTGGAAGGCACACAGGCGGGACGCCTGTGCTCCTTGCACTTTCCACCTTGCGTTACGCGCGTTTAACTCGGGTGCAGGGTGATGTGCGAACGCGCGCATGTGCCGTGCTATCCTTGGACGTGACGCGAAACGAGCGAGCGAGGAGAACCGAAATGCCGAATCTGAAGGTCTACCAGGGCTGGGCGCTGATTACCGGCGCGTCGGCGGGGATTGGCCGGGAGTTTGCCCGGGCGATTGCGGCGCGGGGCGTTTCCTGCGTGCTGGTGGCGCGGCGCGCGGACCGGTTGGAAGAGCTGGCCGTGGAGTTGCGGGATCAGCACGGCGTCGAATGCCGTTGCGTGGAACAGGATCTCACCGCGCCAAGCGCGGTCGATCGGGTAGTCGAAGCGGTCGCGGACATCCCCATCGGGATTCTCGTGAACAACGCGGGACTCGGCCATGCGGGACGCTTCGAGTCGCGCGACCCAGCGCGGTTGGCGGCGATGGTGCAACTGAATTGCGCGGCGCCGGTGCTGTTGACGCGCGCGTTTATCCCCGCCATGGTCGAGCGGAAACGCGGCGCGGTGATTATGGTGTCGTCCGTGCTCGGCATCGTGACCTGCCCCTACGAATCTGTGTACGCCGCGACAAAGGCATTCGATCTGCATTTGGGCGAAGCGCTGTACAGCGAATACCGCGGCTCGGGAATCGACGTGATCACCTTGTGTCCACAGGCCACGAAAACGGAATTCCTCACCGCGCAAGGCTTCACGCAGGAAGAATCCGACGCCCGCCACCGCATGGCCAATCGCCCCGAAGACATCGTCGAACTCACACTGCGGAAGTTAGGCAAGAAACCAACGACGGGGCCTTTCCTGATGACCGCGGCGGACACGATCATTCGCTTTCTCCCACGCAAACTCCGCGCAATCCTCGCACGTCCCATGATGGCGAAGATTCACCTTGGTGAGTAGAAAGCACCGGTACCATCCCCCACGGAAACGCAGCACTGGGACCTACTCGCCGAGAATTCCGCCTTGCATTTGGCCGAGGCGGATGCCTTGGAGCATGAGGTTGAGTTCGGCGGGGTTGTCGGAGATTTCCATGGCGGTTTCCAGGGAGATGAGCTTGCCTTTGAGGAGGGAGTAGAGGCTGTCGTTGAAGGAGAGCATGCCTTCTTCCCGGCCGGCCTGGATGGCAAGGGGGATCTTGCCGAGTCGGTTTTCCTTGATCAACTTCGAGACGGCGGGCGTGTTGATCAGCACTTCGCAGGCCGGCACGCGACCGCTCCCGGAGGCGCGGGGCAAGAGCCGCTGACACATGATCCCCTTGAGGTTCAACGCAAGCTGCGAACGCACCTGATCCTGCTGGTCGCTGGGGAACAAGTCGACTATGCGGTCGACGGTCTGCATGGCGTTGGCCGTGTGCAACGTGCTGAAAACGAGGTGCCCGGTTTCCGACGCGCTGATGGCGGCCTGGAAGGTCTCGAGATCGCGCATCTCGCCGACCAGGATCACGTCGGGGTCCTGGCGCATGACAGATTTCAGCGCTTGGGGAAAACTGTCCGTGTCGATCTTGATCTCGCGCTGGTTGACGACGGCCTTCTTGTCCATGTGCGTGTATTCGATGGGGTCTTCAATGGTGACGATGTGACACTTTCGCCGCTCGTTGATGTAGTCGATGATGGCCGCGAGGGACGTCGATTTCCCGCTGCCGGTTGTCCCCGTAATCAATACGAGGCCACGCACCATCAGCGCAAAACGTTCGGCTGCCATGGGGAGATGCAGGTCTTCGAAATCCGGGATGTGGGACTTGATGTGCCGCATGACCAGAGACACGGTGCCACGCTGATAGAAGACGTTCACGCGGAACCGGCCGAAATCGGGATCGGAATGGGCGAGATCGTATTCGTGTTGCTTCTCAAACACTTGCCGCTGGGTTTCGTTCAGCAGTTCCCCCAGCAATTCTTCGATGTTCTCCTTTGTGAGGACTCGCTTACGCGGCACCAACTCCCCGTCGATCCGAAAGTAGGGCGTGGAATCCGTCTTGATGTGGATATCCGACGCGCCTTTCTCCGTGGCCCGTTCGAGAAGCTGCTTCAAGAGACTCACGTACGTTTCATCCTCTTGCGCATGAACGCGGGAATGCTAAGATCCTCTTCCGGCTCGCGCGGCGCGAAGGGGGTAATCGTTTCAGAATACTCCGGCGCTTCAGGTTCGGTGTTGGCGAAGTCATCGTCGGAGAACAAATACTGCTCCTGCGGTTCGACGCGCGCCGCCACCCAGGCGTCCTCCTTTTGCGCCGCGACTTCAGGCTCCTCTGCGGCCGGCGCGGGGAACTCTTCCTCCACTTCCAGCGTCAGGGAAACCATGTCTTGATCGCGTTTCCGCGGCATCATCGCTTCATAGGGGAATCCTGCGGCGATGACCGTGACCTGGATTTCCGGTCGTGGATCGTCGTCGACTACAGCGCCGAAGATAATGTTGGCGCGGGGATGGGCAGCTTTCTGGACCGTCGTCACGGCGTCGAGGACCTCGCGCATGCTCATATCGCTGCCGCCTTTCACATTGACGATCACGCCGATGGCGCCGTCAATGCTCGATTTCTCGAGCAGGGGACAAATGATCGCCTCTTCCGCAGCCCGGATCGCGCGCTTTTCGTCTTCCGCGGTGCCGATGCCCATGAGGGCGCGGCCGCTTTCCTTCATGATGGTGCGCACGTCCGCGAAGTCCAGATTAATCAGGCCCGGCAGGGTAATCAACTCGGAGATGGCGCGCACGCCGTTGTGCAAAACTTCATCGGCGAGCCGGAAGGCGTTTAGGAACGAAACGTTTTCGTGGCAGAGCAAGGCCAGCCGGTCGTTGGGCACGACGATGAGCGCATCAACGTGCTTTTCCAGCGCTTCCAGGCCGCGCATGGCGTTGTCCATGCGGCCACCGCCTTCGAACTGGAAGGGCAGCGTAACGATGGCCACGGTGAGCGCGCCGGTTTCCTTGGCGTATTCCGCAACGACCGGTGTCGCGCCGGTGCCCGTGCCGCCGCCGAGACCGGCAGTGAGGAAGATCATATCGGCGCCCATGAGGACTTCCGTGATGCGTTCGCGATCTTCCTTGGCCGCCAACTCCCCCATCTCCGGTTTCGCGCCCGCGCCGAGACCGACCTTGCCGATCTGCAGGCGCGTGCCCGCGGGAGAATGTTTCAACGCCTGCGCGTCCGTGTTGATCGTGATGAAGTCGACGTCTTTCATGCCGGCTTCGATCATGCGGCCCACCGCATTTCCGCCGCCGCCGCCGATGCCGCACACCTTGATAACCGCCTGCTGATCGAAGGAGGAGAATTCGTCCGAAATCCCCATAGTCATTGGTCCATCTCCCAACTGTGTTGGCCGGCCCACATCTCCCGGCTCGCTTCCGTGCTCGCTCGTTTCTCTATAGACATGCCACGTCGCGGTCGAACCGCAGATCGACGTATTCCGTACACTCCAGGTTTCCGCCCTTGTATTCCCAGACCGTGTCCAGGTTGGCAGCTTGTTGAATGGCCCGCCCCCGGCCCCAGCGGATTTCGTAGTCCAGTTCGTTGCAGTACATGCGCACGTCGCTCGTAGACGGCGCGGCAATCTCGGATACGGTCACCGTTTCGGCGACGTGGGTGTCGCGAAAGGCGAGCCACACGTCGACCGCTTCGCGCAACGAAGGTTGCTCGAGTTTCGCGCCGGGCTCGATGTTTCCCAGGCCGGGCACCTGCGTGATGAGCGGTCCCGTATGGCGCGCGTGTTCGTCGATCTTCTTCAGCACATTCAGGTCCGCGTCGATCTCAAAGTACTGGTTGCGCAACGCGAGCGTCGCAACCGGCACGCGCTCTTCCACCGCAATGGCCACCATGTCCGGAAACACGCGTGTCACGCGACAGCGCTCGATGTAGGGCATGGCGGTCACTTTCGAGCGGACTTCTGCCGTGGGCAGCAGGAGGATGATGTCTTCGTTCGTGAGGCCCGAAGCGGCGACAACGTCGTTCGCATCGACCAGATTTGTGCCGGTCACCTTGATCATCTTGATTCGGAAATAGGTCGATTCGTTGACGTAGGTATAGAAAGCGTACGCGGCTGCGCAGGCCACGGCCAAGGCGAATAGCGTAGACAGGATCGAATCCGCGTTGCGGCGGATCGACCGCTTCGCCGCTCCGCGGCGGGAACTGCGTTTTTTTTGCGTGTTCCGTGCCATCAGCGCTTGCGCAGCTCCTCGAGTATCTCCGGGCAGATCCGGTTGATGTTGCCGGCCCCCAGGATCAACACCACGTCGCCTTCGCGCAAATCGGGCGCGAGGGTTTTGCCGACGGCGTGCATATCGGAAATCAACTCGACCGGGGAGCCGCCTTTGTCGCGCGCGGCGTTCACGATCAAGCTCGAATCAACACCGGCCATAGGCTCTTCTCGCGACGGATAGATGTCCGTGACGATACTGCGGTCGCAGGTCGACAGCACGCGCGCAAAGTCGTCATAGAAAAACTTCGTGCGGCTGAACAGGTGCGGCTGGAACACGGCGATGACGCGCGACGGATTGATCCAGCGAATCGCTTCCAGCGTGCTCGCAATCTCGGTGGGATGATGGGCGTAGTCTTCGATGATGGTAACGCCGTTGTGTTCGCCTCGTACCTGCAAGCGCCGCTGCACGCCGTCGTAGAGTTGAAGTCCGTCCGCGATGTGCCCGAAGTTCATGCCGAGACACAAGCCGACGGCGCATGCCGCCAAGGCATTGTTCACATTGTGCGCGCCGATGGCGTTAAAGGTCAGCGTGCCCAGCTTCCCCACACGCCCGAGGCGTTCGTCGTGGCTGGTCACGTCCACCTGTGTGCACAGGCGGGAGATGGGCGTCGAACGATCCTCGACTTTGCAGAGGCGCACGTTGGAACCGTGGAGCAACGCGCCCTCCTGCGTGCCATAGGTCATGCAGACACTCTCGATATCTTTCATGATGCTTCGGCAATTGGGATCATCGAAGCAAACGATGGAGTAGCCGTAGAAGGGCACGGCGTTGCAGAACTCGGTGAACGCACGCTTGATGTTGTCGAGGGTCCCGTAATACTCGAGATGTTCCGCATCGATATTCGTGACGACGCCGATCGTCGGATGGAGGCGCAGGAAGGAACCATCGTGTTCGTCGGCTTCCGCGACGAGATAATCGCCGGTCCCCCATCGCGCGTTCGTGCCGCTTCGATGGAGGATGCCGCCAATGATGCTGGTTGCGCCGAAGTTGGCGCGATCCATGATCGCGCTGATCATCGATGTGGTGGTTGTCTTGCCGTGCGTTCCGCCGACCGCCACGGCGTTTGGCTTCAGCCGCATGAGATCCGCCAGGAGTTCGCTACGATGGATCACGGGGATTCCGCGATCGCGTGCCGCGACAAGCTCGGGATTGGTGCCATCCACGGCGGCCGAAACCACCAGGATTCCCGCGTCGCCGATGTGCGAGGGATCGTGGCCTTCGTGGAACCGAAGCCCATACTGCTCAAGCCGTTGGGTAATCTCGCTGGCCCGCAGGTCCGACCCGGAGACGGTATAGTCCAAATTCAGGAGGATTTCGGCGAGACCGCTCATACCGATCCCGCCGACCCCGACGAAGTGGACTTTTCGTTTCCGGCCGTTCAACGCCTGCTTCTCCCCAATATCTTGTGGTGTTCCGCATTATAGCACAAGCTTTGATACAAGTGAAGGGGCCGTTTGGGGCTCTACACCCAATATTTTGTGCAAGAAGTGAGCGCCTTACAAGTGGCCCGTGCCCGTACTCGCCGCTCCCGTCCGCCCCCCGTAAGTCATTCAGTTCACTAGCCCTGAGAACCTTCAATTCCCCGCGCGGCCACGCAGTTTCCTCTTGTCACGGCCAAGGCTCTCTCTATACACTACGCGGGCACTACGTGTCCCACCGGGCAAACGGGGCGTTGTCCATAACGGACAGACGAATGCTTGGAGCGGCTGTGGGGAGGGGAATTCATGGCTCAGGAAAGTTCTGCGAAGATTCCGTGGTACTCCGGGCTAACGGGGTATCACTACCTGGTCTTGACCGTGGCGTCGCTGGGGTGGTTGTTCGACACCATGGACCAGTGGCTGTATGTGCTGGCGCGGCAGCCTGCCTTGCAGGAGTTGCTGGGCTCGGGGGCCACGGCCGCGGATGTGGCCGCGAAATCGGGGACCGTCCAGGCCATCTTCATCGCGGGGTGGGCCACCGGCGGATTCCTCTTTGGCATGGTCGGCGACCGGCTGGGCCGAACGCTAACCATGGCCATCACGGTCCTCATGTACGCGCTGTTCACGGGACTCAGCGGCCTGGCGCAATCATGGGAAGCCTTCGCCGTATTCCGTTTTCTAACCGGGCTAGGCATTGGCGGCGAGTTTGCCGCGGGCGCCGCCTTGATCGCAGAGTCCCTGCCGGATCATGCGCGGCCAACGGCGCTCGGCATTATGCAGGCCGCTTCGGCCTTTGGAAACGTGCTCGCCGGCGGCATCAGTTTCGTCGTATTCCGCACCGTGCCCACCGAGGGTTTCGAGGCCATGGGCATCACGATGACGAGTTGGCGGATCATTTTCTTCATCGGTTTCATACCCGCCATGCTAGTCTTCGCAATTCGACTCTTCGTCCGGGAACCCGAGCACTGGCACACGGCGCGAGCGAAAGCCAAGGCGGGGGACATCAAGCTGGGTTCGATTACCAATCTGTTTACCGAGCCGGTGCTCCGGCGCAATACCCTCGTCGGCGTGGGGCTGGCCGCGGTCGGCGTGATCGGATTCTGGGGGATCGGGACCTTCTCGCCGGATCTGCTGCGCGGCGCGATCAATCCCAACGACTTGCCCGAACTCAAGGCCATGGTCGATCAACGCGCCAGCTTGAGCGTGATGGCACAGAACGTAGGCGCGTTCTTTGGCATTCTCACGTGGACTTGGCTCGCCATTCGAATCGGGCGCAAGAAGACCTTTGCGTTGACCTTCATTTCCTGCGCCATTGCGGTGCCGGCTACGTTCCACCTGACCGATTCGTTTGCCATGGCATTGGTCATGTTCCCGATCATGGGGTTCTTTACGACGTCCCTCTTCGGGGGCTACGCCGTATACTTCCCTGAACTCTTTCCCACGCGAGTCCGCGCCACGGGAACTGGGTTCTGCTATAACGTCGCCCGTTACCTGGCCATCGCTGGGCCTTCATTGTTCGGGTCGTTGCGCGGGGCGTACGGGATTCAATGGGCCGCGACCATCGTGTCCGTGATCTTCATTCTGGGTCTGTTCGTGCTGCCGTTCGCTCCGGAGACCAAGGACAAGCCCCTGGAGATGTAACCGCTCAAACGAATGATTTCGCTACGCCTCATCGCTGCCAAGGCAGGGCCGCGTCGAGTGTTTCGGGCGAATTCTCGATAACGTAGACCTCCATCTCCCACGGCGTGTATCCGGGTCCGGGGTCGAACATGTAGATCTTCGCCGTAAAGTCGTTCTCCGCGCTCGGGTGCTCCAGCACAAAGGGATGAATCTCTCCGGAACGGATGTCACGGATAAAGATCGTTCCCGGCCTGGCAGGAAGTGGCGACTCGATCCGCGATTCAATTACGTGAATCGGATCGGCGGCGACGTGCTCAATCGATACGGAGTCTCCGCGGATGCTCAGGATGTCCTTTCCGTCCACGCGGCCATTCCAATAGAGAATCTTCACGGCGTCGTTCAAGTAGGTTTCGATCAGACGGCGATTGTCGGCCTGCTGCTCGGCGATGGCATTAGCCACTCCTTCCGCGTCGGGCGCCTTTTCCAGGGTTAGCTCCGCTCCCTCAAGGTCGTCCAATGCCGCTCGCACATTCTTAAGCAGTTGTTCGATGCCGTAGAGCTTGTACTCGAAGCCGGGCGCGGCACGAAATGTCTCGACCACCGACTGCAGATCGTCGTACTCCGATGCGAGACGGTCCCGAGCGGCGTCGCTGCGCGCTTCCTGGTACTCGAAATAGGCGAAGCAGGTTCGGACGTAGCGATTGTTGGTTTGAATCAGCAGCCGGGTGAGATCGAGCGATTCTATCACTCGTTGTGCTACCTCGGTATCGTCAAAGTCCGCACGCGCTTCCTGGCCCAACGTGAGCATGCGTTCCGCGCTCGCGAGTCCTCCATCGAGGTACTCCAAGGTTTCAGCAATCCGATCCTTGCAAGGAAGATACATGGTGTCGTACAGCCACTGGACATGTTCCTTCCCGCGGTCGATGTCCGGGAATCCACGCACAGGGAAGGTGGTGAGGCGGAGATGCGGCAAGGTGTTCCATTCGGCGGCCTCGGCGACGGGTTTGATGTAGAGGCCGTTCTTATACGCCTCGCCGGAGAGCATGATCACCTCCCCCATCGTCTCGGCAACGTCGCGTCCAAAGTGGATGGACGCAAAATCCTCGGCGATACTGCGGGGATCTTCAAGGGGGTCCCACGACATGCGGAACGCGGTGTACACGGTCAGGTCGTTGGAATCCCAGCCGTCGCCTGCCGCCGAACCGAATTGGGATCCGACGATGTTGCTCTCGTGACCGCGCCAGAGCTTCTCGAATCCTTCATGGAAGTACAGCCCCGGATTGGTCGGAAAGATGGTCACGGATCCATCCTCGTGATAGTTCATGGCCGCGAGAAGGACCAGCATCTTGTGTGGGGTCAGATTGAAAGTCGGATTGATGGGCTGATAGAACCACCGATCGCCGCGGGTCAGATAAGGCGACAAGTACAGGTTTTCGGCCGGCACCGCGTCCGTGAAGATGGCGCGGTACACGTCCGCATTCGAGTGCTGTTCCGTCGCGCCGGTCACCCAGGTGCGGTGGTAGTAGATCTTGTCGAACTCCCCCACCACCACTTCGTGGAGTTTTTGCAGGAAAGTCTGGTACCGGCGTTCGAGCGGCCAGCCCTCCACCTCCGGTTCGTGCATGACGTCGTACGGCTTCCAGGGTTCCACCACACGCGTGTGCTCTCCCGTGCGAATTCGAATGCCATCAATACCGGGCATGGATTCAAGAAGCCGGCGGTACTTGTCCTGTAACATGGTCCAGAGCGCATCATTCGAAGGGTCGGGTGACGCGCCCATATCCGCCATAACCGTTGGCAAGTACGAAAACTCGTCGGCTACCGTGAAGAACTTCATGTGCAATGCGTGCGCGTATTCGATGAGTTCCTGCGTCGCCGCGCGGGTCTGCGCGTTCTCGGTTGCGAGCGGTTCAAGGTCATAGGGGACAAGCGCGTTGGTATCGGCGCTGGTGGTCCAGTTGACGGTATAGCGCAAGGCATTCCGCATGTCCTGTTTGGACGGCCCGCCGCCGGAACGAATCTCCAGCGCGGGAACGCGCTCGACGTCCAGATCGGGAATCTCCTTGAAGACCCGCAACCGATCCCATAGCCAATACAATCCATAAACATCGCCAGCAATGGAGCCGCCCGCAATCGCAATGGTGCGATTACCGTCGATCGTTTCCGTGCGAATCTGGAAGCCCTGCGGATCGGTCATCGATTCAATACCGATGCCAGCCCTCTCGGCCTCCTCCCTCCCGACTACGATTCGATTGCCGGTAGATGGATCGTCCGGCCCATGTACCAAAAACGTGATACCCAGCGGTTCACCGTCCTGTATCAAATCATTCACGGCCAGCATGATTGCCGTATCCCCGGCGTGCTCGCCGTCAAACACGATCCTCCACTCTTCGGGCATTACCGGAACGGAGGCAATCACCATGCAAAGGGCGGTCACAGAAAACGTGCAGTGATGTTTCACAGGAGTTTCCCCCAATGTTCTTGCAACGGGTAACGGCACAACTGCAGTATACGGCACCGCGAAGTCGCCGCAAAGCGACGCGGTCGCACCGGCGCGCATTGCCTTGGCGGTGTGGGCTGTATAGAATCGGTTCCCAGTCCCCCTTGCCCGTGCTAGGCCGAAGCGTCAGCGGCGCCCAGAATACCGGGGTGAAATGCGCAAGCGCATCATAATACGCACGCATGGGCGGGATGGATGCCCGATAGAGGATTCTAACCCGTGAAGTCTTTCCACTACCTTGCCGTCCTACTGCTCGGCATCGCCTCGGTGCATGCCAACCCGACCCTGCTGGCACACGCGGGGGATTACACCTTCGGCTATTACCCCTTCGGTTGGCGGGGCACCGATGCAACGGGCGACCGCGTCTTCGCCATTCAAACCAATCGATACGCGCTGGCACTCGATACCACCAAAGGTACGATCGACCGATTGGGACCGATCCACGACGTACTCCCCGCAAGCGAGGCCGTCCGCCAGGGAAACAAACTGCTTACGGCGTTGCCGAAATTTGACATGGTGTCGGCGATGATAATCGACGGTGTGACGTACACCGTCGCGCGCGGCGCTCCCACACCCGACGCCGTCGTCATCCAGCGGCTTGGACGTTTTCTGCAGCATGTGGAGATTCGCCGCCTGGAGCTACGCGCTGCAGACGGGTCCACACCGGACGGCGTAGAAGCCCGGCTGGAGATCTTCGCCTGGCCGGATCGCGTCTCCGTGGCGTTGCGCGTTGCAGGCGCGGAAGAGAGCCCAGGTCATGACCTGTCGATTCGGTTTCGCTTCCCGACAGGCTATACGGACACGAAGGAAGGCGAGCATCGCGATCTCCTCATTTCCGAAGGCGCAAATGGCGAGGGGCTCGCGTTCATCAATCCGTTGCCGGCGACGCAAACATTGGAGCGCGTCGATGGTTGGGTACAGGTTCGCGCAACCAGCTCTTCTATGGTTGCGATCGCGCTGTTGCCGGAAGCGGACGATGTTCTGGCCGCAGGATTACGCGAGGCGCAACAGACGCGCGCCTATATGGAAGCGCCAGGACTCGAAGCCACAGGCGTTGCGCCTTACTCCGGTCCCTTAGTTGTCGAATACGATCCCGTCATTGGCTGGCACCGCGTCGTGCTCGGCGAGAACCCAGACATCAACACGATGGAACGCGTGCGGCTCGCCTTGACTAACCAAGGCGATTTAACGCGCACCATGCGTCTTTGCTTTGCCAAGGAGGGCGGCTCCTTCGGCATCACTGGCATGTGTCCGGTGCTGCGTGACGAGCACGGGTTGCCGCTGGGTCTCCCCGCGCAGATCTCCAAGAACTGGCACGTGCGCCCGCCGTGGTTTACGGGCATCACGATGCTCGATCTGGAACCCGGCGCCGGGCAAACGCTGGAATTCGATCTTGCCTACGCAAACTGGGGTAACGCGCTCGCCATCTCCCACGCGCAACTTTCCCTGGAAGGCTGGGGCACCAACCAGCTATGGGACCAAATGGCCATCGGCTCCTTCGGCGAAAGTATCTGCTATGACCCAGACGTGAATCTGAACCGTGGAATGATTGACGACATGCGTCCCCTGATGGTCTGGGGCATGGGACCAATCCCGAAGAAGCAATGGAGTTGGACGCACAACGTCGGGGGCGGCGATTTCCTCGTGCTGTTCAAAGACGGACAGCGTCAGTTTCTGTCGCGCCAGAAGACCTTGTACGAGCGGTACGGCCCGGTGCTGACGGATGTAACGTATGCGGGCCAGACGCCGGACGGCGCGATTCAGTCGGTCATCCGCACGCAGAGTTGGCGCAGCGACGACTACGTTCGCGCCTTATACACCATTCGCTACGAGGTAGTCGCGCCGGTAGAGAACATCGAGCGGCTCGCCTTCTTCCAGTTGGGCGCGGACCACTACAATCACAATCTGTTTTCCAGAATCACCATCGGCAATATCGATGGTGAAGAGAACGCGTGGGAACCCGAGACCGGCGGGTGGAACTACAGCAGGCGCGGCGTGCCGCTTGAGGGCGAGCACCCCTGGATCGCCTTGACCGGGGCCACGAAGAATCCGCCGCCTTACGTCAAGGAGGACGATCAAGGCGCCTGGGCCAACCGGGGATTGATTGTACGCGACTGGAAGGCGGTACTCGGCGGCCAACAGATCGACACCCCCCACTTCTCGGTGTTTGGGACAGAGGACGGGAACGTGTCCAGCGCCATCGTTGAGCTTTCGCCTCCGCCTGGCATATCAGTCCTGCAGGCAGGCGACCAGGTCCAAGCAAAAGTCGAAATGTTGATCCTCCCCCAACGCGCGGACGACTACTACGGCCCCAACGAGCCGCTACGAGAGTTCCTCGAACGCGCTCCGGATAGTTGGCATATCGTCCACCGGGAGACTACGCTAAACAATGTTAAGGTATGCGCGCAGCAAGGCAAGGTTCTCCAGCAGCTCCCCGTCGTCGTACAGGCCGCGAAAGGCGGGCGAACCGCCGAGTTCACGGTGTTCAATGGAACCGGCATGGTCCCCATTACAATTGTTGGCGCCGCATCGCGTGGACCGTTTGCGTTGGTCGAACAGAGAGATGGCGAGAGTCTACCTATGGATCAGTCATCACACGCCGGGAACGATTGGTGGCAAACGGAGTACCGGCCGGAAACCAATACCTACGACATCACCTTCACCGTGCCCATGAGCGGACACGGCGAGCCCCGCAAATTCTTGTGGAAGCTCACAGACGACACCGATTGAATCGATCCGCTGACCTTAGGAGTCCATATGAGTCACATCGTACCGGAAGATATTGAAGCCTACGCGGAACATCATACGACTGATCCGGCGGACTTGTTTCACGATCTCAAGCGAGTCACGCAAGAGAATATGGAACACCACCGCATGCAGGTCGGAAAGGTGGAAGGCGGGTTCCTGCGTCTTCTCACGCGCATGCTCAATGCCAAGTCGGTTGTCGAAATTGGGACATTCACCGGCTACAGCGCATTGTGCATGGCGGAAGGTATGGCCGCCGACGGCAAGCTCATCACCTGCGACGTGGACCCGGAGGCGACCGCCATCGCACAAACCCACTGGAACCAAAGTCCCCACGGCAGCAAGATCGAACTACGCCTCGGGCCCGCGCTGGAGACCATCGAGGGACTTACGGGACCCATCGACATGGTCTTCATCGACGCGGACAAGGAGAACTACATCCACTACTGGGAGGCCGTGCTGCCCAAGGTCAGACAAGGCGGCCTCATCGTCGCTGACAATGTCTTGTGGAGCGGGCGGGTACTGAAGCCCGAGAAGCGGTCCGACCACGCGGTAGACGCATTCAACAAGCACGTCGTCGCCGATCCGCGAGTGGAAGCCGTCATGCTGACCGTGCGCGATGGCGTCACCCTCGCCTGGAAGCGGTGAAAAACCTCACAGCGAGTGCTGCTTAAAGAAGTCCCAGATCACCCGCGTGGCATCGATGTCCTGACTCGTGGTTCCGACCAGCCATTCCAGGCTCGGGGTGCTTCCCGGCCACGCATGCCCCCCGCCATCGATGCCATAGAATATCACCTCGGCGCCATCTATTCCGGCGGAGTACATTTCGCGATACACCGTCGTGCCATCGTTCGGATCGGTATCCGGTAGATCTTCGATACTGAGTGGACTGGCGGCGTTGTTGTTGGCGACCCAAAACGCGACCATGTCAGCCGCGCTGTCGTACTCGCTTTCCATAAGCGGGCCTTCCTGAACCGTGCCGCCTTCCCAGGGGAAGAAAGGATCGTCTACGCCTTGTATCAATAGCATGGGAATCGGCCCGGACGGCTGGCAATACTGCGCCCATCCCACGGGAAGCGTGATCATCACTGACGCCGCGGCTGCAAATCGATCTGTCAATTCGCAGGCTACCCGCTGGGCCATGAGTGCGCCATTCGATGCGCCCGTCACATAAACCCGTTCTGAATCGATGGCGTACTTGACCACTAATTCGTCGAGCAACGCATCAATGAACGCAACGTCGTCCCGCTTCTCGGGAGGGCCGTTGGGTTCGTCGGTGGGATCGCCGTTCCATAGAAATGTGCGGCCGTTGGGGTATACAACGATAAATCCTTCGTCGTCCGCCAACGCACTGAACTTCGTTGTCGAAGCAATGCCTTTCCCCGTGGAAGCGAAGGGGTGCAGTACGAAAACCAGGGGCACCGGAGTCTTCCCGTCGTACCCGGGAGGAACGTGAATGAAGTACGACCGGATTTGACCGTCGACGGTGATGGTCGCACCACGGGTATCGTCGGACCATGGGCAGCCGGTGAACGCAAGAAGCACGGCAAAAACACACGCAGCCAGGGTTGTCGATCGAAATCTGCGCATGCGACAGGACGCTCCTTCATTTACGCGCAAGCAGGGAACATGCGGCCGAATCCGTTCATTCCCACCGCTCTCTTTACTACCATGAGCGCGGCCTGGTTTACGGTCTGTTCGCTATGCCGTTTTTTTCCGCAAATCCGCGGCGCCCGCCGCAAGAGACAACCAGAAGATCAGATTCGTGACGACCACGCTCAATGCAATCCCCGCCGCAAGCACGCCGGAAGGTACGCCGCCCACCTCATGAATCAGCACGGCGGTTGTCAGGTACGGAACGCCCGTCGCATTGGGGGTGATAGGAATCGCGCTCGTCACCGCATGAACGCCCTTAGCCGTTGCCATCAGCGCAAACGGCACCGGCCATCCGAAGGCCTGGTACAAGAGCATGCCGGCCCAAACGTCAAGACAGCCGGCGCCAATGGTAATCGCCAAAGGCAGAACCAACTCTTTGCGCATCGCCGCGGTAGCACTGCTCACGCGAGCCGCAGCTACGGTGACACGGTGTAACGGCCCGCTTGGAAACCTGCCCGCAATCGCGAGAAACAGCCGTTCGCGCGTCAGCAGGTATAGTGCCAGAAGCAGAGCGATCCCAATGAGGATCGCCAGGACGATCATCACACCCCGGTTGGGCGCCTGCACGGCGGCCAATCCCAAGACACCGATCCCGACCGTGACCGCCATCTCCAAAATGCGATCCACCACAATCCAAGCAGCCATACGCGCGTTCCGGTGTCTCTTGATCAGGAGCGGCGAGAGTTCGCCTATGCGGCCGGGCGACCATTCCCCCGCCGCTTTGGAAAGGAAGAACACGCCGATCGCGTTAGACCCCTTCCCGAGCACGAGCCGCCACTTCACCACGCGAATCCAGAGCCCTGCGAAGGTGACGAGCGTCATTAAGACCAGCCACGGAATACTGACGCCCGTCATCGCGTCCCGCAGCCGTTCCCAACCGATAAGGGAAATGCAGCCGATGTACACGCCGATACCGATACACCAGAAGCCAATCGACCACCATCGCTTTCGCGATGGAATCGTTTGAATGCTTTCGGGCCCGGTACTAATGCTCGTGCTCTCCGGAATTCGCAGGGTCCGCGTGCTTTTCGTAGTGTTCCTTCAGAACGTCCCGGCCGAAATCCCCCTCGAAATCGCGCCAGACCGTGTGAATATGATTGGCGTCGTTCTGCGTGTTGTCGTATTCGACAATGAAAGTCGGACCCTGGATGCGGTAATAATACTTCTCCCCTTTTTCCGTGCCCCCCATCCAACCAAACTTCACCGATTCCAGCCCCGCATCGCGGACCTTCTGGATACGTTCCTGTGCCAACTCCGGACGCTGGCAATCGGCGAACACCTGAAGCAGGCTGAGGAGAATGCCCTGCTGGTCCTCATTCAATGCGCTGTACGCGAGGCCGCGATGCTCCTGAATTTCCGCGACACGTGCAGCGCCGGTAACAATGTCCGGCGGCGCAGCCTCGTGAAGAATACACTCGGCGCGCTGTTCTTCGTTCAGGGATTGCACGAGCGTTCGCGCGAGATCTTCCTCGGCCGCCAAGGCGCGCGTGCCCTGCATCGGACCACTCAGCACCTCAGCGGGATTCGCTCCGAGAAATTGTGGAACTGCCGCTATAATCGCACCGTCAACGGCAGTCCAATTCAGCGAAATGTGGTGTCCTTCGTATCGCAACCCCCACACTCCGTCCACGGCGGGGGCTCCGAAGAATGTGAAGTAAAAGAGTTCCGTATCCCGGTAGTCACGGCCTTCAATCTCGCGCAGGACCGTTTCGAGGCTGCGGATCGTTTCCACTTTATCATAGCCCTCCGCGCTGAGCGCGGCTCGCAACACGTCCAATGCGAGTTCCTTCTGTTCCGGGCTCATCGACTTGAATGCGACCCCGGCGCGCTCTTTCGGAACAAAGTGCCAGTTCAGCCGTTCCTCGTCGTTGAACGGAAACACCGCAGCGGACCGTTGATCGGCGTCCAGCGCATCCAGAAAGGCGGTTGACGCCTTCACCAGATCCTCGATTGGCGTGGCATGTGCCATCGTGCCCCACGCATACAGTACCCCAAAAGCAACCACCAACGATCGTACCATCTCTCCGCTCCCACCTGTAAGTTCTTTGCAGCTCCCGAGTCCGGAAGAACCCATATCGTACCCATTCCCGGGTCTCCACCGCCAATACATGGACAGAACGGAGCGCGCTAATGGATGAATCTGGCGGGCCGGGGTGGTACCATGGCGCCGAAATCCCAACCTGAAAGCGACCATGGAGTATGTTCGTTGGCTTCCTATTTCATCTCGTTTGTCCTGGCCGTGGTAGTCATGGCCAAGGCTCAAGGACCCGCCGCAGAACCACAGGCCCCGAACGCAACGGAGCTGAGCGGCCAACGGGAGCAAACCGCAGTGATTGAGCAAACGACGACTTCGGAGCCGCGAGACTTGTCCGCCGAGGAATCGGCTATCCTGGACGCGCACTATTGGGATGAATGGGTCGGCGACAGTCTGGCCGTCTGGGTTTCCGTCGAGGAACAGATGTTCCGAATCGTCGAGAGCCGCAAGGTCCTCTGGGAAGCGCAATGCGCGACGGCGGAAAAAGGCACCGGGTTCATCATGAACAGCATGCAGACCCCCCTCGGCTGGCACAGCGTCAAACGCAAGATTGGCGACGACGCGCCGTGGGGGCAGGTGTTCAAAGGGGCACAACCCATCAATCGCGTGTGGAAGCCGGGAGACGAAACTGAAGAGGATCTCGTGCTCACGCGATTGCTCTGGCTCACAGGCGAGGAGCCCGGCGTGAACCAGGGCGGCAACGTGGACTCTTACAACCGCTACATCTACATCCACGGGACAAACGACGAAGAGAGAATCGGCACGCCGTCGTCGCACGGCTGCGTTCGCCTGCGCAACGACGACGTGATCGAAGTCTATGAGTTGATTCCGCTGAACGCACGGGTCCTGATAACGGAAACGAAGACGAACGGTACGGAGGAGTAAACGCTCTGGAGCTTGGTGCCGCGCCCTAAAGCTGTCCGGTAAACCGGCAATCAAAGAGCGAATTGTCTTTGGGGCCGAACCAGCCCACACCCCAGCGCTGATTCTCGCCACCGAAGATGTTCGGCGAGTCCGGCGCCCAACCAAAACGTTCGCTGGTCACGTGCCCATCGCACCAGACCACATTCGCGCGAAACTCGTGCCGGAAATGGATGCTGGGCGAGGCGAAGCCCCACGCGGGGTTTCCGGCGGGCGCGTCGTTGGTAACGAAATACGGTGGTTCCAGAAACCCATACTCGACGATGTACCCATCCTGCGGCATGGCCGCGTCCGCAAACATGATCGTGTTGGCCGGGTCGAAGACGCGCACGTCCGGCGTGGTCTTTTTGGGCGCCGTGAGATAATCGTTTTCATAGTATGTGCCGCCGATGTACGAGGCGTTGTACCCGTAGCCGCCGGTGCCCGACTCAAAAGCATTCGGCACTTCGCCCTGCTTCCGGAACTCCGTGAACACGGGACATTCCTTCACGCGTCCATCCGGCAGATACTCCGCCAGCGGCCCTTTCTTCGGGTCGAAGTCGGAATCCGGGCTGGCGGTCTCGCGAACGCCGTGCCAGCGAATCGTCCCCCCGAATCCTTCGTTGATATCCGGCGCCGCCGGACAATAGCGGCCGTTGTTCTCGTTCGCGTACATGGTGTTGGCGAGATACAATTGGCGAAGATTGTTCACACACTGCATGGAACGGGCCTTCATGCGGGCCCGGCTCAACGCGGGCAAGAGCAACGCGGCGAGAATGCCGATAATGGCGATGACGACAAGAAGTTCGATAAGCGTGAAGGCGGCGCTCTCGTTACCCCCTGAATGGTGAGGAACACGCGATTCGGCGCGTACCGTTTGAGTGGACTTTCTCATGGAGTTTCCTTCCTGCGCGACCTTACGCGCGAATGATTTACTTTCACGTTCTCGCGGAAAAGTAGGCAGGAAAGGGCGAAACTCGCGTTTCCCGCTGCAACTTTTCCTCGAAGTTGCCGCAAGAACAATCGCCCGATGGCAGGTCTTCTGGCTCCCGGATCCCTCTCGCGCCGCGCCTTCCCATCCTCTTGGACAGTGGCTATCGTTGCGGCGTTCGTCCCCGGTTACAGCAGCGGGACTGCGACGGCTTCACACCGTACTTCCCTTGCACAACGGACAAAAACGATTTGTGCCGGGTCACCTCCTTTCGCGCGAGCGATCGCGCGGAGTTATGGACGCTGTGGACTGTATGGACGCGATGGACCAAAGACACCTCGAGCGCAGTCCTTACAGGGCTCCCCGTCCATATCGTCCATGATGTCCATACCGTCCATAGACAAAAATCCATGGACGGAGTTCACGCAAGCAACGTCTTCGGAAACGGGTGGAAATGCAGGCCTGGGTGGGTGGGATCCCTCCCTTAACTGAAGAGATCCGCATCATGCCACGACCGTTTCGCGAAGTCATCGCACACATTCATCACGTGTGGGCAGGTCTTCTGGCTTCCGGGTCGTTCTATTCGCCGCGCCTTCCCATCCCCCCGAATGGTGGCGGTTTGCGGCTTTCGTCGCCGGTTACAGCAGCGCGTCTGCGACGGATTTGCACCGTGCTTCCCTTGGCCCACGCGCATCGGTTCAACTGATGGGCTGAGTATACGCCGGAGCGTCCTTGCAGTCAACGGTTTCATTGCCCGTCCCTTTTCCGGGACGCGTGTGCCGTGCTAACGTTCTATTCACAATGGGTCACGAAACTGGAGCGCAGGCATGATGGACTATCAAAACCTATCGGATTTGGAACCCTCGCCCCACCACGCCTGCGTTCCCGGCGGGCTCGCTCCATGACGGCACGCGCCATTGCCGAGCTGGTACTCGGTTATGTAACGACCTTCGCGGGTCTGGCGCTGGGACTTCTGCTGATGGCCCGCATCCTGCGCCAGCAAAGCCGCCCCGCGGTTTCCATCGCGTGGTTGTTGTCGATCCTGCTTATCCCGTACGTAGGCGTGCCGGCCTATCTGTTGTTCGGTGGCCGAAAGCTCTATCGCTGGGCGGGCCGAAAACGATACCTTTACGAAGCCCTGCCCAGCGGGGACCGGTCGCGGCCGGAGAACCTCATCGAGCGCGTGCTGTTGACGGCGGGAATGCCCCCTGCACGACGGGACAATCACGTCGAGATTCTCACGAATGGCACGGAGGCCTATCGGCGTCTCCTCGAGCTTATCGACAGCGCAGAACACTCCATCGACATCATGACGTTCATACTCGGGCGCGACGACGTCGGGAAAGCCGTAGTCTCTCGACTAGCGAAGCGCGCTTCCGAGGGTGTCAAAGTGCGCCTGCTACTGGACGCGTTGGGATGTATGTGGACGCGTGGACGCTTCGTCGATCCCTTGCGGGATGCGGGCGGCGAAGTCGGGATCTTCATGCCGGTATTGCCCCTCCGGCGGAAATGGTCCGCAAACCTGCGGAATCACCGCAAGATTGCCGTCTTCGACGGCGAAACGGCTTTGATCGGCGGGATGAACCTGGCTAAGGAGTATATGGGACCGGAGCGCGACGAAGCGCGCTTCATTGACACCTCGACGCTGGTCAAGGGTCCAACGGCGCACGATCTGGCAATCGTCTTCGCCAGCGACTGGCAGTTCGCGACGGATGAGGAATCGTTGCGGCATCCGCAAGCGCCGGAGAAGTTGGGATACGGAGATGCCGAGGCGCAGATGGTGGCGAGCGGACCCGACGTTATTGGCGATCCCTTGTACGAGGCTATCCTCTGTGCAACCTATGAGGCCAACGAGCGAATCTGGATTACGACCCCGTACTTCATTCCCGATGAAGGGTTGCTCAAAGCGATTCTCTTACAGGTTCGTCTGGGACGCGACGTGCGCATTATCTTGCCGGAGACGTCGAATCACTATCTCGCCGATCTCGCGCGGGGCCGGTTCCTGCGCCAACTGGAAGCAACCGGCGCCAAGATTTATCTGCGCGAAAACAAGATGATCCACGCAAAGCATATTCTCGTCGACAGTCGTTTGACGGTGGTGGGTACCGTGAATTTCGACGTGCGAAGCCTATACTTGAACTACGAAGTGGCGTTGTTCGTATATTCGCCCACGGAAATTGAGCGCACCGCGGAGTGGATGCAATCGCTCATGAACGAATCGGTCCGGTACAAGCCAGAGAAGGCCACCCCGGGGCGCCAATGGGCGGAGGACCTCGCGCTGCTCGTGTCGCCCTTGTTGTGACTGCCTAACGGGTGCGGCCGGAAGCCGCAGCTACGGGGAGGACTCTCCATGAAGATGTGTGGGAATCGTTTGTGCCAACTTCTGACTGTAATCGCACTTTGTGGCACCGCAACCGCGGCGAGTATCGAGGTCGCCGTGGTTTCACCGGGGGTGCGGATTCGCCAGGAAGGACCGATCGCTGGAGAAAAATCCGCGGCCATTGCTGCAGCCCGTGGTGAATACGAGTCCTTCCAAGTTGTCGTGACCGCGCGGGATGGCAATCTCAGCAAGATGAACGCCGAGGCCGGGCCGATACTCGACGCGAACGGAATGGTGGACGAGAAGATTCAGGTCCATCTGTATCGGGAGGTATTCATCCCCGTGCGCCATTCCGCGCCGCGCGCCACGGAAGCGCCGGGTCTCGTGGCGGACGCATTGGTTCCCTTCGTCAATCCGTATTCCGGTGAACCAATTTCTGTGCCCCACTGGGATGGGTCGGAGCGGATTGGTCCGCGATTCGGCGCGGCGGGTTTTGAAGTTTGGGAAGACCAGCATCAACCTTTGTGGATAGATGTTTGGGTACCCGCAGATGCCACACCGGGGCCGTATACATCAACGATAACGTTGCGCGCGGGCGACGCGGTCGCTGAAGTCCCGGTTCATCTCGAAGTCTGGGACTTCGCGCTTCCCGCCGGGCCGACCCATGAGAACCATTTCGGGGGTTTCGGCGGCGTCGCCGGATACCTGGGATTGGATTCAACGTCGGAGGCTTTCGCGCAGATTGAGGAACGATACGCTGAGATGATGGCCCATCACCGGCTCAATCCCCCGCTCCCGTCCGCATTGCATCCGGAGGTTGGCGAGGATGGCACGGTCACCTTCCCGCCGCATGTCGACGAAGCAATTGTGGCCTTCGTGAACCGGTTTCACGTGACCAACATCGATATCCCCCGCGCACCCTTCGGCGACATCACGGGAGAGAATAAAGGAAAGGCCCTCAACTTCTACCGGTCCTGGTACGCCTACCTCGCCTCCAAAGGATGGGCCGACCGCTCCTACCTCTACATGCTCGACGAGCCCAATGATCCCGAGGCTTACGAACGGGTACGGCAGCTCGGCGCCGTCGTCGCCGAGGCGGAACCGAAGATCCGGCGCCTGGTCGTCGAGCAACCCTACACCCAGGACCCCGAATGGGGTACCCTTGACGGGTCCATCGACATCTGGTGCCCACTATTCGGCTTCGTCGATGAAGGCAGCGTGGATCGGGTCATCGCGCAAGGCGACGAGGTGTGGAGTTACACCGCACTCGTGCAAACCGCGCCGCCCTACCACCCCAACTACGAGACGGTCAAGAACGAATTGCCACCGTTCTGGGAGTTGGACTTTCCCGTGCTGAGTTACCGCATCGCCCCCTGGCTCAACCGGCGATACGGCATCACGGGGCTCTTGTATTGGTCCAGCGTGTACTGGGGCAGCCCGGAACGCAATCCGTGGGACGATCCCGGCTTCCGTATCCGCTGGAACGGTGAAGGCGCCCTCTTCTACCCCGGCAACGACGCCGGCATCGAAGGTCCCATCGCCTCCATTCGCCTCAAGAACCTCCGCGACGGCATGGAAGACTACGAGTACTTCGCGATACTGGACGCCCGCGGACAGAGCGCCGAAGCAGAAGCCATCGTTGGCGAAGCCGTCGCTACCTGGGGTACGTGGAATCAGGATCCGGCTCAAATCGAGGCGCTACGCCGAAGACTGGCGGGAATGATCAGTGCCATGGAACCATGAAGCACCTTCATTCCCATGCGCACCGGTTTGAGCAAGGTACCGGAACGCAGCCTTCTGCTCAAGGCTGCAGTACCAATTTTTCCACGCGCTCGACCAGTGCCTGGATGTCTTTCACGAGAGCATACCTGTTAAGCGGCTCTTCGTCCTCCAGCAAAGTCTCATATCGGAACTGCACGGCATAGCCACTCAAGTCAAGAAAATCCCAGTAGGACTCAACGTCGGCGCCGAGCTTTTCCAAAGCGTGAAGCAGAAGCCTGAGGTCGTGCGTGAACGGATGCGTCCCCTGCAGGTAGTTCAGCCATACTTTGAGCGCCTTTTCAACCGCCTGTTGCGCGTGAAACCCGAACACGCGGTCGTCGAAGGCATCGGGATCAAGCATATTGGAAAGCGCCTTCAGATCGCTTTTTGCGGTATTGAGGAGTTCCCGGCGAAAGTCATGGCCGGACATACAGGCGCCTTCCCTCATTCAGGCCAGTCGCAACGACATGCCCCTGCACATTACGCCAACGTTCCATTTCGCCTCGCGTATAGACGAGGATGTCGATCGGTACCGGAATGGAAGCCAGACGCCTGTATAGCCGCGCAGTAACCCTACGCCGGCCCCGGCGCGCCTCCTCCGAATCTGGCATGATCACCAGGAAATCAAGGTCCGATTCCGCGCGTCCCTCCCCTTTTGCGTGAGAACCAAACAGAATAATCTCTTCGGGATGCACCTCATCTACCATACTATCGGTCATCGATTGAAGGAGCTTTTCATCCATGTCTGTTCCTCGGCCTCAAACCGTTTCGCTATTCCGGAAGCGCCAAATCCTCCCCAAAGAGTACAACGGATGCACCAAGAATGAAAATCTCGTAATTACCAGAGCCTGAGGCTTTTGAAGCTTCAATTCGCGATTTAGTTTGAAGTACCATTGATCAAGTCAAATTCAACAATGAGCGCAATCGTATGTTGTCAGAAACCGGCGATGCAATCGAAGCAGAGTTCACGCTTACGAGACGTGACTATCTGGCAGCGGCAAAGTTGTTTCAGTCGAGGCGGGCAATCCGTTGGCTACCGCGCCTAGTGGCGCTGTTGCTGGTTGGGTTAATGATCATTGAACTGTCAGTGGGAGACTTTGAAGCGGCCATTCTTGCAATTATAGGCGTGATTTTTATTCTTTCGCTTCCATACATCGTGTTGCGGATCCAAGTCCACACATCGTACCGGCGCGCCACTTACAAGGGCGCGGTGATTCGGGTGCGCATCGAACCAGACGAGCTTCACACAGAATCCGTCATCGGAACGAGTACTATTCGACATCTGCATAAGGTGCTCGATGGTCGGCAAGGCATACTGTGCTGCATAAGTAATAATCAAAGTAATTACATACCGAGACGTGCCATTGAAGACAATGGGCAATTTACCCTTGCCGTGGAGCGACTTCGTCAACTCACCTTACCCATTCAGTACTGAACCCTTTTCGCCCGACGATGCGATAGTTGGAGACACCCCGACTGAATTGGTCGCGGGGATGGACCAATTTACCCACGAAGCTCCGCGTCAATTGCGTAGTAGGGAGGTTCGAGCGAACGGGCCAGACAACTATATACTTGTTGGTATCGGGCCTCGTAAGCTTCGTGGATGGTTTCACTTGATGCGAAGTCTTCGGTCGTGAATTGAACGCGGCCTACAGCATCCTGAATGTTCGAGTAGAGTCCGGCGCCGAGACCGGCGAGGATGGACACGCCGAGGAGGGTCACTTCGGGATTGGTCGTGATTTCGACCGGGAGTCCCGTTATGTCCGCTTTGAGTTGGAGCCACAACGGATTCTTCTGGCCGCCGCCGACCACCCGAAGACGGGAAGGTTTGCCGCCAACGGCGTCACCGATGGCGCCGATCTGCCGCTTGAGCTGAAAGCACAATCCTTCGAGCGCGGCGCGCACGACTTGCCCGCGGGTCGTCATGGTTTGCAGACCCAGGATCGTGCCGAGGGCGTGGCGGCTGGCGTCGGGCCCCATGCCCCGCATGAAGGCGGGGAGCATGTAAACGCCGTGCGCCGGAGTCTCGGCCTCGTGAAACATGATGCCGTACACATCTTCTTCGGCGACATCCCGATAGAAGTTGTTCCGGACCCATTCGGTAACCGCGCCCGCGATCATCAAGCTCTGGCAAATCCACTGCCCCGGTAGCGCGTGGCACTCGAAATCGAGGCCGTTCGCGAAATGTTCGGGGGTAGGCCGGAAGGCGTTGACGGTCGCGATGAGAATCTCCCACGTCCCGGTGATGTCGATCCAGATATCGTCTTGCGCGACGCCCGCGCCGAGCACGGCGATCTCGCAGTCGTGTCCACCGGTCACCACCGGGGTTCCCGCGATGAGCCCGGTTTCCGCTGCCGCTTTCGCCGTGACCGCGCCGATTTGCGTCCCCGCCTCACTCGTCGGCGGCAGGATTGCCGGGTCGACTTCGGCGGCCTCCAACATCTTCGGCGACCACGTTCGCGCGCCCATGTCGAGCATCATCGTGGTGGAAGCAATGGTGCACTCGGTTGTGAACTCCCCGGAAAGCCGAAACGCGACGTAGTCCTGAACCTGGAGCCAGCGGTGCGTCTTCTTCAGAATCTCAGGATGGTTCTGCCGGAACCAGAGCAAACGGTTTGCAGTGTTGATGTGGTAATTATGGTAGCCGGTGATCTGGAAAATCTCGGCGTTCCCAACACGCCGATCCATCTCGAGTTGCTGCGGCACGGTACGTCCACAATGCCAACTCACGAAGGGGTACAGGCACTTCCCGGCGGCATCCAGCGGGACGCCATCCGTGCCGAATCCTGTGCAGGCGACCGCCTTGACGCGGGCCGCATCCCCCACCGTTTTCAGGCACTCCCGCACGCAGTCGCAGACCTTTCCCCAGATGTCCTCGGGGTCCCAGATCATCCAACCCGGCTCCCCCAATGGGTCCTGCACCGGACCGTTGCGCCGCCCGGCCACCGCGAGCAGTTTCCCCTCGGGGGAGAACATACCGGCCTTGATTCCCGTGGCCCCCACATCGATGCCGAGCAGTACCTCGTTCATGATTGCGCACCCCCCTCCCCGGAAGCCCCCGGCGCCTCCTCCGAATCGTCCGGCGTGGCGTCGTGGGCCGGCGGTGACACGTGAAGAACGTGCGTGTCGCCGGTCTTCATGGGTATCGTCAACTGACGCTTGTCCAGCCACCCCACGTTCGGGTCCAACATGTCCTGAACATCGTAGTGGTCGCCGAGGTCAATCTCGCGTTCTCCATTGGCGCCCGCATGGATGGCGAAGAACGCGGGTCCGAAGTGCAGCACATCCGCCCCGCCCGACTCGGGACGGACGAACACGTGCTCTTCAAGAATGCTCAGAATCTCCCGGAGAAGGTCGGCCGAGAGAGTCGGCTCGGCAACGTAAATGGACGCCCAACCTTCCTCGAAAAACTCCACCGCCACGCTCGTCCTCTCCGATTCCCGATACCTCGCGATTGCCTTGCTCTCGTCTGTTTCGATGTAAAAAAGAGGGGACCACGTCTCCGAGGGGCTGATGGCTTCGCCCTTGGCCAGCCACTTTCCCCCGTCAAGCTGGAAAGTCGATCCCGCCGTAGCTTCTCCCTCGAAAGCCCGCACAGTATGCCCGGTTGTCTTGCTGATGTTTTCCGCGGATGCATCACCGCTAATGTAACCAGAAGCGTACATCCAAATTGCTGCGGCATTCTGTTCTATCAGCATATTCTGTAATGTTGTTCGATCCTCTTCATGCAGATGAAATGAGTTATTAAAAACATACACAAGAGAAGGTGCCGCGCGTCCGTCCAACACGTCCTGCAATAAGCAGAATTGAACGGGTACACCGGCGCTGAGCGCGGCATCGCGGATATCTGTAAGCAAAAGCGTATTCAACGGCTCGTCGCAGCGCTGGTGAAATCGGCTGGGCTCATCCACGACCACTGTCAATCCCACACGTTGTTCCGGCGTAGGGTACCTCGCAAAGCCTGGTCCCTGAGACAGATTCTCGGCAGACCAGATGGTCTGATAAGCGGACCGCATACGACCGAAAGACTCCCACATACGAGGTTCGTGCAATGCCCCGACACCATCGGGATCGGCCCAGAAGAGTCCGAGGCCGTGCGCGAGCGCCCCGGCGAAGTTCCTTCGCTGTACGTTAAGCACATCTTCTACCCGAAGCCCTTCGATACGCTCAAATTCGCCGGTCGTGGCGTTTCTCGAAATCCCGGTTCGTGTGTCATCCACAATGAACCATTGTTTCCCGTGAAGGTTGACGCTGTCGACCGGGCCCATAAAACCGCCCGCGCCCCCCAACGCGCGATTCACATAGGAGACGGGACTCACGAATCCGTCGATCACGCCGTCTAACAGAAGAGCCAGGGCGCAATGGCCGCTGGCATTCGAAAGATATTCGAAGGAGTAGCCATAGGGCACGAGGACTTTGAAAATCCGGTCGCCGCCTTGGTGGACGTGAGCGGAAAAAGTCGAGAGCGCGTCCGCCGTGCTCTCGGAAACGTAGCGGAGGTAGTCCATGTGCATCTGCTCATCCGGCGCATTGAAAAAGACGTTGCTACGGTCCTGGGTGTCGGGTTGTGGAGGAATCTCCACGGACTCAAAGGCCGCGGCGGGATCGCCCCAGGCTTCAGCAAGAGCAATCCCATCGGGGTATTGGGTCCGTAACCAGGAACGAAACCCCGTACGGTTCGTCTCTGAGCGATCGTATTCCTTGGGATGCCGCCAGCGGTCCTCCTCCAATGCGCCGATGATGAGTCCAACGACGTTGTCGCCGCGCGCGGAGTCTTCAAGCCCCTGCAGCAACTCTGACAGGGCCTGTCGGCCAGCTTCCAGCCATCGCTCGGATGTCACGCTGGGGAAGACGCCTTCCGAGGAAGCCGCCTCGGGATGTGCCGCCAACCACGCGTCGGGGGGATTAAGCGAAATCGCGAGCAGAATGTTGGCGCTCGGATCGGCTTCCTCGATGCGGTCCAGGGGATAGAGCGTTTCCGATACGGTCGGACCCTGTTCCGGCCAGGGCAACGCCACGCGGAACACGTAGTCGTGGATGCCCGCCTTGGCGGCCATTGTTACCTCGCCTACGACCGCTTCGAGATCGGCGCCGGGCTGGATGCTCGTGTACAAATACAGGGGCGGCGGCGGCGCGGGCGGCTTATCAGGTTGGGCCACGGTGTCGGGCTGCTTCGTTCCTTCCGGTGCGTGGGCTTGATCCTCGCTGACCTGGCCATCGCGCCCCCCGAGCCAAAGCCCGGCGATTCCGGCAAGAATGATGAAGGCAATCGCGCCGGCCACCCGGAGGTATATGCCGAACGCCTCAGACTGTCCGCGTGCCGACATATGCCGCCAACATGCGGAGAGGCTCCGCGCGTTCGTCGAAGGTGGAGAGATGACCGATGGCTTCCTCGATCAGGCCGCGCGCCTTGGCCTTGGCGCCTTCCACGCCCAGATGGGTGGAGAAGGTGGCCTTC
The DNA here is from genome assembly GCA_045863335.1 of Candidatus Hydrogenedentota bacterium. Taxonomy (GTDB): domain Bacteria; phylum Hydrogenedentota; class Hydrogenedentia; order Hydrogenedentales; family SLHB01; genus JAHDWY01. The sequence goes on along the minus strand of BTVY01000003.1, from coordinate 32,536 downwards.
GCCGCATTCTCGTCCGGCGCTCCGGCATCGATGAGATCGTCGGTAATCTGGAACGCCAGCCCCAGACTCAGGGCGTATTGTTCCAGACGCCGGACGTCTTCAGGAGAGAGTCCGGCCAGCCGCCCCGGTATCGCAATAGACGCCAGAAACAAGGCGGATGCCTTCTGAATGTAGATCTGTTCCAGTTCTTCCAGGCTCGGATTGAGATCCGCGAGGTTCAGGTCGATGTGTTGCCCATGAATGATGCCTTCGGTGCCGAGCACTTCGGAAAGCACCCGAACCACGTCGGCAGTCGCTTCGGTGCCGTGCAGACACTCCGCGTTGCGGGTGACCAGGTGAAAGGCACTCGATATCAGCCCGAAAGCCGCAAGGATCGCGGTCGCCTCGCCGTAGTCATGGTGCGTGCAGGGCTTGCCGCGCCGGTCGGGGGCATCGTCCATGGCCGGTAAATCGTCGAGGATGAGCGATGCCGTGTGCACAAACTCAACCGCGCACGCCGCATCGAGGACGTTCTCCGGCGCGGTCCCGGCAATATCCGCAACGGCAAGGGCCACGATGGGTCGCAAGCGCTTCCCGCCGTCCAAGGTGGCATAGCGCATGGCTTCGTGCACGCCCTTGGGCTCTCGGTCCGCTGACGGCAGACGCGCTTCCAGCGCCTGTTCAACCAGAGCCTTGCGTGTGCTGAGATATTCCGCTAAATCTAGTCCAACCACGATATAACCCGTCAAGTTCAGAGGGGAACATCCCCCTCGATCCCCCTTCAAAGGGGGAATCTTGCGCAACGCTATGCGTTGCAAAAGTGCAAGCTCTAGACCCAGACAGAATCCATCGACTCGCGCCCAACAGGAAGACAACGCCTTACCCATTCCCCCTTTGAAGGGGGATTCAAGGGGGATGTTCTCTGAAATTCCGCAGTCAACATCGCATGTCCAGGCGAGCGCTTATCTGTCCTGCACTTCCTCGATGCGGAGCCAGCCGCCGAAATCTTCGTGGGCGCCGGTGTCCTCCGACCGAAATAAGTGCTTGGCCACAAACCGCAGCTTTCCTGGGGGAACGGTCAACTTCGCTGCGTCAATTCGGCGCGTTTGAAGCGTCGCCAGATGCTCATCCCCCGCGTAAACCTCGATGTGTGTGTCGCCAAGCTGAGGATACCAATTCGCGTGCGTGACCCGCAACGTGCCACCCGTGGTTTCGTGCGTCGCGACGCGCGCCATGGGCCGAAAAGTCTGGCCCTCGAATTCGCGTGACTGGTACCGTCCAGCAACCGGCAGTTCGATGCCATGAAAGTACAGGCAATCCTTCCGCACCATCGGCCAGAACGTGCCAATCGCTAGCCCGCGCTCACGGTGTTCTCGCCGGGCCGCCAGCGCCTTCGGCACATAACCGATACCCGCAAGCCAGGAACGCACGTGAACGCCGACCCGCCAGAATTCGCCGTCGAGCAGTGCGCGGCCGATGGCTTTGACCTCGGCGCGGAGGTACGCGGGGATGACCTGTCGTGCGCATGACGCGGGAAAGCTCCGCAGAATGAGCCGCAGCCGGTTGCGGGTGTTGCAATAATACTTCCTGCGGAGATTCGTCCCCTCCCCCATCGTTGCGCTGAACTTGTGCCGCACGGTCGCCTCCGGACAGCACCACACTTCGTACCCTGCATCCCACAGGCGCAAACTCAGATCGAGATCGTCGAGATAGATATCGAAATCGGACGGAAGCAGTCCGGTCTTCCGCAAGGCCTCGCTGCGGATCAGACACGCGCCTCCACACAACCCCAGGACCTTCCGCGGTTCCGACCATTCCGGTCCGTCCACGCGGCCAAGGCCAAGGTCCCACCCCACGCCGACGAGGGAGCATTCAACCCCAAGCGAATTGATGATGTCCGGCTGGTCAAAAAGGAGCATCTTCGGCGCCACGCCCCCCGCCTCCGGATGAGCCTCCGCGAACGCCACGAGGTGATCCACAAAATCCGGCGCTACGGCAGTATCGTTGTTCAGAAGGATAACGTAGTCCGCCCTGGCCTCCAGGGCACGCTCCATGCCGGCATTGTTTCCGCCGGACCAACCCAGGTTCGCGCCGCATTCGAGGATCTCGACGCGGTCGTCATGACCAAACGAGCGGCGCACGAAATCCACACCGCCGTCGGTACTCCCATTGTCAACCAACACGAACCGCGCGTTCATATACGCGTTCGCGCACAGGGCCTCGAAGCATTCCTGCAAATGCTCCATCCCGTTCCAGTTAATGACGAGGACATGTACCAAGGGCTGCGACATACCGCCGCAGAGTATAGCAGAGGGGATCCGGGATTGCGGATCTGGGATTGCGGATTGCGGACTGCGGATTGCGGATTAGCCGGGAAGGGAGAGTACGCCGAATTCCCTATGAATGCGCCTGGCGACCCATCTTGGGCACAACGAATCACGTCGACGATCATCTCGAGACTTCACACCTACCCACACCGTCATCCTCGCGAACGCGGGGACCCATCTTGGACACAACGAATCACGTCGACGATCATCCCGAGACTTCACTCCAACCCACACCGTCATCCCCCGTCACCTTCGCGATGGCGGAGAGGGAATGCATGTCCAGGTGCAAGCGGCGTGACACACGAAAGCTGGGCCCCCGCGTTCGCGAGGGTGACGGGAAGCGCTTGTCTCGAACATTAGGATACGGCGGCCACGTACGTGTGTTTGGACTGTCCCAAAGCGCGCGGTGCTCATGCGATTAGCCAGCTTGATGAAGCTATCAGTCTACACGTATAAGTTCCCTAACCACTTGTTATGATAGTGAGAACAGCCTACTTCGAGATAAGCCAATGCAAGACGAATCCCTTCTAGACATCTTCGTAATCGCCGGAATCCTCATCCTGGGCTCCTTCGCCCTGGCTGCCTTCATACTTTGGCTGAAAGACCGCCCCGGGTTTATCGGACGATCGGTGCAGGCCATGCTCGGCATGGTCGTCCTGACTATCGGACTCGCGATTCTGGCGTTCGCGGGGTACCTCATCGCTACTTCACAACTGGGTGTGTCAAACATCCCGCGTATCGTCTTTGGCGTTGGCCTCCCAATCTCCATGGTTGCGATTGGCTGGCTCTGGATTCGCGGTGTCGAGTTGGGGATCGCAGATCAGGATATCGACTACGACTCCCCGGAATTGCGAGATTCGGTGTCAGAAGCTCGGGCGCGATTGCCCCAGTTCATCGAGCAAGTTATGCGCGATGAGAAGAACGCGTCCATCAAGTTTCCGTTCATTACCGACCAAGGCGTGACGGAACATCTTTGGGGATACGTGCACGGGTATGACGAGGGTTCCTTCGAAGTGTCCCTCTTGAACGAACCTTATTCCCATGAAGGCGAGTTGGCAGACCTGTACGACGTACCCGAATCGGCCGTCGAGGACTGGCAGATACTCCACTCCGACGGACGCGTCAGCGGTTCGTACTCGACAATCGCTTCCTTCCGCTATCTTGAACGCACGGGCGTCCGCCTCAATCGAACGATGCGAAAACAAAAAACGAGGCTGATCGATGCATGAGCTGACCACACGGACCTATGGAATACCCCGCAACCTGCATGGTATGGCGATTGCCCTTGCCTTCGTGTTCGCAGTCCACCCGTTCTCAGCCAAAGCCGACGAGCCAGAACCGCAGGCCTACGACGTCGTCATCTACGGTGCGACGCCGGCGGGGATTGCGGCGGCGGTTCCGATTGGGCGGCGCGACCCGGAGCTGCGGGTGGCCCTGGTGACGCGGTACCGGCGGGTCGGCGGGTTGATGACGAATGGGTTGACCCACCCGGATTTCCGGACCTTTGAAGGGCGGACCGGTCTCTTCCTCGAAGTGAACCAGCGGGTCGAACGGCATTACGCCGGGAAGTACGGCCCGGATTCGCAGCAGGTGAAGGACAGCTTGTCCGGCACGCACGCCGGACCGGAGGTCAATCACAGCGTGCTCCGCGAAATGCTCGACGCATTACCGGGTATCACCGTTCTCAAGCAACATTGCTTGGAATCCGTGGAGACCTCGGACGGTCGCGTTGTGTCGTGTTCGTTCACGTCACCGGATTCCACGGTGACGCTTACCGCGAAGTATTTCGTGGATGCCACCTATGAGGGCGATCTCATGGCGGCGGCGGGCGTCCCGTACTTCGTGGGGCGCGAAAGCCGCGACGACTACGATGAATCGCTCGCGCCGCTGGAGGCGGACCGCCAGGTGCAGGGTTACAACTTCCGTCTCACCATGACGGACGTGCCGGAAAACCGCGCGCCCGTCCCCATGCCGGAAGGCTACAATCGCGAAGACTACGTCGCGCTGCTCCCCCTGCTGGAAAACGGCAGCATCGAACGCATCTTCGGCGATGCCTTTGACGACATGCCGGGCGGCATCTACAAGCGCCAGACGCCGAAGCTCCCCAACGGCAAGCGCGACATCAACGACGTGTCGCGCGGCGTCGTGCGGCTCTCCCTGCCGGACATCAACGACGCCTGGCCCGAGGGCGACGCCGCCACGCGGGACGCCATCTTCGCGGAGCACGTCCGGCACAATGTTGGCATGTTGTACTTCCTGCAACACGACGAAGCCGTGCCCGCGCGGTTCCGCGAGGAGGCGCAACAGTGGGGTTTCTGCCGCGACGAATACGTGGACAACCAGCATCTGCCCGAGCAACTCTACGTGCGCGAAGCGCGCCGCATGCTCGGCCGCCATGTGTTCATTCAACGCGACACGGATCGCGCGCCGGGCAGCGAGGGCGCGCGCGCCGTGTTCCAACCCGACGCCATCGCCATGGGCGACTACGGCTTGAACTGTCACGGCACGGATCACGAAGGCCCGCGTTACGGCGGCGAGCATACGGGCGAGTTCTACAAGGGCACCGCGCCCTACCAAATCCCCTACGGCACGATACTCCCCATAAACCTGGACAACCTCGCCGTGCCGGTCGCCTGCTCCGCATCGCACGTAGGCTTCTGCGCGCTTCGCCTGGAACCCATATGGATGTCCCTCGGCCAGGCCGCCGGCGAAGCGGTTGGATTGGCGCTGGAGTCGGGCAAGACCTTGCCGGACGTGTCGCCCGCGTCCATTCGCGAGCGCTTACACCAAACCGGCGCCGCGACCATCTACACTTCGGACGTCCGGGAGGATTCCCCCGACTTCGCCGCCGTGCAATGGTGGGGCAGCCTCGGCGGTTTCATTGCGCTGGACTTACCCCAAGAAGGCGCGACCTTCAAGTACGGCCAACGCGGCGAACCGGTCATCGGACAATACTACGAAGCGTTCCCGCGCCATGCGGTGGACCTGGATGCGCCGCTAGATGAGAACACACGCGAAGCATGGATTGCGCTGGCCGAAGAGAGGGGTCTCAGTGTCGAGACTATAGGCGAAGTGTCAAGTCGAGGCGAGTTCATTCGAAGGTTATGGAGTTTCGAACATTAAGGAGAAGGCTCTAGACCGTGAAAATCTGTAAGTCGTTGCGACCTCATAAAAGTGTCCGATGATAACGATACTCAGTCACGTAGACGTCGAAGAATCTGTTTGGCGAGATTCTCATTGATTTCCCGATGACGTGGAACTGGCTGACAAGCGCCCGTGCGCGGATTCTGATACCAATCGTGTCTTCCACCATGACGAATCAACTCGCAGTTCAAATCCTGGAGCTGCTTCACGAGATCTACACGCTTCATGGAATCTGGAGTTCCGCAACACGCCGCACACCAGGAATCTCGCCGCTGGACAAATCTTTATAGATGTCTCGGAGATTCTCCCGGAGTTCTTCGAGACTTTCGCCTTGGGTCATATAGTCGGGAAACTCTTCGAGATACCCCAGCCACATATTGGCGTCTTCCCAATAGACATACTTCAGCGAGGCCATGGATTCCTCCAAACAACTTATGTCGGTTGTATTCATGATTTTAGCATAGAGCAGCATGATCCGCTATGATCATGCGGTATCATTTTGCATAGAACCGCGAGGAAATCAGAATGCATTATCCGCAAGACGAACTTACCCGTCGCGATATGTTTCGTACGCTTTCCGGCGTTGCGGCGAGCGTTGCCTGGGCCGGTCTGGTAAGCGCCGCGGACCTGCCGGAGGTGACGCACCCCCGAGCCACTTCCGGCGACGGGGCCGTGGAACCCGAATGGGAACAGCGCCTGACCATCACGGCCGGACCGGATAAAGCCGATCTCGTTGGCGCATCGGACAAGGTTATCCAGGCCGCGGTGGACTACGTGGCGCGGATGGGCGGGGGGACGGTGCAAGTGCTTCCCGGCGAGTACCGCATGCGGAACGCAGTGTACATTCCATCCGGCGTCCGGATTCTGGGGAGCGGCCTGGATTCGGTTCTCGTGAAGGAACCCTGCGTGGAAACCACCATCGCCGAGGACTCCGACTGGTACGACCAGGAGATCACGCTCGCGGATGCGTCGGGATTCGAAGTCGGCGACGGCATCTGTCTCCAGTGCAAGAACCCGCACCATGGCGGGCAGCAGGTGGTCAAACGCACCCTGGTTGCGCGCAGCGGCAACCGCTTCAAGTTGGACAAGGCCCTGCGCGAAAACTTCTGGATGGACACGACGCCCACGGTGTCATCCCTCTTCCCACTCCTCACAGCCGAATACGCCTCCGGCATCGTCATCGAAAACATCGCCTTGGACGGCAATCGCGCCAACAACCCCAACCTCAACGGCAACTACGCGGGCGGCATCTGGATGCAGGACTGCAGTCAGCTCATCTTCCGCGGGGTGACCTCGCGCAGCTACAATGGCGACGGGTTCAGTTGGCAGATCTGTCACGATGTGCTCGTCGAGAACTGCCACAGTCACGACAACGCCGACCTTGGCATGCACCCCGGCTCGGGTTCGCAGCGCCCGATCATCCGGAATAACCGGATCGAGCGAAACAACATCGGCATCTTCTTTTGCTGGGGCGTGAAATATGGTCTTGCCGAGAAGAACGCCATTTCGGATATCGCCACCGCCGGCATCTCCATCGGCCATCGGGACAACGAGAACATCGTGCGCGATAACGACGTCGTGCGCAGCGGCGTCTGCGGCGTGCTCTTCCGGCCCGAACGCGGCGAAGGCTACACGGCCACCGGGAATAGGGTCGAAAACAACCGGATCGTCGACAGCGGCGCAGAAGAAGGAATTGGAGTGGACATCCAGGGTGTTACTAGGGGCAACACCATCGCGCGAAACGAGATTCGCGAAACGCGCGGTCCTGCATCGCGCATCGCGATCCGAATCGGCGCAGAAGCCGGCGACAATATAATCGAGGGAAACCGCATCGAAGGGTATGAAACGGATATCACAGACCTTCGCGGCGCATAAAGGTGATTTCGGTGGAGCCGAAGCGGAAAATTGAATCAACACGGTGATCTCTGTTTAAGTCGAAGAACATCCCCCTTGATCCCCCTTCAAAGGGGGAATTGCCTACCGGTGCGGTCGATCGCTTACTGCGAATACTCATACCGCACCGTAGTTCCCTCCGATTTGAAGACGCAATGCGAAGCATTGCAGCCCATTCCCCCTTTGAAGGGGGATGTAACGAATTCGCTAATACTTAATCTACGGGAGGACTGAACCAACATGAGCGTTCTACGAGCCATTGTCTGCATTCTGTTCCCGCCGCTTGCTGTGTACGATAAGGGGTGCGGTTCCATTCTCCTGGTCGTCGTGCTGACGCTGCTCGGATGGATCCCCGGCATCATCGGCGCGATGGTCATCTGCACGCGCGAACCTTCAATCTAAGTAACCGGAAGTATGAAGCTGGTCATCTTCGATTTCGACGGACTCATCCTCGACACCGAAACACCCGATTATGAATCGTGGCAGGAAGTGTACGCGGAGTTTGGGGTCGAGTTGCCCCTCTCCGTGTGGGCGGATTGCATCGGCGCGCCCGCCGGTTTATTTGATCCCGTGGACTTCCTGGAACGGCTCTTGGAGGAGACTGTAGATCGGACCGAGATCGAAGCGCGGCGCAGGCTTCGCTTTCTGAACTTGGTCAGCGAACAGCCCTTACGATCGGGTATCGAATCCTTGATGGCCGACTGCGCAGACCAGGGTGTGTCAATGGCCGTCGCATCCAGCGCCACGCGCGACTGGGTGGAAGGGCACCTGGAACGGTTTGACTTGCGCACCAGGTTCGATTGCATCCGTTGCTTCGAGAGCGGCCTGCAAGGAAAACCCGCCCCCGATCTATTCCACGCGGTGCTCTGCGATCTGGCCATAGCGCCTTCGGAGGCGATCGTGCTGGAGGATTCGCCCAACGGCATCCTCGCCGCCAACTGCGCGGGCATCTACAGCGTCGCAGTTCCCAATCCCGTCACGCGCCTGCTCAACCTGGACCATGCCCGACTCGTCATCGACGCGCTCGAGGAGTGGCCACTCGAGCGTCTGAGAGATCACATGAACAAAGGCCGACTCACGGAGGTGTAACCATCCGCCTGAACGGTTACTCCGCGTCGGACAGATGATTGGGCCCACGGCCCACCTTGCTCTGAAACGTTTTCTTGCGTTCGGCGACCATGCGTTCGGCCATGCGCGACACCTGCCGTTGCAGCCACATATACGTGGGCTTTTCTTCGCGGTAATCCGCCTCGCCGATAAATGCGACCCGCCCGTTCTCCTGCAATGACAGGGCCTGGTCGAAACTCGCCTTGGACCCCGCCTCGTAGACCGCGCAGGTCTGTCCCCCATGCTTCTTCACCACCGAAAAAGACGGAATGTCGCTCGGGCCGTCGGCGATATAGATCATGTTCTTGAACGGCACACGCCGCTCGTCCTCCGGAATGCTGTCGTTCACGGAGATGCTGTGTTCCTTATTCACACCCTTGTTGATTTCAAACAGAGCGCGTGTTTTCGTCGTGTTGTCGAGAAATCCCGCAATCTGGCTGATGGGACCCATTCCCGGTTTACCGGAGAGGTTCGCACCAGGTTTCGCTGGTTCCTCAACAAACTCGGACGCATAGATCCCGGCGAGATGCGGAGCAATTTCCGATCCGCGAATCATCTCCGCGAGGCCCGTGCTGACCACGTAGTGCTCCAGCCGCAGATCGCTTTCCACATACCGCGAGTGCAACAAAACTCCGCGCAGCAACTCGAAGAGTTCCGGGATGCCTGGATAAAAAACCAGGTTTCCGCCCAGCTCCCGCAGTTTGGCGTTCGTCAATCCCGGCATGCGGCCTTCGCGGACATATGAAAGCATGTGACCGAGATAGCAGGTATCGCGCTGCACGGTGATGCCCGCGCGCTTGTAGTAATCCGGCAACGCGTTCACTTCGCGCCAGAACATGTCCTCGTCGATGTCGAAAGCATCGAACAACGGCTTTTGCATGTAATAGGGGGAAAGCGTGCGGTCGAAATCCCACACGACGGCGATGACATTCTGAAGAAACAAGCCCTTTTCCGGCACGGTTGTACTCCTCTCGCTCCATGGAAAACCACACGATACCAAGTCGGCGCGAACCGCACAACTCACAGATGAACGCGTGATTGTCCGTCCACTAAGCCGACTAACCGCCGCTAACTTTACAGACCCCGCTCGCGCTCAGACGCCCGCCTCCCCGTCACCCTCTGTCACCCTCGCGAAGGCGGGGGGAACGCGGAGCTCCATCTTCGCACTACGCCGCTTGTCCGCATCGGATCGCGACGATATACTCTACCTCGGCGAATCGCCGAATCGAGCGGCAGGGTGGGGACGCGACGACGTGGATGAGGTGGAAGGCTTGGAACTGACAGCAGGCAACGCCGCGCCATCCCGGACGCCGCGTATTCGCTGGCTCCTCAAAACCCTCTTCTGGATAACGACCTTCATCTGTTCCGGTTTCACTTCCGTATCGTCATTCGCCCTTTGGATCGCCTTCCTCGCCTGGGACGATCCGAACGAACCCCATTTCATGATGAAGTTGTTCGTCAAGGGGTTGCTCTTCGGCTTCTTGGCCTTGGTCTCACTCCGATGGTTACGCATCCAGCGCGGCGTCTGGAACTCGATCCACGACCCGGGGGAAACGGCGGCTTTCACAGTCGAGATGCGTCAGGCGTGGGCTGCTGCAGCCTGCCTCCCACTCATTGCCCTGGTCGCAATTCCATATCTCGGCACCTATCCCCACATCGAACCGGACGAATCTCACCACCTCATCGTGGCCCGCAACCTTTCCGAGTTCGGCGTGTACGGGTCCGGACATCCACAGGCTGGGTTTGAGTGGTTCGACGACTACGATTCGGTGGGCCCGCCGGTGATCGTGCCCGTGGCCATCGCACTGCGGCTCGGTGATACGGACCTGTTTTCCGGGCGGCTGATTATGGCCCTGTACTTCGTCGCGCTGTGCGTCGCGTTCTACGGCATTGTACTGCCGCTCTTCGGCGCACCCGCCGGGATCGCGGCCATGCTACTCGCCACAGCCGCGCTCGGTTCCGCGTATTTGGCCCGCTCGCTCTACGGCGAAGTGCCGGCCCTCTTCTTCCTCGTGCTCGGCCTACTCTTATGGCGCGAATCCCTGAACGGACGATTCGTTTTCCTCAACGCCATCCTGGCCGGGTGCTGCTTCGGATTCATGATTCTCACGAAATACTTCGCGGTTTTCGCCTTCTGGGCCTTCCTGGGCGTACTGGTCTATGACCGGCTCACGTTCCGAAAACTAAAGCTGATCCATCTGCTCGTACCCGCAGTCTGCGCGTCGGCCATCCTCATCGGGTGGCTCGCTATACAGAACGCCTACCGTCCCGAAGGCTCCGACGTGACCGCCGGGCATCTGAGCATGTACAAGCACAATCTCATGTTCGGCTTCGATCCCTTGCCGCGCACCCTCGGCTTCTTACTTCGCCATGGCGTGACCGTTCTTGTCTCGATAGCCGCGATGATCGCAGCGGCTCCGGTCGTCTTCTACCGGCGCTACGATCCCGCGGCGGCAGTGCTATTCTTCTTCGCCCCCTTCATTGCCTACTGGTGGGTCTTCTTCACAACCGGCAACATCCCCCGGTATCTCTGGTATGCCATCATCATCGTCGCCGTTTTCACCGGTCCTCTCGCTTGGATGCTCCTACGCGGGGCGAGGAATTCCGGTAAGCAGACGACGCGCATCGCCTGCACGGTTCTCGCCATCCCCGTGTTGGCGCCCTACGTATTCAACGCCTGCGCGGAGCTGTCCGGGATATACCGGCGAAACGACATGGCGGACGAATACGCCTTGACCCACTACGTCGAGACACTCCCTGCGCAGCAGGAATTATCGACCACGTTCTACCCCATCGAGCGCACCTTGAACTTCCTCGCCGGCCGCCATGTTAAGCGCATCCCCGCGCAATCCGAGGCTGTCGCCAAGGCGCCTCTGGTCATCGTGGACGCCGCCAGCCAGGAAATGCTATTGAATAGCGTCGATACGGTCGAACGGTTCGGCCGTTACGCCGTCGTCAAAGGAAAACGATGACGCATCCGAATCAGACACACGAGCAGCGGCCGTCCGTCTCCATCTTCTACCCCTGCTACCAGGACTGGGGCACGATGGGCAGCATGGCGCTCTTCACGATACAGACCGCGGAACGGCTCGGGCTCGATTACGACTTCACGATTGTCGACGACGGCAGCAATGCCCACACCAAAGAGTTGTTGAAGGAGATCGAAGCGCGGTTTCCCCAGGTGAATGTCGTATGCCACGAGAATAACCGCGGCTACGGCGGCGCATTGCGCACCGGATTCGCGTCGGGGTCGAAGGAATGGATTTTCTACACTGACGGCGACGCCCAATACGACGTCCGGGAACTGGAACTCCTGCTGAAGAGGGCCGGGCCCGACGTGGACATCGTGCAGGGATATAAGATTCAACGCCACGATCCCCTGCACCGCATCATCATCGGCCGGATCTACCACTGGCTAGTGCGAATCGCCTTCGGCCTGAAGATTCGCGATACGGACTGCGATTTTCGCCTCATACGCCGCCGCGTCTTCGATACCGTCACCCTGACCAGCGACAGCGGCGTCATCTGCGCCGAAATGATGACGAAGTTCCATCGCGCCGGATTCCGGTTCATCGAGGTTCCGGTGCACCACTATCAGCGCGCCCACGGCAAGTCGCAGTTCTTCAACTTTCCGCGACTGGCCCGGGTAGCGTGGAACCTGGGCGGTCTTTGGATACGGGAAGTGTTGCTTTACAAGCTGTCGCGCAGCCGAAAGGCGGACACGACATGATTCCCTACGTTGAACTCAAGACCCAGTTCGCCGCCATTGAACCGGAGATCCGCGCCGCGATTGACGACGTTCTCGCGAGCGGATGGTTCATCCTCGGCGAGCAGGTGCGTGCGTTTGAGACCGAATTCGCAGCGTACCTCGGGGCTGGACACGCGGTCGGCGTCGCCTCAGGCACAGACGCCATTCATCTCGCGCTGCGCGCCCTCGGCATTGGTCCGGGCGACGAAGTGGTTACCGTTCCCAACACCTGCGTGCCGACCCTCTGCGGCATCGCAGCCACAGGCGCAACGCCGGTGCTTGCCGATGTCGATCCCAATACCTTGACGTTGTGCCCGGAACGCTTCGCCGAAGCAATTACGCCCAAGACGCGCGCGGTCGTCCCGGTTCACCTTTACGGTCACCCCTGCGACATGGACCCTATCGTCGCAATCGCTCGCAATCGTGGCATCGCCGTCGTGGAGGACTGCGCGCAAGCCCACGGCGCTCTCTACAAGGGCAAACCGTGTGGCACGCTGGGCGACGCCGCCGCCTTCAGTTTCTATCCCAGCAAAAACCTCGGCGCCTACGGCGACGGCGGCGCTGTTCTTACGTCCCGGGAAGATGTCGCGGAACGCGTTCGGATGCTGCGCAACTATGGCGAGGAAACGCGCTACCATCACACAATCCAGGGTGTAAACAGCCGGCTCGACGAATTGCAGGCCGCCATCTTGCGCGTAAAGCTGCGTCATCTGAATGAATGGAACGCGGCGCGGCAAACCCGCGCTACCGCATACGGACACGAACTCGCCAACACCGGTGTAAGCGTTCCCGCGGAAGCGGATTGGGCGCAGTCCAATTACCACCTTTACGTTATCCGCCACGATCGTCGCGATTCCTTACAGGAGCACCTCAAGGCAAACGGTATCGGGACCTACATCCACTATCCCATCCCGATTCATCGGCAGACGGCATACGCCCATCTCGGATACAGCCCCGGCCAGTTCCCGGTGAGCGAAGCGGCCTGCGACCGCGTCTTGTCCCTCCCCATGTACCCCGAGTTGCCGCTGGAATGTATCCCGGAAATCGCGCGGTGCATCGCCGCGTTCAAGCCGTGAAATCCGACGAATATGAAATCATGTTCCGCGTCGAGGACCACCATTGGTGGTACGTGGGCCTGCGCGGGCTGCTCGATCTCTACTGGCAGCGCCACGTCAAAATGGAATGTCCCTGCGTACTTGACGTCGGTTGCGGAACCGGGGCGACTCTCGACGCCGTGCGCGACGTCGCGACGGCAACCGGTGTCGATGCCGCTCCCGAGGCGATTCACCTGTGCCGAATACGGGACTTGCAAGCGACCGCCGTCGCGTCCGCAGAGGGCCTCCCCTACCCTGCCGAACAATTCGACGTCATCATCTCTTGCGACGTGTTGTGCCATCGGAGCATCCGGGACAAAACGATTCCGGTGCGAGAAATGTACCGAGTATTGAAACCGGGCGGACTGCTCTTCCTGAATCTACCCGCATACCAATGGCTACATTCGTCGCACGACGTCCATGTCTACACCGATAGGCGATTCACCCGAACTGAGTCATCGTTTATTTTGAATTCTTGCGGGTTTGAGGTGGTCGAATCCACATACTGGAACACGGTTTTGTTTCCGGCCATCGCCGCCGTGCGATTGTGGAGGAAAGCGTTCCCGCTTCCCGCTTCCGACTTGGACGAACAACGCCCATCCGCACTGTCGCCCCTGTTTAGCGCCTGCCTCGCCCTGGAACGGACAGTCCTTCGCCGAATGCCCTTGCCCTTCGGACTCTCCGTCTTCGCTCTCGCGCGCAAACGTCACCTGTAGACGAAAGATCACCTAATGGGTGTCCCTATTTTCCCTCACTCTGCCTGAAGCCGTTTCCGCTTCTCTCCAACCAGCATCGCGTGCGTCTCCGCGATCAGGGCGGGAATCTGATCGCGGTAGGGCGAATTCTTGAGGCATTCCGAAAGATCGAGCGTCTCCAGGTCTTCCACCTGCTTTCCCGGAAACCAGTGGCCGCCGCTGCCGAAGAGGTTGTAGCGCATCTTCCCGAACTCGATCATGTCAAAGGCCAGCGCCAGATTGCGCAGCCGGAGTATCCACGGGATGTTCAGCTCACCCGGCGTTTCGTGCCACTCCGGCAGGCCCTCGTCCCAGAATTCCACCCACTCCTTGCCCAGCACGCGGTCCATTTCTTCATCGAGCCGTGCTTCAATAGGACCAGCAACTCCCGCGGCCTGATCGCAGAGTTCCGCCGTTTCCAGATGGATCTCGAAGTCCGACGGCTTTGATGCGCCGCAACTCAGCGTGTGCACCTCCGGCCGCGCCAGGCAAAAAAGCCCGTTGAACACCATGGGATGCAGGGGATCGCATAACTCACGGAGCTTGTCGCTCTCCTTGAACAACAGCCCGCCCTTCTCATTTGGACTGATGATGAACACACCCATGTCGCGTTTATTCGCTTCGAGAATCGCGGGCCAGTTATCCTGGAATATGTAGTACCAGTGCAAATTGACATAATCAAAGGTTTCCAATTCGATAGTCTTGATAATCCCCGCGCAGTTGTCATGGGTGCTGAAGCCAAGATTGCGAATACGGCCTTCTTTCTTCCATTGCAGCGCGTGATCCATGCAAACCTTGGCATGCTCGTGGCATTCGGCGTTGTTGATGCCGTGCATGGCGAAGAGGTCCACATAGTCCAGGTTAAGCAGGCTCATGGAATAGTTGAACGTGTCCACGAACTCCTGCGGATTCGCGCAGGCGCCCACCTTCGTCTGAACGATAATCTCATCCCGCGGCAGTTGCGGTAGGATTTTGCCGAGCTGGTATTCGCTGGTGCCGTAGCCCCGCGCCGTTTCGAAGTGATTGATGCCCAGTTCAAACGCGCGGCGGACCGTCGCTTCGAGGTTTTTCTGGCTCTCCTCCGAAACGTCGTCGCCCGAGTTCCAGGATTCCTGGAACCGCATCCCCCCGCAACTGATGACCGGAATCTGAATCTCCGTCTTTCCAAACCGGCGATACTGCATAAATCAAACTCTCCTGAACCCAAACTTCCTACCCCGAGGTGCCACGGGCTTCCAGCCCGTGATTCGAGGTGCCATGGCCTTCCAGGCCATGATTCGAGGTGTCATGGGCTTCCAGCCCATGGGTTTAAACGGGCGGGACGCCCGTTCTCCTCCAGGCATCCTAAACACGATAGGCTAAACCGCCGCTCACTCCTTCGCGCCAGCCGGAGACGTTTCCACATCCTTCCGTTTCGCCGTCCACTCCGACATCGAACCGTCATACAAGGACACGTTCTCATTTCCCATACGCCGCAGAACGAAATAACCGACGCTTGCCGACCGGCCCGTGTTGCAGTACATAATCGCCGGGTCGTTCTCCGATACCCCGCCGTTCTGCATCAACGCCTGCAATTCCTCCCACGACTTCACTGTGCCGTCGCTCCCCGACACAAAGTCGTCCGCAGGGATATTGGAAGCCGACGGGATGTGCCCCGCTTCCTGAGTCACCTCCGCCTTCTTCTCACCGCAGTAATACTCGGGAGACCGCAGATCCGCGAGCGCGGCGGACTTGGAGTCAACCGCCTCCTGAACTTCCTTGGTCGTGGCGAGCCGGTCTTCCCGCACGGAAAGTTTAGGGATCTTCACCGGTTCCACTGTCGATGGCCCCTGCGCAGTGTCCCGCCCTTCCGCCTTCCACTTCGCGAAGCCGCCGTCGAGAATGGACACACGCTCGTACCCCAAATACTCGAGGATCCAGAATAGCCGCGTCGCCGTCTTGAAGTCGTCGGCGGAATCCAGTTCGGAGTACACGACAATATGTTTGGACGGATCGATCCCTGCCTGGCTCAAGCTCCGGCGAACCTCCGGCAGGGGGCGCAGCAGGCCAGCCACGCTTCCCCGATTCTCCGCCAGGCTGTCGACATCCATACTGGCCGCGCCGGGGATATGCGCAGCGGTGTAGAGATCGCGCGGTCGCGCGTCCACGACCAGGACGTCCTGCATCGAAGCGAGATCATTGGTCGAAACGATCAATTCGTCCCCCTGAAGGGCCGCTAAGCTTACCAGTACAAATAGTGCGGTCATGATACGTCTCCTTAATGTCCACCTGAAAACGCTGGACTACTAAGAGTAACGCAGCGGGAAAGAACTTCCAAATCGATCGTCCAAACGTCAGGCGGCGCTCGTCTGATCCTTGTATTGCAGGCGATACAAGGTGTAGTAAAGCCCCCGCTGCGCCAACAACTCCTGATGGGTGCCCATCTCGCGAATCTCACCATGATGCATCACGATGATCCGGTCCGCATGTTGCACGGTGGACAGGCGATGGGCAATCACAATCGACGTGCGATTCTCCATCAACTTGAGGATCGCGTCCTGAATCAGCGTTTCCGACGCCGTGTCCACGCTTGAAGTCGCTTCGTCCAACACGAGGATCTGCGGGTCGTGCGCCAGTGCCCTGGCAAAGGCCAGCAGTTGCCGCTGCCCCGTCGACAGGTTGCAGCCGCGTTCGCCCACATCATACTGATAGTCCCCCGGAAGGCGTTCGATAAACGGCGCCGCATTGACATACTGCGCGCACTCCCGCAACCGCTCATCCGACAGGCTTTCATTACCGAGGCGGATATTCTGCTCGACCGTCCCGGAGAACAGGAACACGTCTTGAAGCACGATGCCAATCCGCCGCCGCAGTTCCGTTTTGTCGTAATCGCGCACGTCCACGCCGTCTACCGTTATGCGGCCGCTGTCGATGTCATAAAACCGGCTGAGCAGATTGATAAAGGTGGTCTTGCCCGCGCCCGTGTGCCCCACGATCGCGACCCGTTCGCCGGGCTGGATGGTGAGATTGATCCCTTTCAGCACGGGTTGCCCGGGCATGTAACTGAACCACACATCTTCAAATGTCACCGCGCCCTGGAGGCGCTCCGGCGTCACCGCGTCCGGTTTGTTGGCGATGCCCTCCGGCGTATCCAGCAACCCGAAGATCCGCTCCGACGAGGCCATGGCCTCGAGCAGCAGATTGTACCGGTCGGCCAGGGCGCGCACCGGTCCGAAGAGGCGTTCCGCCCACTGTACGAAGGCGATGAAGGTACCAATCTCGATGGCGCGCTCCCCCGTGAGCTGATACCCGAGAATGGTCGAACCGTGATAGAGGATGATCAGCGCCAGCGCAAAGGTGCCCAGGAAATCGATCACCGGAAAATAGACGGCGTAATTGCGCACCTGCCGGAACCACTCGTCCCGGTGATCCGCATTCCGACGGCGGTACGCTTCGAAGGTGGTATCTTCGCGGCCGAACAGTTGCACGACGCGCATTCCACTGACGATTTCCTGCGTGTACGCGTTGAGACCGGCAATTTTCCTACGAATTTCGAGATAGGAAACGCGCGCGAACTTGCGGAACACCATGCTCGTGGCAAACACGAACGGAACCGTGATCAGCACAACCAACGTAAGCTGCCAATTCACCCAAAGCATGAAACCCAGCACAACCACGATCGTAAAGAGATCGCTCGCGACCTCCACCATGCCGGTCACGATGGTCGCCTGGATTTTCTCCACGTCGTTGGTTACACGCGTCAGTAGACGTCCCACCGGATTCCGATCCAGGAACTGCAACGACATGCGCTGAAGATGATCGAAGACACCGATCCGCATTTCGAACATAGTCTTCTGGCCCACATACGCCACGATCACCATCTGGAGATAGCGCGTGAACGCTTCCAGCAACATGAACGCGCCGATAAACCCGATGTACGACAAAAGGCGTTTCCGGTCGGCGGCAGCCAGGGCGTCATGCTGGGCCAGCAGTTCGGCGGAAGGCTCACCATCCGCCTGCTGAATCTGCTCCATCAAATGAACCCGCTCGGGATTATTGATGCAGGCGTCGATGGCGCGCATGTTCAACCAGGGAACCAGATTCCCCGCGAGCGCGGCGACCAGGAGCAACGCAACGGCAACGACGATGAGCGCGCGATACGGTTTCACGTACGCGAGGAGCCGGCGCATCAACTTTCCGTCGTATGCGCGCTGCTCGACTTCGTCCTCGACATGGTATCCGTCGCTCACGCCTCGTCCTCCAGCGCGTCTTCCAGCAACTGCCGCTCATACATCTCCGCGTACAACCCGCCTCGCGCAGTCAATTCCGCGTGCGTGCCGCGTTCCACAATGCGCCCCTGTTCCATGACGATAATCTGGTCGGCATGGCGCACCGTCGAAACGCGATGCGAAATAATGACGCTCGTCCGGTTCGCCATGACCTCCTTCAGCCGCTGCAGTATTTCCTCCTCGGTATGCGTATCCACGCTCGACAAAGCGTCGTCCAGAATGAGGATTTCAGGGTCCCGCACAATAGCGCGGGCGATGGCCAGCCGTTGCTTCTGTCCGCCGGACAGGTTTACGCCGCGTTCTCCCAACAGCGTCTGGTATCCATCCGGCAATGACTGGATGGTATCGCTGAGCTGTGCCACGTCCGCCGCTTCCGCGACGTCCGCATCGCTGGCGCCGGAACGGCCCAACGTCATGTTTTCTCGAATCGTGTCGGAGAAGAGAAAGGTGTCCTGCGGCACATGACCTATGGCGCCGCGCAAAACGCGCAACGGGATCCGGCGAGCATCCATCTCGTCTATGAGCACACTCCCCTTCGTTGGGTCGTACTCGCGCGTCAGCAGCGACACAATCGTCGATTTTCCTGAACCAGTCGGCCCTACAATCGCCAGCGTATGCCCCGGCTCCACATGAAAGTCAATGCCACCGAGCGCCTCGCGCCCGTCGTACGAGAACGACACATCGTCGAAACGGATGCGTCCCTCAATACCCGAAACCGAGTGATCCGTTGCGTCCGTATCGCGAATCGTAGGCGTCAAGGTCAGGTAGTCCGAAATCCGGTTCATGCTGACCGCGCCGCGCTGGTAAAGCGTCAACACCCAGCCGAAGTCCGCCAACGGCCACGCGAGCAGCAGCATGCACCACAAAAACGCGGTAAGGTCTCCCAGTGAGAACACGACCGTTTCGTGAATCAGCCCGCCATTCCACGTCAACCGGCTGACTTCCGTCTCTGCGATGACCATGTTGCCTCCGCGCCAGAGCACGACCAGGATGGTGGCGCCCACCATCAAGTTGATGATGGGCCACGCGAAGGACATGATCATGGACAGCTTGAAGTTCTCGCGCATGTACGTGCGGGACTCCCGGCTGAACTCGCGCAACTCGCGATCCGCAATACCATAGGCTTGCACGACGCGGGCGCCCGCCAGATTCTCCTGCGCGCGGGAACTCACCACGCCAAACTGATCCTGCACGCGCTTCGACTGATGGTGCATGGCCATGACGAAGCCATAGACCATCAGTGAAACGAAAGGCAGTGGTATAAGGGACACGAGCGTGAGGTGCCCGCTCAGATAGATCATGAACGCCATGGTGAACGGCAAGCGCAGCATGTCCACCGTTCCCATGACGCCAGGGCCGATCAGCGCGCGCACGTAATTCAAGTCGTTTGTCGCCCGCGCGATAATCTCGCCGGTTTGGGTCCGGTGAAAAAAATCCTGCGAGAGCGTCTGAATCTTCTGGAAGTAGTCGTTGCGAAGGTCGTACTCAAACTTGCGCGATGCGCGAATCATGATCATCCGCTCGAAGTAGCGCAGGATTCCGACAACACCTGCGAGAACGATCAAGGCGCTGAAGTATCCCCAAAGCTTGGGCCGCGTCATGGTCTCGTTCGTGAAATCATCGACGACGATCTGCATAACCAGCGGCATGGCGAGACTAAACAGGGAAAACAACATGGCTAGGACGCTACCCAGCAGGTAAGCTTTCCAGTACCGCTTGTTATAACGCAGGATCGTTCGGAACGGGCGCCCCGCGAGCGCCAATTGACCGGATGTGGACACGAACTAGGCCTCTTTCGTCGCGCGAAGAAGCGGAAGTCCCTGCACCAGTTCAAGGAGGTCTTCCGCATGGAATGGTTTCAGAAGATATCCGTCGGCCCCGCTCCGCCGGAACTGCGGTGAAGCGCTGTCGATCGGTTTGGCGGTAACCATGTACACACTGATCGCCGCAGTGCCCGGATCGGACTTAATCCGGCGGCAGGTCTCCCAGCCGTCCATTCCCGGCATGGCGATGTCAAGCAGCACCAGTCCATAGTCCCCGCCGGAAAGCAGTTTAATCGCCTCTTCGCCGGTGCTGCACTGCGCGATGTCGTAGCCCTCCGACTCCAAGCAGCGCATCATAAACGTCACGATCTCCGTGTCGTCGTCGACGCACAGAATTCGATGCCCCGCAGGCTCCGTCGTGCCTACTGCACGGCCTACCGCGTAATGAATGGCGCTGAGCAACGCGCTCTTACGAAACGTCCGTTTGATTCGCGCCGCGACCAGCGCCTCGTACCGGCCATACAACTCGTCGTCGCTCGTCAACATGATTACCGGAAGATCCGCCGAATCGGGTTCCGCCAGAATCGTATCGACGATCTCGTTGCCCTTTTCAGACGACTCCGTGTCCACGATGATGCAGTCCGGGCTGTGCCGGTGCGCCAACACTACGGCATGACTTCCGTTCAAGGCATGAATGACGTCCATGCCTTCGGCCATCAGCAATGTTCGAATCTGCATACTCAACGAGCGGTCGTTCGTGACCAGTTCAACCAGCAGCCGGGTGCCCGGCGGAATGCCTTCGTCCAGACTACCATCTCCGCCATCCCGTACACGGGCCTCCCGCAACGGCAGCGAGAATCGGAACGTGCTGCCCTTCCCAACTTCACTTGATACGACAATCCGGCTGCCGTGCAACCGGGCGATATCCTGCGCAATGGACAGCCCGATTCCGGTCCCACCGTACTTGCGCGTCGATGAACTGTCGTACTGGTAGAAGCGGGTAAACACCTTGTCCAGAGCTTCCTCTGGAATGCCGATACCCGTGTCGCGCACCTCCACGTCCACGCTCGTAGTCGTGGGCCGGATCTCCACCGTCACCGTACCGCCTTTGTGATTGAACTTCACCGCGTTGGAGAGCAGGTTGTTGAAAACCTGCCCCATCTTCCCCTTGTCGCCTTCGACGAAAACGGGGTCTTCCGGGGCAAGAAGTTCCAGCTCGATTTCGCGCCCGTCCGCGACGGGCTGAACAATCTGCATGCTCAGCCGCGCGCACTCGGTCAGGTCGAACGTGCCGAACACGAGGGTCTCCGCCCCCCGGTGAAGCCGGGAAAAGTCCAGCAGGTTCTCGATAAGCGTCACCAGCTTCTCGATATTGCGCAGGCTGATGCCAAGATAGTCCTTCTGCACCTCGTTCACCGGCCCGACTTTTCCGTTGAAAATCATGTCGGTGTACCCCATGACGGCGACCAGTGGCGTGCGAAGTTCGTGCGACACGTTGGACAAGAGATTGGTCTTCATCTCGTCCAGCGTCTTCAGCTCTTCATTCGCGTCATGCAGCTTCTCGCGGGCGCGAGTCACCTCCTCGAGGGAAAGCTGGAGATTCTCCAGCAACTGCGCATTCCGGATCGCCACCGCAACGTGGGGCGCAACTTGCTCCAACACTTCCACGTCGTGTTTGGTAAACGCGGCCTCGCGATTCGATCCCACATTCAACGTGCCGATGATGCGCCCCGTTGCGTACAAGGGAATGCACACGCAACTGCGCGTTCCCGCCGGGAACTGCCCGGCAAACGTACCTCCATCCTCCGCCAGATTGTCGACGAGAAGACACTCTTTACGTTCCGCGACCCAGGACGAGCAGTTGCTCTCGTCGTCGACCTTATACTCCCGCGTTTCTTCCTCGCCGTGTTCGGGCCAAAGTTGCCGCACGATGAATGCATGGCCTGACTCGTTCAGCAGCGCCAGTTCCGCATAATCGAAATCGATGAGCTTCTTGATCTCCACGACCAGGCTCTCGTAGAGCCGGCCCGCTTCGAGACTGGAGTTGATGACGTTGGCAATCTGATTGATCGCGCTGAGCCGCTCCGCGCGATCCCGCGCCTCATGCTCGAGCCGGATGCTCTTGGTAACGTCGCGGAAGATGCCCTCAACACCTATCACCGCGTGCTCGTCGTCGTGCATCAGGTTGCCCGACAGCTCGATACAAATCGATCGCCCGTCCTGACGCTTCATCCAGACCCGCGTCCGTTCGACAAATCCTTCCTCTGCGAGCGCCTGATTGAATCGCGCGAGATCGTCGGGTTCGAGAAACATCTCACGGATGCTCTGCCCTAGAGCCTGGTCTACGCTCCCGAATCCGAAGACCTCGACGCCCGCCGGGTTCATGAACCCGATAACTCCCTCCGGATCGGTTTGAAAGATCCCGTCCCGCATGGAAGTGACCAGGCTGCGGTACTTTTCTTCTGACTCCTCGAGCTGGCGGATGTTCCGTTTGAGCGCCAGCGCCATCTTGTTGAACGACGACGCCAACTCCTCGATTTCGTCGCCGGTTCCAATCTTGAGCTTCAGTTCGAGGTCGCCCTGCCCGATGATCTGGGCCCCTTCGTTGAGCAACAGCACGGGACGTACGATGTTGTTGTGTACGTTGCGATACGCGTTCAAGCACAAGAACACCATGAGCACAATGCTGCCCAAGACCGCAGCCATGCCCGAGAGGTAGATAATCCAGTACACATCGGCAGCGGACCGGCTGACGAGGATGAACACGTTCTCCCCGTCGAAGAGCCGGTCATAGGCTACGAACGAGTCGCTGATGGACCCCGGCGGGGCAAACCAAACCGGCCGTATCGTGCCGGAATTGCTGGTCGAGTGGTTTACCAGGATGCGCGCGATCCGATCGTCCAGCGGCACCCGTTCCGTCAACATCGCGTCACTCGATTCGGACGACCCCTCCAGCCGGGTCACCTTCATCTCGCCCGCGCGATCGACGTAGGCGACCTGGAACAAGTCGGACTTGGACGGCGAACTGTCGCGGTAGGGGTCGTACCCCAACGCGAATTTGAGGAGGGGCGTGATGTCGATGACCGTCGAAACGTACCCGATCTTGTCCCGCTGGTGGAGCGAGCGAACCGGCGCCGCCGTCTGGGCCACATACCGTTTCGGCTCAGCCCGGTTGGCGAAATCCACGTACTGCGCTTCTTCAACCGTCCACGGCCACTCTGGATGATCGCCGATGCCTTCGGGCAACGGCTGTGTGCTCATGATGATCTCGCCGTGGGCGTCGTACAGGGCGATCATGGTGGGTAAGGAATCCGGAGATTCGGGGCCCGTGCGTTGCATCAGGTATTCCCGAAGTACCGTTTGTGCGTTCTGCGAACTCTGGATGCTTGGCTTGCCTTGGGCGTTTGGCGTAAGCGCCGCCACCACCCGGGAATCCAGGGCCAGATTCCGGGCGGAACTCAGCTGGCTCAACGCCGCGATCCGAAGTCCACTGGCGGTTTTTTGGGCTGCCGTCAGGAGCGTCTGCTCCACGGAATTGCCCTGGCCTTGCCGCGCGATATAGAGGCCGAGCAGCATGACGATCGCCAGCGGAATGATCGAATACGATAGAATGGACGTAAGGATCTTACGTTCTATTCCGCGGCGTGGGGCAGTACCAGGCATGTTCTCCTCGGTGGGGCTACTCTACCATGCGGCCCCGACCGATTAATTCTCGCACCTTGTCCAGCAACTGGTCAACCTTGAAGGGCTTGGCGAGGTACTCGTCCGCCCCGCACGAGAATATCCGCTCGATATCCTGCTCCTTGGAAAGGCAGGTCACGGCCATGATCGGCGTCGACCGAGTCAACTCGTTCTCGCGAAGCGCCTTGGTAACTTCAAAGCCGTTGATCTCCGGCATGAGGAAATCCAATAGAATCAGGTCCGGTGACAACTGCGCGGACTTCAAACCCACTTCTGTCGCATTGCTCACCTTGATCAGCTCGAAGCCCTCGTCCGTCAGGATTTTCTCCATGAGGCTCAACGCATCGGGGTCGTCATCCACGATCATGACCCGCTTCTTGCTCGAGGCCTTGTCGCGCGGAAACATATCGTATTGCTCACGAAAGCTGTCCAAATCCTCTTCGAGAATGCGATAGTGGCCGCCGGGCGTCCGGGATGCCTTAATCAACCCCTGCTTAATCCAGTTCTTGATGCTATGGTGGGTAACGTGGCAAATCTTTGCCGCCTCGAACGTGGTGTAAGCCTTTTGTTCGCGGTCACTCACGTGTGAATACCTCCCAAAAGTAGCCGTAGCGGAACGGGAATTCCGATCTCATATTCGCAGATTGCGCACCTTCTCAAAAATTATAGCCCCGTTTCGGGCGTTTTGTCAAATGACAACCAGAATATGGTCCAGCCAGGGTCCTCGGACAGCGACGCGCCGATCTGCTAGAAACTGGAAATTTGCTCCCCTATCACGGGGCGAGGATGGCCAACACCTGGCGAACCAGTTCAAACTCTTCGTCCCGCAAGCCGACGGCTAAAAGCTCGACTTCCCAAGGATACACGGAAACGAAGATTCGATACCCCACCGCCCAGATGCAAATTGCCGACAACGTCACGCCGAACATAATCCCCAGATACCGCCGGGAAAGGGACAGATACGCCGCCCGATACAGTCCTCGAATCGTGGCAGATTCCGCGACCGCATTCCCCGGCGAGTCTGAAATTTCCTGGACATCCGCCACTCGCGGGAGCACCAACCTCGGATAAACCAGGCCAAACAGGGACGCGCCTGAGACGAGGAACCACCAGAAGACCGACCAAGCACTCTCCGCCGGCATGGCGCCTGTCGACATGCGTTGTACCAGCGAAAACAAGGTCAGTAGCCCCAGGGCACACAGACCCCACAAGCCCAGCACGAACCGTCCAGACCGTGCGTGCCCGATGTTGTGAGCCACACTGGATACCCGCAGGACTTTGCAAACCATGTAGACGACAACGTATACGCACGAAATAAATGCGAGTGTCTTCAGACTGATCCGGATTGGAAATCGGTATTTCTCACGCTCGGCGCGGATGACCTCCTGCCGCTTCGCCTCAAAGGCCTGAATCTCGGCGAACTGCTCCTGCACCCGAACGGCCAAACGGTCCATATCGGAGTCGGCCGACGCGCCCGATTTCTCCCGGATCCGCTTCTCCTGTTCAAGCGCGCGGCCGATGAGGGTCAGACCGAGCGACAACTGTTGAATGCCTCCCGCAGAAAGCTCCACCGGACCGTCTCCGCTTCGATCTAACGCCCCTTCCGCAATCCGAACCCCCATGAACCGAAGGGCTTCGAGCCGGTCGTCCCACAGGTCCAAATTCCCTTCCGTGATGTCCACGTCCGCACGGCTGAACACGAGGTTGGCGAACCGGTAGATCGGGGTGCTGCAATCTTGCACGACCTCCCGCCGCAGATTGTTGTACCAGTACCCGCTTTGCGGCAGAACCGGCGACCAGAGCGGCCGCGGGAATGACACGGCACCGAACATTCCGTTCCCGCGCGAAATGAGCGCCATGCTGGGTTCGAGGTCTTCGTTCTCCGCGTCCAGCCAGGGGATCACTGCGGCTTCCAGATACACCGGTAACTGATTGCGCGGCGCCAGTTCGGCCGCCTCGCGAAACCGGAGACGCGCACTCACGACCTGTCCCTCGTGGAACAACCGGCACCCGTACCGGATAGCGAGGGCCGAATTGTCGGAGTCGATGGTGTACGCGTCGTCGTAGGTGGGGAGCATCAGATCGCTTTCTTCTCGCTCCGCCAAGGCCTCGATGTATTTCGCCGACGGGAACTCGTTGGTCTTGCGATCGTGAACGACCGCTTGCCGCAGGAAGTTGCGGCCCGCCTCGGGCGCTTTAGTCAACGCCGCAAGGTAGAGCCGCTCCGCATGGTCGTAACGCAGAAAGTGCTCGCCGAACCAAAGCAGCGCGGAGAACAGAAAGACAGCGCCGACGCACCAGCGAAACGCCCGCCGCATCCGCCGCGCGCCGATAAAATCGCCCCCTTCTCCATATTCAGGGTACAGCGGTTTGTCCATGCGTGTTGAATCCTATTGCAGGTCTACCGGCTCATCCACCGGCTCCGCGATCCGCTCCTCGACCCCGTCGAAAAAGTTCCGCAACGCAAGATACGCCCCGCGCCGGGGTCCGGACACGAGCCGCGCACCGGGCAGCGACTCCAGAAACAACTTCCCGTACCGTTTGGTCATGACCCGTTTGTCGAGGACGACGATGGCCCCGCGATCGGTCTTTCGCCGGATTAACCGCCCGAACCCCTGCCGGAATTTCACCACGGCCTGGGGAACGGTGTAGTCCATGAACGAATTGCCGCCGCGCGCGTCGATGGCCTCAGCGCGCGCCTCCAACACGGGCTCTGTGGGCACTCGGAACGGAAGTTTCTGGAGGATAACACATTGCAGCGCATCGCCCGCAACATCTACCCCTTCCCAGAAACTGTCGGTGCCGAACAACACACTCGCCGCGTCGGACCGAAACCGCTCGATGAGCTGCCCCCGGGCGGCGCTGCCCTGCTTGAGCGGCGTGATGCCCTGCGTCTTCAATTCGGTCTCCAAGCGGCGATGGGCGAAATCAAGTGCATAGAAGGATGTAAAGAGAATGAAAGCATGCCCCCTGGTGATTGACAAGATCTCCCGAATATGGTCGACCGACTCCTCCAGAAAGCTCCGCTCGTCCGGCGCGGCAATATCAGTCGGCACGCAAAGCAGCGCCTGGCTCGCGAAGTCGAAGGGCGAATCCAGTTCCAACTCGTCCGGCGTAGGTTCTTCGACCCGGTCCAGCCCGATGCGCGAAAACAGGTAATCAAAATTGCGCCGCACGGTCAGCGTCGCGGAGGTCATGACGACTGTCTTGAGGTTGCTGTACACCCATTCCGCCATGGGCTCCCCTACTTCTAAGGGGCACCGCACGATGCGCACGATGTTCTTGTTCTCCGCGTCGATCTCGATCCAGCGGACGGTGTTTGGTTCGAGCTTTTCGTTGGTGCCTTCGGCGAGGTTGTTGCCGAGTCGGACCAGCCGGTCCCGGAAGGCTTCAAGCTGCAATAGCTCCGTCAAAAACGGCGACTCGCTGCCGTCGTCCGGCTTGGGGATTTCGCGGATGCGCGTCGCCAGCGTGGTCGCCATGCGCGCCGCGGTCATGATTTCTTCCACGGCGGGCAACGCGTAGACCCGGTGAATCTCGCGCAACTCGGAATCGTCGAGCACCTCCTGCGTGAGCCGCCATTTCACGTCGCGCCCCACCTGACCGCACCGCTCCGCTGTCAGCGATCGGATCGCCTCGAATACGACGATCAACGCCTCGCGCGACGCCGCCAGCGCGGGCAACAACCGGTTATCGATGAGGTCGAGGATCTCTTCAAACGCCGACCCCCGCGGGCCATTGGGGTCTTTCTGCAATTTCAGCTTGAGATACGGCAGCAGTCCCCGTTCGTGATTGCGCTCGCTGCGAACGAAACGCCCGATCAGCGCCATGGCACCAAGCCGGGTCACCTC
Organism: Candidatus Hydrogenedentota bacterium; assembly: GCA_045863335.1. Taxonomy (GTDB): domain Bacteria; phylum Hydrogenedentota; class Hydrogenedentia; order Hydrogenedentales; family SLHB01; genus JAHDWY01. The sequence continues at coordinate 4,947 of BTVY01000003.1, read as the reverse complement.
GATTCCAAAATACTCCGTCGCGGAGTCTTCGAGGTTATGGGCCTCATCGAAAATCACGCGCCGGTACGAGGGCAGCACCGCCGACGCCGTAAAACTCCCCGCTTCCCGTTTGATGGCGAGGTCGGAAAACAGCATGTGATGATTGACAACGAGGATGTCCGCCTTCGCCACGTCGCGCCGCGCCTTCCCGAGAAAGCATTTGCCGGGGTTCGGACAGTTCGACAGGCGGCAGGTGTCCGCCTCGGAGCACACCGCGTTCCACAGACCCCGGCCCGGCACGAAAGGCAAATCGGAGAGGCTGCCATCTTCGGTCTTCTCCGCCCATTCCGCAATGGCCCGCAAGCCCTGCTCCTCGTTCTCGTCGGAGAAAAGAGTCGCCTCGGACAGGGCCCGCTCCAGTTTCCGCCGGCACAGGTAGTTGCCCCGTCCCTTCACCAGCACCGCGGACACCGGGTCCTTCATGCAGCGCTGCAACACGGGGATGTCTTTTTCGATGATCTGTTCCTGAAGGTTGATCGTCTTCGTGGAGATGACCACCCGTTCCTTGTTCCGCCTCGCCCACAACACCGCCGGCAACAGGTACGCCATCGTCTTCCCGACGCCCGTCGGCGCCTCGACCACGGCGATTCCGTTGTCGTTGAAGGCCCGCGCCACGTGGCGCATCATGTCCACCTGTTGCGGCCGGACTTCGAAATGTTCGATGGACCGTGCCAATCGCGTCCCGGGCCGTAGGAAATCCGCCAGTTCATCCGCGTCCAGCGGCTTGCGGTCGGTATCGAGAAAGGGTTCCACGACCACATAAACCCGCGTGACCCGGTTGTCCACGATGTACACGCCATGCCCATTGAACCCGAACACCGACGCCAATTGCAGATCCGCATCCGAAGGCGCAATGTTCCCCGAAGGATGGTTGTGGATGACGACCTCGCCTTTCTGCAATCCCTCCATGACCGCCGGCACCGCGCCTTCCGTCCCCCGCGCCCAAACCCGCACGCGGATCACGACCCCCTCCGCGTTCAACGTCCCCGCAAAAAACACCTCCCGCCCGCCGACCTCCTCGATCGCCACCACCATGGCCCGCGCGGCGTCCCCCGCGATACGTTGCTCCGCCTTCTGTCCAATCACCGCCTTCGCCATGGTGTTGCCCAATAAGGGCCAACGTCTCCTTGTTCATGTTTTAGTGCGTAGACAAAAAACAACAACGCACGAGAGAAAAGGGGAGAATAACAGATTCAGCCAACAGCGTCGTATCCCGCGCTATTCCGCAGGCGTGTGCAGGCATACGGCGGGGTGCATGGTGTAAAGCCGCGGGCCGTCTGGAGACTCGACGAGGACGGCGCTGGACTTGTTGTCGCGAAGGATGGGGTTACCGGGGAATTTCGTCCAGTGGAGCAGGTCGTCGGAAACGGCAACACACGTCGTCCACTCTTCGGGTTTCGAGTCTCGGACGAGACCGTGGTAGTAGGCGTAGTAACGGCCGTCGCGTTTGACTACCTGATTGATCGCGATCATACGGAAGTCGTAGTCATCCGGACCGGGCACCATGACGGGGTCGTCCTGGACGTGAGTCCAATGCAACGCATCGCTCGACGTGGCGAGCCAAATCGCCTCGTCATTCCGTTCGTACAGGAGATGCCACTTGCCGTTTTCGATGAACACCGCCGGCGTGCCGTAGGGTCCCGGCGGAATCGGTTTGCCATTCGTACTGCGAATGTCGAGTTGCCCCACGCGAGTCCAATGGATTCGGTCCGTCGAGGTAAGCAGGTGGGGCTGATCGTCCTGGCCTTCAGCGAACATGTAGTACGTGCCGTTGCGCTTCACCACGCACATGTCTTCCACCCAATGGGCATCGTAAATGGGATTACCCGGATAGCGCGTCCACGTGATCCCGTCGGGCGACGTCGCGTAACCGAGTTGCTTTGCCGCGTCTTCGGACCCGGCGTAGCCCGTGTACCACAAGTGGTATTGGCCGTCCTCGTACATAATCCAGCCCCGTTCGCGGATGCGTTCATCCCAATGACCGGGTCCCGCGCCTTTAAACACAGGATTGCCATCATACGCGGTGAACTCGACAAGGTCAGCCGGAAAATCAACCGCCGCGATAACTGCAATGAGAATTGGAATCACGATAACGTCCTTTCATGAACGAAACGAGTGTCCTGAACGCTAAGCCTTCTCAAGAATCGTACGGAATGCCGATTAAAGTCCCCCTTTGAAGGGGGATTTAGGGGGATGTTCCCTTCCCTAAACTAAATGCGCAGGAAAATGCGCCGGCGGTACATCCAAAACAGGATAAGCCAGAATCCCAACAGAACCGTCGCGCCGTGGAAGAACGCTTCGTATCCCGGCCCGAAGAGTTTGAAGAAGTCCTGTCCAAGATGGATCTTGAGATTCTCGTGAATGAAGCTGTCAAAGAGATGTGCGATGCAGTACGCAGCGATAGAGTTCATCCCAATGACCACCAGCGGAAAACTCCACTTCTTGATGTCGAACTTGTCGATGACCGCATAGAACAATGCCAGCAACAGGAAACACCAGCCGCCGCTAAACAACACCCAGCTTGGCGTCCAGATCCGCTTGACCACGGGGCAAATCCCGAGCGCGCCCAGCAACCAGCCCGCAAACAGAGTCGCGATTCCGGCAACGACCATCCAGCGAATCTTCTGATTCGGCGTCCGTTCGCTGCGCAAGACTTCGCCGCCGATGAGCCCCAGGATCATCGTGGCCAGCGTGGGTATGAAACTCAGCGTCGAGTAGCCTCCCCCGTTTCGGATGAAGGGCTCCTGACGCGGGAAGAGATTGAGGAACCACTGGTCGAAGGCCCATGCGACATTGGTGTTCTTGTTCCAGTGCGCGGCAAACCCGCTCAGCTGGTCCGGCGCGCCGGGACTGAGCCCGATGGCCGCCCAGTCGAAATCGGGTCCGGGCAAGGGGTACAACGCAAAGGCCAGCCAATATCCGAACAGGATCGCGCCGAGGGCGATCCACTGATCGCACACCTTCCGGAACCCCAGAAGGAAGAGGAACCCGTAGCCCAAACCGATCTGCGACAGCGTGTCCTCAAAAGTCCAGTAGGTCTGCTGCGCGTGCGTGGACCGCAGAAACACGCCCAGAATGACCAACAGGAACGCCCGCCAGAACGCGTGCAGACTCAATCGCGTCCGCGTCTGCCCCTTCGCCATCCGCGCCGCAATGGAGAACGGCAGCGCAACACCCACGATAAAGGAGAAGGACGGTTGAATGAGGTCGTGCAACGAACACCCCACCCAGGGCACGTGCGACTGATGATAGGCCAGGAACCCCCAGAACCCGCTCTCAGGAAACGCCTCCGACACGGAGTGCAGACGCAGCACCTCGGCCATCATAAGAAACATGACAAACCCGCGATAGGCGTCCAACGAAACCAGCCGTTGAGGCAAGGTCCGCGACGGCGTGATCGTGCGGGTTTCGTCGGTGGCAACGGTAGTCGTCGCCGTAGCGGTGGCGGTCGTGGCGCTCATTCCTCTTCCCCTCGATACTGTGGCGGTCCGCGCTTCCCCACTGCGTAGGGCGCACACGCGAAATCCGCGATACGATACCAGAACGCAGGACGACACTGCACGACGACTTCCGTTGTGGAACTTGGAACTTCTCCAAAACGGCTCCTCTCGAAAATATTTCTCGTTCTAACGCCGGCTTCCAACATGTAGTAAGTGTATATCGAAATTCAGCAGCTGGGATTTCCCTTTAACCGAGTCCGTGTCAGTTGGACTGCCCCGAAGGGGCAAAAACAGGACAGCCCAGGGCAACGCCCTGGGACTGGAGTTCGAGAGAATGCACGCCCTGAAAGGGCATTACCCTACCCCAGACGGAGAAGGTTGTGTCAGACCGTGATCCGCACGTTGGCCTGGACGCCACCAAAATGCCAGAATGAGTTATGCCACAAGACGCATTTGACAGCGAAAGCTCCTTAATCCTCCACGCAACCGGCAAGCTCGCCCGGAAGCTGCGCGTGCCCGAGTTGGTGCCATTGGCTTCCGACTCGCGGCCCCATCTGGTCTGGTACGGCAACGTGTTCACGGCGGCGAGGGCGCAATACATCCTCACAACGAACGCTGCGTCCCTGTATTCCGTGTTGATGCCGGGCCGTGGGATCACGTCTCCCTGCGAGTATCTGCGGCAGTTCCTCCCCAAGTTGCAGGAACATCTCCAGGACGATGGGTTCGGTCACCTCTACGAGCGCCACATCGCACCGTACGCCGGCGGCATCGTCATCGCGAAGACGGCGAGCCGGTCCGTGCTGGGATCGATGAACGACATGATGCGTTCGAGCAAGCTCCAATTCGCTCGCCGCGAAATCTCCCCCTGGACCATGACGAAATACATCAACGAGACCCCCTTCGGCCCAGCGCCATACCGGTTCCCCATCGACGCCTTCCCCGACATGACGGAGGAGTAAGAGGACCGGAGGCAGACCGGAAGGCGCGCAACCGCGCGCGCGAATAGGAGAGCGGGTTTTCCAACCCGCTACGCCAAGAACTCATTGATGGGTAACCCCCAACAAACTCTCATCTCACTCAACCTGGCCCCTTCCCTATTCGCTGAATCGACCCGCCCAACCGCCAACCCCAAAAAATTGGCGGGTAAGAAAACCCGCCCTCCTACGCGGCCCCGGCTTCGCCTCCAACACCCCCTGCAACACCCGGACCACTTCCCCAAGGAGCATGGGCGTCCCCGCCCGTGTCGCTGGACCCGATCGCCAGATTCGCCCCGGCATCATCCGCAGGCATGGCCCTCAACGATTCAACACGGGCAGGACGCCCATGCTCCCAGACCACGCCAACCTGGGACCGATCATGCTGACCACACCCAATGTCACCACCCCACCGCAATCCGCAGTCCGCAATCCGCAATCCGCAATCCGCAGTCCGCAATCCGCAATCCGCAATCCGCAATCCGCAATCCGCA